>NZ_CP107852.1:6991959-7722612 GCF_036346875.1 Nocardia sp. NBC_00508 | reverse complement strand
CCCGGAAGAGGCCCGGCGGGTGGTGACCGCGGGTTCGGCCGCGACCCCGCGGAGCCGGATCGAGTCGCCCACCGTCGCGCTGCTGCCGGATCTGCTGACCGCCGCCGTGGAGGAGAACCCGGACGGTGTCGCGGTGCTCTTGGCCGACGAGTCCGAAACGCTGGGTGAACTGGAGTACCTCGAACTCGACGAGCAGTCCACCCAATTGGCGCGGGCGCTGATCGCCCGAGGCATCGGGCCCGAAGACCTGGTGGCGGTGGGGATTCCTCGATCGCTGGAGTCGGTGCTCGCGGTGTGGGCCATCGCGAAGACCGGAGCGGGTTTCGTACCCGTCGACCCGCATTATCCTCGCGACCGGGTCGCGCACATGGTGTCGGATTCGCGGGCGGTGTTCGGTCTGACCGTCGACGCGGTGCGCGCCGACCTGCCCGACGAGGTCGAGTGGCTGGTCATCGACACCGTCGAGTTCGTGCACGGCCTCGACCGGCAGGCCACCGACCCGGTCACCGACGCGGATCGGACACGACCGCTGCGTCCGGAGCACCCGGCCTACGTCATCTACACCTCGGGTTCCACGGGGGTGCCGAAGGGCGTGGTGGTCACCCACGCGGGCCTGTCCGGTTTCTGTGCGGAGCAGCGCGAACGCTATCGCGTCACGAGTAGTTCGCGCACATTGCATTTCGCGTCACCGTCCTTCGATGCGTCGGTCCTGGAATTGCTGCTTGCCATCGGCGGCGCGGCGACCATGGTGGTGGTGGCGCCGACCGTCTATGGCGGCGCCGACTTGACCGCACTGCTGCGCCGCGAGCGCGTAACCCACGCCTTCGTCACGCCCGCCGCGCTGGCGTCGATGGACCCGGCCGGACTCGACCGGCTCCGGGTGGTGATCGCCGGTGGTGAGGCATGCCCGCCGGAGCTGCTGCGGCGCTGGGTCCAGCCGATCGCAGGCCGGCGGACCCGCGAGTTCTACAACGGCTACGGGCCCACCGAAACCACGATCATGACCAATATCAGCGATGCGTTGTCTCCGGAGGGGCCGGTCACGATCGGGGGACCGATCCGGGGCATGCGCGCGCTGGTGCTCGACGGCAGGTTGCGACCGGTCCCCGAAGGCATCGCGGGCGAACTGTATCTCGGAGGCGACCAGCTCGCGCGTGGCTACCACAGCCGTCTCGCGCTCACCGCCTCCCGTTTCGTCGCCGACCCGTACGGCGTGCCCGGTGCACGGCTCTACCGCACCGGGGACGTCGTGCGCCATCGCCGAATCGACGGGCAGACGGTCATGGACTACATCGGCCGCAACGACTTCCAGGTCAAGGTCCGCGGCTTCCGGATCGAACTCGGGGAGATCGACGCGGCGCTTTCCGCTCGTCCGGACATCGACTTCGCGGTTACCATCGGTCGTGAATCACCTTCCGGCGCAACGATCCTCGTGTCCTATGTGCTGCCGGTACCGGATGCGTCCATCGACACTGCGGCAATTATCGACGATCTCGGGCACACGCTGCCCGCCCACATGGTGCCCACGGCCGTCGTCGTGCTCGACGAGATCCCGTTGACCCCGGTCGGCAAGCTGGACCGGCGCGCCCTGCCGCGGCCGCAACTGGCCATTGCCGAGTTCCGGCCGCCGTCGGGACGGCTCGAAGAGACGGTCGCGGACGTGTTCGCCGAACTGCTGCGCACGACCCAGCCGATCGGCGCCGACGACGATTTCTTCCGCCTGGGCGGCAACTCGCTGATCGCCACCCAGGCCGCGGCGCGGCTCGGCGCCGAGCTGGACGCCCAGGTGCCGGTGGGGTTGCTGTTCGGGGCGTCGACCGTCGCCGAGCTCGCTGCCCGGCTGACCGACTACGCGGACTCCGGTGGCCGCGGGCAGCTGACCGCCCGCCGACGGCCCGAGCACATCCCGCTGTCCTCGGCCCAGCGGCGGATGTGGTTCCTCAATCAGTTCGACGCCGGATCAGCGGCCTACAACGTGCCGGTGGCGGTCCGGCTGACCGGGGCACTCGATGTGGCCGCGCTGCACGCCGCCATCGCGGACGTGCTGAACCGGCACGAGATCCTGCGCACCGTTTATCCGCAGACCGCACAGGGGCCCGCGCAAGTGATCCTTCCACCGGATCAGGCCGTGCCGCGGTTCGAGGTGCGGACGGTGGCGCCTGAGGACGTCGAATCCGCAGTGGCCGAGGCGATTTCGATCACCTTCGACGTCACCGTCGAGGTTCCGGTCAACGTGGCGCTGTTGCGCGTCGCGGGTGCGGATCCTGCCGGGCCCGTCGATCATGTGCTCGCCATGGTGGTGCACCACATCAGCGCCGACGGCTTCTCGTTGCGTCCGCTGACCCGGGATCTGATGGTCGCCTACGCCGCACGCGCGGCGGGTGCGGCGCCGAACTGGATGCCGCTGCCCGTGCAGTACGCCGACTACTGCATCTGGCAGCACGAACTCCTCGGTTCGGAAAGCGACGCGGACTCCCGCGCCGCCGAGCAGCTCGCCTACTGGCGACGGACGCTGGCCGGGCTGCCCGAGCAACTGGACCTGCCCACCGACCGGCCCCGTCCGGCGGTGCAATCGTTCAGCGGCGGCCGGGTGGAGGTACGCGTCGACGCCGCGACCCATCAGGCCCTCCTCGACCTGGCCCACGACCACAGCGCGACCCTGTTCATGGTGGTCCACACCGCCCTCGCGGTGCTGCTGGCCCGGCTCGCGCAGACCGACGACATCGCCATCGGCACCCCGATCGCGGGCCGGGGCGAAGCCGTGCTGGACGACCTCATCGGCATGTTCGTCAACACCCTGGTCTTCCGCACCCGCATCGACTCTGGTGAGCCCTTCATCGAACTCCTCGCCCGGCAACGGGATGCCGATATCCAGGCGTTCGCCAACGCCGACGTGCCGTTCGAGCGGCTGGTCGAGGTGCTCGATCCGGTCCGCTCCACCGCCCGCCACCCGCTGTTCCAAGTGGGCTTCTCGTTCCAGAACCTGGCCGAGGCCAGCTTGGAACTTCCGGATCTGACGGTGTCGGGGCTGGATCTGAGCACCGGCCTGTCGCAGTTCGACCTGCACCTGATCGTCGCCGACAGCTACGCCGAGTCCGGCGCGGCGGCCGGTATCAACGGTTTCCTGACCTACGCCGATAACCTCTTCGACGCCTCGACAGCGCATACCATCGTCGCGCGACTGTCGCGGATCCTGGACACCATAGTGCGGGCTCCCAAGACCGCTGTCGGGGAGATAGCGATCCTGAGCGAGGCCGAGCGCGCCGACATCCTGATGCGGCGCAACGCCACCCAGCGGCCCGCCGACGCGTCGGCGACGCTGGTGTCGCTGCTCGACGCCGTCGTGGCGAACTCGCCGGATGCCGTCGCCGTCGTCGCCGACGCACCGGAAGGCGCCACCGAACTGACCTACGGTGAGCTGGATGCGCGGGCCAACCGCCTTGCGCGGCATCTCATCTCGCTGGGCGTCGGTCCGGAGTCACGGGTGGTGCTGGCGTTGCCGCGTTCGGTGGATCTGCTCGTCGCCATGTACGCGACGGCCAAATCGGGCGGCGCCTACGTGCCAGTGGACCCGGAGCAGCCCGCCGAACGCACCCGTTACATCCTGGAGGCGGTCGGCCCGGTCTGTGTGCTGGCCGGAACTCGGTTCGACACCGAACTCGCGCCGGTGCTGCGTTTGCCCGAACTCGATCTCGCCGGGCTCGACCCGACGCCGATCTCCGATACCGACCGGATCGTCCCGCTGCGGCCGCAGCACACCGCGTACGTGATCTTCACCTCGGGCTCCACCGGCCTGCCGAAGGGCGTCGCGGTGCCGCACGACGCGATTGTCAATCAATTGCGATGGAAGAACACCGAATTCGGCCTCGACGCCGCCGACGCGATTTTGCTGAAGACCGCCGCCACGTTCGACTTGTCGGTGTGGGAATTCTGGTCGGCGGCGGTGTGCGGCGGGCGGCTGATCATCGCCGCACCCGACGGACACCGTGACCCGGCCTATCTCACCGAGCTGATGGCCCGGGAATGGGTGACCACCCTGCACGTCGTGCCGTCGATGCTGGAGGCACTGCTCACCGCGGGGCTGCCCGACTCGCTGTGGCGCGTGCTGGCCATCGGTGAAGTGCTTTCCGCCGCGCTCGCGCAGCGGTTCCGCCGTGCGCATCCGCGCACCGAGCTGTTCGATCTCTACGGCCCGACGGAGGCGGCGGTCTCGGTCACCTGCCATCGGGTCACCGAGGGCGACGAGGCCACCGTGCCCATCGGAGTACCGGAGTGGAACAACCGGGTGTACGTGCTCGATGGTCGTTTGCAGCCGGTTCCCGACGGTGTCGTGGGCGAACTGTATCTGGCCGGTGCGCAGCTGGCGCGAGGCTACTTCGGGCATGCGGGGCTGAGCGCGGAGCGGTTCGTTCCCGATCCGTTCGGCGCGGGCGAGCGGATGTACCGCACCGGCGACCTGGCCGTGTGGAATCGCGCGGGTGAACTGGAATACCGCGGTCGCAGCGACTTCCAGGTCAAGATCCGTGGCTTCCGCGTCGAACCCGGCGAGATCGAAACCGCACTGCTGACCCTGCCCGGGATCGCGCAGGCCGTCGTGATCGCGCGAAGCGACGCGCATACCGGTGACCGCTTGGTCGCCTATCTGGTGCCGTCGGATGACTCCGCGAACCTCGATGTCGCCCAGGTGCAGTCGGCTCTCGGTGCCGTGCTGCCGTCGTACATGGTGCCATCGGCGTTCGTCGTGCTCGACGCGCTGCCCTTGAACGTCAACGGCAAACTCGACCGTCCGGCGCTACCCGAACCGGAGTTCGTCGCGACGGTGTACCGGGCGCCGTCGACGCCGGTCGAGGAGATCGTCGCCGGTATCTATGCCGACGTGCTCGGCGTCGACCGCGTGGGCGCCGAGGACGACTTCTTCGCGCTCGGCGGCAATTCGCTGCTGGCCACGCAAGTCGCGGCCAGGCTCGGCGCCGCACTCGACACCAGGGTGCCGGTGCGCGCCCTGTTCGAAGCGTCCACGGTGGCCGGGCTGGCCTTTCGGTCCGAACAGCATGCGGGCGTGGATGGTCGCCGCGCGCCGGTGGCGGGTCCACGACCGGAGCAGATCCCGTTGTCGCTGGCGCAGCAACGGATGTGGTTCCTCAACCAGTTCGACCCCACCTCCGCGGTCGACAACATCCCGGTCGCGGTCCGGCTGGCCGGCCCGCTCGACGTCACCGCTCTCCGGCAAGCCGTCGCCGACCTCGTGGGCAGGCACGAGACGCTGCGCACCCGCTACCCGCAGACTCCGGCAGGCCCGGTGCAACGAGTGCTCGAGCCGTCCGACGTCCCGATCGATCTGCTGCCGAAGCGAATCGGGGCCGACGAGGTCGCCCAAGAAATCAGCGGCGTCTTGACGAAAGGTTTCGACGTCACCGTCGAACTCCCGTTCCGCACCGCCTTGCTGCAGCTGTCCGACACCGAGCACGTACTGGTCTTCGTCGCCCACCACATCAGCGCCGACGGGTGGTCCATGGGCCCGCTGACTCGCGACGTGATGCTCGCGTACGCCGCCCACGTGGCCGGAGTCGCGCCCGGCTGGGCACCGCTTCCGCTGCAATACGCGGATTTCGGACTGTGGCAACGCAGTGTGCTCGGCTCGGAGGACGACCCACACAGCCCCATCGTCGAGCAGATCGACTATTGGCGCTCGGCGCTCGCGGGGCTACCCGACGAACTGCCGCTGCCGACCGACCGCCTCCGTCCCTCAGTGCAGTCCTTTGCCGGTAGACGCGTCGGATTCACGATCGACGCCGACCTCTACCGGGAGCTGCGGGCCCTGGCCCGTGCGCAGAACGTGACGTTGTTCATGGTCGTGCACGCGGCCTTCGCGGTCTTGCTGGCGCGCGTGTCCGGCACTGACGACATCGCGATCGGCACCCCGGTGGCCGGGCGTGGTGAGCCGGAATTCGACGATATGATCGGCATGTTCGTCAACACCCTGGTGCTGCGCACTCAGGTGCCGGGCAGGCTGACCTTCGAGGAGCTGCTCGCGCGGACCCGGAGTACGGATCTGCAGGCATTCGCCCACGCCGACCTGCCCTTCGAACGTCTCGTGGAACTGCTCAATCCGCAACGCTCCACTGCGCGACACCCGCTGTTCCAGGTATCGCTGACCTTCGACAATCTGCCGGAGAAGCGTCTCGAACTGCCCGGATTGCGGGTCGAGGCAGTCGATTTCGAGGTCGGCACCGCGAAATTCGATCTGTCACTGGCTGTCCGGGAGAACGGCGCGGCGTTCGACGCCGACGCGGAAACCGGTCACGACGTGGGCATGTACGCGGAGTTCTCCTTCGCCAGCGACCTCTTCGACGACGCGACGGTGCAGGGCTTCGCGGATCGATTCGGCCGAATCTTGGCGGCGGTGGCCGCCGATCCTACGGAACCCGTCGGGGACATCGATCTGCTCAGTTCGTCCGAACGCGCCATAGTGCTGGGTGAACCCACGTCGTGCCACGCTTCGGCGCCCGCTACGACGCTGCCCGAGTTGATCGGGGAGCAGGCACGGCTTCGGCCTGACGCGACAGCCGTTCGGTTCGGCGATGCGGCGCTGAGTTTCGGTGTGTTGGATCGGTGTGCGAGCCAGGTTGCCCGGGCGTTGATCGCGGCGGGTGCTGGGCCGGAATCCCTGGTGGCGGTGGCTGTGTCACGGACTGAAGCGCTGCCGGTGGCGTTGCTGGGTGTGCTCGCGGCGGGTGCGGCGTATGTGCCGCTCGATCTGACCTACCCGGCGCAGCGGGTGGCGGGTGTGCTCGCGGGTGCGGCTCCGGTGTGTGTGTTGACCACGGCTGAGGAACGGTCGGCCTTGCCGGAAACCGATCTGCCGGTGGTGTTGCTGGAGCACGTGGCGGGGTTGGCCGATGACCCGGTCACCGATGTGGAGCGGGTGGCGCCGTTGCGGCCGGACAACCTGGCGTATGTGATCTTCACGTCGGGTTCGACGGGTGTGCCGAAGGGTGTGGGGGTGACGCACCGGAATGTGGTGGAGTTGTTCGCCAATTCCCGGCCGTTGTTCGGGTTCGATGAGGGTGATGTGTGGGCGTTGTTCCATTCGTTCGCGTTCGACTTCTCGGTGTGGGAGTTGTGGTGCGCGCTGGTCACCGGCGGCAGCGTGGTGGTGGTGGACTATGCGACGTCGCGGTCACCGGAGTTGTTGCGTGAGTTGCTCGTCCGGGAGCGGGTGACGGTGTTGAATCAGACCCCGTCGGCGTTCTACCAGTTGGTGGAGGCCGATCGGGGCGCGTCACCGGCAGAGTTGGCATTGCGGTATGTGATCTTCGGTGGTGAGGCGCTGGATCTGCGGCAGTTGGCGCGCTGGTACGAGCGTCATCCCGGGGATGCGCCGCGGTTGGTCAATATGTATGGCATCACCGAGACCACGGTGCATGTGTCGTTCCTGCCGCTGGGTGAACAACTGGCCGACAGCCACGCCAGTCTCGTCGGTCGCGCGCTGCCCGGGCTGGATGCTTACGTGCTCGACCAGCGTCTGCGTCCGGCACCGTTCGGCACTCCCGGGGAGGTCTATGTCGAGGGCAGCCAACTGTCCCGCGGCTATTCGGGGCTGCCGGGCCTGACCGCGACCCGGTTTGTGGCGAGCCCGTTCGGGCGGCCCGGGTCGCGAATGTACCGGTCGGGTGACCTCGCTCGCTGGACGCGGTCCGGTGGTGAGCCGGGGCTCGCCTACGGCGGGCGCGGCGACCGGCAGGTGCAGTTGCGCGGTTTCCGGATCGAACTCGGGGAGATCGAAGCGGCGCTGGGGCGCTGCCCGGGCGTGAGTCAGGCCGTCGCGGTGGTCCGTACCGACGGGCTGCTGGGGGAGCAACTGGTCGGTTACGTGCTGGCCGAGCCGGGTGTGCGGCTGGACCCGGCCGAACTCCGCAGTCGGGTCGGGGATTTCCTCACCAGTTACATGGTGCCCGCCGCGATCGTGGTGCTGGAGACTCTGCCGTTGACGCCGAACGGGAAACTCGATCGTCGCGCGTTGCCCGCGCCGGAGTTCCGGGCGCGGGAGTTCCGGGCGCCGGCAACCCCGGTGGAGGCGACGGTGGCCGCGGCTTTCGCGGAGGTGCTGGGCGCGGATCGTTTCGGGATGGACGACAACTTCTTCGAACGCGGCGGAAACTCGCTGATCGCGGCGAAGCTGACCGCCCGGCTGTCCTCGGCGCTCGGCACGAAGGTGCCGGTGATGCGGGTGTTCACCACGCCCACGCCCGCAGGGTTGGTCGCAGATCTGGCGCGCCGTGCGGGCGGCGGTGTGGAGACGGAGGCGGCCTTCGAGATGTTGCTGCCGTTACGGCCGGGTGGTTCGGCCGCACCGCTGTTCTGTGTGCATCCTGTGTCCGGGATCTCCTGGTCGTATGCGGGCCTGGCGGCCTACCTCGACCCGGACCGGCCCCTCTACGGCCTGCAAACCCCGGTGCTGGCCACCGAGGAGGTGATGCCGGATTCGATCGAGGACTGGGCAGCCCGCTATGTCGAGCTGGTCCGCTCGGTGCAACCGGCTGGCCCGTACCACCTGCTGGGTTGGTCGTTCGGCGGTGTCCTCGCCCACGAGATAGCGGTGCAACTGCAGCGCGAGGGCGAAACCGTCGCCCTGCTGGCGGTGATGGACAGCTACATGGCCGACCCACCGGGGACTGTGGTCACCGACGCCGGGCAGGTGCCGGTGGCCGAATTGATCGGTGGTCTCCTCGGTGAAGCGGCCGGGGATCTCGGCAACGTCGCGGAGCTGGATTGGGTCGCGCTGCCGCAGAAACTCACCGAACTGCCCGAACCGTTCGCGTCCTTCGGCGCCGAGCGGGTGGCCCGGATCCTCGACGCGGCGGTGCATTCCGTGGCGCTGCGCAGCGCCTATCAGCCGCCGCGCTATCGAGGAGACGTCGTATATTTCACCGCGGCCCTCGACGACCCGACGGGCTGCGTCGGTGCGTCGATCTGGAGTGAGATCGTCGACGGCACAGTCCACAACCACGCCGTTGCCACCACCCACTGGCAGATGACCACCGCCACCGGACTCGCCCGAATCGCCGATGTCCTGACCACGACCTGGCGAGAGGGCCCGACCGGCCAGGAGTGAACTCCGGCCTCGCCGCGAAGCCACCCGGTCAGCCGTTCGACCAGCGGCTGACCGGGCGAGCTTGCGACCGATCGACTTCGATCTTCGCCGACGGATGTCGTCCACACCTGCACCCTCACGCGCCCTGGCGTTCTGCACCAGAGGGTGCGACCGGATGCGGTGGCGGCCCCCGCGATGATCTGAGATCACGACTGCCCGAGGGGTTGACCGACCACTCTCGCAATATATAGTCAGATTCGCATATGTTTACCTATGGAAGGGGTTGTCGATGACCGACACACTTGCCACAGTCCGCCCACGCCCAGGGCTGCCGCTGGAACCGGCGGTGGTCCGGGCGCTGATGTTGTGGGTGCCGTTCGCGGTGTTCGTGGTGCACACCCTCGAGGAGATGCCCGGGTTCGCGGTCTGGGTGAGTACGCATTTCGCGCCGTTGACCACCGAGACGTTCGCGGTCAGCCATATCCCGCTGATCCTGCTGGTCCTGTGGTGTTCTCGGCGTGCCGCGCGGCCGAACGCCGCGACCGGGTGGGTGGTCATGGCGGTGGCGTTCCAGTGGCAGTTCGCGGTCAACGCCGTGTTCCACCTCGGCACCGCGGCCTGGTTCGGCGACTACTCACCGGGCATGGTCACCGCCGCCACCGTCGCCTTGCCGGCCACGCTGATGATGTTCCTCTGGGGCCGCCGCGAACGCCTGCTCACCGGCCTGCAACTGGCAGCCGCGCTCGCCATCGGCACGACCGTCGCCGCCGCCGCGATCGGAGTCCTGTTCCTCGGCTGACCATCGCGCCCCACACCGCTGCTGATGCCTGCTGGCGGGCTCGGACGAGACCCGCCAGCAGTAGACCGGCCGACTACTTGGCGGGCACGATCGGTGTGCCTCCGCCCGGCCCCGGTGCGGGCGGCACGAGCGCGCCGGCGGGCGTGTTCGTGCTGGGTGTCGAGCGTGCGGGCGGGGGAGCCAGCATCTGCAGTGGCAGCGGTGGCTGCGGTTGCGCAGGCACACCTCGCGACTGCGGTGCTTTGCCGCACGCGGGAGATGGTGCCGCGCCCGGTGATTCGCTGCATGTCGACGGTGGATCGGCAGGGACGATGGGTTCGGCGGAGGCGGTGGCCGCCGCGATGATCAGCGAAACCGACGTACCGGCCGGCGCGATCCAACGCCGCCATCCCCGCATGCGGATCACAGCCATATCGGGTCACCGTAGACCGCGACCGAATTGTCGGCCGTAGCGGTGGATATCGACACGATCGCGAACGAGCGCAGGCTGACCGCGCCCGCACACGCATCGATCTTGATCTGTATCTGATCGAGGGAGATCGAACCATGCGGCCCGGCAAGCGTTTTCGTGCCGAGTGTGATGGTGCTGATGGTGCCCGGCTTGATGGTTGTCGACATGTTCGGCAGGGCCAGCGCGCTGCCGCCGACCGCGACGCCGGGCGAGGGCGCGATGGTCACCATCGCGTTCGGGCCGATCGCCGCGGATATTCCGACGGTGAGGCCGTTGGACACGTCGGCCTGGCAGCCGATTTGGTATCCCAGCTGCAATGTCCCCGAATTCACCGCTTCTTGGCCCTCGCCACTGATATCGGCAGCCGCCGACAACGTGACGAACCCTTCCCGGGTGAATGGTGTGGCGGCCAGATTGGGTACGCGTTGAACGTCTTCCGCGGTCTTGCTGATCCGCAATTCCCAGCCGTCTTCGGTGTCGATCACGCGAGATTTGTCTGCCATTTGGTCGGCGGTCGCGGGGGCGGCGGTCATACCGAACGCCGCGCTGGCAGCGATGCCGAGCATCGCTATAGTCGAGCCCTTCAACGAAATCCTTAGTGCTAGTAACAGTCAGACGCCATAGTACGGTCTCGGAGGCGCGCTGAAGCATTCGACGAGCGCCTCCGTTGCTGGGCAGTCGCTGATACCGCACGGAGAAGCGGCTGACCGTTTATCTGCGGGTGAAAACGCCCAGCTGTTCGGTGTCGTAGTACTCCAGCGTGAGCTCGGTGCCATCGAAGGTCGCTTGGGAGATCGTGCCTTGGTTGGCGTTCTCACCGGGCGGGGTGAAGACGAAGGTGTTGCCGTTCCAATGTTTCAGCGGGAAGGTCATGTTCCTCGGCCCCAAGGTGAGGGTCAGGGATTTATCGGTGCTGCTGACCGTCGCCGGTCCGTAATAGGCGTTGTCGTAGGTGCCCGCGTAACTCGGGAGCGGCCGCGCGGGAACCGGGTCGGACGGCGGCTGTTCGCCGCTCAGTGCGCCGGTCGGCGCGCTGAGGGGTTGAAATGCCGTGCGGTACAACGTGCGCCAGTCCTGTTGGATCTTCCCGAATTGGACCAGATCGGCGAACTCGGCATTCAGTGTCTCGGGCACGCCGATCGGTGCCGCGTTGGTCAACGTCACGATGCCGACGTCGGCGGAGGGGATCAGGGTGAACGCGGTACCCGCGCCGAGACCGAACGCCCCGGAATGACCGAGTACCACCCGGCCCGCGGCGGAATTGCTCACATTGAAGCCGAATCCATAGAACCCGGCGCGCGCGTCGGGCGTTTTCGGTGGCGCCGACACCGCTTGCGGCGAGATGGCGGGCAGCAGATCCTCCGGTGGCACGAGCACCGAGCCGCCCGCGGAGCCATTCGCAAGTACCATCGCCATCCACTTGGCCATATCGGCGACCGAGGAACTGACTCCGCCCGCGGGAGACTGCGCGTCCGGCTGGCGCGGCGGGTTGGCCACCGCGTACTTGCCGTCGACCAGGACGTGCCCCTGGGCGCGGTTGGCGCGGGCGGTGAAGTCGGCGTAGCGGGAGCTGGTCGAGTCCATGCCGAGCGGATCGTAGATGGTCTGCTCCGACAACGTCTCCCAGTCGGTGCCCGCGGCCGACGCCACGGCGACGGCCGCCGCGGTCACGCCGAAATTGGTGTACTCGTAGGAGTCCCGGAAGGCGCCCAGCGGTAGCAGCCGCAGCCGGTCGAGTACCTGCTGACGGTCATAGCCGAGGTCTTCCAGCAGGTCGCCCGCGTGATCGGGCAGCCCGGACCGGTGCGCGTACAGGTCACCGATCGTGACGTGATCGGTGACGTACGGATCGGCGAGCGCGAAGGACGGCAGCAGCCTGCGCACCGGGGTGTCCCACTCGACGCCACCGGCGGCGATCCGGCGGGCGACCACCGTCGCTCCGACCGGCTTGGAAACCGACGCGAGCTGAAAGACCGTGTCCGGGTCCACCTTCTCCTCGGTGACGACGTTGCGGACCCCGAATCCTCGGCTGTACACCACCTTTCCGCCGTGCACGACGGCGACCGCCATGCCCGGGACGCCGGAGGAGTCGAGCAAGTCTTCGGCGAGTCGGTCCAGTTCGGCCACCGCATCATCGATCCGCCCGTCCGGGATCGGCACTCCGGCCACCTGATCGGGCATCGCCGCAGAGCTGGACAAGGTGCCGTTTCCGGGCGCGGAGTCCGAGTCGTCGCCGCATCCTGTCGCGGCTAGCACGATGGCGGTTGCCATCGCTATGGGGCCGAGCACTGCGCGCCGCAGTGTGCTCACAGATCGCCTCCTGGCTTTCGTAGCGGCAAAAGACCAGTTAAAGGCTAGTAGAGGCGAGATTGCTGCGTGGGCGTTCCTGGTATCCCGCTCGGCCGGTCCCCGGCGCTCGGTCGGCTGCAGGCAGCGCCCGGCCGCTGCTGGGCCGGGCGTCGCCGCGGTGCGCGGATCATGTCCACGAGCGTGAAGTCGGCCGGCGTGCCGCAGGACGACTCGACGGCTGCCGAACACCGCGATCGGGGAGGCGCGCCGTCACCGGGCGGGCGGACTCGCGAAAGAGAACCGGCTGTTATCCGGCGGCCGGAGTCTCCCGGATCTCGACGACCGGAAGCGTCAGCGCCGCAGGCGAACTCGCCGGCACCACCGGGTTGGCCGGCGCCACCGCGGCGATCCGCCGATATCCCGCGCCCACCGGAGGCCGCGTATCCGCCTCACCCTTGTTCGGCCAGTACGCGGCCGCGCGCTCGGCCTGCGCGGTAATGGTCAGCGAGGGATTCACACCCAGGTTGGCCGAGACCGCCGCGCCGTCCACGACGCTGAGCGTGGGGTAGCCGTACACGCGGTGGTAGCCGTCGATCACGCCGTGCTCGGCGTCGGCGCCGATCACCGCGCCGCCGAGGAAATGTGCCGTGAGCGGGATGTTGACGATCTCGCCCCAGCTGCCGCCCGGAATCCCGCCGATCTTCTCGGCGACCCGTCTGGTCACGTCGTTGCCCACGGGAATCCAGGTCGGATTGGGCTCGCCGTGCCCCTGCTTGCTGGTGAGTTTGCGGCCGAACACCCCGCGCTTGGTGTATGTGGTGATCGAATTGTCCAGATGCTGCATGACCAGCGAGATGATGGTGCGCTCGCTCCAGTTCTTGGTGCTGAGGAAGCTGAGCAGATCCATCGGATGCCGCAGTACCATGCCCAGGAAGCGCAGCCAGCGCGGGATGCGGCCACCGCCGTCGACCATCAGCGTCTGTAGCAGGCCCATCGAGTTGGAGCCCTTGCCGTAGCGAACCGGCTCGATATGGGTGTCCGGGGTGGGGTGGATCGAAGAGGTGATCGCGACGCCCTTGGTGAAGTCGACGCCCGGGGCGACCTTCTTGGTCGCCGCGCCGACGATCGACTCGGAGTTGGTGCGCGTCAGCACGCCGATCCGGTCCGACAGACCCGGTAGCACGCCCTTGTCGCGCATGGCGAACAGCAGCTTCTGGGTGCCGCGCGTTCCAGCGGCGAGGACCACATGCGCCGCGGTGACCGTGCGCGGGTTCTTGCGCACCCACGCGCCGGTGCGGACGGTGGACACATCCCAGGTCCCGTCGGGATGTGGCCGGATCCCGGTGACCGTCGTCATCGGAATGACCTCGGCCCCGGCCTTTTCGGCAAGGTACAGGTAGTTCTTGACGAGGGTGTTCTTCGCGCCGTACTTGCAGCCCACCATGCAGTCGCCGCATTCGACGCAGCCGGTGCGGTCGGGGCCGACGCCGCCGAAGTACGGGTCGGGCACGGTCTTTCCCGGCTCGCCGAAGAACACGCCCACCGGCGTCTGCACGAACGTGTCGCCGACCCCCATGTCGTCGGCGACGCCTTTGAAGACCTCGTCGGCGGGTGTCATGTGCGGGTTGCGCACCACGCCGAGCATCTTCTGTGCCCGCTCGTAGTACGGGGTCAGCTCCTCGCGCCAGTCGGTGATGTCGCGCCACTGCGCGTCCTGGAAAAACGGCTCCGGCGGCACGTACAGCGTGTTGGCGTAGTTCAACGAGCCGCCGCCGACGCCGGCGCCGCCGAGGATGAGGACATTGCGCAGCGGATGGATGCGCTGGATGCCATAGCAGCCCAGCGCGGGTGCCCAGAGAAACTTCCTCAGCTCCCAGCTGGTCTTGGGCAGCTCGTCGTCGGCGAACCGCCGACCCGCCTCCAGCACGCCGACCTTGTACCCCTTCTCCACCAGCCGAAGTGCGGTGACGCTGCCGCCGAACCCCGAACCGACGATCAGCACGTCGAAATCCGTCGTCCGCTGGTCCATGTGGAACTCCTCATCGTGTCGCCAGTGACAGGGCTAACACTACTCCCGGGTAAGTAACAGTTCGCAAGTCGGCGTGACCGCCACGACGCTCGGAAACGGGCCGCACGCAGGGAACGCCCTGGTAAAGAGCGATGCTCTCAATAGTTGACATCGCTCTCTCGGACGCGCATCGTTTCCGCTATGCCGACGACACCCCGCGCCCGCGCCAGGGCACAGACCATGAACGACATCGTCCGGATCGGACGCGAGCACCTGGCGACCGACGGCGCCGCCGCGCTCTCCCTGCGTGCGGTGGCGCGCGACCTCGGCGTGGTTTCCTCGGCCGTCTACCGCTACGTCCGCAGTCGCGACGAGCTGCTCACCCTGCTGGTAGTGGATGGCTACAACGCGCTCGGCGACGCGGTGGACGCCGCGCTGGCCGACGCCGCGGAGGATCCGATCGACCGGCTGCGCGTCCTCGGCCGCGCCGTGCGGAGCTGGGCGCTGGCCGAGCCCGCCCGCTATGGCTTGCTGTTCGGCACACCGGTGCCGGGCTACGACGCGCCCGCGGCGGAGACCGTCGCGCCGGGCACGCGGGTGATCGCCACTATGCAAACCCTCTTCGCCCGCGCCAACCAGGCGGGCAAGCTCGCGGCACCCGGCCGGGAACCACGCGTATCCGCCCCGCTGGCAGGCAGTTTCGCGCGGATCCGGGACGAGTTCCAGCTCGAACTGCCCGACTGGCTGGTGGTCCGCGGCGTGACGTTCTGGGTCGGCTTGTTCGGCGCGGTGAGCGCGGACGTCTTCGACATGTACGGTGCCGACTCATTCGCCGACCGCGACGAACTGTTCGATCTCCAACTGGACGCGCTGCTGGACATGCTCGGGTATCGCGGCTGATCGGCTGTGCGTACGGCGACCGATCGGCGCGGTGATACCTCGGTACAGACAGGACCGAGCGCGATGCCGATCTGGACTATGTTGCGATGGAATGCGTGATGGACCCCGATAAACGACTTCCTCCCTCGCCGGGACCGCGTGCCCCACTCGCCTGGGCACACTGGATCGGCGCGCGAATTCCGCTGGTCAACGCGCCGATGGGCGCAGTGGCGGGCGGACGGCTCGCCGCGGCGGTGACCGCCGCGGGCGGCCTCGGCATGATCGGGATGGGCAGCGCCGGCTCGGTCCGAGCGCTGGAGCGGGAACTGCCGCACGTCCGCGGGGTCGACGGCCCATTCGGCATCGGATTGGTCGACTGGGTGGTCGCCGCGGAGCCGGAATTGCTGGAGGTCGCTATCGCGGCGCGGCCCGCACTGATCTCGGTGAGTTTCGGCACCGACCTGGACTGGGCCGCCCGCGTCACGGACGCGGGGATCGTCGCGGCGACTCAGGTGTACACCGCGCAGGACGCGCAACGTGCGCAGGACGCGGGTGTCGGGGTCCTCGTGGCCCGCGGTGTGGAAGGCGGCGGTCATGGCGCCGTGACCACGACGTTGCTGCCGCTCCTGGAGGCGGTGCTGAACGTCGCGTCGGTTCCGGTGCTCGCGGCAGGCGGAATCGGCGCACCCGCGAGCCTGGCTGCCGCGCTCCGAGCGGGCGCGAGTGGCGCGTGGTTGGGCACCTGCCTGGCGGCCTGCGAGGAATCACTGCTGTCGGAGACCGGTCGGCGAGCGCTCGTCGCCGCACGTGGCGAGGACACCGTCTTGACCCGCACATACGACGTAGGGATGGAATTACCCTGGCCCACACGGTTTCCCGCGCGGGTGCTGCGCACCGGGTTCACCGATCGGTGGGCCGGCCGGGAGGACGACCTCGCCGCGGATCGATCCGCCCGCGCGGCGCTGGCCGCCGCGATCGCCGCGGACGATCCCGCTGTCGCACCCATCGACGCGGGGCAAGGCGTCGGTCTGGTCACCGCCGTGGAACCGGCCGCGCGAGTGCTCGAGCGGCTCTGGTCGGGCGCGACAGCGCACCTCGCGGACGGACCGGCCGAGGGCTGAGCCGTCCGGTTCAGTCCTCGCTGCTGTCGCGGTCGCCGAGGAAACGGATCAGGCCGGGATCGGCGGAGGTCAGCCGGTCGACTTCCTCGCCGCCGGTGCACTGGAAGAGCGCGACGGTGACCGCGCCGGTACGGTGGCCGACCACCCGCCAGACCCCGCCGGAGTCGTGCCAGCGACGCAGCACCGCGACGGGATCGTCGGTCATCGTCTGCTTCCTCTCGGTGGCGCTTCCTGGTTCGATCATCGAACGTGTCACCGCGGGACGGTGACGGGGTCGGTACAGCTGGCGGGCACGTCGACGAACGAGCAGTTCTTCGGCGAGCGGGTTGGCCGATAGTCGGGCGCCACGCCGCCGGACCGGGTGATGGCGGTGTATGCCGCCACCGCGTCGGTCGGTTTGCGCGTCAGCGCCGGGTCGGT
The DNA here is from genome assembly GCF_036346875.1 of Nocardia sp. NBC_00508. Classification (NCBI taxonomy): domain Bacteria; kingdom Bacillati; phylum Actinomycetota; class Actinomycetes; order Mycobacteriales; family Nocardiaceae; genus Nocardia; species Nocardia sp. NBC_00508. The sequence goes on along the minus strand of NZ_CP107852.1, from coordinate 7,705,551 downwards.
CAGGACGTCCACCGTGTAGAGGCCGAAACGTGGTGTGTAGGAACCCCACTCGTAATTGTCGGTGAGGCTCCAGTAGTTGTAGCCGATCAGGTTCATACCGTCGGCCTTGGCGCGCTGAAGCCAGTAGACGGTGTCGCGGAGCGAGTCGGCGCGGCCGTATCCATCCGCGCGCGGCATGCCGTTCTCCGTGGGCATGCCGTTCTCGACCAGATAGAGCGGCTTGCCGGGGAACTGGCGCGAATAGTGTTGCAGCGCATAGTAGATGCCCTCCGGCTGCAATGGGTTCTTCCACAGCTCCGTGAAGTTCATCATGCCCGTGATGCTGTCGGGGGACAGGCCGTAGTAGTAATCGATGCCGATGTAGTCGAGCTTGGCGCCGATCTTGTCGACCAGCGGCTTGTTCACCACGTCCTCGCCGCCGGGTATGTAGGCGACGTTGCTGGTGACCATGGCATCCGGCTGCGCGCGGTGGATGTAGTCGTAGATGCTGTTGTGCGCCTGGGCGATTCGGTCCTGCATCGCCGGCACCGAGGTCGGCGCGATTCCGCCGTGGCGCAATTCGTTCACCAGATAGAACGTGGGCTCGTTGAACGTCACCCACAGCGGGTTGTATGGGGCGTAGCGGTCCACGACCGCACGCGCGTTGGCCAGCCAGTCGTCGACGATGCCCGGGTTGTTCCACCCGCCGCGGTCGACCGCCCAGCCCGGATACACCCAGTGGTCGATGGTGAGCATGGGGCGCATGCCCGCGGCCGTGATGGCGGCAACCACGTTGTCGTAGAACGTCAGACCCTCGGCGTCCCACCTGCCCGGCTCGGGTTGGAGGCGGGCCCACTCGATGCCGATGCGATAGACCTTCACGCCCAAGTCGGCCGCGAGGGCGATGTCCGAGCGGTAGCGCGTGTAGAAGTCGATCGAATCCCGGTACGGGTCGGACGTCTTCCCGGACGCGACGTAGCGGGTCCAGTTGCTGTCGGGGGCGTGACCCTCCGACTGGTATCCCGACGCGGCGACGCCCCAGAGGAACTCCGGGCCCATCGGCGCCACCTGAGCCGGCGGCGCGGGCCGGGCCGTGGCCTGGGCGGTACTCCCGATCAGTGCCGCGGTGACTGCCGCGAGCGCGGCCACGACGCGGCGGCGGTGATGTGATCGCATCGAACTCCTGTTCCGAAACGGGTGACGGGTGCTCGTGGACCTCCAGCACGCGGACCGGGTCGGGATGGGTACCACGGGGGACAGGGTAACTGGTCGACTGTCCGTTTTGGTTGAAGTAGGGGAGAAGTGCCTGTTCACGCCCCGTCGGTCAGGGGGAGCGAAAGGGGTGACGTCGGGCCCGGAGTCGCAGGGTAGAGCCGCCCGCGACACGCGATCGAGGCCACCGCAAGGTAAACTACATATGGTTACGTAGATATGCGCATCTAAATATATGAATCCATCCAGACGACAATTCCCACAAAACTCACGTCCCGAACAACCTCGCACAGACGGGAGAGGCGGCGGTCGGCTGTCGGTGGGTGCGGTTACGGTTGAACGGTGACAACGCATCTGACTCATTGGGGCGCGTTCGAGGCGAAGAGCGACGGGGAGCGTCTCACGCAGGTCCGGCCATGGAGCGGTGATCCGGAGCCGATGCCGTTGATCGGCAATATCGCTTCGGCACAACATCATCCGACCCGCATCGACCAACCGTATGTTCGTCGTGGATGGCTGGAGAACGGGCCGGGGTCGGGTCCACGCGGCGCAGAGCCATTCGTCCCGGTGTCATGGGAGCGGGCGCTGGATCTGTTGTCGGGTGAGCTCGGGCGGGTGTACCGCGAGCATGGTGCGGAGGCGGTGTACGGCGGGTCGTACGGCTGGGCCAGCGCGGGTCGGTTTCATCACGCGCAGAGCCAGTTGCACCGGTTCCTCAACTGTCTCGGCGGCTACGTGCGGCATGTGAACAGCTACAGCCTCGGCACCTCGACGGTGCTGCTGCCGCACGTGATCGGCGATATCGGCTGGGTGATGCAGCATGCGACGGCCAAGGCCGTGCTGGCCGAGCATTCCGAGCTGGTGGTGGCGTTCGGTGGCTTGTCGCCGAAGAACGCGGCGGTGTCTCCGGGTGGAGTTTCTCGGCACAACATGCGCACTTGGATCGCCGCGGCGCGGGCGCGAGGTTGCCGGTTCGTGTCGGTCAGTCCGCTGCGCGACGACACCCCGGCCGAGAGCGAGGCCGAATGGATCGCCCCGCTCCCTGGCACCGACGTGGCGTTGATGCTGGCAATCGCTGAGGTCTTGGACGCAGAGGGTCTGGCGGACAAGGAGTTTCTGCGGACATACACGGTCGGTTATGACCGCTTCGCGGATTACCTGCGCGGCACGGTCGACGGAATCGCGAAGGATCCGGAGTGGGCCGCGGCGATCACCGGTGTGCCCGCCGACCGGATCCGGACGTTGGCGCGCGATATGGCCGCCGCGCGGACTCTGGTGACGGTGAGCTGGTCACTGCAGCGCGCGCAGTACGGCGAGCAGCCGTTGTGGGCGGGCGTGACACTCGCGGCGATGCTGGGGCAGATCGGCCTGCCCGGCGGCGGGTTCGGGCATGGTTACGGGTCGATCGCGGGTGTCGGTGAGCCGGCTCGGGTGCCGGTGCCGCGACTTCCGCAGGGGCGCAATGCTGTCGAGACTTTCATCCCGGTCGCGCGGATCGCGGACATGCTGCTGAATCCAGGTCGGGCCTATCGCTACAACGGTCAGGACCTGGCCTATCCGGATATTCGGTTGGTGTACTGGTGCGGCGGAAATCCTTTTCACCATCATCAGGACCTGGCCCGGCTGCGCACGGCGTTCACGCGTCCCGACACGGTGGTGGTGCACGATGCGTTCTGGACGGCCACCGCGCGTCACGCCGATATCGTGCTGCCATCCACTATGTCCATCGAGCGCGATGACTACGGCGTGGGGGAGGGCGACAATCTGTTCTTCCCGATGAAGGCGTTGACGCGGCCGCACGGCGCGGCCCGCGACGACTATCGGATGTTCGCCGAGCTGGCCGAACGGCTCGGTGTCGGCGAAGAATTCACCGAGGGGCGTTCCGTCGGCGAGTGGCTGCGTCATCTCTACGAGCAGTGGCGAAGCGTGCAGTCTCGTGCGGGACATGACCTGCCGGACTTCGATGCGTTCTGGGCGAGTGAGAGCCTCACGCTTCCGGTGCCGGATCCGGAGCAGGTGCTGGCCGCGGAGTTCCGGGCCGACCCGGACCGGTTCGCGCTCGGGACACCCAGCGGGAAGATCGAGATCTTCTCCGCGATGGTCGACAGCTTCGGATATGCCGATTGCCCGGGGCATCCGGTCTGGCTGGAGCCGGACGAATGGCTCGGTGGCGCGGCTGCCGAACGGTTCCCGTTGCAGTTGGTGGCCAACCAGCCGCGAACCAAGCTGCACAGTCAGCTCGACGTGGGGGCGCACAGCCAGTCCGCCAAAATTTCTGGGCGGGAGCCAGTTCGGTTGCATCCCTCGGACGCCGTCGCCCGTGGTCTGCGTGCGGGCGAGGTTGTGCGGGTCTTCAACGACCGGGGCAGCTGCCTGGCCGGGCTGGTCGTGGACGACGGGGTGCGGCCCGGTGTCGCGCAGCTGTCCACCGGGGCGTGGTACGACCCCGATCCGGCCGACCCGACGTTCTGCCGCCACGGTAATCCGAACGTGCTCTTTGCCGATCGTCCCTCCTCCACTCTCAGCCAGGGTTGCGCCGGGCAGCTCACGCTGGTGGAGATCGAACGCTATGCGGGTGTGATGGCGGATGTCACCGTGCTCCGCCCGCCCGCGACCGAAGCAGGGAAATCGGACTGAGCTTCGGTCATACCGTCACACAGGACGGGCCGAGCAGTGCTTTGAGATCGCCGAGCAGGGCGGGCGATACGTGGACGCGCAGTGTGGGATCGATACTGTAGCGTGCCGGGCCGGTTCGTGCGTGATACAGGATTTGCACCTCGGTTCCTCCAGGGTGGCGTTGGAAGATCTCCCGCAATGACCGCACGGTGTCGTGGGTGCAGGTGTGGGCGTGGAGGGAGAGCGTGATCGGGTTCCCGCTCCCATACGCGAGCTCGGGAACTGTGAGGGCGTCGGCGACGAGTGATAGCCGTCCTTCGCGAATGTTGACGCGGGCGGTGACGAGTACGACCGCGTCCTCGGTCAGCGCGGTAGCCGATCGGGTGTAGGTGGCTGGGAAGAACAGGACCTCGGTGCTGGCGTCCAGGTCTTCCAAACGCACGATTGCCCAGGGGTCGCCCTTCTTGGTGATCCGGCGCTCGACTGCCGCGATCATCCCGCCGAGCACGATGGTGCGACCGTGGGGCACGGTGCCCGCGAGGACGGTGGCGATCGGGGTGTCGGCGGAGGCGGCGAGCGCACCGGCGATGTCGTCGAGCGGGTGTCCGGAGACATAGAGGCCCAGCATCTCTCGTTCGAATGCCAGCAATTGGGGTTTGTCCCATTCCTCGTCGGGGACGGGAACGTGGAAGACGGTGGAGGTTTCGTCGGTGTCGGCGGCGGCGAACAGGTCGAATTGGCCGAGCGCGGCGGCCTTCTTCACGCCGAGCGCGGCATCGATGGCGTCTTCGTGTACCAGATGCAGGCCTTTGCGCCGATGGCCCATGGAGTCGAACGCGCCTGCCTTGATGAGTGATTCGGTCACCTTCTTGTTGCACGCGGCGGTGTCGACGCGGTCGAGATAGTCGGAGAAGTCGGTGAGGGGGCCGCCGGAGTCGCGAGCGCGGATGATCGCCTCGACGACGGGGCCGCCGACGTTGCGGATGGCGCCGAGGCCGAAGCGGATGTCGGCGCCGACGCTGGTGAAGGTGGCGGCCGAGGTGTTCACGTCGGGTGGCCGGACGCGAATGCCGCGCTTGCGGCAATCGGCCAGGTAGAGGGCGGACTTGTCCTTGTCGTCGCCGACGGAGGTGAGGAGCGCGGCCATGAATTCCGCGGGGTGGTTCGCCTTGAGGTAGGCGGTCCAGTACATGACGAGGCTGTAGCCTGCCGCGTGCGATTTGTTGTAGGCGTAGCCCGCGAAGGGGAGTACCGCCTCCCACAGGGCGGTCACTGCGGCGTCGCTGTATCCGTTGCGGCGCATGCCGTTGCGGAAGTTTTCGAATTCCATGGCCAGCACGTCGGGTTTCTTCTTGCCCATGGCCCGGCGCAGCAGGTCGGCTTGTCCGAGACTGTAGCCGGCGACCTGCTGGGCGATGTGCATGATCTGTTCCTGGTAGACGATCAGCGCGTAGGTTTCGCCGAGGATTTCGCGGAGAGGTTCGTCGAGTTCGGGGTGGATGGGCGTGATGGACTCGCGGCCGTTCTTGCGGTCGGCGTAGGCCCAGTGCGCACCGACGCCCATGGGTCCGGGCCGGTAGAGGGCGTTGGAGGCGATCAGGTCGTTGAATTCGGTGGGCGCCATCCGCAGCAGGAGTTCCCGCATTCCGGCCGAGTCCATTTGGAATACGCCGAGGTTGTCTCCGCGGGCGAGCATCGCGTAGGTGTTGCGATCGGTGAGCGTGAGGGTGTCGAGATCGATGTGGATGCCGCGGTTGACGCGGATGTTGTCCAGGCAGTCACCGATCACGGTGAGGGTGCGTAGGCCGAGGAAGTCCATCTTGAGCAGTCCGATGGCTTCGCAGGACGGGTAGTCCCATCCGGTGATCAGCGCGCCGTCCTGGGGGCGTCGCCACAGCGGCACGATGTCGATGAGCGGCTCGCTGGACATGATCACGGCGCAGGCGTGCACGCCCGTGCCGCGAACCAGGCCCTCCAGCCCTACGGCGGTGTCGTAGATGCGCCGGACGTCGGGATCGGATTCGATCAGGGCGCGGACCTCGGCGGCTTCGGCGTATCGTTCGTGGGTGGGATCCATGATGCCGGCGACCGGAATATCCTTGGCTGCGATCGCCGGTGGCAGGGCTTTGGTGATCCGGTCGGCGACGGCGAAGCCGGCCTGGCCGAAGTTGACTCGGGCCGAGTCTTTGATGGCGGCTTTGGTCTTGATGGTGCCGAATGTGATGACTTGCGCGACTCGGTCGGCGCCCCAGCGTTCGGTGGCGTAGCGGATCATCTCGCCGCGGCGGCGGTCGTCGAAGTCGATGTCGATGTCGGGTGCGGAGGGGCGTTCGGGGTTGAGGAACCGTTCGAAGAGCAGGCCGTGTTCGATCGGGTCGATGTTGGTGATGGCGAGGGCGTAGGCGACCAGTGAGCCCGCGGCCGAGCCGCGTCCCGGTCCGACTCGGATGCCGATGTCGCGGGCGTGCGAAACGAGGTCGCCGACTACCAGGAAGTAGGCCGGAAATCCCTTGTCGCGGATGATGTCCAGTTCGTAGGCGGCGCGCTCGAGGTAGGTGTCCGGAATGCCGTCCGGAAGGCGCCAGCGCAGTCCGGCGTGGACCTCGTGGCGCAACCAACTGTCCTCGGTATGGCCATCGGGGACGGGGAACACCGGCATCCGGTCGCGGAACTGCCACACCTCGTCGTAGGGTTCGATACGTTCGGCGATCGCCAGGGTGGCGTCGCAGGCGCCGGGGACTTCGTCGTCCCACAGAGCGCGCATCTGCGTTGCCGACTTCAGGTAGTAGCCGTTGCCACCCAAGCGGAATCGAGTGGGATCGGACAGCGTCTTGCCGGTTTGCACGCACAGCATCGCTTCGTGCGCGGCGGCTTGGCTCGGCAGGACGTAATGACAGTCGTTGGTGGCCAGCGGCGGGATGCCGGTCTTGTCGCCGATGGCGAGCAGGTGTTCGCGGACGCGTCGCTCGATCGTCAGGTCGTGGTCCATCAGTTCGAGGTAGAAGTTCTCGGGGCCGAAGATCTCTCGCCATCGCCCGGCCGCCTCGTAGGCTTCGTCGAACTGTCCGAGCCGCAGCCGGGTCTGTACTTCGCCGGAGGGGCAGCCGGTGGTGGCGATGATGCCGTCGGCGTGCGCGGCGATGAGTTCGGCGTCCATGCGTGGCCATTTGCCGAATTGGCCCTCGATCGAGGCGAGGGAGGAGAGCCGGAACAGGTTGCGCAAGCCGGTGGTGTTGCGGGCGAACATGGTCATATGCAGATAGGCGCCGGACCCGGATACGTCGTCGGCGCGCTGGCCGGGCTCGCCCCAGAACACGCGGCGGGTGGATCGTCTTGATTCGGGGGCGACGTAGGCCTCGATCCCGATGATCGGTGTGATGCCCGCTGTGGTGGCTTGGTTGAAGAAGTCGGACGCACCGTACATGTTGCCGTGGTCGGTCATGCCGACGGCGGGCATGCCCAGCCGCTGGGCCTCGGCGAAGAGCGGACCGACTTTCGCCATGCCGTCGAGCATCGAGAATTCGGTGTGGTTGTGCAGGTGGACGAAGGACGCGGCGTTCATTCGGTATCCCCTCGGCGATCACGGGAGCTGCCGATCGAGCGAACCTCGTCCGGTTGTAGTTTGGATTCGTCGATCGTGAGTGCTGATCCATCTGAGCAGCGGAGATCGGTGAAGTCGAACAAAAGACACGACGGTATAGACAACGGATGGTTGTCAATGGAGGTGGCGTGTGGATCTGGATCTCGCGGCGTTGCGCGCGTTCGTCGCGGTGGTGGAGGAGGAGCAGTTCGGTCATGCCGCCGCCGTGCTCGGTATCAGTCAGCAGGCGGTGTCCAAGCGCATCGCGAAGCTCGAATCCCAGCTCGGGGCGGTTCTTTTCGAGCGCGGGCACGGCAGCAGCTCGCCGACCGGCGCCGGCGCCCGATTGTTGCCGCATGCGCGGGCGCTGCTGGCGGGCGCCGATGCCGCGGTGCGGGCGGTGCGGGAGCAGGTACGGCCGTTGCGGGTGGCGGTGCTCGGGAAGCGCGTGGCGGCGACCGATCTGATGGAGTTCTACCTTGCCCGCCACCCGCACTCCGACACCGAGATCGTCATCTCGAACGTGATCACGACCTCGCGGGAGGCGCTGCGCAGCGGGCAGGTCGACGCGGCGTTGGCTCGCGCGCACGGCGGGCCGGTGGCACTGCCCGCCGATATCGTCGCCGCCCCTGCGTATCTGGAGCCGCTGTATCTGCTGGTGGGGAAGGATCACCCGTTCGCGGGGCGCTCCACGATCGCGTTGCGTGAGATCGCGGGGCATCCGGTGTGGGTACCGGGCGCGGCTGTTCCATCGGAGTGGGCGGACTTCTATCGAGATTTCAGCGCTTTCAGCGGGATTCCGATCGATACCAGAGGCCGATTGGAGAGCTTGGCGCAGATCGTCGAACGCATCGCGGACTCATCGTCGCTGATGACCTTCACCGGTGATGGCGGGCTGACGCCGTGGCATCCGAACGTCCGGCGGCTGATGATCGTGGATCCCACTCCGGCGTATCCGCTGGCGCTGCTGTGGGCGGCCGGCAATCGGCATCCGGGATTGGCGCACTTGGTCGAACACGTGGCGGACAACTACAACCGGGACATCGCCGCCTCCTGCTGGGTTCCGGAGGCCGATCGGGCGTTGTTCACCGTGCCGGGCGGGGCGGATCGTCCGTCGGCCCCTCTACCATTCCCCGGGTGACCGGATACGACCAGCTCGACGCGTTCGAGCATCTCGACACTTCGACGTTGCCGCCGCGACAGCAGCGGATTCTCGCCACGATTCGGGATTGGGTGGTCCGGCACGGGTATCCGCCGAGCGCGCGGGAGATCGGTGACGCGGTGGGTCTGCGGTCGGCGTCGTCGGTGTCCAAGCATCTGAAAAGCCTGGAGGAGCGCGGTTTTCTGCGCCGCAGCCGGACCGTGTCGCGTCCGATCGATGTACGGATGTTCTTGCAGGCCCCGGCTCGACGGGAGGCCGCGGAGGATACGGTGGCGGTGCCGGTGGTCGGCGATATCGCGGCGGGTGCGCCGATCCTGGCCGAGGAGCATGCCGACGACGTCATGACGTTGCCACGCGAACTCGTCGGGCGCGGCACGGTGTTCGGGCTGCGGGTGCGCGGTGATTCCATGATCGACGCGGCCATCTGCGACGGCGATATCGTGGTGATCCGCAGACAACACGAGGCGCATTCCGGGGAGATCGTCGCGGCGATGATCGACGGGGAGGCGACGGTGAAGGTGTATCGGAGGCGGAACGGACATGTGTACTTGGAGCCGCGCAACCCGGCCTACGACGTGATCGACGGTGACGAGGCGGTCGTGCTCGGGAAGGTCGTTTCGGTGATGCGGCGCGTCTGACCTCGCCGGACCGGCCGCGCGAGGTGTGCGCGGACCGCTCTGGGGGGGCGGCCGCCGTACCCTGAACGGCATGTCGGACTTCGCGCGGGCGGATCCCGGCGCCGGGTTCGAGCGGCTGGTGGAGTTGCTCGACGGGCGCCGGGTGGTCGCGCTGACCGGTGCCGGAATCTCGACCGACAGCGGGATACCCGACTATCGGGGTCCCTCGTCGCCGCCGCGCAACCCGATGACCTACCAGCAGTTCGTCGGTGACGAGGTGTTCCGGCAGCGGTACTGGGCGCGCAACCACGTCGGGTGGCGGCAGATGGACGGTTCGCGTCCCAATCCGGGGCATCGTGCGCTGGCGCGGCTGGAGCGGATGGGCGTGGTCACGGGCCTGATCACGCAGAACGTGGACTTGTTGCACACCAAGGCGGGGCATCGGCGGGTGATCGATCTGCACGGCACCTACGCGCGGGTGCGCTGTCTGGCGTGCGCGGCGCTGATCTCCAGGATGGCGCTGGCCGACCGGCTGGAGGCGGCCAATCCGGGCTTCGCCGAGGCGGTGGCCGGTGATGGGCTCGAGGTCGCACCGGACGCAGACGCGGTGGTCACCGATACCGCAAGCTTCCGGATGGTGGACTGCGAACGCTGCGGTGGCCTGCTCAAACCGGACATCGTGTATTTCGGGGAGAACGTACCGAAGGAGCGGGTCGCCGCGGCCTACGAGCTCGTCGACGTGGCCGACGCATTGCTGGTCGCCGGGTCGTCGCTGACGGTGATGTCGGGGCTGCGATTCGTCCGTCACGCTGTCAAGGGCGGGCGTCCGGTGGTCATCGTCAATCGTGGCCGCACCCGCGGTGACGAGCTGGCCGCGCTCACCCTCGACGCCGGGTGCTCGGACGTCCTGCCCGCCCTCGTCGAGTACCTCGGTGAAACCCGCCTTCCGGCAACGGCTCAGCGCGGCTCGCCCAGCATGGCCGAATCCGCCGAGCGCGTGTAGCTGTCGTCGCCCCAGGCGCCGCTCGCTCCCGCAAATCCGAGCCGGGCGAATGCACCTTCCCCTTCGATCGAGCCGATCACCGATCCGTCGACTCCCGTGACTCGACGAGTCCTCGGCCTGGCCCGAGCGTCGTCCGGTCTCGTACTCGCGCTCGTCATATGGCAATTGGGCGCCCGGTCCTGGCTCGGTCCATCGGCAGTCGGTGCTGCTGGTGACCCACGACGTGGAGGAGGCGTTGCTGCTCGCCGATCGCGCGGTCGTGCTGCGCGACGCCCGCATCGCCGAACCCTTCGACATCACCGTCGCCCGCCCGCGGTCAGTGGTCGACCCCGAATTCTCCGCACTCCGCCGCCGGCTGCTGCTTGCACTCGGCGTGAATCCTCGCACCGACCGGAATCCGATTGCTGGCGGGGACCAAGCAGTTCCTCGTGGATCAGAAGAAGATCCGTGCGGACTTCAACTTGGAGCAGTGGTTCTACCGGCCCGATCGCCCCAAGCGGAGCTGAGCGGGGATTCCTCCGGCGCCCGCAACATCCGAAGCGTTAGACGCTGCTGGTTCTCCAACCGCGCCGCCGCCTTCGGGGGCTAACCGCGGGGGCCGAGGAGCGCGATCGCGGCTTCGGCTGTCACGTCGATGATGTCGGCGATGTCGTTGCCGTCCTCGACGGTTGTCGCGATGAGTTCACGGAAGCCGCCGAGCATGATCGTCGCCAGCTGGCGACTGGGTGGGTGCGCGCCGGCGGCGGCGAATTCCGGTGTGCTGGTGAGCTTCTGGATCAGGGTGATGAACTCGTCGCCGGCGTCGCGCTGCACGTGCCGCGCGTCTTCGCCCAGAGCGGGGACAACGCGGATCCAACTGAGCGTGATCGAGGTGTCCTCCTGCGCGGAACGGATCCATGCCTCGACGGCTTGGCGCACTTGCGTGCGCCACGGCGCGTGTGTGTCGACCGCGGCATCGATCTTCTGGATCGTTTCTTTGTTCCGCTCGGTCAACAGGGCGATGAAGCAATCCTGTTTGCTGGAGAAGTGCTCATAGAAGGTGCGCCGCGAAGTGCGGGCGTGGCGGACCACGTCGGCGACGGTCGAGTCCTGGTAGCCGCGGTCGCGTATGGCGATGGCCATGCTGTCGAGGAGACGACGGCGGAACCCCGCTTCGGCGCTGGGCTCGGCGGAAGTACGAGGTACAGGCTCGGCACGTGTCACGAATATCAGGTTAGTTACTCCCCTCGACATCTGGTGTGCCGCCCGAGCCTCGCCGCGGGCGGCACAGCTGCATGCACCGGATTCAGGCCGTGATCTGGTCGGAGCCGCGACCCGGTCCGCTGACTTCGGTGGATTCGGCATCGTGCGGCCGTTCGCTTCGACGGGTGAAGCGGATGGTGCCGTCATCGATGCGTCCGTACCGCAGCGTGATCACGTCGTGCCCGTAACTCATGCCCAACCGCCACGGAGCCCGGGAGCCCGCTTTGGGGAATCCGTCGATGGCCCGCAGCACATACCCGGCCTGGAAGTCCAGCAGCGGCGCCGAGGACACGGTCGGATCCGGCCAGGGGGTGGTCTGGTGATAGCCGCCGGTGTCCATGTGCCGCAGGATTCGGCAGACGAATTCGCTGACCAGATCGGCTTTCAACGTCCAGGACGCATTGGTGTAGCCGACAGTGAACGCGAAGTTGGGTACGCCGCTGAGCATCATTCCCTTGTAGGCCATGGTGTTCGGCAGCGCGACCTCCTGCCCGTCGACCGTGAACCGAATGCCGCCGAGCGCGAGCAGTTGCAGACCGGTCGCGGTCACCACCACATCGGCCTGCAGTTCGCGCCCGGATTCGAGGCGCAGCCCGGTTTCGGTGAATCTGTCGATGCGATCGGTGACGACCGACGCGCGGGCGTCACGGATCGCTCGGAACAGATCCCCGTCCGGAACCAGGCACAGCCGCTGATCCCAGGGCTGGTAGGTCGGTCTGAAGTGCGCGTCGACGTCGTAGCCGTCGGGCAGTTGTTTCACCGTCAGGCTGCGAATGAATTTCCGCATCTGCCGCGGCCGACGTCTGCTGAACTCGTAGATCAGCGTGTTGAGCAGCACGTTCTTCCAGCGGACAATCGTGTACGACCGTCGTGGTCCGAGCAGTCCGCGCAGCCTGTTGGCCAGGGTGTCCTCGGACGGGACGGGCATGATGTAGGTCGGTGATCGCTGCAGCATCGTCACGTGTGCGGCCTGCTCGGCCATGGCCGGTACCAAGGTCACCGCGGTGGCGCCGCTGCCGATGACGACCACCCGCTTGCCTGCGTAGTCCAGGTCGGCGGGCCAGTGCTGCGGATGCACCAGCTGGCCGCGGAAATCGCCGACTCCGGTGAACTCGGGTGTGTAGCCCTCGTCGTAGCGGTAGTAGCCGCTGCACACCAACAGGAAGTTGCAGGTCAGTGTGGAGGTGGTGCCGTGGTGTTCGGCCTGCACGGTCCAGCGCGACTCGGCTGTGGACCAGGAGGCCGCGATCACGCGATGCCCGAACCGGATGAACCGATCGATGCCGGCGTCCGCGGCGGTGTCGCGGACGTATTGCAGGATCGCGGGACCGTCGGCGATGGCCTTGGCTTGTGTCCACGGGCGGAATCGGTAACCGAGGGTGTGCATGTCGGAATCGGAGCGAACGCCCGGATAGCGGAACAGGTCCCAGGTACCGCCGATGGCGTCGCGTGCCTCGAGGATCGCGTAGGTGCGGTCCGGGAATTCCGCCTGCAGGTGGTGGGCGGCTCCGATACCGGACAATCCGGCGCCGACGATGAGGACGTCGACGTGTTCGCTCATTGCTGTGTCCTTCCGGGCGTGAGCGGAGCCCTCCGTGGCCACGCTCCGCCGCCGCTTCCTGGCCTGACCGGTCATGCCTTGGCTCCTGTCGTGTTGCGGGTACGCAGGAGACGCTCCACCAGCGCGACCACGCCGTAGTAGTGGGTGGGCGTGACCCGCGCCAGGAGGTCGAGCAGGTAGGCGTCGGGGCCGACCAGAATCCGGGATTTCCCGTGTTCGACGCCGCGGCAGATGCTTTCGGCTGCCTTCTCCGGAGTCGTCAGGGTGATGGCCTCGAAATCGGCCGCCATCTGCTCGTGCGTCCGTCCGCGGCCTTCGGGGTCTGTGCGGGCCCTGGCATTGCGGGCGATGTTGGTCCTGATGCCGCCGGGATGGACGTTCACCGCCGACACCCCGGTGCCCCGCAGTTCCTGCCGCAGTGCGTCGGTGAACCCTCGCACTGCGAATTTCGAGGCACAGTAAGCGCTTTCATACGGCATGCCGAGCAGCCCGAATACGCTCGAGGTGTTGACGATGACCCCGTAATCCTGCTCGACGAGGATGGGCAGGAAGGCTCGTGTGCCGTTGACGACGCCGTCGAAATTGATCTGCCGCAACCATTCGTCGTCCTCGGGGACCGCGTCGAGCACCGACGACGAGACCGCGACACCGGCGTTGTTGAAGACCGCCGCCAGCGGTGCGGTCAGCCAGCCGCGGACTTCGTCGGCGAAGGCGAGCTGGTCGGCGGCATCTCGCACGTCGAGGACGCGGGTGAGCACCGGGCCGGTCAGCGTCGATGCCGTCTCCTTCAGGCGGATCTGATCGATATCGGCGATCGCCACGGGTGAGCCGTTGCGCGACAACAGCTGGGCCAGGCTGCGGCCGATCCCGGAGGCCGCGCCGGTGATCATGACCGGGCGGCCGGACAGCGGCCTAGGGGTGCGGGGCATCGGTGCTCCTTGCCTCGGATGTGCGGATGTGGTCGTGGATGAGGTCGGCGAGCGTCGGCCATGCCGCGGCGGGCAGGTCGTGGCCCATCCCGGGAAGGGTGTGCAGGCGGGCGCCCGGAATGGCGCGAGCGGTCGCGGCCGCGCCGGTCGGGGCGACCATCAGGTCGCGGTCACCGTGCAGGATCAGCGTGGGCGTGGTGACCGCGCGCAGCTCCCCGGTCCGATCACCGGATTTCAGGATGCCGGCGAGCTGACGGCCGACACCGGCGGCCGACGCGGGGTCGCGATCCCAGGTCGTGGCTGCCGCTACGCGGACCGCGGGCTCGTCGAACGGATATCCGGTCGAGGAGATGTGCCGGTACATGCGCACCGTGTGATCAATATGCTCGGCGCGGTCGCGCGCCGGTCGGCTGAACATCAATCGCCAGGTCGACCACGCCGGGCGTCCCACCCGGGCGGCGCCGGTGGTGGACATGATCGAGGTCAGCGAGTCGACCCGGGACGGGTAGCGCGCGGCGACGGTCTGCGCGATCATCCCGCCCATCGACATGCCGACCAAGTGCGCGGACGGCAGTTCCAGCGCGTCGAGCATGCCGACGGTGTCCGCGGCCAGGTCGGTGAGATCGTATTGGTCGCGATGCCAGCGCTTGCGGAGGAAATCGACCGGACCCGGTGGTGGGAAGTCGCCGTGCGTCGATGCACCCGCATCGCGATTGTCGAATCGAATCACCTCGTAGCCGCGCGCCGCCAGCAGCTCGCACAATCCGTCGGGCCAGTCGTGGATTTGCTGGCCCAGCCCGCCGACCAGCACGAGCGGGACGCCGCCGCTGTCCAGTTGGTCGTAGGCCAGGGTGACACCGCGGCCGATGTGGGCGAATCGCTCGGTCATGCGGTCACCTCGGCGGCGCGATCGCGGTCGGGCGCGGTGCGGCGCGGGGAGCGGCGGTGCACCACGGCTCGGCCCTTCTTGGCGGGGACCAGCGCGACGCCACGGAAGTGCGGTCGCTCATCTCGGGCGTCGGTGGGTTCCAGCGTGAAATCGCGCAGCAGGGTGCGCAGGACGACGTTCATCTCCATCGTGGCGAACGCGGCGCCGATGCACCGGCGTTGGCCGCCGCCGAACGGAATCCAGCTGAAGGTGCCCGGCCGGACACCGACGAATCGGTCGGGGTCGAAGGTGCGGGCGTTCGGGAACAGATCCTCGTTGTCGTGCATCAGCCGGATGCTGACCACGACGTTCTGGCCCTTCGGCAGGTTCCATCGCCCCAGCTGCATCGATTCCGCCCGGACGGTGCGTGCCGTCAGGTCGATCACCGGCCGGACGCGTTGCACCTCCAGCAGCGTGGCCTCACGCAGTTGCGCACCGCCCGCGTCGGCTTCGGTGACCAGGCGACGCAGCACGTCCGGATGCCTGCGCAGCCGTTCGATCGTCCAGGCCAGGGTCGTCGCGGTGGTCTCGTGACCGGCGGTGAGCAGGGTGAGCAGTTCGTCGGCGATCTCGCCGCGGCTCATGGCGGAGCCGTCGTCGTATCGGGATTGCAGCATCATCGCCAGCACGTCGTCACGCTCGGCGATCCGCTCGTCGGCGGCGGCGCGGTCGATGAGCCGGTCCACGATCTCGTCGTAGCGGCGGCGGTAGGCCTGGAACCGGGACCAGGGGCCGAACCGGCCCAGCATTCCCTTCGGCACCGGAATCGCCGCGAGCGCCGACCCGATCAGAACCAGTTTGGGTAGCAGTTCGCGTAGTTGCTCGAACTCCGCGCCCTCGGCGCCGAACACCGCACGCAGGATCACATTCAGCGTGATCCGCATCATCGAGTCCATCGTGGCGAACTCCTGGCCCGAGGGCCAGGACGCCATCTCGCGGACCGCTTCTTCTTCGATCAGCGCCTCGTACACGGTGAGCCGTCGACCGTGGAAGGGCGGGGTGAGCAATTTGCGCTGCTTGCGATGTTCGGCGCCGGTGAGCGCGAACAGCGAGCCCGGGCCGAGGAATTCGCCGAGGTTGGTGTCGATGTTGTCGACGACGTCGGTCCCGGCGGTGAACAACGCCTTGATTTCGGCGGGCTCGGCGAGGACGACCACCCGCCCGAATCTGGGCATGTGGATGGTGAACGCCGAACCGAAGCGTCCCTGCATGCGCCGCCACGTCCGGGTTCGCCCGGTGAAAAGCTCGAGGCTCTGCACGATCGGCGGCGTAGATGGACCCTCGGGCAGTCTGACAGCGGGCATACGCCCACCTCCCTCGCGTGGTACTCCGATGTACCAGAGCTACGGTACGCTCACGTACCGAGTGTGGCAAGCGTCACTCGACAAAGGATCGCCGGGTGCGAAGATCGTCAACTCGCCCACCGAAGCGGCGCCGATGACGCATAATCGAGTTCGATTGGCACGCAATGGCATCGGGGGTCGATGGGGACGCGCAGAGCGGCGCTGCAAGCGGGACTGGTCATCCCGCTTGCCGCCGCGTGCGCACCGGATCTGCTGTTGGGCAGCGCGGATGCGGTGCGGGTCGGGGTGTCCTGGAGCGGATCGGAACTGGCGGCCTTCCATGCCGTGGTGGACGCACTGCACCTCGGCTTCGAGGTCGAGGTGATCCCGCTCGGAGACAACACCGACACCGCGTTCACCGCCGGTGGCCGGTCCGCGCCGGACGTGGTGATGCTCCCGCAAGCGGGGCAGGTGCAGGCGCTCGCCGCACGACGCAAACTGCGGCCGATCGCGGAGACGGTGTGGACCGACCCACTCGGGACGCGGTACGCCGAGCACTGGCAACACCTGCTGAGCCACGACAGCAAACCATTCGGCGTGCCGTTCAAGGCGGCCGACAAGTCACTGGTGTGGTTCGACCGGCAGCAGTTCGCCGCCCGCCGCCTCGGCGATCCGGCCGAATGGACCCTCTCGGACTGGGTGAATCGGATGGAGGTGCTGGCGCAGTCCCAGATTCGCCTGCTCGCACTCGCCGCCGCCGACGGATGGGTGCTGACCGACTTCTTCGAAAACGTTTTGCTGGCCGAATCCCCCAGGATCTACGGCGAATTGGCGTCGAAAACCGATCGGGAGTGGGACAACCCGGCGGTGCGGGCGGCGTTCGGGCACCTAGGAGTTCTGTGGGGGCACCGCCATGCCTTTCCCGGCGGCGTCGGAGTCGCGTTGACCAGGCAGTTCCCCGACGCCATTCGGGATGTGTTCGAGCATCGCCGCGCAGCGGCGGTCGTCGCGCCCGATTTCGCGGAACCGATTGTGCGCAGCGGGGTACGCGCGTCCGGCCGCAACGTGCACGACGTGGTCGGTGTCGCGCCTTTCCCGTCCGTCACGGCCGTGCCGGGGCGGCCGAAGATCGTCGGCGGCGACGTGATGGTGGTGACGCGGGAGGCGAGCGGGCGCGCGGGCGAACTCGTCGAGAAACTGGCCGGCGCCGCGGCGCCGCTGCCGTGGATCGAACGCTACGGCGGGTTCCTCGCGCCGAACCTGCGCACCGAGGCCGACTATTCGCCGCTGCTGGCGCCCTCGGCCCGGGAGCTGAATGCGCGCAGCGCCTTCGACCTGTCCGATCGGATCGGCGCGGTGGGCGGGCGGGAAGGATTGTGGCGGGTGCTGACGGAGTTCCTGATCGCCGTCGGAGACGGCGCACCGACACCGGTGACCGAGTCCATCGATCGAGCGATCGCCGCGCTCGACGACTTCGAGCGGCGGCGCCGATGACGTCGCCGACGGACTTGGCAGTCAACGGACTACGGATCGAGCTGGCCACGCGCCGCATGCGGGGACCGCTGGTCCCGGGCGGCAGGCCGCGGCGCTGGCTCGGCTGGGCGGCGGGGCTGCCCGCGACGGTGCTGACGGTGGCGTTGCTGGTCGTTCCGACGGGATGGACGGTGCTCATCGCCGCTCAGGCGCGCCCGAGCGTTGTGCTCGCGTGCCCCATCATCGTGGCGAGTGTGCTGCTGCCCATCCTGCTGCGCGGGCGGGCGGCGGGGCGATGGCGGCGAATCCTGGTGTGGCTGTTGTCGATCGCAGCGATGGCCGGCGGGCTGCGGCTGCTGGACGGCACGATGACCGCCGACGGCCGCGGCGCCTACCTGCGCACCTTGCTGTGGGTGGCGTTCGGGGTCGGGCTGCTGGTCATGGCGTTGGCGATCGCCTGGTGGGGGCGGGCGGCGCGGTGGCTGTGGTTGCCGTTGATCGTGCCGTTCGGGGTGTCGGCGTTCGTGTCCGGCGTGGCGTTCCGGGTGATCTTCGGCTACGGCCCGCGGTGGCTGGGCATCGAGGACGTGCAGACCTACCGGTGGTGGCTGGCGGCGATGCTGGGTTCGGCGTTCCTGTGGACCTGGCTGGGGTTTCTCACCGCAATGTTCCGGGCGGGAATTCATGCGATCGAGGCCGATCCGGCGCGCGCCGGATACCTGGATCGCGACGACGGTAGGCCGCTGGTGGTGCGGTTGTACGAGTTGCTGCGGCCGGTCGTGCTGGTCGGCGGGCTGGGGGTCGGGGTCGCGGCGGCGCGAGTGTTCGACGTCGTGCTGATCGGGGTGCCCGCGGCACTCGAGTACCAGGTGGACAGCGCGACCGTGCACTGGTGGCGGCTGTCGGACGTCGATTCCGGTGCCGCGGCCGCCTACGCGCTGCCGCTGGCAGTGCTCGTCGGCGCGGTCGCGTGGTTGCTGCAACTGGACGTGCGCCGACATCGCGCGAGTTGGTCGGCGACGCAAGCGGTTTCGATGACCGGGAGGCGTCACCTCGGTCCGGTGCGCGCGGCCGGTATCGCCGGCGTCTCGGTACTGACTCTGTTTCCGATCGGGGTGCTCGCCTACACCTCGGTGCTCGGGCACGAGGGGTTCGGATTCTCGGCATTCGGCCTGGTGTGGGGCGACGACGGGCTGTGGCGCGCGTTGCAGACCACCGCGTGGGTGGCGGGGATCGTGACGGTTGTCGTGGTGACCGCGGCGGTGCCGGTGGCCTATCGGTTGGCGGCGCTGCGCCCGAACGGGCCCGCGGCGCGGCTGGCCGTGGTGGGGCTGGTGGTGCTCGCGGTGATCCCGGCGCAGACCTATCTCGGGCCGCTCGACGGCTTCATCGGCGCCTATGAACTGTCCGGGACGAGAATCCCGTTGATCCTGGTGCACGCCGCCGCCGGACTGCCGATCGCGATTCTCGTCCTGCGCGGCGCCATGCTCGCGCCGCCGGGCAGCGCCGCCGCCGACGCTTTGCACGGCCTGGCCGGTCCGGGCACGATCGCGCGCCGGGTGCTGGCCTCCGCGGGACCCGCGCTGGGGGCGGTGGCGGTACTCGAATTCGTCCAGGTGTGGAACGACTTCTTCATCGGACTCGTCGTCAGCGGAGCGGGTGCCAGCCCGTGGTCGCTGCTGCTGTGGGGCGAGGCGCGGCAGTTCGGCGAGAACGCCGCGCAACTGGCCGCGGGATCGCTGGTGTCGGCGGTTTTGCCGGTGGCGCTGCTGCTGGCGACCTGGCGGCGTTGGCTGGTGCCGGGACTGACCGGGGGAGTGCTGCGATGAGGCAGGCCGAGTCGCCGGGATCATCCGGCATGACGAGGGAGGTGGCCCGGTGAGCACGCACACCGAACACACCGAGGCGGCAGCGCAGACCGCGACGCCGAGGTCGTCGATCTGGCAAGGGTTTCTGGGCACCGCGTCGGTCGTGGCCTACACCGTGTTGTTCGAGTTGGTACGCACCCTCGTGGTCAACTCCTTCGGCGAGAACGCCCTCGTCCAGTTTCTCAACGGCACCCTGCGCTGGCTGTCGGTGCTGTTCATCGCCGTGGCGGCGACCTACGCGCTGTACCGGTTCGCCGCCGGATACGGCATGAAGGTGCGCACCGCCCGCGAGATGGACCTGATCGCGGGTCTGATCGAACCGGGCCCCGCGCTGGCGGACCGTGCACCGCGCCGGTATCCGCGGCCACCGTGGCGGGTCTCCGCACTGGACGGTGATCCTGTCGCCACGGTGCTGCGAGACCTGCCCGTGCGTGACTACGAGAGCGTCGCGCTGCTCGCCGTGCTCAACGCCATTCGCGACACCGACGGCAGGCTGCCGCTGGCGCGCGAACCCTCGGCGCCCACCGCGGCGATGCAGCTGCAGGACTTGCGACGCCGCGGCATCCTGGCCGAGCATGGAGCACAGCGGTTCCGGGTGCGCCAAGTGCCCAAGCTGCCGAATCGGGCGACGGTGACGGCAAGACCGCAGTGGGGCGCCGCGGTCACCGCCTTGCTGCACCACTACGCCGACCGAGCCGACCGCTGGGCGATCGCGCTGGAATCACGGCGCTTCGCCGCGGGAGCTCGACGGTGGTTCGAAACCGAGGAACGGTATCTGTGTGCGCTGGTGGCGGCGTGCGCGAACTCTGGGGTGCAACTCCCCGCCGCCGCGCTCGCACACCTGGTTCGGCTCGGCGATGCCCTCGACGTGTGGTACGCCCGAATCGGGTTGGGGGAGAACGGGCGTGGCGTGGCGGCCGATCTGAGCTCGCTGTCCGGCCTCGACGAGCTGAACCGCGATCTGGTGTTGCTGCGGGCGGATCGGCTTGCGCAACGGCCACGACGCTACCGTCCGTGGCGGCTGTCGACGAGCCTGGCCGCCCGCTGGGAACACCGCGAGGCGCTGCGACAGTTCGGCGGCGAACCGCCGGACCTGGAGGCCGTGGCCGATCAGTTGGAAGCCGCGTGGTGGCTGCTGCCCCGCGACGACGTCTCCGGCGAGGTGTGCGCCCTGATCAACCTCGCCGTCGTACACATCGGGCAGGGACGGCTCGACGCCGCAGGCGATCGTCTCGAGCTGGCCGAATCCCTCACCCGAACCGGCCGAGACCCCAACGGACGCGCCCAGACCCACGAGACCATCGGCGTGCTGTGGTGGGCCCGCGGCGAACCCCGCCGCGCCCTGCGCTGCTGGCAACTCGCCCTGACCGCCTACCTCGTCCTCGACGACGACCACGGCATCGGACGTTGCCTGCAACACCTCGGCTCCGCGATCGTCGTCGCCCCCGACCACGCCACCCTGCTGCTGCCCACCGACCCGCCCCTCACCCACACCGAAGCCCTCCGCCAAGCCACCGGGTGGCTCGCCGAAGCCCGCCGCCGCCACCCTGACGCCCGCCACGCCGAACACTATCTGGCACAAGCACGCTCGGCCCTGAACACCGACCACGGCTCGCGCGACCTGCGCCCACCCGGCCGCCGCACCCCGCTCACCCACATCGACCTGTGGCCTGCTGCACGGGAAGACCAAACCTAGATCGGTCGCCACCGGCACTTGCTTTGCAGGTCATTCGGAACTCGGCGGAGCAGGCCGCCAGCCCTCACCAGTGCCGAGGTGCGGCAAGAGGATCGACCGGACGAAATGCTCGATCGCAACAGACTGGAATAGTTGACCGATGCGGTCCACCATCGTTCTGGTACGTCACGCCCAGCCTTTCCCTCCGCGCCCAGGCGGACCAGGCGATGACGGGCGGTCGCTGACCGAGGAAGGCAAGGCGCACGCCGAGCGTCTGGGATTCGGCTACCCAGGAGTGAATAGGGGGTTCTCCCAGGCGATGCCGATGCCCGCGATCTACCGGATCGAATTCCACGATGACCGAGTTCGGAGCAGCGGACCGGGTCTGCGGCCGGAAGACGCCGATCGTGGGTAGCGGCGCAGGTAGGTCACTGCAGCTCGCATCGAGTGCCGCTACCAGTACTGATGCCGTTTTCCGTCGGTGTCGGCGACGAAGATGACCGCGTCGGCGCCGTCCACGTCTGCCGGGTTGAGCGGGATGTGGCCGGGCACGATCGGTTCGCCGGTGCCGATCGACGGGGGAAGCGCGGCGCGCAGGGCCGGTGCCGGGAACAGGGCGCGGCGGGTGGTCGCCTCGGCCAACACGCCTTGGAGGGTGCCTTGGGCGCTGTGGGGGTTGGCGTCGGTTGCCAGAAACGCGTAGCGCTCACCGAGGGTGAGCCCGACAAGCACGCCGGCGCTGCCCCAGCTCACGTCATCCTCGTCGACCGGCATGCGGGACTGCGCACGCTGGAGGTGCACGTTGTGCGCGAACACCAGGCTCGGCCCGCGGCGCTGCTCCTGGGCAACGATCGCGAGCAGGTTCTCGGCCATCATCTCGGCGCGCAGGCTGAGCAGGGTCGCGATGCGATCGGGTGCGGGGCCGGCCATGGCCGCGTGATAGCGCAGCAGGCCCTGGGCGGTGCGCGCGTGCGCGACGGCATGGTCGTACCCGGTCGGGTCGGCGGGGCGCAGGCCGGGTGCCGCGCGGCGCAAAGCGCTGGCGAGATCGTCCGCGACGATGCGCAGCGCGCGAGCACGGTCGGAGTCGCCGATGGATGCTGCCGGGTCGAACATGGCCGCCGGGTTCGTCCAGTCCGCGTCCTCGCCGAGCAGCACGCCGAGGTCGCGGACCGATTCGGGCCGCAGCGCCGCGGGCAGGTAGTCGTTGACCCAGGACAGTGCGCGTCGCGGGCTCGGTGCACCGGAGTACTCCAGCGGCGCGTCGAAGCCGTGGAAGCGAACCCGATCCTGCGGCGCGCGGCCGGCATTGTGCGCGCGGAGCCATTCGACGAGTTCGCGGTTGCCCGGCACGGCGCCGAACCCGTGGCTGAACCCGGTCGCGAGCACCGCATCGATCTCCGCCGTTGCCCCGCTCACGTAGTCGTCGACAACGGACGCGGCGAAGACATCGGTCTCCAGCACGATCGACCGGTACCCCCGTTCGACGAGGTGAGCGAGGAGTTCGTTGCGCAGCAACGGGAACGCCTCGATCCCGTGGGTCGGTTCGCCGAGGGCGAGCAGGGTCGGTGGCTCGGACCGCGCCGCGACCAGTTCGTCGACGGCACGGCCCAGGCTTGCCGGGTCGTCGAGTTGGCGGCCGATTCCATGCATCGATGCGGCAATGGACATGAACACCCCTTTCGAAAGGCACTGCCCTCGACAGTATCGTTGAAGATTCAGGTGAAACTTCTGCGACTTCCATCTGAGATCCAGGGATAAAAGTCTCAACCGGAGGTGCAAGCTGCGGCCCATCGACCTTGCCCGGGAACACGGGTTGTCCGCACAGGCGGTCCGCAACTACGAGGACGCGGGCATCCTCCCGCCGACCGAGCGCAGCGAGACCGGCTACCGGCGCTACACGCCCCTGCACGCGCAGGCCCTGCGCGCCTTCCTCGCGTTGCGCGGCGGTCACGGGCACCAGCAGGCTATGGCGATCATGCACGCGACCAACCGGGGCGACACCGAGTCCGCCTACCGGCTCATCGACGCCGCGCACGTCGCGCTGCTCGCCGAACGCGACACCCGCACCGAGGTCGCGACAGCCCTTGGCGTCCTGTCCGCCACGACACCGACCCCTGTCGACGGTCGACCGCTCACCGTGGGCGAACTCGCGCGCCGCATCGGCGTGCACCCGGCGACGCTGCGCACCTGGGAGACCGCGGGCATCCTGCGCCCCGCACGCGAGCGGGCAACGGGTTACCGCCACTACGGACCGGACTGCGTGCGCGACGCCGAGATCGCGCGGCAACTACGCCGAGGCGGGTACCTGCTGCACCAGGTCGCGCGGTTCATCGAGTCGCTGCGCGAGGCGGGCGGGACGGATGCGTTGAGCGCCTTTCTCGACTCCTGGCAAGACCGGCTGACCATGCGCAGCCGCAACCTTCTCACCGGCGCGGCCCAGCTCGATACCTACCTCACCATGCTCGATAAGACACAGCAGGGGTGGCCGGCGACGTAGTTGCCCGATGCCCGCATGGCCACGGCCGGCCACCGCGAAGGCCTGCCCCGCGGGCGGTCATCGGAGTCTCCAGCAGTCAGAGCCGGAAGATGCGCGCGCGCACGCCCCACCCGGCGCTGGACCAGTTGGGGCCGAAGCAAGCCACCGTGCCCGCCTGTCCGACAGGCAGGTCTTCGCGCGCTGTGTACTGGCCAAGGGCCGGCGGATTGGCGGTGAAGTCGTATCCGATGCAGTCGATCTCGAGTCGGTAGCTGCCCGTATCGCCTTGGCAGATCCCGTTGTAGGACCATGGGCCGTTCATCGATCCTGAGCAGCCGGGCTCGGCGGCGGCCGTTCCGGTGGCCATCCCCGTGAGGGCGACTGCCACAGCGGGAGCCGCCAGGCACATCGCTATTGCTCGAGCCGAGGTTCGCATACTGAGCTCCGAATGTTGTTGTGGTTGATTACATGGGATGTATTCGAAGCTATGGCGTTTACGTTACAGAGTTGCGGCCGTGGCAACTGTGTGGCTCGCTATTGGCTTGCGTCCCGTCGGGTGCCGTGCGCGGCGTGGCTGGAAAGGGGTTTGCCCTGGCTCGAAGTAGCGGTGCCTTCGCGCACGGGCAGCATCGAAATTCGTTGGCGCGTACGGGTATCTGCTCGAGGTGACGGCGGCCGATCTGGACAAGTTCGGATTCCTGCCCGGTGGCAACGACGGTGAACACCTCCTCCGCCGAGCCCTAACAGTGGCGAGCGCCAGCAGTCCTCACCGTTGCGCGGCGTCGCGGCTGAGTAAGTTCATCGAGCGTGCGGGTTATTCAGTGCGGTTCCCAGGGTTGCGGCTCTCGGAACACTCGAGAGGCAGCTTTGTCAGGCCGTAATCCGCGCCAGGATGGGTGCCGGAGGCGCCCATCCCCGGTCCACTCGGTGAAGGCAACCTCGCCGACGAGTTCGGGCTCGACCCAAATAGCGTCTTTGACGTCGGTGTCGACCGTGGGCGTTTTGCGTTGCAGCGGTTGGAGTTTGGACAGCAGATCGTCGAGCATCGCCTGTGTGAATCCGGTGCCGACATTGCCGATATAGACTAGTTTGCCTCTTTCGTCGTGAACGGCCATCAGCAGCGAGCCGATGCGGTCGGCGCGTCGACCGGTTCCCGGCCGCCAGCCGACGATGACGACTTCCTGGTTGTTGACGTTCTTGACCTTGATCCAGAGCGGGCTGCGTTGCCCGGGCAAGTAGGGGCTTTCGAGGCGTTTGCAGACGATGCCCTCGAGCCCGAGCCGTCTGGATTCGGCGAGCATGTCGGTGCCGGCGCCGCGCAGTCGTGGCGGAACCTGCCAGTGTGCGCCTTTGAGGCCGAGCTTTTCCAGCAGCTCGCGGCGCTGGTCATAGCGTAGATCGATCAGCGGGTGGTCGCCGATGTGAAGCAGGTCGAAGATCATGTAGGTCGCTGGAACCGCTCTGGCGAGGGCTCGGATCGTGGCGGGATTGCGCTGGTGCATCCGCGGTTGCAGAGCCTCGAATGACGATCGGCCGTCGGCAGCGAAAGCGACGATCTCGCCGTCGACGACGAAGGGAGGGATCGCTGGGGCGATGTCGGCGAATTCGGGCCAGGCCGGTGTGATGTTCTTGTCGTTGCGCGACATCAGCCGCAGACCACTGTCGACGTAGCCGATGGCGCGGATCCCGTCGAACTTCACCTCGTATCCCCAGCGCTGACCATCGCCGGGAAGCAGGCCCGGTGTCGCAAGCATTGCCGCGTAGTGCGGCAGTCTTGTCATTTCCGCCTCGCCGCCATCGTCGGCCCCTTCACGAACCTAAGCATTGCTGGCAATTAGCTGTATCATACCGACCGGTCTGACAGTGTGCGATATCGTGGTTCAAACACTGGACGTGTCAGCCCGGGCAGCGCGCGAGCAGGAGGCGGGATCTCCAGCTCGGAACGAAGGCTTTGGTTTTCGGCGATCAGTTCTTTCGTGCGTCGCAGCAGCGCGAGCGCGTCAGGGCCTTCGAGCTGCTGACCCGCGACTGGCGTCCAGGCGGGGTGCAGCGGCGCAGTATCGAGCAGGCCCGCATCCTCACCGCCGCCGAGTGGCCCAGATCGAGCGGGGTCGGTGACGATGGCCAAATCGCAACCGTCGCACGGGCGTTCGTATGAGGTCGTGACCGACGCCCTGATTCGCCGGGTGGGTCCGGCCCGGTTCCCGCGGGAGCCGCAGCGGTGGACGAACTACTTGTGCCCGGTGCACGAGGGCGACGGCCACCACCACAACCCGTCCTTGGGTGTGCGGTATGACTGAGGCGCCGGGAGGGGTTGGGTGCGTGGTTACGTCGGGTGCGGAAGTTGCGTCGAGACCTGCGCCACCTACGGTGGCGTGTTCGCGCGGCGGGGCGCGCTCAGAGATCGCCGCTACTTCCCCGAGAACGCACGCACCCACTTTTTCAGAGGTAGGTAGCTAGTCGATCTTGGCCATCACATGCTTGACGCGGGTGTAGTCCTCCAGCCCGTACATTGACAGGTCCTTGCCGTGCCCGGACGACTTGAACCCGCCGTGCGGCATCTCGGCGATCAGCGCGGTGTGGGTGTTGATCCACACACAGCCGAAGTCAAGCGCGGCCGACACGCGGAGCGCCCTGGACAGGTCCTTGGTCCACAACGAGGACGCCAGCCCGTATTCGACGCCGTTGGCCCATCGGATCGCCTCGTCTTCGTCGGTGAACGCCTGCACGGTGATCACCGGGCCGAAGATCTCGTTCTGGCTCAGCCGGTCATACTGGAGCAGCCCGCCGATGACCGTCGGCTCGACGTAGTACCCGTGGTCGCCCTGCCGGTGCCCGCCGACCACGACCGAAGCGTGATCGGGTACCTCATCGAGGAAGGCGAGCACGCGCTGTAGTTGGTTGGCGTTGTTGACCGGTGGCACCCAGGCGTCCTCGTCATCGGTGGCCTTGCCGAACGTCGTTGTCGCACTGCTGGCTTGCTCGGCCAGCGCCGCGGTCAAATCATCGGTCACCGACGCGTGACCCAGCACCCGGGTGGCCGCCGTGCAATCCTGCCCGGCGTTGAAATAGCCCGAGGCCGCGATACCCTCGGCGGCAGCAGCGATATCGGCGTCGGGGAACACGATGACCGGCGCTTTGCCGCCCAACTCCAGATGCGTGCGCTTCAGGCGGCCTCCGGCCGACTCTGCGACCGCGCGGCCCGCGGCCACCGAACCGGTGATCGACACCATCTTCGGGGTCGGATGCGCCACCACCGCCGCGCCGGTCACCCGGTCACCGGTGACCACATTGAGCACGCCTGGCGGAAGGTGCTTGGAGGCCAGTTCGGCCAGCATCACCGTCGTCACCGGGGTGGTGTCGCTCGGCTTGATCACCACGGTGTTGCCCGCCGCGATCGCGGGAACAAACTTCCAGATTGCCATCATCATCGGGTAGTTCCACGGTGTCACCTGCCCGATGACGCCGACCGGCTCCCGGCGAATCCACGATGTATGGCCCGCGAGGTACTCGCAGGTCGACTTGCCCTCGAGAACCCGTGCCGCCCCCGCGTAGAACCGGGTCTGGTCCAGCATCTGCGGGATCTCTGCGGCCAAGGTGATGTGGTTCGGCTTGCCGGTGTTGCGGCCCTCGGCCGCAACAAGCGCGTCGGCGACATTCTCCAACTCGTCGGCGAAATCGAGCAGCGCCTTCTGGCGGTGCGACGGCGTAGTGCGTTTCCAGTCGCAGAACGCCCTGGACGCGGCTGCGTACGCGTTGTCGATATCCTGTTCGTTGGACGCCGGGGCGGTGCCGTACTGATCGCCAGTGGTGGGGTCGACGAGCGCCATCGTCGCACCGCCGACGGAGTCGACGAGCTTGCCGTCGATGAAGTTCTGGACCACTGTCATGATGCTGCTCCTCGGTTGCTTGTCAGTTGACAATCCTCTGGTGCGGAGCGTTCGGTCGCCGTCGTCTGCTACTACTTGTTCAGTAACATTTCGATGGTATCGATCACCGAAAGAATTGAGCCTACTCCTTTGTTGCTGCTCGGAACGGTGCAGCCGGAGCCTTGCTTATTTGCCGGTGGTGAGCATCGTTTCGTCTCCCATTGCGACGACTTTGTCTTCGCTCCCTGAAGGGCGGCGGCAGGTGATGCCAACAGAATCGTTGATGCTACCGATCGAGCTCCGCTTCCTCCTGACCACCCCGCCGACGTACGGAGCGGCGCTGCGGGCCACCTCGTGTTGGGTGATTCAGGAGCAGATTTGTTCGTACGACACTTCCGCTGGGATATCCAACGCCCACTCGTCGGGCGTGAACAACTCACGTGATTCGGTGCACAGGCGCCTCGCGACGGCGTCGACGTCGATAACGGGGCCGACATCCCATAGGTCCACACCTTCACCGCCGACGGCGAGGGTGGTGTCGTCCGGGGTGAACGCCAATGATTTGCCCGATCCGTACCGACCGATCAGTACGTCACCGAGAGAGTGGTGTCCGGGCACATCCCACAGCCGCACGGCACCGAAAATGTCACTGGTGGCAAGCACGGAATTGTCGTGGCTGAACGCCGCCATGGTGACCTGTGCTGCCGCACCTTTGTCGTCGGTGAGTGAGTTGCCGATCTGATGGTGGCCGGATACGTCCCACACTCGAATCTTTCCGTCGCCGCCGGCGGTGGTGAGTGTTTCGCCGTCCGCACTGAACGTCAACGACAGGACCCAGCTGTAGGCGCCGGAATTCGGTTCCCCGAATCGCAGTGGCTCGCCTAACTCGTGGCGGCCGGGCACATCCCACATTCGCACCATGCCGTGGCCCAAGATATCGCCACTGCCGGTCGCGAGGTTTCTGCCGTTCGGGCTGAACGCCATCGACCAGATCCAACCGGTGTCGGTGCCTAGTGGGTCGCCGATCTGGTGTTGGGTGTCTACATTCCACAGTTGTACCGTGCCGCCGCGGCTACCCGTGGCGAGGTTTTTCCCATCCGGGCTGAACGCCATCGATGAGATCCCACCGGTGTCGGTGCCTGTGAGTGGGTCGCCGATCTGCTGTTGGGTTTCCACGTTCCACAGTCGTACCGTGTTGTCGTAGCTGCCGGTGGCGAGGATTTTCCCGTCCGGGCTGAACGCCACTGACGCGACGTCGCCGTGGCCGACGAGGGGGCCGCCTACACGGCGGCGGTTGATGACATCCCACAGTTGTACTACCTTGTTGCCGCCGCTGCCGGGGCTCGCGAGCGTCCGACCGTCTGGACTGAACGCGAGGGTCGGGCCGGGATTGCCATTGCCGTCGTCGGACAACGGGGTGTGGAGATTACGGCCGCGTACGTCCCACAATCGCACCGTGCGATCACCACTTCCGGTGGCGAGGGTCTTGCCGTCCGGGCTGAACGCCATCGCGTGGACTGTCTCATGGTGGCCGCTGAGGGCGCCACCAACCTCTTGGTGCGTGGCGACGTTCCACATTCGTACTGCGTAATTGTGCTTGCTTGCGGTGGCTAGCGTTTTCCCATTGGGACTGAATACAATCGACGAGACAGAGCTTCTGTCGACGCGTCCGATGAATTGTCCGTCGGCCCTGATCAGATTTGCGATCAGACGCTGATCGGTGACATCCCACATCTCCACGGTGGCATCGCGATTACCCGTCGCGAGAGTCCTGCCATCCGGGGACAGCGCCACCGCGGTGACCGAGATGTGAGCTGCCTCGCCGGTCGAGATCGGGTTGCCGATCTGGTGCTGGCCGGACACATCCCACAGATATACCGTCCCGTCGCCAGCGCCAGCCGCGAGGGTCGTACCGTCCGCACTGAACGCGATCGCATTGACGCCGTGGAAGGCGAGTGGTGTGCCGATCTCACGGCGCCCAGGCACATCCCACAGTTGCACCGAGTCACCGCTGCTGGTGGCGAGAATTCTACCGTCCGCACTGAATGCCATCGACACAACCGATCTGTCGATGAGGTTGCCGATGCGTCGATGACCGAGTACATCCCAGAGAACGGTGCCCTGCTGGTCGCTGCTGATGGCGAGGGTCCCACCGTCCGGACTCGCCGCCACCGAAGCACCCGCGACGTCGATGGGCAGATCGGCTGTCGGGTCATGGCTCGATACGTCCCACAACGCCGCACCTTGCTGGCTTCCGGTGGCCAACGTCTCGCCGTCCTGGGTGAAAGCCACCGATAGAACCTCGCCCGAGTGCCCGTCCAGGATCCCGGGGCGGCTCCCCGCGAGCAGCACCGCGTACCGCGTCTCGGGAGAAGGATGGATCTTCCAGGCCGCCAGGGCTTTCAGCCTGGAAGCAGTGGGGTCGGTGTCCCCGAGGAGCTCGCTTTCGCTGACCAACTCGCGGGCGATCGCGATATTGCGCTGATGGGCCGCCGTGCGCGCGGCTGTATACGCGATGGTGGCGACCACACCGAGGACGACAGTCAGGCTGACGACCAAGGCCGCGATGCCACGTCGGACATGGACACGACGGCGGTGTGCCCGGTTGCTCGCGTCCAGGAATGCGTGCTCATCCCGGCTGAGCGGTGGGTGGCGATCCGGGTCGGTGGCGGAGCGGGCAGCGGTCGCGGTCGCAGCCTCCAGCACACTGCCCGCGTACAAGTAGGAAGGATCGTGGTCGTCACCGGCCCATTCATCGGCGGCTGCGCGCAGCCGGGTGCGCACGATGCGGTCGGCATGGGTTTCCGCGAGCCAGGTGTCGCGCAGTAGCGGCCAGGCGGTGAGCAGTACCTCATGGCTGATCTCGACGGTATCTGCGGCCATTGTGAGCAGTCGTTCGGCGACGAACGCCTCCACCACCGTTTCCACGTCCCGCGCTTCGTGGTCAGCTTTGCCATGCGTCAGATCGGCTCGCCCCGCCCGATCAGCTGTGTCGGTCCCGTCCGCAGCGGTCGCAATCAGCCGAATGAAAACCTGTCTGGCCGCGACCTGTTGCGCTGGGGTCAAACGGTCATAGGTGTGCTGAGCGCTGTCGGCAACGGCACGTTCGATGCCACCGGCCCGCTCGTAGTCGGCGACAGTGAGCCGCTCACCGACGCGGCTTCGCCACGCCCTATCCAGGGCATGTGACAGCAACGGCAGCACACCGGCACCGGACACCGGGTCGAGGAGATGACCTGAGGCTGTGGCGGACACCCGGCTTTCCATATCGTTCAGCAGCAGCTCGACGAGTTCATCCTCCACCTGTGACCCGGCCCGCTTGGCCGGTTCGGTGATCGCCAAGCGCAGTTGCCGCCGAGTCAGCGAGGTCACCAGGTAACGGTTCTGAACCGCATCGGTCAGCTCGGGGTAGTCCGCACAGCGGGCTTCGAAGTCGGCGCGCACCACCAACACCACCAACGCGGGTGCAGCCGAGTCGTTTCGGCGACCGGTCGTGGCGGCATACAGGGCGGTGATGAAGTCTCGACGCTGAGCCTCGTCCTGACACTGCGTGAACAGTTGCTCGAACTGATCCACCACCAGCAATAACCGTGCCGACTCAGCCGACTCCGGCTCGTTCGGATCGCCCGTGGATCCCGCCATGGCCGCCTGACCTGCGGTCAATGAGAACAGGGACGGATCACCATCAAGTCCGTGCCTAACCGATGCCGCATCGACGCCAGCCACCGCCGCTACTCGCGTTGCCAGCTGATCCAACGGGGCGTGGCCCGGCGTGAACACCACACACGGCCACGACCGGGAGCCCGGCCCGGATTGCAGGCCTGCACCGCGAAGACGTGGTAGCACACCGGCACGCAACAGCGAGGACTTCCCCGCCCCGGAGACCCCGGATACCACCATCAGCCCCGGTCCTTGCAGCTGACGCGACATCCGATCCAGCACTTCGGTGGCGGCGCCTTCGCGGCCGAAGAACAACCCGGCGTCACGCTCCTCGAAGGCCGCCAACCCACGATAGGGCGATGTGATCGTTCCGGAAATATCGACCAGCGGGGGCGGAGCCACACCATCGGTCCACGTTCCCGCGGTATAGCTGTAGACGATCTGGGTGTTTCCCTCGCCGACCTGCTGCACTGTCGCCATGTTGATCGTGCCGGCATTGTTGCCCGCGATGTTCACCTGGCGGCCATGTCCTTCGGCCTTCGGATGAAACTCTGCCATAGCGTCAGAGGTTGATGGAGCCGAAGTTGTCGCCTCGAATATTGGCTTGCTTGGCATTGTCGAACGCTTGTGCCACGAAGCTGTTCACGCCTCGGTCTTCGCTGGCCAGCGACACGAGCCGTTCGATCTCGGCAGCGAACACTACGTCCGATCGAGCCGCGGCAGTGATCCGCATTGCCACATCCGACCGGTTCGCCTCGACCGGAGATGCCTCCAAAGCCGCTACCGCGCTTTCGGTTTCGGCATCACCACGGAACTTCCGCGCGATCACCGCCCGTAAGCGATTCACCGCGTTCCATCCACTCGTTCCTGCGTCTTGCGCAAAGCCCTCACCGAACTTCGACGCCAACAACACAGCCGCAGCGAGACCGACCGACACCGGATCCATATCCACCCCACCTCGAACGAACGAACCTGGCCACCACGGTTCGTAGACCCTCCCGCCTACGACAGCCGACTGATGATCAATACCCGCCCCAAGCTATCACCCCCGGCCCATGCGGGGCACGGAAACCGATAACGTTGGGCCGCAAGCAAACCAACATGCCGAGGCACGGGTGCTGACACCTTCGCCCTCTTGCCCGCGGTCTGTCAGCGCAGCGAAGAGGATCGGCGTCCGCGCTACTCACACGCCAGGCCAATAGGCGAAATATTGTTATCTTGCAACAAGTTCGATGAAGCGGGCCGCCATTGATCGAAGGGGCTGGTGTGACGGCTCGTGTCTCGGTCGGCCGGATTGTTCCGCGCGGGAGGCCGCATTCCGCGTTGCGCGTTCCCATGTTCGATGTGCCCTACACGGCGCACAGGAGGACCGCATCTGACCTGGGATTTCTCGATATGGTCATTTTGGGGATTATCTTGAAAATCCCGTTGACCTGCGGAAATGCTGTCGCCGGTTTGTGCCCTCGGCAGGACACGCGAAACATGGGCAACTGGGAAACGCTTGGTCATCGTGAGTACGTATCCCATCTGAGGGGCTGATCAGTACGACACCGTGTGGTTGAGCGAGCGGTGTCGGACGTGGTGTTGCGTTGCATTACGCAGCGGGATTGACACCCCTGGAGGTGATCGCTACGGTCCAGCCATGACTGATGGGGGAGCTTCAACCTCCGGCGCAAGCATTTCGGTTGTGCCAGAGGAGGTTAGAGAGGTGGGGCAATACACCTACGAGCTAGCGGAATCCTTGCAGTCCGCCCTTCGGTCCGTAGCTCAGGACGTCGCGGCTTTGCTCGACGGGGCTGGTCTGGCGGCGCAGCGACCGACTTCTCCGCAGGGTGGTCCGAGGTCCGCGATGGGGGAGGTCAGATCATCACGGCGTTGAGGGAGATGGCTGAAAAGCTTGGTGTTTCCGCCCAAACCTACGAAAGCCGCGACTGGACCAACGCATCAGCGTTGAACACCTCGGGGGACTGCTGCACGATCGGGTGACAGATTCGATCACGCGGCCTGACTGGCCGGTGGGGTCATGATGGTCTCGTATTGGACCGGCGTCAAACGGCCGAGGGTAGCTTGGCGTCGGCGGCGGTGGTAGGTCCGTTCGATCCAGGTGACGATCGCGATGCGCAATTCCTCACGGCTGCACCAGGATCGGCGGTCGAGGACATTCTTCTGCAGCAGCGCGAAGAAACTCTCCATGGCGGCATTGTCACCGGCCGCGCCGACACGGCCCATCGACCCGGCCATGCCGTGACGAGTCAGGGCTCGCACGAATTTCCGGCTGCGAAATTGCGATCCGCGGTCGGTGTGCAGAATGCAACCGGCCACCTCGCCACGGCGAGCCACCGCATTGTTGAGCGCGTGCACCGCCAGCGCCGATTTCATGCGTGAGTCGATGGAGTAGCCGACGATCCGGTTGGAATAGACGTCCTTGACCGCACAAATGTAGAGCTTGCCCTCGCCTGTCTGATGTTCGGAAATGTCGGCCAGCCACAACCGATTCGGAGCCTCAGCGGTGAAGTCGCGTTGGACCAGGTCATCGTGGACCGGCGGGCCGGCCTTGCCCTTTCCGCGTCGCTTCTTGCCGAACGCACTCCACCAGCCCTGGGCCGAACAGATCCGCCATGCAGTGCGGTCGGCCATCGGTTCACCGGCGGCGCGGGCCTCGTCGGCGAGAAATCGGTACCCGAATTCGGGATCGTCGCGATGGGCGTCGAACAGCGCGTTGGCCCGATACGCCTGGTCGAGTTCGGCGGCAGTGACCGGTTCGGCCAGCCATCGGTAGTACGGCTGACGAGCCAGTTTCAGCACCCGGCACGTCACCGTGACGGGGATCCCGTCTTCGGCCAGCTCGCGGACGAGCGGGTAGATCATTTTCCCGGCAGGTTCGCCTGCGCGAAATAAGCGGCGGCCCGTTTGAGGACCTCGTTCTCCTGCTCCAGCAACCGGATTCGCCGTTTCGCCGCCCGCAGCTCGGCCGACTCGCTCGTGCTGGTGCCCGGTTTGGTTCCCTCGTCGACGTCGGCCTGACGCATCCATTTCGACAGCGTCATCGGGTGGATCCCGAAATCGGCGGCGATCTGCTCCAGCGTCACACCATCGTCGCGATTGCGAGCCACACGCACGACATCGTCGCGGAACTCACGGGGATAGGGCTTCGGCACGATGACATCCTTCCAGCCCACCCGAAGGGCAAGCCAACTCGGTTGTCACCTATCCGTGCAGCAGTCCCTGTCACGTCACCCCGGAGCCATCAGGTGGTGCCGCCGTCTTTCTGGGTCGCTTGCCATCATGCGATCTCGAGGAAGGCGTTGGCCTGCTGCTGGGCGAGTGCCTCGCCCTCGGCTTCGTCGAGGATGTCGTGTGAAGGAAAATCAGTCGGGGATGAGAGGGTGCCTTGGCAGAGTGCTCGACATGACTGTCTCCGGCCCCAAAACGGATCTGCACCGTTACCTGCGCTATGCCCCGAAGCCATGCTATGGAAGCTCGACGGCCTGTCCGAGTACGACGTGCGTCGCCCGATGACCCCAACCGGCACAAACCTGCTCGGCTTGGTCAAGCACCTCGGCACCATCGAGTTCGGCTACTTCAGTGACACCTTCGCCCGCCCATACGACGAACCCCTCACCGAACACGACTTCGAGGCCGATCCCACGGCTGACATGTGGGCCACGGCCGAACAGTCGCGCGAGGACATCATCGGGTTCTACCGTCGGGCCTGGGCACATGCCGACGCCACGATCGACAGTCTCGACCTCACCGCCGAAGGCTCGGTCCCGTGGTGGTCCGACGACCAGCGGGACGTCACGCTCCATCGGATCCTGGTGCACGTAGCGGCCGAAACCAACCGGCACGCCGGACACGCCGACATCATCCGCGAGCTCATCGACGGCGCCGCCGGCCTTTTCGACGGCAACGACAACATGCCTACCAGCGACTCGACCTGGTGGCAGCAATATCGAGGCAAGCTGGAGAAAACCGCAAAACAGGCCGCAGGGCTCCGGTGACCGATGAATCCCAGCCTTCTTGACAGCCTGTCCACCAGCGCTCGCTACGAGAATGAGGCAGCCTCGACGCTACCCGCCTGTAGCGGACGGCGCCTCGTATCGTGCGTTGGGTAGTCCCCGGTGACGGCGCTCACTGAATTTCCCCACTGACGCTCACCGAAATTCCCCATTTGTCCCGTGTGGCTCCGCCGTGAAGGGCGGGCCTCCTTCGATGCTGGTGGTTACCACACCTGACCAGCGCTTTCGTTCGGAGGAGGCCCGCTTTTCCATGTTGACACGTGAGGAAGATGTGGAAATCAGTGCCCTACGCGCCCGAGGCTGGACGATCTCCCAGATCGCCCGCCACACCGGCCGCGACCGCAAGACGATCCGCGCCTACTTGGCCGGGGAACGCACCCCCGGCGTCCGCAAACGCCATCTGCCGGACCCTTTCGAGCCGTTCGTCGAGTACGTGACCGCACGCCTGGCCGAGGACCCGCACCTGTGGGCCCAGACGCTGATGGACGAGCTGGAACCGCTGGGTTTCCCGCTGTCGTATCAGTCGCTGACCCGCAACATCCGCTGCCGGCCCGGGCAGCGGCGAGGGTGCCTGCGCGGGCTGTGGCTGCAACAGCAGTTCGAATCGGTGTCCGGGTGCTGCCCGCGGACCTGTCGGATACCCACGGTGTCTTCGCCGAGCGGTCGCCGGAGCGGGTCGTCGACGAGATCGCGGTCAATGTCGGCGCGGTGGTGGCGCTGACTCACGCGTTGCTGCCGGGGATGGTGGCCCGCGGTCGCGGTGCCGTGGTGAACGTCGCCTCGACAGCGGCCTTCCAGCCCATTCCCTACATGGCCGTGTACGGCGCGACCAAGGCTTTCGTGCTGTCGTTCACCGAGGCGCTGTGGGGTGAACTCGACGGCACCGGTGTCGAAGCCCTCGCGCTGTGCCCCGGCGCTACCGACACCGAGTTCTTCGAGGTCACCGGGGAAGCCGCCAGTGTCGGCGGCCGCCAGACCCCGGCCCGGGTGGCCGCGACGGCGATGAAGGCCCTCGACCGCCGCAACAGCCCGCCCAGCGTGGTCTCCGGACTCGCCAACAAGTGGTCGACCCGGCTTCCCCGGGTGTTGCCGCGGCGGACGGTCATCCGGGTCACCCGAGGACTGGTGGCGCCGAAATGACCTTGTACGCACTGCGGCCCAGCTACCTCGACGACATCGCGACGATGCGTCACCATCTGCGGACCGAGCGAACAGTGCGCTCCTCCGCCGATCGGGCCTTCGGCATCCTCGCCACGGGCGAAGGTCAGCGCGAGTGGGCCGAGGGCTATCGGTCCACCACGTGGTACGGCACGACGCCCCACGGCACCGCCACCGTGCGTGACATCCACCTGCGCTGGATCACCGTCCGCGAACGATTCCTCGTGTGGGAGCCGGGCCGCCGGTTCTGCTTCTCGGCCGACGCCATGTCGATCCCCTTGGCGCACAGGCTGATCGAGGACATCACCTTCGAGTCGATCGACGAGCACAGCTGCGTCCTGCGGTGGCAGGTCCACCTGGACACCGCCGCGCTTCTGCGCCCGGTCCAGGAGCGACTCGTGTCGACGACCTTCGCGCCGATGTTCGAACGCTTCGCCGCCGGACTGGCGTCCTACGCCGCAGCCGCGACGACACCACGGGGTGAGATCGGCGGCGAAGCCGCTACCGGCTAACGGGATTCGCTGATGCCGATCCGATCGTGCAGTGCGGCAAAGGGTTTCGGCGCCCACCAGTTTGCACGGCCCATCACGTGCATCGCCGCGGGCACCAGCACGGTGCGGATCAGGGTCGCATCCATTAGTACTGCCAGGGTGAGGCCGAGGCCGAACATCCTCATGAACGGCACCTGCGAGGCCGTCAGCGCGCCGAACGAGATCGCCATGAGCAGCGCGGCGGCGGTGATCACCCGCCCGGTGCGGGCCACGCCCAGCGCCACGCCCTCGTCGTTGGCCTCCGCGGTGCGGTCGGAGGTCTCCCAGTGCTCGCGGAACCGCGACACCAGGAACACCTCGTAGTCCATCGACAAGCCGAACGCGATGCAGAACAACATCACCGGCATGCTGGCGACCAGCGTTCCGGTGGGCGTGGTTCCCAAGCCTCCGAGGTTGCCGTCCTGGAAGATCCAGACGAGCGCGCCGAATGTCGCGGTCAGCGACAACACGTTGAGGATCAGCGCCTTCACCGGCAGCACCACGCTGCCGGTGAGCAGGAACAGCAGCGCGAGGGTGAGGGCGGCGATCAACCCGAGGACCAGCGGCAATCGCGAGGTGATCGCCTCCACGCTGTCGCGGTTGATCTGCGCGAGCCCGGATATCTGGACCGATCGGCCCGCCGGGCCCGCCAGTTCGTGAATCCTGTCCAGCTGCGTGTCGGAGGCGTCGGTACTCATCGGCGCGGTGCTGAAGACCGTCAGATACCCGCTGCCCTCGGCCAGGCCGGCCAACGCGGTGGGCGGCCCCACTTTCAGGCCACCGGCGAACGAGCCGCTCGGGGCCGCCACCGCGGCGACATCGGGCAGGAGCGAGAGGTTCACGGCGTACCGCTCGAGGTCGGCCTGCTCGAGGCCGACCGCGTCGGGGACGACGATGGGAATCGCCGCCGCGGGATCGATGGCGAATTCGCCGCGCAACTGGTCGCCCACCTGGTGTGCCGACATGGAGTCCGGGAGCAGGCGGTCGTCCGAGAATCCCCATTTCATGCCGAGGGCGGGAGATCCGAGCAGCAGGAGCAGCGCGATCACCGCCACGCCGACCGGTACGGCGTGGCGCATGACGCGCTTGGTCGAGCGGTACCAGAACGACTGCTCGATCGGCGTGGCCACCGGATCGGGCCGGCCCCGCAGCCGGCGGGCCAGGCGCCGCACATCCAGGGCGTCCAGCCGGTGCCCCAGCAGCACGATGACCGCCGGCGACACCACGATCGCCGCGATCGCCGCGAAGGCGACGATGGACACTCCCGCGTACGCGAACGATCTCAGGAAGTACATCGGGAACACCGCCAGCACCGACATGGACAGCGCGACGGTGATCGCGGAGAACGCCACGGTCCGGCCCGCGGTGGCCATGGTCCGGAACAGCGCCGCGTTGCCGGTGGCGCCGTCGGCCACTTCGTCGCGGTAGCGGCTGATGATCAACAAGGTGTAGTCGATCGCCAGGGCGAATCCCAGCGCGGTGGCCAAGTTCAGCGCGAAGGTCGAGACCTCGGTGCCGAAGGTGATCAGCCGGAGTACCGACATCGAACCGACAATGGCGATCAAACCGACGGCGACCGGCAGGGCCGCCGCCAGCAACCCGCCGAACACCCACACCAGCGCCACGAAACTCAGCGGAATCGCGATGGCTTCCATCAGCAGCAGGTCGTGCTGGCTCTGCTCGTTGACCTGCGCGTAGGCCAGCGGCGTGCCGCCCGCGCGCACGGTGACATCGCCACGGTCGTGCGCCACTTCGTCCGACAGCGCCTTCGCGTAGTGCTCCGCGTCGTTCTCCGAGCCCGCGAGATTGGCCACGATCAGCCCGGACCTGCCGTCCTTGCTGACCATGGCCGCCGCCGTCTGCTCGGGCGAGGTCCACGCCGACGACAGGTCCATGACGTGCGGCGAGCGTTTCAGCTGGTCGACGACGTCGACGGCGACCTGTCGTCCCTGTTCACCGCGGGCACCGTCCGGGGCGGTCACCACGATCAGCAGTTGCTGATCGCTGACGCCGAACTTCTCCGTCAGCAGCCGGGTGGCCCTGGCCGAATCCGACTCCGGATCATTGAAGCCGCCCGCCGACAGACTCCCCACCGCCGGGATGCCGAATATCGCCGCTCCGACAAACAGCGCCAGCGCGACGGCGACGACCCGTCGTGGTGCGGCGACTGCCAGTTGCGTGATCCGGTGAAACAATGCTGAGTCCTCTCGGGGCGGGAGCTATCGGCGGACGGCTAGGTGATCAGTCGCGCCCCGGCTTGGTTGCCGAGAAATACGCGATCGCGCCCGAACAATTGATGGTGATCTGTTCGAGGCCCGCCGCTCGGAGCCATTCACGGAGCTCGTTCTCCGGATAGACATCGGCGAAGATCCCGCGCCGCTGCCACAGGGACACAAAAAGATCGTTCTTGCGGCCCTTACCGGTGATGACCGTGCTGCCGCGCAATACACCGCCGGGGCGCAGCGCACGCCCGACCGCGGCGATCGCACCCGCCGGGTCGGGCATACAGTGCAGGCCCATGTAACTCAGGCAGAGGTCGAATTCCGCATCGTAGGGAAGTGTCACCACATCGCGTTCGAGCAATTCGAGGTTCGCGATCGCGGATTTCTCCGCCTCTTTGGCGGCGAGTGCGAGCATCGCCGGGGAGACGTCGGCGCCGATGTACCGCTTCGGTGTGGTGCCGGCCAGTGGCGGGAACACCGCACCGCCGCCGCACGGAATATCGAGGACCTCGGCACCGTCGACCAGGCCGCGCACGTCGGCCAGGTCGGTATAGAAACGCCGGTAATCGGATCCGAAAGCGACATATGTATAGACCATCGCAACAATCGGATGTTTCACCGTGTAATCCCAGCCCGAAGTGATGGAATTACCTTTACGCCATTTCTGGGTCACGATTGTCATTGTTTTTGTCATCCTTTTCTTCGTGCGCGGACGTGTGCCGGTCGATGTGCCGAGTTCGAGAGGTGCGCGGGTCGGGTTCAGGAAGCCGCGTGGATTGCGGGATGCTTGCGAAGGTGCCGCGTGGAGAGCCAATTACCTTGGGACACAAGGGTATTGGTGGATGTAACCACATGATCCCGAGTAACGCTCGCGGTCGGTCGGATCGGCGGCCGGCCCGGGTGGAATCGCCCGGGCCCGCCGCGCCGTCGTCGGGCCGGACCGGCCCTGAAAATGCATGCTGACGTGCTGAAACAAATCTACGCCTGGTATGGCGGCCCCCTGCCGATCCGAGTGGTCGAATTGCTCCCCAGGCTTCACGGAGGCCACCATCACCTCAAGCGACTGTGACTTATCTCACAGAAGGCCGGGAAGCTCCTGTCGTACATAGCTGGTAGCTTCCTCAATAAGGGGACTCGGGGCGAGGGAGCGTCGAAGTCACGGTCACGCGGGAGAGTCGTATTTCGTGGTTCGGAGGGGATGATTATGATCAACAATTCTGATATGAAAATCGATGCCGGTGTAGCCCACTGATGCAGCCCGGCGCGGAATCGCTGATAAAAAAGCTTTCTCCGGCCACCAGGGCCGCGCTCCGGCGTGCGCTCGCTGCCGAGGAAGCGAATGTATCCACGTCGGCGGAAACGGACGCTGTCGCGCTCGTGGGCATCGGTTGCAGGTTTCCCGGGCGTATCAACGATTCCGGTGATTACTGGGATTCCCTGATGGAAAAACGGGATACGATCACCGAAGTACCGCCCGGGCGCTGGAATATTCGCGAACAGTACGAACGGCATCCGGGTCTTCCCGAGAGCAGCTCCATGAACTGGGGTGGATTCATCGACGACCCCGCCGGGTTCGACGCCGAATTCTTCGGAATATCCAGCGCCGAAGCGACGGCCATGGACCCGCAGCAACGGGTCCTTCTCGAAGTCGCATGGGAGTCGCTGCAGAACTCCGGAATCCCCGCCGACTCGCTCGGTAACAGCCGGACCGCCGTGATCGTCGGGATGACGAGCTGGGACTACACGATCGTCAATATCGAGCGGCGCAGCGAGCCCGTCGCGCATATGGCCACCGGAAACACCCACAGCACCGCCGCCGGGCGCATCTCGTATCTCCTCGGTCTGCACGGGCCGTCTTTCACGGTCGACACGGCCTGCTCGTCGTCGCTGGTCGCCATCCACCTCGCGTGTCAGAGCCTGCGGTCGGGCGAAAGCGACCTGGCGCTCGCCGGTGGCGTGCAACTGAATCTGGCTCCCTATGCGGGACTGGCGATGTCGCGATGGTCCGCGCTGTCGCCGACGGGCAGGTGCCGGGCCTTCGACAGCGAAGCCGACGGATTCGTCCGGAGCGAGGGTTGCGGTGTCGTCGTGCTGAAACGCCTCGCCGACGCGCTGCGTGACAACAATCGCATCATTTCCGTCATCCGTGGATCGGCGGTGAACCACGACGGACCGACCAACGGGCTCACCGCCCCGAGCCGGGCCGCGCAAACCGATCTCATCCGCGACGCGCTGACCTCCGCCGACGTTCCCCCTGCAACCGTCGGCCTCATCGAAACGCACGGCACCGGAACGCCACTCGGCGATCCCATCGAGTTCGAGGCGATCCGCAGGTCCTACGGCGCCACGGGGATCGGTTGCGCACTGGGCGCGGTGAAGACGAACCTGGGCCATCTCGAAGCAGCGGCCGGGGTGGCCGGGCTGATCAAGGCGAGTCTGGCGCTCTACCACGACGCGATTCCGCCCAACAATCATTTCACCGAGTGGAATCCACAGATCGATGCGTCGGGATCGCGCTATTTCGTTCCGACCGAGTGTACGAAGTGGCCGGTCACCGATCACCCGCGTCGTGCGGGGGTGTCGTCCTTCGGAATCTCGGGCACCAATGCGCACGTGATCGTGGAACAGGCGCCGGAAGTGCCGTTGACAGCGGTGCGGGAACGTCCGGTCACGGCCGTGCGCCTCACCGGGAAGACTCCGGAACGCGTTGCCGCCGAGGCCGATGCCCTCGCGAACTGGATGGTCGGCGCCGGGGCGAAGGTGTCGATCGCCGATATCGCCCACACCGTCAATCGGACCCGGGCGAGCTACCGGCATCAAGCCGTGGTGGCCGGCCGGGACCGCGCCACGATCACCCGCAGGCTCCGGCAGCTGGCCGGGCCGGAAACCGAAGGTGCCGTGGTGCATCGACGGTTCCGCAGCGAGCTGCGGCCTGTGTGGTTGTTCTCGGGCCAGGGATCCCAGTGGGCCGGAATGGGTCGCCGGCTGATGGTGGACGAGCCCATCTTCGCCGCGGAGATCGCGCGGGTGAGTTCGCTGATCGCCGCCGAAGTGGACTTCGATCTCCACGACATGGTGAGCCGCGGCGAGGAATTCAGCGGGATCTCGCAGATTCAGCCCGCGCTGTTCGGCATCCAGGTCGCCCTCGCCGCGCTCTGGCGTTCGTACGGGGTCACGCCGGGCGCCGTGATCGGGCATTCCATGGGGGAGATCGCCGCGGCGGTCGTCGCGGGCGCCATCGACCTACCGACCGGAGTGCGCGTCATCTGTCGTCGCTCCCTGCTGCTGCAGCGAAACGCGGGCCGGGGCGCGATGGCGATGCTGTCGCTCAGCTCGGCCGACTGCGCCGAACTGATCCGCGACTACCGCGGCCTGGACATCGCCGTGCTCGCGGCGCCGAGCCAGACGATCGTCTCCGGCGACGAAACCGAGCTGGCCGACCTGATGGCGCGCGCCGAGCGGGAGTCGGTTCCGGTCTGGTCCATCAAATGTGATGTCGCGAGCCACAGTCCCCAGGTGGACAATCTGCTCGGCGATCTGCGGCAGCGCCTCGCGGGGGTGTCGAAAACCCAAGAGCCGGAATGCGGGTACTACTCCGCGACCTCGACCGATCCGCTGGAGGCGCCGCTGTTCGATCCCGAATACTGGGTCGACAACCTCCGGCAGCCCGTGCAGTTCCACCGAGCGGTGTCGGCCGCAGCCGCCGACGGATATCGGCTCTTCACCGAGATGTCCCCGCATCCCCTGCTCGCCTCACCGGTCACCGACACCCTCGAGTCCGTGTCGGCGGGCGACGAGTTCCTGGTGAACTACTCCATGAAGCGCGACCAGGACGACACCGAGGAGTTCCATTCTCAACTCGAGCGCGTCCTGTCCGCGCTCGCACCGGAATTCGGCGAACTCGGGCCCGACACGGGTCGATTCGTCGATGTCCCGGCGGCGCCGTGGTCGCATCAGACCTTCTGGACGGCTGATCAAGCGCCCGTCGTGGACACCGGCGGTCATCCGCTACTCGGCCGGAACGTCTGTGTCCCGCACACCGGCAGCCACGTCTGGAGTGTCGATGCCGGTACCGAACGGAATCCGTGGCTGAACGATCACCGGGTGCACGGAATGCCGGTGCTGCCGGCGGCGGTATTCCTCGATATGTGCCTGGGCGCGGCCGGTGACGTATTCGGTCTCGGCTCCGAACAATTGGCTTTGCGCGATTTCACCGTCGACCACATGCTCGTGCTCGACCAGACCCTCACCCTGACCACGCACCTGACCTGGCGGGTCGCCGATCGAACCGCCGAGATCGAGATCTTCTCCCGGTCGGGTGAAGGCGACTGGCTCCGGCACGCCGGGGCAGTGGTGAGCCGCGTCGATGAGGTGACCGGCGATGACGACCGGGCTTCCGACGAGATGGCCAGGGAGCCGGGCACTTCCACGAAGTCGGTGCCGGTGTCGGCGCTCTATGCCCTGTTGCGGCAATCCGGTCAACTGCACGGGCCTGCCTTCGCGGCGTTGACCAGGATCGAACGGCACGGTGGGGGAAGGGCTTCCACCACGATCGAACTCCCGGCCTCGGCGCCGCGGAACCTGCGATTCACGGCGCATCCGGTCATCCTCGACGCGGCCCTGCAGAGCATCGGCGCCGCGCTGAGTGACACCTCCTCGACGCTGCCCGCGGACGCCACCTATCTGCCGCAATCGATCGAGTCGGTCCGGGTCTTCGAACCGATCGGCCACACGGTCGGGTGCCGGGTGCGGGTACGGCAGTCCGACGATGTGGACGGCGGTGTCCGGGCATCGGTCCAGCTCGTGAACGAGGCCGGTCGGGTGGTGGCGGAATTCGCCGGTATCGCCCTGAAGCGGGTGAGCTCGCGGAGACTGGATCTCCCGATCGGGCACAAGGTCTTCGACACCACCTGGACCGCCGAACCG
The DNA here is from genome assembly GCF_036346875.1 of Nocardia sp. NBC_00508. Taxonomy (NCBI): domain Bacteria; kingdom Bacillati; phylum Actinomycetota; class Actinomycetes; order Mycobacteriales; family Nocardiaceae; genus Nocardia; species Nocardia sp. NBC_00508. The sequence goes on along the minus strand of NZ_CP107852.1, from coordinate 7,661,560 downwards.
GTGGCGGCCCCGGTGAGTTCGTTCGATGGAAGCAGCTGGATCCTGGTGACCGACGGCGATGATTCGTCATCGACCGCGTCCGCCGTCGCCGCCGCGATCGGTGAGAACCAGGGGCGGGTTCTCACCGCCACGCTCGCGGACGAGCGATCATTGCTCGCGGCTTACGAGTCGGCCGCCGACGGTGCCGGCACCTCCCCGGCCGGGATCGTGATCTTCCTCGATTCCGCCGGGCCACGGGAGGCAGCCACCGCGGCGGGGATCGCGCGCGCACAGGGGTGGGTGCGGCACTTGTCGTCCGTCGTCCGGACGATGGTTCAGCACCCCGCCGAGCAATCGCCACGGCTGTGGCTGGTGGCTCGGGGCGGCCTCGCCGTGCACGATGACGAAGCCGGCGAACCCGGGGTCGGGGCACTGCGCGGGGTGATCCGGACGCTCGCGTTCGAGCATCCGGAATTGCGTGCGACGCTCATCGATCTCGACCCCAACGCCGACGGTGCCGCGGACCTGCTGCCCGAACTGAGGGCAGGCGCCGGAGGCGACACGGTCGCCGTACGCGGTGGTCTCAGATATGTCGAGACCCTCACCAGAGCGCAACTCGGTCCAGAGGTTTCGAGCGAGACGGTGCGCGCCGACGGCTCGTACATCATCACCGGCGGCCTCGGCGGGCTGGGACTCAGCATCGCGCGACGGCTCGTGGAACAGGGTGCGGGCCGCGTGGTCCTCAACGGCCGGTCCGCGCCGTCCGCCGAGGTAGCGGCGCTGCTGGCGGAGTTCGGCGGCAGCACCGAAGTGGTCGTCGAACTCGGCGACGTCTCGGCCGCCACGACCGCGGAGAAACTGGTCGCGGCCGCCGAGCGGACCGGTCGGCCGTTGCGGGGTCTGATTCACGCGGCCGGTGTGCTCGATGACGGAATATTCCTCTCACTGAACGACGAGAGCTTGACAAAGGTGTGGCAACCGAAAGCGGCAGGCGCGGTGGCCCTGCACAACGCCACTGCCGACCGGGAACTGGATTGGTGGATCGCGTTCTCGTCGATGGCCTCGATGCTCGGATCACCCGGCCAGGCCGCCTATGCCGCGGCGAACGCGTGGCTGGATGGCTTCGTTCGCTGGCGGCGTGCACAGGGCGCACCGGCCTCGGTGATCAATTGGGGCCAGTGGTCGGGGGTCGGATTGGCGACGTCGGTGATCCTTCCCGTCGTCGACCCGCTCACTCCGGCGGAAGGTGTCGACGCGTTCGCCACACTGCTTGCCCGCGACCCGGCCCGTATCGGCGTCGCCCGGCTACGGCTGGATCGGGCGCGGGACCTTCCGGAACTGAAGCAGCTCAGCTATTTCCGGGAGGTGACCCAGGTATTCGATCATGCGGAAGTATCGGAAGAATGGATCGGCCCGGACGGTCTTCGGAAATTGGACCCCGACGAGGCGCGTCAGGCGATAGCGCAACGATTGGCCTCCCGCCTGAACGCCATTGTCGGCGCTACGTCCTCGGCGGGAATCGATGCGAGTGCTTCCCTGTTTTCGGTGGGCATGGATTCGCTCATGGCGATTCGTATCAAGAACGCCTGTCGCGGGGACTTCGGGGTGGAACCGGCGGTCGGACTGCTGTTGCAGGGCGCTTCATTGCAGGATCTGGTGCAGGACATCGTCGGTCAGCTCGGGTTGAGCCGGTCCGAGCAGATCAAGGAAAACGACGAAACCCACAATCGGCCGGTGGCACGTGCACACGCTCGTCGAAGCGCACGGGCACGACGGTCGCGTGGCGGAGAATAGGATTGCGTGAGTAAGGTGACAGCAGCGGACGATTCCGGTATCGAGAACTCGACTGCGATCGTCGGTATCGCGGGGAAGTTTCCCGGCGCCGAATCAGTGGAAGAATTCTGGGACAATCTTCGTGCCGGTCGCGAATCCATTGTCGATATTTCCGACGACACGCTGATCGAGTCGGGTGTTCCGGAATCGGTCTTCCGGCGTCCGAATTATGTTCGGCGTGCCCCGATTCTGGCCGACATCGACAAGTTCGACGCTGAATTCTTCGGGTTCACGCCGCGGGCTGCACGGATCATGGATCCGCAACACCGGCTGTTCCTGCAGACGGCCTGGAAGGCGCTCGAGGACGCCTGCTGTGACCCGTACCGCTACGACGGCGCGATAGGAGTGTTCGGCAGCAGCGCGGCCAGCGGATACCTGCTGCACAACCTACTCTCGCACGGTGACCTGCGCGAATCGATCGCGCAGGGGGCGAACGCGGAGCTGCTCAACCTGTTGATCCACAACGACAAGGACTATCTGGCGACCCGGCTGTCGCACCAGTTCAATCTCCGGGGCCCCAGCCTCACCGTGCAGACGGCGTGCTCCTCGTCGCTGGTGGCGGTGCACATGGCGTGTCAGAGCCTGCTGTCCAACGAATGCGATATGGCGCTCGCGGGTGCCGTATCGCTTCGGATACCGCACCACGTCGGGTATTTCTACGAACCGGGATCCATGGCGTCGGCGAGCGGACACTGCCGACCGTTCGATGCCAGGGCCGACGGCACCGTCTTCGGCAGCGGTGCGGGCATCGTGGTGCTGAAGCGGCTCGAAGACGCCCTGGCGGCCGATGACATCGTGCACGCCGTGATCGCCGGTTCCGCCGTCAACAACGACGGGTCACGGAAGATGGCGTTCACCGCGCCCAATGTCGCGGCCCAGGCGGATGTCATCGCCGAAGCACAGGCTGTCGCCGGTGTCGACTCGTCCGATATCAGCTACATCGAAGCCCACGGCACCGGGACGCCGCTGGGCGACCCCATCGAACTGGACGCGCTGCGCCGGGCTTTCGAGATCTCGACGAAGCAGCGGTCGGCGCCCTGTTACATCGGCTCCGTCAAATCCAATATCGGACACCTCGAGGTGGCGTCCGGTGTAGTCGGCCTGATCAAGACCGTGCTGAGCCTGAAGAACCGCGCGATTCCGCCGACACTGCATTTCGAGAAGCCCAATCCCGAACTGCGGCTCGATCGCAGTCCTTTCGTGGCTCCGACGGAATATCGCCCGTGGGAGTGGGACGGCCTTCGGTACGCCGGGGTGAGCTCGTTCGGAGTGGGCGGGACGAACGCGCACGTCGTGGTGCACGAGGCCCCAGCCGTCGCGGCCGCGCCCTCGCGCTTCGGGCCGCAGGTGCTGTTGCTGTCGGCGAACACCCGCGAGGCCCTCGCGGAATCACAGGGGCGCCTGGCCGCGCACCTGGATGCGAACCCGGAGCTCGACCTTCTCGATGTCGCGTACACCCTCGACCGGGGACGAAAGCCGCATCAGGTGCGAGCAGCCACCGTGGTGAACGACCGGGGTACGGCGGCGCGGGCGCTGACCGGTCGCGGAAACGAGCCGAAGACCGTGCTCGACCCGGACCCAGCGGTCGCCTTCCTGTTCCCCGGCCAAGGAACTCAGCACCTGGGGATGGCCCGGGACCTGGTGGAATCGGAGCCGGTGTTCGCCGAGACCTTCAACCGGTGTCTCGACGAGTTCCACAGACTGTCGGGCCGCGATATCCGCTCGGCGATATTCGGCTCGGACCCCGCGCGATTGAACCGGACCGATTACGCGCAGCCGGCGATCTTCGCCGTCGAGTACGCCTTGGCGAAACTCCTGGAGTCCTACGGCGTCCGGCCCGCGGCGCTGATCGGGCACAGCATCGGTGAATATGTGGCGGGCACGGTGGCCGGGGTCTTCGATCTCGACACGGCGATCCGGGCGGTGGTCGCGCGCGCCGACCTGATGCATGCCGCGCCGACGGGCGCGATGCTCGCTGTCGCGTCCGCGGTCGGTGACCTCGCGGACGGGCTCGGGCCGGAGCTGGATGTCGCTGCGATCAATGACCCGCACCAATGCGTGGTATCGGGGTCGACGCAGCGGGTCGAGGAGTTCGAACGCTGGTCGGCGGGCCGCGGAATCCTGACCCGCCGCTTGGATGTCTCGCACGCGTTCCATTCGGGCCTGATGGAACCGGTGGTGCCGAAGTTCGAGGATGTGCTCCGGGAACTGCCGCTCGCCGAGCCGAAGATCCCGCTGCTGTCGAACAGGTCCGGTTCGTGGATGTCGGCGGCGGAAGCCACCGATCCGGCCGTGTGGGCGCGGAGTATTCGCGCGACCGTCCGGTTCAAGGACAATATCGAACACGCCCTGGACACGGCGCCCTACGTGTTCGTCGAGGTCGGCCCCGGTGGATCGCTGAGCGCGTCGGTGAAGCGGCACCAGAGCTGGACCGAGGACAATCACGTCGTTCGGCTCATGCGCAGGCCGTCGGAGAATACGAACGATCGCGAGGTCTTCCTCGGCGGACTCGGCCTGCTGTGGACCGCCGGAGTGGGTATCGACTGGTCCCCGCGGTATTCCGGCGCCACCGCGCGCTGGGCGTCGCTGCCGACGTATCCGTTTGCCCGCGAACGCTATTGGATCGACGCGGCCCCCGTTGTCGCGGGTGAGCCGGGTGCGGTCGACGCCGCTGAATCGCCGCGCGACGTGTCCGGGCGGGTCTCTGCCCCGAGCGAGACCGCTGAAGATGTGGGCGGTGTCCGGGCGATCGAGATCATGCTCAGCGAGATCGCGAACGAGGTGATCGGGGTGGATCACCTCGATCTCGACATGAACTTCTTCGATCTCGGGGTCGACTCGCTCATGGCGGTCGGCTTCGTCCGGCGGGCGCTGGAGTCCGGGGCGGATATCGAACCACAGGATCTGCTGGAGAATCAGACGATCCGATTGCTGGCGCGGGCCGTATACGAGCGCTCGTTGTCGAGTGAGGGCGAGAGCGCGGCCACACCCGAAGCGGAAGCGGCGGATTCGGTGACCGGCCCGGACATCCTGGCGGAATTCACCGCTGCCGAACTCACCGCGATCGCCGATCAGCTAGGTGGACCTCGCCCGGGAACACCCTTGTCCGGCAACGAGATCGAAGACATCTATCCGCTGTCTCCGGTCCAGCGGGACACCCTGGAACACGTCCTCGCGGACGGGGGCGCCGGTGTCTTCCTCGAACAGCTGGTGGCGACCCTGGTCGGCCCGCTCGACGTCGAACTGTTCCGCGAGGCGACACAGCGAGTGGTCGACCGGCACCCGGCCCTGCGAACCTCGATCGCGTCGAACGGGGATTCCGGGCCGCTACAGGTGGTTCGCCGCCACGCGACGATTCCGTTCGTCGTCGAAGACGCGACGACATCGGAGGGCCGCGCGGTGGCCGAGCGCGAGCGCGAGTTCATCGCCCGGGATCGGCGGCAGGGCTTCGATCTGGCCTCGGCGCCCCTCATCCGGATAACGATCGTCAAGGTCGCCGAGGACCGGCACCGAATCGTGTGGACGCATCATCGGATGCTGCTCGACGGAACCTCTTTCGCGATGGTCGTCGCGGAAACCGCCGCCCGCTACCAGGGTCTGAAGGCGGGGCGACAGAACGCGTCGAAGGCCGCTCGGCCGTTCCGGGACTACATTTCGTGGGTGCGCGAACTCGACGGCGATGCCGACGAGGAGTTCTGGCGCGCCGAGCTGAACGGTATGAAGTCCAACGCGCTGAAGCAGATTCGTCCCGCGCAAGCCCCCGCGGCTTCCGGCGAAGGTGACGCGCAGCCGGTTGTCGCCGTCGAGCTCACCGCCGCCCAGACCGCACACGTGACCGAAACCCTGCGTGCTCAGCGCGTCACCCTGGCGACCGTGGCCTACGGGGCGTGGGCCGGTGTCGTCGGGCGGCACAGCGGCGAATCGGACGTCACCATCGGCGCGGCCGTGTCCGGGCGGTTCGGTCCCTCGGCCGGCATGGAGCAGATCGTCGGTGCGTTCTCGAATGTGCTCCCGCTGCGCGTTTCCATCGATCCGTCGGTGTCCACCGGGGACTGGCTGCGGCAGCTCCAATCCCATGTCACCTCGCTCCGGAGTTTCGAGCACGTCGCACCGCCCGCGCTGGCGCCGTGGTCGGGCGTGCCGGCGGGGCGTCCGCTGTTCGAGACCGCGGTGTCGGTCGCGGTGCACGCGTACGAGGGGATGGATGTCGGTTTCGCCGACGTATCGTTCGAGGACGTCGACGTTCATCTCCGCTCGAATATTCCCCTCTGGGTGATGGTGATTCCCGGCGCCGAGATCTCCTTCCGGGTGATCTATCACCCCACCCGGATCGACGCGGCGGAGGCGAGATCGCTGCTCGAGGACTGGGTGTCGATGTTCCTGGAGCTGGTCGGGGAGGAGCGGCCGGGTGTCGACGGCGAACAGTGACGAGCCCGATCGGGTGGCGGTGCCGGTCGTTCCGTGGGTGATCTCGGCCAAGAGCGCTACCGCATTGGCCGCGCAGGCGGCCAAGCTGCTGGCTCATCTGGAGCGGCACCCGGGGCTGGACCCGGTCGATATCGGCTATTCGCTGGTGACGACCCGCTCCACGTTCGATCACCGGGCTGTCGTGCTGGGCAGGGACAGGGACCAACTCGTCGCGGGACTCACGGCCTTGGCGCAGGACGCCACCGCGCCCGGACTCGTGACCGGCCGCACGACGGCCGGGGGCAGGACCGCCTTCCTGTTCCCGGGCCAGGGCAGTCAGTCGACGGGCATGGGGCGGCTGCTCTGGGAACGGTATCCGGCCTATACCAGGGCATTCGACGCCATCTGTGCCGAGTTCGACGGGGAACTCGAGACTTCGCTGCGCGAGGTGATCTTCGCCGAACCCGGGTCCGCCACCGCCGAGTTGCTGCATCAGACCGTGTACACGCAGGCCGCGCTGTTCGCGGTGGAGGTGGCACTGTTCCGGCTGCTCGAGTCCTGGAACGTGCGGCCGGACTGTGCGATGGGCCATTCGCTGGGTGAGATCACCGCAGCCCATATCGCCGGTGTCCTGTCGCTGAAGGACGCCTGCACCCTGGTGGCCGCACGCGGGCGGCTCATGCAGTCCCTCCCGGCCGGCGGCTCGATGCTGGCGGTATCGGCGGCGGAGGATTCCGTCGTCGCCTCGCTGGCGGACTATGGGGACAGGCTCGGTATCGCGGCGGTGAACGCGCCCACCTCGGTGGTCGTCTCCGGCGACGACGACGCGGTCGGGGAATTCGAGGCGGCGCTGGCCGCCGCCGGAACCAAGACGAAACGACTGCGGACCAGCCACGCCTTCCATTCCGCGCGAATGGACCCGATCCTGGCCGAGTTCGCCGAGGTCTGCCGCGGCCTCGACTACCACGTGCCCGGTCTCGAAGTCGTGTCCAACCTCACCGGAGAGCCCGCCGACCAGCTCGGTTCACCGGACTACTGGGTTCGGCATCTGCGCGACCCCGTCCGATTCATGGCGGGCGCCCGATACCTGGGCCGGGGCGGTGAGCCCGGCAACTTCCTCGAAATAGGCCCCGGCACCGCGCTTTCCGCGATGACCCGGGAAAGCCTCGCGGCGGCGGACGACGCGACGCCACCGCAGGTCGTCACGTCGATGCTCCGGCTGAACCGCGACGCCGACACGGCCTTCGTCACCGGTGTGGCGGAAGCGTTCGTGGTCGGCGTCGGTGTGGATTGGGCCGCTGTCTTCGCGGGAAGCGGTGCGGGAGGGGTCGACCTGCCGACCTACGCCTTCCAGCGAAAGTCGTTCTGGCTGAACGAGACCACGACCACGAATGTCGGTGCGGCCGGTCTGTCCGCGGCGGGTCATCCGTTGCTGGGCGCGGTGGTCGATCTCGCCGGCGGAACCGGGGTGTTGCTCTCGGGCCGGTTGGCATTGCGGACGCACCCGTGGTTGGCCGGTCATCGGGTGGGTGGCGCGATCGTGCTGCCGGGGGCGGCGTTCGTGGAGTTGGCACTGCACGCGGGCAGTGTGGTGGAGGCTCCGGTGGTGGAGGAGCTGATCCTGCGGGCGCCGTTGGTGGTATCGGACGCGGGCGCGGTCGAGCTCCAGGTCGCCGTCGACGAGCCGACCGGGTCCGGGCAGCGTTCGGTGACGGTGTTCTCCCGCCCCCAGGTCTCCGGTGCGGCATGGGTATGCCATGCGACGGGCGTATTGCGTTCGGAGAGTCCGGGTTCCGGAAGTTCGGGCGATTCGGCGCCGTGGCCACCGGCGGGTGCGTCGGTGGTCCCACTGGGTGAGGTGTACGGCGATCTGGCCGAGGCGGGTTACGAATACGGATCGGTCTTCCGGGGACTCCGGTCGGTGTGGCGCCGGGGCGACGAGACGTTCGCCGAGGTGAGTCTGCCGGAGGATGCGCGGGCGGAGGTGGAGGGGTTCGGCATTCACCCGGCCTTGCTGGACTCCGCCCTGCACGCGCTGCTGGTCACCGGTGCGCTCGGCGCCGGAACCGCCGCCGGGGACATCCGCCTGCCGTTCTCCTGGGAGGACGTTTCGCTGTCGGCGGTCGGTGCTACCGATCTGCGGGTTCGACTGCGGGGCGGGGGACCCGATCGGGTCGAGATCGAGTTGTCCGATCCGGCGGGGAGACCGGTGGCGCGCGTCGGCGCGCTGACGGTGCGCGACGTTTCGCCCGAATCGTTCGGTGCGGCGGCGCAGCGCTTTTCGGTCGGAGACGCGCTGTTCACGACGAACTGGCTCGCGGTGCCGTCCACGGAAGCCGTTGTGCCGCCGGGTGAGTGGTCCACCGTGGCCGACGATTCCGGCCTGCCGCTGGAGCGGTGCGTAGTCGACGGCACCGAATATCTGGTGGTGCGGTGCTTCTTCGCCGGGATCGGTGCGGAGGGCGCCCGCGGGGTACGCGCCGGTGTGACCGACGTCCTGGCGCTGTTGCAGAACCCGCCGGGGGAGGATCCGGCGCCGGTCGTCGTGGTGACCTCGGGTGCGGTCGCGACGCATCGCGCCGAGCAGGTCGACGATCTGGTGGGCGCCGCCGTATGGGGGCTGGTCCGCAGTGCCCAGAACGAGAACCCCGGACAGATCGTGCTGGTCGATGTCGGGGATCGCGCGGACTGCCGCTCCGGGGTCGTCGCCGCGATCGCGCATCGTGGTGAACAGCAGAGCGCCGTGCGGGACGGGGATCTGCTCGTGCCACGGCTGGCCCGTGTCGGCGCCGACGTCCTCGGCGCCGCGGAGCTGGTGACCGCGGGCGGCGATTGGCAGCTGGTGACGCGAGGACGCGGGACGCTGCACGGCGACAATATGATCGCCGTTCCCCAGGATCCGCCGCGCGCGTCGTTGCGGCCGGGCGAGGTCCGGGTCGGATTGCGGGCGGTCGGCCTGAATTTCCGCGATGTGCTCATCGCGCTGGAGATGTACCCGATTCCGGACACCCCGGTCGGCGGCGAGGGCGCCGGTGTGGTGCTCGAAGTGGCCGAGGATGTGGTGGATCTGGCACCCGGTGATCGGGTGATGGGAATCTTCGCGGGGATCGGGTCGACGGTGGTGGCAGATCAGCGGATGATGGTCCGTCTTCCCGAAGCGCTGTCGTTCGAAGAGGCCGCCGGGGTGCCCGTGGTGTTCGCGACCGCGGTCTACGCGCTGCGAGATCTGGCGCGGGTGTCGCCGGGTGAATCGGTGCTGGTCCATTCAGCGACCGGGGGCGTCGGCATGGCCGCGGTGCAGCTGGCGCGCCACTGGGGACTGGAACTCTATGTCACGGCGAGCGTTCCGAAATGGGATGTCCTGCGCGCCGCGGGATTCCCCGGCGATCGGATCGGCGACACCCGCAGCACCGGCTTCTCCGCCGAATTCCTCCGGAGCACCGGCGGCGCGGGCGTCGACGTGGTTCTCAATTCGCTGACCGGCGACAAGATCGATGCCTCGCTGGAACTGCTCTCGCGCGGTGGCCGGTTCATCGAAATGGGTGTCACCGATATCCGCGAGGCCGATCAGATCGCCGCGCGGTATCCGGGCGTCGAATACCGCCAGTTCCTGCTGCCCGAGGCGGGCGCCGACCGGATTCACGAAATCCTGGTCGAGGTGGCGGAACTCTTCGACGCCGGTGTGTTGCGGCCGGTGCCGGTCACGGTGTGGGATGTGCGGCAGGCGCCGGAGGCATGCCGGTTCCTGAGTCAGGCCAGGCACATCGGAAAGAACATCCTGTCCCTGCCACGGAGCCTGAACCCCGACGGGACCGTGCTCGTCTCCGGTGGCACCGGTGGTCTCGGTGGCAGGCTGGCCGAACATCTGGTGGCCGAGCGCGGTGTGCGCCATCTGGTGCTGACCTCACGTCGCGGAGCCGACGCCCCGGGAGCCGGTGAATTGGCGTCGCGCTTGGCGGAACTGGGTGCGCGGGTAGAGGTACTCGCCTGCGATATGGCGAACCCCGCGGCGGTCCGAGCACTGGTGGCGGGCATCGATTCGTCGCACCCGCTGACGGCGGTCGTTCAGGTGGCCGGTGTCGTGGACGACGCGGTCTTCTCGTCGCAGACACCGGGACACGTCGAGCGGGTGATGCTGCCCAAGGTGGACGCGACCTGGAATCTGCACGAGGCCACTCGCGATCTGCCACTGGACGCGTTCGTCATGTACTCCTCGGTGGCGGGCCTGTTCGGCAGTCCCGGCCAAGCGAACTACGCTGCGGCGAACGCCTTTCTGGATGGTCTGGCGCACCACCGCAGGACGCTCGGCTTGCCTGCGACGTCCATGGCCTGGGGCGTCTGGGAGCGGCCCACCGGGATGACCGGGCACCTGCGGGACGCGGACCTCGACCGGATGCGGCGCGGCGGTTTCGCACCGATATCGGACGTCGAGGGCATGGCCTTGTTCGATGCGGCGCTGGCCACGGGTCTGCCGTCGACGGTGCCTGCCCGCATGGAGCTGGAGGCGATTCGCCGCCGGATCCTCGACGCGGACGACATTCCGCCGCTGCTGCGCGGACTGGTCCGGGTCACCAGGCGAGCTTCCGACAACGATTCGGGTGCCGCCGCGAAGCTGTCGGCGGAATCGGCCGGGCTCAGCCGCGCCGAACGAGAACGCCTGCTTCTCGACGCGATCCGTGCGCACGCGGCGACGGTGCTCGGGCACGACTCACCCGACGACATCCCCGCCGACTCCGCCTTCGCCGATCTGGGATTCGACTCGCTGGGCGCGGTCGAGTTCCGCAACCGGGTGCAGTCCGCCACCGGTGTGAAACCCTCGGCGACAGCCGTTTTCGACTATCCGACACCCGCGGCCTTGGCCCGCTACCTCGGCGAGCAGCTCGTGCCCGACGACAACCCGGCAGCCCGACTACTCGGTCAGCTCGACTCGCTCGCCGACACCTCGCTACTCGGGGATCTCGAGGACCGAGACCTCCGGATTCTCGCGGATCGCATGGAGGAGATGGCCCGCCGGGTCAGGGCGAAACTGCCCGGAGGCGTCGTCGCGAGTCGTGAGATCGATCCGGAAGAGGACATAGATTTTGATGAAGACGACGCGATATTCGAGTATCTGGACCGTTCCGATCCCACGTTCAACTGAGTCGAGAGGTCTGTGGTCGTGAGGGAGGACGAGCTCCGGGACTATCTGAAGAAAGCCGTCAAGGATCTGCAGAAGGCGCGCCAGCGTCTGCGGGACATGGAGGCGCAGGCGCACGAGCCGATCGCCGTCATCGGCATGTCCTGCCGCTATCCGGGCGGTATCGAATCACCCCGGGACCTCTGGGAGACGGTTCTGAACGGTCGCGATGTCATCACGGAGTGGCCCACCGACCGCGGGTGGGACAGCCTTCTCCGAAACGGGGTCGGGCCCATCGATTTCGACAAGATCCGCAGCCGAACCGGTGGATTCCTCACGGCGCCCGGTGAATTCGACGCGGAATTCTTCGGGATCACGCCGGCGGAGGCGACGGCGATGGACCCACAACATCGCCTTGTTCTGGAAGCCGCGTGGGAGGCTGTCGAATACGCCAGGATCGATCCACGGACATTGCACGGCAGCGACACCGGCGTCTATGTCGGCGCGGGCAACGACCAAGGCTATGGATCGCTGGAGGCGCAGGGGGAGTACGGCGACACCGACTCGACGGCCTATCTGACCGGCAGTGTCGCGGCGCTGGCCTCGGGGCGGATCTCCTACCTCCTCGGCCTGAGAGGGCCCGCGATAAGCCTGGATACCGCGTGTTCGTCGGGTCTGGTGGCCGTGCACACGGCCGTGCGGGCGCTGCGTGCGGGCGAATGCTCGCTGGCGCTGGCCGGTGGCGGCTCGGTCCTGGCGACGCCGGGAGTCTTCGCGCTGTTCGAGGGCGGTCTCGGACTGGCCGGGGACGGGCGGGTGAAATCGTTCGCGGCGGGCGCCGACGGGACCACCTTCGCCGAAGGCGTGGGAATGCTGGTGCTGGAACGGTTGTCGGACGCACAGCGGCTCGGCCACGAGGTGCTGGCGGTGGTGCGTGGATCGGCGGTCAATCAGGACGGTGCCTCGAACGGGTTGATGGCGCCGAACGGTCAGGCCCAGCAGCAGGTGATCCGCGCGGCGCTGGCCGACGCCGGGGTGCCGGCCGCCGAGGTGGACGTGGTGGAAGGGCACGGGACCGGTACCGCGCTGGGTGACCTGATCGAGGCGCAGGCGCTGCTGGCGACCTACGGGCAGGGCGGGCAGCGGGAACAGCCGCTGCTGCTGGGTTCGATCAAGTCCAACATGGGCCACACCCAGCTCGCCTCCGGGATCGCGGGGGTGATCAAGATGGTGGAGGCGATGCGTTGCGCGACAGTGCCTTCGACGCTGCACGTCGATGAACCCAGCCCGCACGTGGACTGGGCGGCCGGGGGTGTGCGGCTGGTCACCGAGACGCGGTCGTGGCCGGACAACGACCGGCCGCGCCGGGCCGCGGTGTCGTCCTACGGGATCAGCGGTACCAACGCGCACGTGATTCTCGAGCAGGCCCCCTCGCACCTTCCCGCCGACGCGGCAGATCCGGTCGCGCTGCCGGTGATTCCGTGGGTGATGTCGGCCAGGAGCGAGGCGGCACTGGTGGCGCAGGCGGCGAAGCTGCGTGCTCATCTGGAGCGGCACCCGGAGCTGGATCCGGTCGAGATCGGCTGCTCGCTGGCGACGACACGATCGGCGTTCGAGTACCGGGCCGTCGTCCTCGGTCAGGACAGGGACGAACTCGTCGCCGGACTGACGGCATCGGCCGAAGGTGCCACCGTGGCGGGACTTCTCACGGGCCGGACGGCAGCCGACGCGACGACCATCTTCCGCTTCCCTGGCCGGGATATCGGTGCGGGACAGTCGCTGTACGAGGAATTCCCGGTCTTCGCCGCCGCGTTCGACGCGGTCGCGGCCGAGTTCGGCGCGGAGCCGGTGACGCCGTTCGCGGTGGAGGTGGCCCTGGTCCGGTTGCTGGAGTCCTGGGGTGTGCGGCCGGATTGTGTGGTGGGCAGTGCGCGGGGTGAGATCACCGCCGCCCATGTCGCCGGCGTCTTGTCGTTGACGGATGCGTGCGCACTGGTGGCCGCTGGCGAATCGCCCACGCCACCAACCGATCTCACACTCGCCGAGCCGTCGGTTCCGTTCCTCGCCGCGTCGGGCGAAGCGGTCGGGCGGTTCGGTTCCCGGTACACCCCGGATCCGGCGCGCGAGGTGCTGGAACGTCCCGGCACCATCATCGTCGACATCGGCTTCGATACCCCGCGGGCGCTGCTCGAGGTCGTCGCGGATGGCTGGACCCGGGGGCTGCGGGTCGACTGGGGAACCGTCTTCGGACGGCGGGGCACGGTGGCATTGCCCACCTACGCATTTCAGCGGCAACGCTACTGGCGTGGCATCGCCCTCGGAGAGAAGGAATCCCAGTGAGCCATGATTCTTCGGGAGCCGCCGCCGACTCGCGGCCGGTGAACGCTCCCGGCGAGCAGGAGATCCGTTCCTGGTTCATCGGCACCCTCGCGGAGAAGCTGGCGGTACCGCGGGCGGAGATCGACACCACCGTGCCGTTCGCGGAGCTGGGACTGACATCGCTGCAAGGCGTACGGATGTCGGACGAGCTGGGTCGATGGCTCGGCATCGCGGTATCGGCTGGAGTCGTATTCGACTTTCCGACAATCGATCTGCTGGCGCGTCACCTCGCGGAGGCGATCGGCGAAGGCGACTCGGCCGAGGCGCCGGATCTTGGCGACGAGGGCGCCGAGGAAAGCCTGGAAGACCTGGCGGAACTGCTCCGGCTGCTGGACGAGGACGCCGGCGGGGACGGTCACGGGGAGACCGACTGAGTACTGCGAACTCTCTTCGCAGCGTGAATTTGGATGGGTGCGTATATGTTCGGTTCGTTCTTGGATCTGTTGATGCTGCGGAAGGCGGAGCAAGGATCCGACCTCGCCTTCCGATTCCTGAAAACGGGCGATATCGGCGGTGACATCGATGAACTGACCTACGCCGGACTGGAACGCCGGGCCGTGGCGATCGCGGCACGGTTGCAGGCCGAGGGTTTCGCGCATCGGCGTGCCCTGCTGCTGTATCCACCGGGGATCGAGTTCCTCTCCGGGTTCTTCGGCTGCCTGGCCGGTGCCGTGGTGGCCGTGCCGGTGCCGTTGCCACAGCGGCACGAGGTCGATCGCGCACTGCGCCGGTTGCGCCAGGTCATCGCGGACGCCGACATCCAGGTGGTGCTGACCACCCGATCGGTCATCGACGCGCTCGGCGCGGTGGTCGAGCACGTGCCGGAACTGGCGAAGCTGCGCTGGATCGCGACCGACGAAGTTCCCGGCGAGATCGCCTCGACCTGGTCCGATCCCGGGGTGGGCCCGGACACGGTCGCCTTCCTCCAGTACACGTCGGGTTCCACGAGCGCACCGCGAGGCGTCGTCGTCACCCACCGCAACCTCTTGCACAATCAGCAGGCGATCGCCGAGGCCATGGACCACAGCCCCGAGCGGGTGGCGTCGTGGGACGGTTCGTGTTTCGTCAGCTGGCTGCCGGTGTACCACGACATGGGCCTGATCGGGCCGGTACTGCAGACGGTGTATCTGGGCGCCGACGCGGTGCTGTTGTCGCCCTTGCACTTTCTGCAGAAGCCGGAGCGGTGGCTGCACGCGGTCTCGCATTTCCGGGCGCACACCAGCGGCGGTCCCAACTTCGGCTACGAACTGGCCGCCCGGCGCGCCACCGCCGAACTGGCGCGACAGCTGGACCTGAGCCGATGGCGGGTGGCGTTCAACGGGGCGGAGCCGGTGCGCGCTGGCACCCTGCGCCGATTCGCGGACGCGTTCGCGCCGTCGGGTTTCCGGCCGCAGACCTTCCAACCGGTTTACGGCCTGGCCGAGGCCACGCTGCTCGTGACGGGCGCTCCCGTCGATCGCGCACCGACCGTGACGGAACATTCCGCCGATGCCGACCCGGCCAGGTCTCACGAGGTGGTCGGGGTGGGGATCCCGCCCTGCGGCGTCACGCTCGCGATCGTGGACCCGGAGCGCGGCGTCGAATGCGGCGACGGCGAGGTCGGCGAGATCTGGGTCTCCGGCGACAGCGTGGCGGCGGGATATCTGAACGATGCGGACAAGACGGCCGAGATCTTCGGCGGCGTGCTCGTCGACGGCCGGGGGCCTTTCCTGCGGACCGGCGATCTCGGGTTCCTTTCCGGCGGTGAACTGTTCGTCGTGGGGCGGAGCAAGGATCTGCTGATCATCGACGGCAAGAATCACTATCCGCAGGACATCGAGTTGACGGCCGAATCCGCGCACGGCTCGGTGCGGCCGGGCTGCGTCGCGGCGTTCCCCGTGGACACCGGCGATTTCGGGGAGCGACTGGTACTGGTCGTCGAGGTGGCCGCGACCGAGGCCGACGAGCTGGACCACATCCGGGCCGCCGTCCGGGGCGCCGTCGCTACCGAACACGCCATCGCCATCCACGATGTCGTGCTGATCCGCCCGCGCACCATCTTGAAGACGAGCAGCGGCAAGGTCCAGCGCCGGGCTTGCCGCACAGCCTATCTCGACGGCGAACTGGATACGGTCGAGGTTCCGGCAGACGCTGTGACGGCCGAGAACCAGGAGACCGGGCCCATCGCGGACGTGGCCTCGGCGGCGCGGATCCGGGCGTGGCTGATCGCCGCGGTGGCGGCGGAGACCGGCCTGCACCCGGACCGGATCGACGTCGACCGGCCACTGGCCGAATTCGGCTTGGGCTCCAGCAGTTTGGTCCGGCTCACCGCGACACTCGGCGAAACCATCGGCCGGGATGTCGATCCGAGCGTGATCTTCGAGCATCCGACCATCACCGCCCTCGGCACCGTGCTCGCCGAGGTGGCCACACCGCCGGACGGCGAACAGCCCGGCACCCGCGACAGCGCGGTGGCGATCGTGGGGATGGCATGCCGATTGCCCGGCGGGGCAGACGATCCCGAAGCATTCTGGCAACTGCTGGCCGACGGGACGGACGCGGTCGGCGAGGTGCCGGAAGGCCGGTGGAATCTCGACGGGCTGCACCATCCCGACCCCGATGTCGCGGGCACGGCCTACACCCTGCGGGGCGGATTTCTCGAGCGGATCGACGAGTTCGACGCCGCCTTCTTCGGCATCACCCCGCGCGAAGCCGCGGCGATGGACCCGCAGCAGCGCCTGCTGTTGCAGACCAGCTGGGAGGCGATCGAGCGGTCCGGGCGTGATCCTCGCGCGTTGAGCGGTACCTCGACCGGTGTGTACCTCGGGCTCTACGGCAGCACCTACCTCGCCGGTGCGGCGCTGGCCCAGCTCGACGGTTATGTGGGCACCGGTTCGGCGACCAGCGTCGCGGCGGGCCGGATCGCCTACCAGCTGGGCCTGCACGGCCCCGCGGTGACCGTCGACACGGCGTGCTCGTCGTCGCTGGTGGCCCTGCATCTCGCCGCGCAGGCGCTGCGTGCGGGCGAATGCGATCAGGCCCTCGCGGGTGGGGCCACGGTCCTGGTGGGCCCGGAGACACACGTGGAGTTCAGCAGGTTGCGCGCGATGTCGCCGTCCGGGGTGTGCAGGCCGTTCTCCGCCGATGCCGACGGCATGGTGTGGGGCGAAGGCTGCGGTGTGGTGGTGCTCAAGCGCCTCGACGACGCCGTGCGCGACGGCGATCCGGTGCTGGCGGTGCTGCGGGGCTCGGCCGTCAACTCCGACGGTCGCAGCCAGGGCCTCACCGCCCCGAACGGTATCGCGCAGGAACGGCTCATGCGCGCGGCGCTGGCCGCGGCGGGTCTGAACCCGGCCGACATCGACTACGTGGAGGCGCACGGCACCGGCACCACCCTCGGCGATCCGATCGAAATGCGGGCGCTGGCCAGGGTGTTCGGTCCCGGTCGCGAACCGGGACGCCCGCTGGGGGTGGGCTCGGCGAAGTCGAACCTAGGGCACACCCAGGCCGCAGCCGGGATCGTCGGCGTGATCAAGACCGTGCTCGCGCTGCGGCACGGGACACTGCCCGCCTCGCTCCACGCCGAGCATCCCATCGAGCGGATCGACTGGGAGACAGCCGGTGTCGCTGTCCAGAACCGGCCCGCGCGGTGGCTTCGGGGTACCCGGCCGCGGCGGGCCGGGGTGAGCTCGTTCGGAATCAGCGGCACCAACGCGCATATCGTCCTCGAGGAGGCGCCGTCCGCGGTCGCCGAACCGGACAGCGCGGGCACCGCGACCCTGTTCCCCCTCTCGGCCCGCGGCGATGCCTCCCTGCGCGGTCAGCTCGAGCGCCTGATCGGCCTGGTGGAATCGGATCCGGACCTCGCGTTGCCGTCGGTGGCGCGATCACTGGCCCTGCATCGCACGCACTTCGAGCGACGGGCAGTGGTCGTGGCCGCCGATCGCGCGGAGTTGCTCGATGGGCTGCGGGCAGCCGCGCTGGGCGATCCGGCGCCGAACACGGTGGGTCCCGAGGACGCGGTGATCTCGGGCAAGGTGGCGTTCGTCTTTCCGGGGCAGGGCTCCCAGTGGCTGCGGATGGGCCGCGATCTGTGGTCCGAATCCCCGGTGTTCCGGGCCGAATTCGCGCGTTGCGACGAGGCGTTGCGCCCACACACCGGCTGGTCGGCCGTGGGTGTGCTGTGTGGTGACGCGGACGCGCCCCCGCTGCGTGACGACGATGTCGTGCAGCCGATGCTGTTCGCGGTGATGGTGTCGCTGGCCGCGATGTGGCGGGCGGCCGGTGTGCTGCCGGACGCGGTCGTCGGCCACAGCCAGGGGGAGATCGCCGCGGCCTGTGTCGGCGGTGCCATCGGGCTGGCGGACGCGGCAGCCGTGGTCACCCGGCGCAGCCGGGCACTGTCGACCGTCAGCGGTGGTGCGATGGCGGCGGTCGGCCTGCCCGCCGCGGTACTGGAGCCGCGGCTGGGCAGCGGGGTGTCGGTGGCCGCGGTGAACAGTGGCGCCTCCACCGTGCTGACCGGTGACCGCGAGGTCTTGACGGCACTGCTGGCGGAACTGGAGCAGGAGAACGTCTTCTGCCGCCTGCTGGCCGTGAACTACGCATCGCACTGCTCGGACATGGACCCGCTGCGGGAGCCGCTGGCGGCCGAGCTCGCCGGGATCGTCGCCGTTCCGGCCTCGGTCACCTGGTACTCGACGGTCTCCGCGGAGCCACTGCCCACCGAGCCGCTGGCGCCGGACTACTGGTACCGCAATCTGCGCGAGCCGGTCCGTTTCGCCGACACGATCGAGCGGATGATCGCCGACGGCTACCGGGTCTTCGTCGAGGCGAGCCCGCATCCGAGCCTGACCACGGCCGTGGAAACCGTTGCCGCGGAAGGTGATCACGCGGTGCTCGCGGTCGGTACCCTGCGCCGTGGCGAAAGCGGTCCACGGTGTCACGACCGTGCCCTGGCGCAGCTCTATGCCGGCGGTTTCGGGCTGGATTGGACCCGCCTGGTGCCCGGGGCCGGCCGCGTGGATCTGCCCACCTACGCCTGGGATCCGCAGTCGTACTGGACCGAGCCGAGGGGCATCGGCACGAGCGGGTCGGGGCTGTCCACGATCGGACACCCCCTCCTGGATGTGGTGGTGGCGCAACCGGATTCCGGTGGAGTGGTCGTGGCGGGCCGGGTGGCCATGACGTCGGCCGGCTGGCTTCGTGACCACACCGTGGGGGACTCGGTGCTGCTGCCCGGTGCGGCCCTCGTCGAACTGGCCGTACGCGCGGGCGACGAGGTGGACTGTCCGGTAGTCGCCGAACTCGTGCTGCACGCCCCGTTGGTGGTGCCCGCGGTCGGCGGCGCGTACCTGCGGGTCGTGGTCGGCGGTCCGCAACAGGGCGGAACGCGTGCGGTGTCGGTGTATTCGCGCCAGGAGGGCGGGACCGACTGGGTGTGCCATGCTTCCGGCGAGCTGTCGCCGCAGACCTCGGCGCCGACGACGCCCGACCTGGCACAGTGGCCACCGGCGCGTGCGGCCGAATCCGATCTCGGGCGTTTCTACGCGGACCTCGCCGAGCGGGGATACCGGTACGGCCCGGCGTTCCAGGGGGTACGCGCGGCGTGGCGGCGCGGCGCGGACGAGGTGTTCGCGGAGGTGGCATTGCCGGAGCCGGAGGACGTCGGCCCCTATGCGCTGCACCCTGCGCTCTGGGACGCGGCGGTGCAGGTGATCGCGCTGGCCGGGTTCGCACCGGCCGACGGGTGCGCGCTGCTGCCCTTCTCCTGGTCCGGGGTGTCGATCCACGCGGTCGGCGCGACCGCGTTGCGGGTGCGGCTGACCCGCACCGGAGACCGCCAGGTGCGGGTTCTCCTGGCCGATCCCTCGGGCGCGCCCGTGGCCTCGATCGAATCTCTCGCCGTGCGGGACATGTCGCTGTCGCAGATCACTTCGACCGCCCCGGGAGCCGGATCGCACTTCGCGGTCGACTGGGTGCGGCTCCCGTCGCCGGAGCACACCGGAACCGTGGCACCGACGGTCTTGACGGTGCGCCCGCCCGACGTTCCGGACGATGTCCCGGCCGACCTGGCCGCGTCGACGCGGACCGCGGTCGCCACGGTGCTCGAACGGGTGCGGCGATGGCTGTCGACCGGGCCGGAGACCCCCCTCGTGGTGGTGACGTGCCGGGCGGTGCCGGTCCACGGCGAGGACGTGGTCGATCTGAGCCGCGCGCCGGTCTGGGGACTGCTGCGTTCGGCCCAGACCGAGAATCCCGGGCAGATCGTGCTGGTCGACGTCGAGAACTGGACCCAGGTCGACACCGCGGTCGCCGCCGCGCTGGCGGTCGACGAACCGCAGGTGGCGTGGCGCGACGGTGCGGTACTGGTACCCCGGCTGATCAGGGACAACGGACAACCCACCCTCACCACGCCCGACAGCGGCGCCTGGAGCCTGGTCACCCTCGGCACCGGCACCCTGGACGCCGACAACCTGGCCCTGCGTGCCTGGCCCGCGGCCGAGCGGCGGCTCGGCCCCCGCGAGATCCGCCTCGGCGTGCGTGCCAACGGGATGAACTTCCGCGATGTGCTGATCGCGCTCGGCACCTACCCCGACCCGGACGTCGCGGTGGGTGCCGAAGGCTCGGGCGTGGTCCTCGAGGTGGGGGAGGAGGTGACCGACCTCGTGCCGGGAGACCGGGTGATGGGGTTGTTCACCGGCGCCGGTTCCGTGGTGGTGGCCGATCGCCGCACGGTGGCACCGATTCCCGCCGGGCTGAGTTTCGCCCAGGCCGCCGCGATTCCGGCGGCCTTCCTCACCGCCCACTACGCGCTGACCGAACTCGCGGACCTCCGAGCCGGCATGCGCGTTCTCGTACACGCCGCGACCGGCGGTGTCGGGGTGGCCGCGGTCGCGCTGGCGCGCCATCGGGGGCTGGAGGTCTTCGCCACCGCCAGCCCGGGCAAGTGGGACACGTTGCGGGACATGGGCTTCGACGACGAGCACATCGCCTCGTCACGCACCGCCGAATTCGAGGGCCGGTGGCGCGCGCAGTTCGGTTCCGCCGGAGCGGACGTCGTGCTCAATTCCCTCACCGGCGACCTGCTCGACGCGTCGTTGCGGCTGATGGCGCCCGGCGGCACCTTCATCGAAATGGGCAAGGCTGACCTCCGCGATCCCGCACACGTGGCAGCCACCTACGCCGGAGTCCGCTATCGCGCCTTCGATCTGACCAGCGCCGACCCGGATCGGTTGCAGCGGATGCTGGGTGAGATCGTCGCGCTGTTCGAGTCGGGCGCGTTGGCGCCCTTGCCGATTCGCGCCTGGGATCTGCGGGAAGCCCCCGCGGCGTATCGATTCATGGCGCAGGCACGGCACATCGGAAAACTGGTACTGACCGTGCCCCGGCCGATGGACCGGGACGGCACGGTGCTGATCACCGGCGGCACCGGAATGCTCGGCACACTGCTGGCCCGGCACATGGTGTCCGCACACGGTGCCCGGAATCTGCTGCTCATCAGCAGGCGAGGACCGGCGGCGGCAGACGCGCGGGCCGTCACCGCGGAGTTGGCGGCGCTGGGTGCCGAGGTCACCCTGGCCGCCTGCGACGTCGCCGACCGGGACGCCCTGGCCGCCGTCCTGGCGGAAATCCCGGACCGGCACCCGTTGACAGCCGTGATCCACGCGGCCGGAGTCCTCGACGACGCCGTCTTCGACGCGCTGACCCCGGCGAGGCTGGACGCGGTGCTGCGGCCGAAGGTGGACGCGGCGTGGCACCTGCACGAGCTCACCCTCGACGCCGATCCCGCCGCCTTCGTGCTGTTCTCCTCGATGGCGGGCGTGGTGGGTGCGCACGGTCAGGCGAACTACGCGGCCGCCAACGCCTTTCTCGACGCGCTGGCGCAGCATCGACGGCACCGGGGTCTGCCCGCGGTCTCGATGGCGTGGGGACAGTGGGACCAGGCGAGCGAGATGACCGGCCACCTCGACGATCGGGACCGGGCCCGGCTGAGCCGGGGCGGCATGGTCGCGCTGTCCGCCGACGAGGGCTTGCGGCTGTTCGATACGGCGCTGGCGAGTACGCGTGCGGTCGTGGTGCCCGCGCGGATCGACACCGCCGCCCTCGCTGCTCTCGACGATGTCCCCGCGCTGGTGCGCGCGCTGGTGCCGGTCCGGCGAGCGGCTCACGTGCCGCGGCCGACGGCGGGTGCCGTGTCCACCGGCGCCACCGCCGCCGAACGGGAACAGCGGATGCTGGCCGCGATCGTCGAACACGCCAGTGCCGTACTCGGTTCCGAACAGCGGTCGGTGCAGGTCGATCGCTCGTTCACCGAACTCGGGTTCGACTCGCTCAGCGCGGTGGAATTCCGCAACCGGCTCCAGCGGGCCACCGGCGTGCGGCTGCTGGTGACCGCGGTGTTCGACTACCCGACTCCGGCGGCCCTGGCCCGCCACCTGACGGCCGAGATCACGCCGCGGCCCGCGACACCTCCGCCGTCGAGCCCGGCGGTCCGGCCGGACCGCGACGATCCGATCGTCATCGTGGGCAGCGGTTGCCGGTATCCCGGCGGGGCGGACTCGGCCGAGGAACTGTGGGAGATCGTCGCCCAGGGGCGCGACGTGCTGAGCGGGTTCCCCGAAGACCGCGGATGGAACCTGGCCGATCTCTACCATCCGGATCCCGACCACACCGGTACGACCTACGCCCGCGCCGGTGGCTTCCTCGACGGCGTTTCCGAATTCGACGCCGACTTCTTCCGGATCAGCCCGCGCGAGGCGCTGGCGATGGATCCGCAGCAGCGGATGCTGCTCGAGGTGTCGTGGGAAGCGCTGGAGCGCGCCGGAATCGACCCGGCGTCACTGCGGGGCAGCGCGACCGGGGTGTACGCCGGGATCACCTACGCGGACTACGCGGCCCGGCTGCTGAACAACGCGCCGCCCGAAGCCGAGGCGTACCTGGGTGAGAGCTCCACACTCAGCCTGGGCTCCGGCCGGATCGCCTACTTCCTCGGTCTGGAAGGCCCCGCGTTGACGGTGGATACGGCCTGCTCGTCCTCGCTGGTCTCGCTGCACCTGGCCGCGCAGGCACTGCGGTCGGGAGAGTGTTCGATGGCGCTGGCCTGCGGCGCCACGATCATGGCCTCGCCGGGGGTGTTCATCGGGTTCTCGCGCAAGCGCGGACTCGCGCCGGACGGCCGGTGCAAGGCGTTCGCGGACGCGGCCGACGGCACCGGATTCTCCGAGGGCGTGGGTGTTGTCGTGCTGGAGCGTCTTTCGGACGCGGTGCGGCTGGGTCATCCCGTGCTGGCGGTGGTGGCGGGCTCCGCGGTCAATCAGGACGGTGCCAGCAACGGACTCACCGCACCGAACGGACCGGCCCAGCAGGCGGTCATCCGCGCGGCCCTGGCCGATGCGGGCTTGGCGCCGAACGAGATCGACGCGGTCGAGGCGCACGGTACCGGCACCACGCTCGGTGATCCGATCGAGGCGCAGGCCCTGCTGGCCGGCTACGGGCAGGATCGTCCGGTGGATCGGCCGTTGTGGCTGGGCTCGGTGAAGTCGAATATCGGCCACACCCAGGCTGCTTCCGGGCTGGCGGGCGTCATCAAGATGGTGGAGGCCCTGCGGCGCGGCGTGCTGCCCGCGACACTGCACGTGGACGAGCCGAGCCGCCACGTCGACTGGGCGGCCGGCGCGGTGAACCTGCTCACCGAGGCCAGGGAGTGGCCGGCCGCCGATCGTCCCCGGCGGGCCGGGGTGTCGTCCTTCGGGCTCAGCGGTACCAACGCGCACGTGATCCTGGAGCAGGCACCGTCCGGCCCCGCCGCGCGCTATGCCGGAGCGGAGCCGCCGCGGGTCACACCGTGAGCGGCGAGGGCCTTGCGGTCGACCTTCCCGTTTGGATTGAGTGGAAACGCCCGTACTTCCACGAATTCGGCGGGGACCATGGCCTGCGGCAGCACGGCGAGCAGCTCCTTGCGCAGTCGAGGGGTGTCGAGTGTGCCGGTCGTCGGGATCACGAAGGCGACCAGCCGCAGCTCGTCGGCACCGTTCGCCACCGCGACGACGGCCGCGTCGTGGACCGCACCGTTGCGCCGCACGGCCTGGTCGACCTCGCCCAGATCGATCCGGTGACCGCGGATCTTCACCTGCGAGTCCATCCGGCCGACCAGGACGAGCTCGCCGCCGGGCGTCACATGGCCCCGGTCGCCGGTGCGGTACACGGGAATCGCCATCCCGTCCCGCTCGATCTCCGTGAACCGGGCCGAGCCCTCTTCCGACGGGTTGACATAGCCCGCGCCGACACTCACCCCGGAGATACAGATCTCCCCGACCTCGCCGGGCCCCACCTCGTCCAGCTGCTCGTCGAGCAGATGGATCGTGGTGTTGTACACCGGCTTTCCGGCCGGTGTCACGCCCGCGGCGGCGTAGCTTGGATAGTCGGTCATCGGGTGCGAGGTGGCGACGTCGGTGCACTCCGCGACGCCGTACTGGTGCAACAGGACACAGGTGTTCCCGGGCCGCGTCGCCCACGTCGAGACCCGCGTGGCGGACAGCGCTTCGCCACCGATGAACACGTACCGCGACTCCGACAGCGCCGTGCCACCGCGTTTCATCTCCCGATCGACCAGCAGGTAGAGCGTGCTCGGGGCACAGTGCAGTGTCCGCACCGCACGCTCACCGAGCAGGCGATAGGCCAGCGACAGGTCGAAGCTGCGGCTGCCGAGCAGATGCACGGCGGCGCCCGAGAACAGGGGCGTCATGATGCTGCGCTGCGTGATGTCGAACCCGAACGAACTCACCACCAGGCTCGACGAGAACTGATCCAGACCGTATTCGAGGACGAGCCAGTTCAGCAGGTTGTACCAGCCGCGATGACGCACCGCGGTCGCCTTCGGAGTCCCGGTCGAGCCCGAGGTGAACACCACGTAGCACAGGTCATCCGGTGTCACCGCCGACCGCGGATTACTCACCGGCGCATCGCGAATCGCCTGATCGCGGTCCTCGTCGGAGATCAGGATCGTCTCGGGGCGGTCGGAACCGAGCATCGCCGCGGTCTCGGCCGAGGCGATGACCAGGGCCGTGTCGGGCAGTTGCGCCAGCATCAGCCGCAACCGTTCGGGCGGGTAGGAGGTGTCGAGCGGCACATAGGCGGCACCGGCCTTGAGCACCCCGAGGATCGCCTCGATCAGGCACGGGGTCCGGTCCAGGCAGAGGCCGACCAGGGAACCGGGCCCGATCGACCTCGACCGCAGATGATGCGCGAGCTGATTCGCCCGGGCGTTGAGTTCCCCGTAGGACCGGACCACCGGACCGCACGTCACCGCGACTCGCTCGGCGGCGGCAGCGGCGTGGCGTTCGAATTCGAGGTGGACGAGTGGGCGTTCGGCGAGCGCGACGGTATGTCCGGACAGAGTCATACAGGGTGTCCTCGATGGTGGTGGCGATGCGATCAGTGAACCGGCTCCGCGGAGACTCCGCTGCGAACCTTGTTCACCGCGCTGATGACGGCGCGCACTTCCGCGTCCGTCGCCGAATCGTCCAGCCCGACTCCGAAGGACGGCACCTGGTCGACGATCAGTTCGCAGTAGACGGCGTTGCCGTGCGGGTGGCTCCGCCCCGCGGGCGCTTGACGGGTCACATCGACAAGGTCGATGTCGTGCCCCGCGCGGCGCATTCCGTCGACGAGAGCGGAGCTCGGATCCGCACCGGAACCCTGGAATTCGACCCGGCGGCCGTCCTCGGTCGCCGTGACCGTGACCGTGACCCCGGAGCCGCTCTGCTCCTCGCCGCACTGCTCGAACAGCAGGGGTGTTTCCACGTCGACGTATTCCGCGCGGAACACGTTCCAGAGCCGACCCGGGTCCAGCTCGGTTCCGCTGGCGTCCACCAGCAGCTGCACGGTGTCGGCGAAATGGCGGCGCAGAGCCTTGGGCAGGCGGAGACCGTGCCGGGTCTCGAGAACGTGGGCGATGCCGCCCTTGCCGGACTGGCTGTTGAGCCGGACGATCGACTCGTAACTGCGCCCCACATCGCCCGGGTCGATCGGCAGGTAGGGAACCTTCCAGGCCAGGGAGCGCACGTCGCGGTCGGTCTCGGCGGCGCGCTGTCGCAGGGCCGCCATGCCCTTGGCGATCGCATCCTGATGGGTGCCGGAGAAGGCTGTGTAGACGAGTTCGCCGACGTAGGGGTGGCGCGGGTGCACGGGCATCCGGTTGCAGTACTCGACCGTCGCCCGGATGTCGTCGATGTTCGAGAAGTCGAGTTCCGGATCGATTCCGCGGCTGAACAGATTGAGCGCCAAGGTGGCCAGGCAGACATTGCCGGTCCGCTCACCGTTACCGAACAGCGTGCCCTCGACCCGGTCGGCACCGCTGAGCAACGCGAGTTCCGCCGACGCGACGGCGGTCCCGCGGTCGTTGTGCGGATGCACCGACAGGATGATCGATGCGCGATCCTCGAGATTCCGGTCCATCCATTCGACCTGGTCGGCGAACACGTTCGGGGTATCGGTCTCGACTGTCGTGGGGAGGTTCAGGATCAGCGGCCGATCGGGTCGCGCGCCGCAGATGGCCGCCACCGAGTGGGTGATCTCCAGCGCGAACTCCGGCTCGGTGATGTTGAACGTCTCCGGGGAGTACTCGAACATGAGCCGTGCCGGATCGAACGCGTCGGCACAGCGCATCATGTGCCGGGCGGCGCTGTCGGCCATCCGGCGGACGTCGCTCATCGACATGTCGAACACGACCTCACGCCAGAGGCACGCCGTCGCGTGGCACAGGTGCACGACCGCGCGGTCCGCGCCACGCACAGCGTCGAACGTCCGATCGATCAGTTCCGGCCTGGCCGGAGTGAATACGCCTATCGTCACATCGTCGGGAATCCGGTCTCCGTCGATGAGGCTGCGGACGAAATCGAAATCCGCCTGGCTCGCCGACGGATAGCCAACCTCGATGTCCTTGAATCCGATACGGACGAGAAGATCGAACATCTTCCCTTTACGGTGCAGATCCATCGGATGCGCCAAGGCCTGATTGCCGTCGCGCAAGTCCACCGAACTCCACCGCGGCGCATTGTCTATCGTTCGGGTCGGCCACAATCGGCCCGCCGGCGCATCCGTCAATTGTGTCGGGAGCGCCGGGCGAACATATCTGCCGAACGGCATCGGCGAGTTCACCTGCCGATTGCGGAACGGCCGAGTTGTCGGCGCGGGCCGAGGAGGTGGCATGTCACCACTGGTTGTTGTCATGTGCACCCCCGTCGCATGTCGGTTCAGCATTGCACAGGTTGTCAAGTGCTGCAAGGCAATCGGCGGCAGATGACGACTTCTGGAACATTCGACAAACCCTGGCGCCCGGGGGAACGGGCGCGCTAGTATTCGGTTGACCGGGGGCCACGGGCTCGATCCGACTACACGATCGCCTGTTACTCGCACGAATGTGCACCGCGAGGGGGAAGTGTCATGGAATTCGTGTTCGAGCGCTATTGACGCTGCGCCTCTCGGCAAATATAGACAAATCCGGAAGCCGCTGCTGTATATCGCCGAGCGGCTTACCGAAATGGCATGGGTTCAGATGGGAGACTGCCATGGGAGAAAAGTCCGAACTCACTGTCGGGTCCACAGTGTGGGAAAATATCGCGTGGCCGGGAATCGTTCACCTCGCCACGCAACTCAGCGGTGGGCCGACCGAGCTCAACGACACGCTGCGAGTACCGCGCGAACTCGGTCTTCGATCGGATACCGAAGAACAGCAGGGTGACCTGTTCCAGCGCGCGCTCATCGTCGACGTATTGACCGAGTGC
The DNA here is from genome assembly GCF_036346875.1 of Nocardia sp. NBC_00508. Taxonomy (NCBI): domain Bacteria; kingdom Bacillati; phylum Actinomycetota; class Actinomycetes; order Mycobacteriales; family Nocardiaceae; genus Nocardia; species Nocardia sp. NBC_00508. Next base: position 7,634,080 of record NZ_CP107852.1, on the reverse strand, counting down.
GCCGACCTTCTCGGCGACCAGGCGAAACCGCTGATCGACGGCGAACTCGACTATCTGCTGAATCGTCGACGCGGTGACGGGCGCGGCTGGAACTACTTCCCCGACCTGCCGGAATTCCCGCCGGACGCCGACACGCTGTCCTGCATCACCATCGCCCTGTCGCAGGCCGGCCAGCGCGCCGATGTCGAGAAGTATTGCGTCCCTGCCCTGGAATTCGCGCTGGACAACTGTGTCGGGCCGAACGGTCTGGTCCGCACCTGGTTGGTGCCCGACTTCGAACGGAAGGCCGACGGTCGCCTTCCCGAACCGTGGACGAATTGCCTGTGGGAGGACTCCGGTGACGCCGATGTGTTCCCCAGCCTGCTGTTCGCCCTGCACCTGAGCGATCCGGAGCGGTTCGCCGGACCGATAGCGCGCGGAATCGACCACCTCGAACAGGTCCAGCGGCCCGACGGAGGCTGGGCGAGCCCGTTCTACTGCGGCCGGTTCTTCGCCATCTACGTGGGCCTGCGGCTGCTGTCGGCGGTGCGGCCGGATTCGCCGGCAGTGCTGTCGGCGGTGAATCTGTTGCGAAGCACCCAGCATCCGGATGGTGGCTGGGGCCGCCGCTCCTCGGGGAGCGAGCCGCTGAGCACGGCGCTGGCGTTGCTGGCCCTGGCCACCGTCCCCGACCTGCTGAACAGCGAAGATCTCGAGCGGTCCGCCCGGGCGGCCGACTACCTCGCCGGTTCTCGCGGAGCGGATCGGCTGTGGCCGGCCGGTTCGCTGTACTGGATCCTGGACGAGGTCGGTAAACCGCCGACCATGACTCCCTTCGCGAGTTCCACCTTGACCGCGGCGTTCGTGGTGAAGGCGAGCTCGGCGTGGCGCCGGATCGACTCCCGCCCCTCTGCGTGATCGGTGTGGGCACCCACCTGACCGCGCACTGGGAAACATGGCGGCCCTACACGCTGGCTTATCCGGTGATGCTCGCGCTGGCCGGGGTCGGTTCGACGGGTTCTGACGATGTCGGCTGGAATGTCGTGATGTCGTGCGTCGGGCTGTCCGCCGGCTGGCTCGGCGCGCACTATCTCGGGGATCTGCTCGATCGCGACCTCGATGCGATCGCTAAGCCGCACCGACCGATACCCTCCGGACGGCTGACACCCACCGCGGCCGCGGTATCCGCGATGGTGTGTTTCGGTCTGCTCGTCGGGATCGGTATCGCGATCGATTGGCGTACGATTCCGGTCTCCGCGGCGATCATCGTGGGAATCGCGGGCTACAGCGCGAGATTCAAGGCGCGGGGATTCTCGGGTAACGCTGTGCGCGGCTCACTGGGAGCTTTCGGATTGCTCTACGGTGCGATGGCCGTGTCCTCCTGGGCGACATGGACTCTGCTGGTGTCGGCGTTCGTATTCTGCTGCCACGACATCAGTTCCAACCTCGTCGGCACCCTGCGCGACGCGGAGGGCGATCGAGCGGGCGGTTACGATACCGTCGCCGCGGTGCGCGGGACGACATTCACTGTCGCGCTTGCCCGTTCCCTGTACGCCGCGGCGATTGTCGCGGCGGCGGCCGTACCGTGGTTGCTGGCGAAGAACAACGGCGCGTACGTCGTGTCGCTGGTCGTTTCCGCGGTGCTCGGCTGGTACGCCTTCCGCCTGCTGAGTCGTTCCGATCGCCCGCAGCGAATTCAGGCATTGCGAGCGCACGCGATTCTCAATATCGAGCGGCTCGTGCTGACCGCGGGCTTCGCGACCTATGCGGTCGATCTGGGCGCGGTGGTGCCGGTACTGCTCGTTTCGATTCTGTCCGCTGTGGTCCTGCATCGCCTCATGCGGGAAAAGCACGAATTCGGCGCGAAGCACCCGGCGCGGGCGAAGACCTCTACCGGTCCGGGCTGACGATCAGCGCGGCCACCGCCCGGTCGGCGATCCGGCCGGCGCGCTCCGCCGACATCAGACCTTCGATGAACGTGAAATTCCAGTACAGGTCTCCACCACTGATCGTTACGACCGAACGCAGGCAGCTGAGACACGAGATTCCGGCGGCCGCCTGCACGCCGGAGACCGCCCACTCGCCGATTCGGCCGGGCATGTTCAACCGTCCGAAATTCGAGATGGCGATGCCCCGCGACGTCTTGTGGTCGATGAGGTCGATGAGCGGCCCGCTGGATTCGATCGACGGCGGAGCCATGAACGACAGGGCGGCGAAAGCCGACAGATGCTGCCCGAACCTCGAGCGTCTGGCCAGATCGCGATCGAATTTCCGCGCCGCGGTCCAGAAATCGGTCGCGGGATCGGCGGCGACGTGCGATACCACTCCGCTCGCGTACGAACCGAGTTCCTGGTTGTCGACGCGTGGCACCAATTCGTGCCGCAGACTGATCGCCGAGATGACGGATACCCTGCCGACTCCGGCGGGGTCGATCTCGGTTCCCACCCCCCGCGCCGTGGCGGCGGTCAGGGCACCGTGCAGGGTGACGCCTTCGCGCCGGCAGCGCGCGAGCAGGACGTCGAGGTCCGCGGCCGGCAGTATCCGCCGGATGAACCGCGTGCGGCGCTGCCGCGGCGGCACGGTAGCCTCGGGTTCGAGCGACCGCGGTTTGCTCAGCGTGTTGATCGCCCGATCCACGCGCGAGACGACCTTCGCCCGGGCGATGCTCCGTAGCCGGCGTGGCAGCAGGTCTTCCGGAACCGGAAGGGGATTTCGCGACCGCACAGTCGTTTTCGTCGAAGCGCCGTCCCCGGTCGACTGCGCGGCGTGTTCGAGTAGGCGCCGCAACAACGACGTCATGCCCATGCCGTCGGTGATGAGATGCGCCGTCGTCAGAATCAGGTCGTGCGACTCGTCGGGCGTGCCCGCGCCCCGGACGATGTCGACGATCCGGGCCAGCGGGCCGGTTCGCCAGTCGATGCGCTCGTGCAGCTCCACCGTGTCGACCTCGATGTCGGCTGCCTGCGTGTCCTCGGCCGCCACGTGAACGGTCCGGATCGGGATGCGCGGCTCGGCCGTCGGTACGAACCGCGGATTCGTGCCGTCGGGGTCGGTCGCGACGTGGACTCTCAGCAGCGGATGTTCCGCGACCACCGCCTCGGCGGCCAGGACGAGTTGCCGGTGTTCCATCCGGCCGCGCAGATGTACCCAGACGATCGCGTTCATCGGGGAGATCTGGTCGATGATCCAGAGCCATCGCTCCGACGGCCCCAGCGGTCGCCTCATCTGCGGAGTATCGGACGTGCGCGTACCCGCGGTGCCCTCCTGGGTTTCCATGAATACTCCCCCTCACAGCTCGCTGTACAAAGATTCGAGACGCTTCCCGTACTGTTCCTTCAGGGCCGGGCGCAGCAGCTTTCCCGAACTCGACAGCAGTCCGTTCGTTCGGGTGAAATCCTGCGGCTCGACGAGGAAATCCCGAGGGATTTCATAGAAAGCGAGCGCGTTGTCCGCGGCTACCCGCCGGAGTGCGGCAGAGATCTCGTTCTTGCAGTTCCCGGGCTCGACGAAATCCCGATTCGGCACGACCACCGCCAGCAGGAACGGCTGTGCGCTGTTGCCGTAGATGTAGATCTGGCGCAATTCGGGCGCGCCGGAGTAGATTGCCTCCAGCTTGGACACCGACACGAAACCCACGGCCGCGAGTTTGAGAATATTCGACGCTCGATCGATGTAGGTGAGGCGGCCGGGTGACACCTCGGCCATGATATCGCCCGTCTTGTAGAAGCCGTCGGCGTCGAAGACCTCGGCGGTGTCCTCCGGGCGCCGGTAGTAGCCGCTGAAAGCGCAGACGGACTTGATGTACAGTTCGCCGCGCGGGTGTGGTCGGTCTGCCGTCGTGTAGCCGCTGTCCAGCACGTCGACGAGCTTGTAGTCGACCACCGCGGGCAGTATCCGGCCGTTCTCCGTGACCGTGGTCCCGGCTTCCGTCGAACCGTAACCGTCGACGACCTGGATGCCCAGGCATTCCTGCACGAAATCCCGGATCGTCGCCGAAAGCGGCGCGCCCCCACAGCATGCGGTGACCACGCGTCCCCCGAGCACATCGACCCGGATCGTTCGCATCGCGGACTCGGTCGCGGCCGCCTGCTCGATTCCGAGCTCGCGGAGCCGGCTCTGCTCGTTCTGGAACAGCCGGAAGATTTCGCCGCACAGCTTGGGGACCATCACCAATTCGGTCGGCCGCACGAGTGCGAGATCTTCGAGAAACGTGGAATTGTCGCTCCCGGCGGTGAAATACCCGGTGCCGCCGTTGGACAGGGTCGATGCCAGCCATTGCCGCCCGCCGAGGAAGCTCAGTGGCAGATTCTGCAGATGCAGGGCGGGGACGGACGGGTCGGGGCGGCCGACGGATCGTCGCCAGTAGTGCTTGATCCAGCTCGTCGGGAACATCGCGCCCTTCGGCGTACCGGTGCTTCCGGAGGTGTAGATGATCGTGGCCAGGGTGTCTTCGCCGTCGGGCACATACACCGGCGGGGGTGGCGCGTGGTCGTTCCCGGCGGCGATCTCGTCCGGTAGCGAGGTCAGCGTCAGTTCCGGTCGCACCGCGCCGAGGCGGGTTCGAGCACGTGCGAGCGCGGCCCGATGACCGTCGTCCTCCGGGACGTAGTCGAAAACGACGACACGCTCCACCGTCGAATTCCCGGCGAGTGCCTCTATTGCCACCGGCAGCGATTCGACGCTGACCGCGAGCACTCTGGGTGCGGTTTCGCGAAGGATCGGCACGATCTGATGAGCGTCGAACGTATTGTGCAGCGGCACCGTGACAAATCCGGAGAGCGTGCACGCCAGGTCGACGACAGCATAGTCGGCACTGGTGAATCCGAGCGTGGCGACGAAATCACCGGCGCGCAATCCGCCACCGGACGGAGCGGACCAGCGGGCTCGCAGACAGTTGATCGAAGAATGGAATTGCCGATAGGTGATGACGTCGAAAGAGCCGGATCTTCGGTGCCCCAAGGCGGGACGGTCCGCGTAACCGCGAAGGTAGGTCTCGATCATCTGCGCGGCACTCAGATCCGGATCACCGGCGGCCGCCCTCACCTCTGCCGACGGTGCGGACGAGGCGAACTGTTCGTCGGTGTTCCGAAGGGTCTCGGCGAGGCCGTAATTCACCTGCGGGTAGGGGTGGAGCGAAGTCAGATGATCACTGATCGATTCGACGGTTGCCCGCCGGAACAATTCGTCCATCGGTACCTCTATATCGAAATGATCGATGAACGCTTCCTGGATCCTGGCCATGGTCAGCGAATCACCGCCGAGAACGAAGAAGTCGTCCTCGTCGGAGAAATCGGTGAACCCCAGCTCGCGAGCCCAGATACCGCGTACGGCCTCTGTAATCAACGGCATTTCCTTATGACCGAGGAGCAAGGTGTGTCCCAGCGCCATGGTGTGTCCTCGGGGTCGGAGTTGTCAACAGTTCCAGCGGTCGGCCGAGCGGTCGTGTGCCCGAACCGGCCCCGACCTGGCGCGACGATGGTCATCCCGGTGAACCGTTGATGAAAGTCGTTCCGGGGCGCTAGCATTCGGTTGTCGGGGGCGATGCCGAGGGGGGATTCTCATGGAAACCTGGCTCAGGAGCTATTCCGCGCCGCACGGCGCACCGACCGAGCGCCTGATCTGTTTTCCACACGCGGGCGGTACCGCGCACGCTTTCAGGGGCTGGCCGCAGCGCATGCCCGCCGGCGTCGAGACGGTCGTGGTTCAGTATCCGGGCCGACAGGATCGCCTCTCCGAGCGATGTCTCGAGGACATCGACGCGATGGCCGACGCGCTGGTCTCCGAGCTCGCCGACCTGACCGACCTGCCGATGTCGATGTTCGGGCACAGCATGGGATCCGCGGTCGCCTACGAGGTCGCTCTGCGGCTCGAGCGCGATCTCGGATTCCTCGTCGACACGGTCTTCGTGTCGGGGCGGACCGCACCGCATCGGCGCCACGGCGAAGACGACCATCGCCTCGGCGACGAGGATCTCGTCGCCGCGATGCGGCGGCTCGGCGGTGGCGACGACGATGTGTACCGCAACCCGAAACTGTGGCCTCTCATCCTCCCGCCACTACGCTCGGATCTGCGGCTGCTCGATGCCTATCGTCCGGTCACGCTGACGTCGCTACAGGCCGGCTTCGTCGCCTTCGGCGGACAAGCGGATCAGACCTGCCCCGTGGCCGATCTGCACGCGTGGACCGCGGCCACCACCGGGGATCTCGAGATCCGGACCTTCCCCGGCGGCCATCACTACCTCGTCGCGGCGGAGGCCGAGGTTGTCGCCGCTGTCGTCAGCCGTCTCGCGACCCGGCCGCCACTCACCGCGACGGAGCAGGACGTGGTCGACATCTGGGCAGAGCACCTCGGAATCTCCGGTATCGGCGTGGACGACGACTTCTTCAGCCTGGGCGGACACTCGCTCGTCGGCATGAAGATCCTCGACGACATCGACCGCCGCCACCACGTCGAGATCTCGCCCGTCGAGTTCTACCTGCGGCCCACGCCGGCGGCGCTCGCCGCGCGGATCCGTCAGTCGATCGGCACACCGTGATGCCCGCCGGAGTCATCGGCACCGCTGCCGACCTCGCCGCGGTCGACCTTCTCGACGCCGGCTTTCACACCGGTGACCCGCACGCCGTCTGGACGTACATGCGAGAGCACGCCCGGCTGCACCGGCAGGAGTATGCCCCGGGGCGAATGTTCTGCTCCGTCACACGATATGACGACGTGTGCCGGGTCCTCGGCGACCACGACGCGTTCACCTCCGAACGCGGCACCGTCATCACGCAACTCGGGCACGACGACATCGCCTCCGGCCTGCTCATGACCTCCTGCGACCCGCCCCGCCACACCGAAGTGCGCCGACCGCTCGGCAAGCGGCTGAGCGCGGGGGCGGTACACGCGATGGAATCCGGGATCCGCCACGCCGTCGACCGGGTCTTCGCCGACGTGCCCCACGATCAACCGTGGGATCTCGCCGAGCGCGCGCTGCGCCTGCCGATGGTGGTCGCGGGCCGCCTGCTCGGCGTACCGGAGTCGGACTGGGACAACCTGATCCGGTGGGCCGCGATGGCCGCCGCGCCCGAGGACCCGGATTTCGCGATCGGTGCCCGGACCGCGACGCTGACCGTCGCGCACCACCAGATCTTCTCCTACTTCACCGAGCTCATCCGTAGTCGCCGCGCGAGTATCGGCCACGACGATCTCCTCGGCCACCTCCTCTCGATACAGGCCGGTGCCCAGCCGCTGTCGGACATCGAGGCCATGTACAACAGCTACAGCCTGCTGCTGGGCGCCAATGCCACGACACCGCACACCGTGTCCGGCGCGGTGCTCGCGCTCGCGCGGAACCCCGGCGCATGGCGATCGGCCCGCGACGACGAGGCGCGCGTCCCCGGCCTGGTCGAGGAGGCGCTCCGTTGGACGTCCGCGGCGAGCAACTTCATGCGCTACGCGACCCGGCCGACGCGCCTGAGCGGCGGGATCGTCGAGACCGGGGAGCCGGTCGTGGCCTGGATCGGGTCCGCCAACCGCGACGAGGCGGTGTTCCCGGACCCGCACACCTTCGACATCACCCGGCACCCGAACCGGCACATCGCGTTCGGATACGGCCCGCACTACTGCGTCGGCGCACCGCTGGCCCGGCTGACCTTTCGCGTCGTGTGCGAACAGTTCCTGCGCCGGTTCGAGTCCGTCGAGATCATCGGCGAACCGCAACGGCTGCGGTCCTCCTTCATCAACGGCACAACACACCTGCGGGTCCGGACTACGGGGAGGGAGCAAGCGTGACTCGTTCGACCACGACTGTCACCGGCGGGACGCGCTGGTTGCTGCGCCCGCCGGATCCGGAGGCGACGGCACGACTGTTCTGCCTGCCGTATTCGGGGGTCGGCGCGTCGATGTTCGCGCAGTGGCCGCGGCGGATCGGAGGTACCGAGATCTGCCCGATCCAGCTGCCCGGCAGGGAGAACCGGATCGGTGAGCGGCACTTCGGTTCTTACGAGCAGCTCGCGGTAGACCTCACCGAGGCGCTGAAGCCTTGGCTGACAGTGCCTTTCGCTGTCTTCGGTCATTGCTCCGGCGCGCTGCCCGCATTCGAGACCGTGGTCAGGATCGAGGAACTCGGCCTTCCGTCACCGGAAATGCTGTTCGTCTCCGGCCAGGTCGCCCCCCATGATTGCCCGTTCGACCGCCTGCTCGACCTGGACGAGGACGGGCTCCGCGCCGAACTGTCGGAGGTGATCCGCAGCCGCGGCGCGGTGGCTCGTCCGGCGCTGGTGGAGGCCGCACTGACGGTATTGCGCGACGACCTCGCGGCAACTCGCCGATACCACCGGTCCCCGCCGGTCCGCCTCGGGTGCGGGATAACGGCCATACATTGGGACCGCGATGTCGAGATCGAGCGTCCGCAACTCGACGGATGGCTGCGGTACAGCGACACCTGCCGGATAGTCGAACTGTCCGGCGGTCACTATGACGTCCTGAACGCGCCGGACCCGCTGCTGCGGGCGATATCAGCCTGGGGAAAGGACTAGTGGCAGGTTCGTCAGCCCGCGGACGAGGAGGCTTCTCCGCCATGACAGGGTCGCGCCGGCGGCGAGTCGAATATCGGGATACCGGTCCAGCAGAAAGGTGATCGCGATGACCGCCTCCAGGCGCGCCAATTGTGCACCGACACATTTGTGCATCCCGTACCCGAAGGCGATGTGATTGTTCTGCGCACGATCCATATCGAAGCGCTGGGGGTCCGGGAATCGCTGTGGGTCACGGTCGGCGGCGGCCATCGACACCATGACGAGTTCCCCAGCGGGGATCTCGGTGCCGCCCAAGTCGGTAGGGACTGTCGTATACCGGAAGGTGGCTTCACAGGCCGACGATTCATAGCGCAGAACTTCTTCGACGAAATCCGGTATGCGACCCGGGTCGGCACACAGTGACCGATGGACTTCGGCATCGGCGAGCAAGATCGCGATGGCGTTGCCGATGAGATGCGCTGTGGTCTCGAACCCGGCGACGAGGAGCATGAACACCATACTGACCAGTTCCCGATCGGTCAGCCGGTCGTCGTCTTTTCTGGCCGCGACGAGTTCGGACAGCAGATCGGTGCCCGGGGCCGAGATCTTCGTCTCGATCAGCTGTCGGATATAGGCGACGAACTCCTGCATGATCGCGAATTTGTCGCCCGTGGAATGCTCGCCGGAGAAGATGACTGTCGTCCACGTGCGGAATTTGTCGCGATCGCCACGCGGCACTCCGAGCAGCGACGAAATAACCATTGTCGGTAGCGGAATCGCGTAGGAATCCAGCAGGTCGTGGATCTCGCGCGGATCGGCGGCCATGTCGGCGAGGAGGGAATCGGCGATCTTCTCGACGCTCGGGGCCAGGTTCCGGACAGCCGGTCCGGCGAACGCGCCGGTCAGGAGATTGCGCAGCCGCGTGTGTTGCGGCGGATCGTAGAAGACCATCATGTCACTGAACAAGCCGCTCTTGACCCGCTGGTCGCCGCCGTGATCGGTGAGCGCCGCCCGGGCGCCCGGCGACTGGATCACCTTGCTGACGGTGGTGTCGGCGAACGCCGCCTTCGCGGCCTCGTAGCCGGTGACCAGCCATCCGGTGCGGCCGTCGGGAAACCTGACGTAGTGGACCGGCCCCAGGTCGCGCAGCCTGTCGTAGGCGGCATGCGGATTCCGGTAGTACTCGTCGCCCAGTTCGATAGGTGACCGATCGTGCTTCATCCGTCTACTCCCCGCCCGCGCGTCGTTGGATCAGCTTCGCCAGTTGCGCGACCGTCATCGCGAGTTTGATGTCCGCCGGTTCTGTTTCGACGCCGAATTCCTGTTCGATCGCCGCACCCAGGTCGATCGCGCCGACCGAGTCCAGGCCCAGATTCACCAATGCCAGGCTCGCGTAGTCGTCGTCCAGTTCCTCGCCGATGAGCCGGGAAATGAATTGACCGACGAATCTCTCGATGTCCCGAGTTCGTCTTTTGTTCGCCGCGCCGTCATCTTCGGCCGTCGGTCGTGAAAGACGATGCCACGGTCTGTATTTCACCCGCACAATGCTCCCGCCGTTTCTTCCCGAATTGTTGCCGTGTAATAGCTGTACGTCGGGTGCTCCGGTCCCCCCGATCAGTCGCTATTGCATGGGACTACAGCTGGGTCGGGGTTGTCAACAGTCGGTTCTCGGCGGTGCTCGTGGTTTGTGCGCCGGCACCGGTCGCGACCTGGTGTGACGATGTTCGTTGCGCGGATTCGTTGATGAAATCGGTTCTGCTCCTCTAGTATTCGGGTCGAAGGGGGAGGTGGTTCGGTGAATGGAATAACGGACGATTCGGCCACAATCGTGCCTGTCGATCGTTGGCGGCGATACGTTGCCGACAGCCCGTTCAGTTTCGCGATACCGGGCGATCGTCCGCACACTTCGACGCGGACTTCGGCCGCGAACGAGGTCTGCGCCACGGTGCCCATTCCGGATATTCCCGACGACTCGGTCCGGGATCTCGCAATTGGTATGGGGGCGTCTTTTCGGCAGATCTGGCTGGCATTGTTCGCGGCCCTCGTGCACAGGTATACCGGCGAGACGGATTTCCTCGTTGCCGAGGCCACGGCGAAGGGCCTGCTGGCCCATCGCGTCGACCTCGCGGGCTCCCCAGGCTTCCGGGAGCTGGTCGGCAGAGTGACCGCCGAATCCGGCCAGGTGCCGGAACTTCTCGGTCCGATACCGGCCGAGAGCCTCCTCGAGCTGGTTCAGCCCGAGGCACGAGCCTCGGAGCGCACACCCTTCACCGCAGCGTTCGGGACCTCGCTCGACGTATCCGGCACCGGCGCAACGGATATCGCCGAGCTGACCGTGGTCATCGATCGCGGTGTGCTGGTCTACCACCCCGAGCGGTGCTCCCGCGCCGACGCCGAGCTGATCGCGGGCCATCTCGCGACGCTCACCGCCGCCGTACTCGCGGATCCGGATCGCCCGGTGCGCGGCCTGCCGATCCTGGCCCCGCACGAGCGCGCGACCCTGCTCGTCGAGTGGAATGCCACGGCCGTGCCCGTCGAACCCTTCCGGACGCTCCAGGCGAGGATCGCCGAGCTCGCCGTCGCCGACCCGGGGCGCCCCGCCGTCGTCGACGCGACCGCAACCGTGACCTTCGGCGAACTCGACCGGGCCGCCGACCGCCTCGCCGCGTACCTCGGTTCCGTCGGCGTTCAGCGAGGCGACCGGGTGGGGATCCTGCTGGAGCGTTCCGCGGCGAATGTCATCAGCCTGCTGGCGATTCTGCGCAGCGGCGCGTCCGCGGTACCGCTGGATCCGTCGAACCCGCACTCGCGCACCGCGTTCATGCTCGACGACTCCGGGGCGACGGCAGTGGTCACCGTGGACGCCATGACACCACAGCTGGCGGGTACCCACGGGCTGCGGGTCATCAGCCTCGACGGCGACGCCGCCGCCATCGGCTCGGCCGTAGCGTCCGCTCCGCCGCCGGATCCGGAGCCGGACGACATCTGTCATGTGTTCTACACCTCGGGGTCCACCGGGCAACCGAAGGCCGTACTGGAACGGCACGGTGCGATGGCGAACATGATCGCCTGGACCGGGCGCGCCTGTGGCGTCACTCGCGGCGACCGCGCCACCTGGATCTCCTCGCCCGGATTCTCGGTCGGGCTCATGGAGTGGATCCCCTTCCTGGCCAACGGCACCACCGTGTACACGGCATCCGCCGACGCCGCGCGGGATCCGAAACGGTTGCGGGACTGGCTGATCGAGAACGCGATAACGCACACATTGCTGGTCAGCTCGGCCGCCGAACGGGTGTGGTCACTGGATTGGCCGGACCTCTGCGCGCTGCGCTACATGGTGGTCGCCGGTGAACAGGTCCGCCGCTGGCCGCGCGCCGGGCTGCCGTTCGAGGTCGTGGTGAGCTACGGCTCGACGGAGACGACGCTCGTGGCCTCGACCTTCGACGCCGCGACCGGCCTGCGCGTCACCTCGGCCACCGTGACCGAGGCGGAGCGGGACAGCCCGCCGCCGATCGGAAAGCCGATCGCCAACGTTCGCGTCTACGTCCTCGACGAGGCGGGCGAGCCCGTGCCCCGCGGGGTGGTGGGTGAACTGTATGTGGCGGGCACCGGAATCGCCGCCGGCTACCTCGACCGACCCGAGCTGAACAGCGAACGCTTCGTACCGAGCCCAGTGCCCGAGGAGCCCGACGCGATCGTCTGCCGGACCCGGGACCTGGTTCGCTATCGCGCCGACGGAATGCTGGAGTTCCTCGGCCGGGCCGACCAGCAGATCAAGATCCGGGGATTCCGTGTCGAGCCCGGCGAGATCGAAGCCCTGCTGTCGGCCAGGCCGGACATTCTGGAGTGCGCCGTGGCGTTGGAGCCGACGACCACCGGCGGGCGCCTGATCGCCTACCTGGTTCCCGCGGACGGCGCCGAGCTGTCGGCCAGCGGATTACGCGCCGAACTGTCGGAGCGGCTGCCGCATCACATGCTCCCAGCGCAATTCCGGATTCTGGACACACTGCCGAGATCGCGCTCGGGAAAGGTCGATCGCACCGCGCTGACTCCGTCGGTCGGCCTGCGCCTGTCGGGTTTGTCGATCTGATCGGACTGATACGAATGAACGCCATCCCCTCGTCCGGCACGCGGATCTCGCGTGCGCCCGACCCGCACACCGCACTGGCCGAGCGCCGCGCCCTACTGCACGACGGAATGCGCCGCGCCGTCGCGGAACTGAGCGACGAGATCAGACCGATCATCACCTATCACCTGGGCTGGACCGATCCCGACGGAAGACCCGCGAGCGGTGACGCGGGTAAATGCCTGCGCGGCTGCCTGACACTCCTGTCCGCCGAGGCGGTGGGAGCGACACCGGAAATCGCTGTTCCCGGCGCGGTGGCGGTGGAGCTGGTCCACAATTTCTCGCTTCTGCACGACGACATCGTCGACCTGGACCGGGAACGCCGGCACAGGCCGTCCGCGTGGACCGTGTTCGGGGTCGGACCCACCATCGTCGCGGGTGATGTCCTGCTGATGCGCGCCCTCGACGTCCTCGGCGGCACCGGCAACGCCGAAGCCGCCGTCGAGCTGGCCACCGCGACATCGACAATGATCGAGGGCCAGGCGGTCGACCTGTCCTATCAGGTGCGCCGCGATGTCGCCGTCGACGACGTGCTGACGATGTCGGAGAAGAAGACCGCGGCCCTGATCGGCTGCTCGACCTCGCTCGGGGCACTGCTCGGCGGCGGGTCGCCGGACCTGGTCGCGACGCTCCGGGACTTCGGGACCGCTCTCGGCATCGCGTTCCAGGCGATCGACGACATTCTCGGCACCTGGGGCGACCCCGCTGTCACCGGCAAGGACGTCGGTGGCGACGTGCGCCGCCGGAAGCTCACCTTGCCGCTGTCCGCCGCGATGGGGCGGCCCGGGGTGGAGGCCACGGAACTGCGCACCTTGATGAACAATGCCACCGACCTCACCCCGGCGCAGGTCGCCCGGGCGATCCACCTGATCGAGCACTGCGGGGGCAGGCAGTGGACCGAACGCTGTGCGAACCGGCACCATCAGCTGGCGCTCGCCGCGCTCGCCGTCGTGGACAACGGCACCGACGCGTGGCGGCTGTTGTCGGAAGTGGGGGAGTTCGCGGTCGGCCGCTCGTATTGATTCACGACTCGAAATCACACACGACTTCAGAATTGGGGAGATAGATGACTGTCGATATCCAGGTGGGCCGGAGATTTCACCTTCCAGAGCTGAGCCGAGCGGCGGAGAAGGCGCAGAACCTCGATGTGGGGGACATACTGGGGCTCGACATCGATGCCGAACTCCCCGACGACCCCGCCGCGGTGGCCCTGGCGTTGATTCGCGATACCTCGGTCTCCACCGAGGAATTGCGGATCGCCGCCGAACGGCGGATCGCCCAGCGGTCACCGCGACTGCATACGTTCGTTCCGCTGTACACGACGAACCACTGTGATTCCGAATGCAAGATGTGCGGCATGAAGAAGAGCAACACGCGGATGATCCGGAAGCTCGCCGGGAAGCGCGAGATCGAGGACCAGCTGCGTATCCTGCTCGAACACGAGGGCGTCGCCGGCGTCGGGTTCCTGACCGGCGAATACGAAGACGAATACACCCGGCAGGTCAACGCCTTTCGCATCGGCTGGGCGATCCGGACCGCGTTCGACATGGGGTTTCAGCGCGTCTATTTCAATATCGGCAGCATGACGACAGCCGAGATCGAAACACTCGGCGAATGGATCGACCGCGATGAACCGGTGACCATGTGCGTGTTCCAGGAGACGTACGACCGTCACACTTACGAACGCTTCATGGGAAGCAAGGACGGCGCCCCCAAAGCGGACTACGACCGGCGCATCCAGTCCTTCGACCGATGGTTGGACGCCGGGTTCAAGTACGTGAACCCGGGAGCCTTGATCGGCCTGCACGATATCGAATCGGAAATGATCGCGCTGGTCTCCCACGCGACCTACCTCGCCCGGCGCGGCGGGATCGTCGACATCTCGCTGCCGCGGCTGCGGCCCGCCATGGCATCGAGCAGCCGGACCAAGGTCGACGACCAGTCCTACATCCGCCTGATGGCCGCGATCGCTTTCGTCTGCCCGGACCAGCGACTGGTCTTGACCAACCGGGAGGGAAAGGCATTGCGGGACAGCGTCATCGACCTGTGTGGCGTCATCAGCCCCGGCAGCCCGGACGTCGCGCCGTATCGGCGGGGCGACGACATCGTGAACGAGGAGAACTCCTCACAGTTCCTGGTCGCGGACCTGGCCCGGCCGTCGACGATCTTGAAACAGATCACCGACACCGGCCGTGCCGTGCAGAACTTCGCCCCTGATCCCCACTGACGTGCGGCCGGACGGGGGCTCGGCCCCCGCCCGGCGATGCGCTACTTTCGCGTCTTGCGACGCGTGAGGCGTGGATAAGCCCGCAAGACGACACTCAGGAGCAGGGCGATGCCCGGATTGCTGGGATTGATGTACTCGCGGATCGAATCGATACGGCCGTCGCGAATACGCGCTATCCAGCAGTAGCCGTCGATATTCAGCCGGACACCACGCACGACGGCCTTGCGCTCGTACTCGACCACGACATGATCGTCGTTCCGGAACGAGCTGATGATCCGCACGGTGGGCTCGCCGTCGTGCGAATCCTCACCTCCCGAGACGGTGAGCGCCCCGATGACGTCCTCGCGGCCCTTCCAGGTGTAACCGATGGGGACGAGAGTGAACTCGCAATCATCGGTCAGCAGCTCACCGAACTTTTCGAAATCGTGGTCGGCGATGATCTGCAGGTATCGCTCGACAAGTTCCTCGGAGCCGGCGTCTTTCGACGTCATTCGCACTTCTCCTCACTCGTTGCGGGTGGACACGCCGAGGTGTGGTCGGCGTGTGTTATCGGGATCTACGGAAACGCGCACCGGGACATTGCTCCAGCCCGCGAGATTTTGCATGTTCACCCGCCGGCAGCCGTCCCAATCGACCTCGTACCGTGGCATGAAGTCGAGCAATCGCTGCAGGGCGATGGCGCTTTCCATACGGGCCAGCGCCGCCCCCAGGCAGGTGTGGATGCCGAAGCCGAATCCGAGATTCAGCGCCTGGGTGCGGTCGCGATCGATATCGAAGACATCGGGCTCCTTCCAGGCGTCGGGATCGCGATTGGCCGCGCCGACCAGCAGGAACACCGGCTTGCCCGCGGGAATGGTGACGCCGTGCAGCGTGACGTCCTCGCGGGAGCGGCGCACGTTGTACTGCGTCGGTGATTCGTAGCGGAGCACCTCCTCGACCGCGGCGGGGATCTTGCTGCGATCGGCCTGCAATTTCTCCCACTGCTCGGGGTGCTGGGCGAACAACACCACCATGCTGGCCACCAGCCGGGTCACGGTCACCGCGCCCGCTCCGCCCAGAACCAGTGCGAACTGGGCGATTTCGGTGTTGTCCAGGCCGGTGACCTCACCGTTCTCGCGCTGCACCGTGGCCGACACAAGATCGCTGATCATGTCGTTGCGCGGCCGGGCCCTGCGCTCCCGCACCACCTGGTAGTAGACGACCAGCATCTGCAGGGCTGCCTGGAGACCGGTTTGTGAGATCTTCACCGCGCCCGGCTCGCGGTGCAGGAAGTCGTCGAGCCACAGCCGGATCTGCCCCCGACGCTCGTCGGGGACGCCGAGCATCGTGGTGATGACCTCGATGGGGAACAGCGCCGAGAAGTCCTGAACGACATCGAATTTCGCGGTGTCCGCGGCATGGAGATGCCGGTCGATCAGATCCGTCGCCAAGGGGCGCAGCTCTTCGATCGCACGCGGTGTGAACACCTTGTTGACGAGGCCGCGCATATGGCGGTGCTCGGGTGGATCCATGGTGATGATCGACTTGTGCATGGGAGGTTCCCCCGATTGCACGGTGCCGAGGTCCACCCCCTCTGCCGAGGAATATGTCTCGAAGTTCTTGTGCCCGGCCGCGACATCGACATGGCGGCTCAAAGCGTAGAAGTCGTACTTCTCGTTGTAATAGACCGGCGCGTCTTCACGCAACCGGCGATACGTCTCGAACGGTCCGTTGAAATAGTCTTCCGAGAAAGGGTCGAATTCTATTTCTTCAGGAGGCACCTGTGGCCTTCTTTCGCGCATACCGATGTGGCTATGAAGCGGTTTCGTCGTGGTACTTCTTCGTCATCTGATCGATGACCTCTTGGTGCTGCTGGGCGAGTTCGTCGCGCACCTGGGCGGCCCGGGCTGCGGCGTCCAGTGTCGGCTGCGCTTGGCCCTGGAAGTGCGGCATCACCTCGTCGGCGAAGAGCTCGGCCGATCGCTTGGTGGCCGCGGGGTTCGCCCATTCGTGGGCCATCTGCAGCATGCAGCCGAATCCGCCGGACTGGTCCCACAGTCGCTGAACCTGCGCCTGCGCGCGCTCCGGCGTGCCGATGACACCCACTCCGAGATCGTTGATGATGGTGATCATCTCGTCGATCTGCTCGCCCGGCACCGTGAGGTGCGGGAAGGCGGCCACCTTCTGGAAGTAGCGGAACCACGACTCGATGCCGAACTTGACATCCTCGCGGGCTTGCTCGTCGGTCTCGGCGATATGGAACGGCCCGGCCAGGGCCCAGTTCTTCCGGTCGACCCGGGTGCCGAAGGCCGCGGCCTGTTTCTCGGCGATATCCCAGTGGTACTGGAGTGCGTTGAAGTTCTCGAGGGTCAGCGTCGAGCCGATGGAGATCAGGCCGATGCCGTGCTTTCCGGCCAGCCGCGCACCGGTGGGGGAGGAGACCGCCGCGACGGCCAGCGGTATCCCGCCCTCGGAATAGGGGGCGAGTTGCAATCGAGCGTCACGCAATTCGTGCGTCGGTGTTTTCGCGCTGACGGTTTCGCCGGCCAGCAGACGGACAACGATATCGAGATTCGTCTCGAGGAGTTCGCGGGTATCGGTTTGACTCAAACCGATCATTCCGGCGTCCGTCGGAAGTGAACCCGGACCGAACCCGCCGATCAGCCGGCCGTGCGTGAGATGGTCGAGCAGCATCAGCCGGTCCGCGACCCACAATGGGTTGTGGTAGGAGAGGGAGATGACGCCGGTGGCGAATCGGATTCGCTTGGCCCGTTGCGCGGCCGCGGCGATGAAGATCTCCGGCGAACCGATTATTTCGCTGCCCGCCGAGTGATGTTCGCCCAGCCATGCCTCGTCGTAGCCGAGTGCATCGATATGTTCGATGAAGTCGAGGTCGCGCTGTAGCGCGAGCGTCGGGTTGGTACCCGCGCGGTGAAAAGGTGCGATGAAGTACCCGAACCGAAGTCGAGCCATAGTGAATCCTCCCCTTGACGTGATTTCCTGAAGCGTAGCGCGCGGGTCGGCCCGCCGCCATGGTTCGAGTCGACGTTCCGGCGACGGCTGAGTCGTGTCCGCATGCCGCTCCAGCCGTCGATGCTGGTGACCGGCCTGCTCGTGCAAGCTGGGTCCGAATGTTCGGATGTGCGGTGGCCCAGGCGATCTCGCTACCTGCCGGGCGGGTCACCGACCGTTGAAGGGAACCATGACATCCGCCTGATACCGCCGCATCGCCGCCGCCGGGTCGCCCCAGAACAGCGCCGCGGGGACCAATACCCTACTGACACCGAGGCCGCGCAGAATGTCCAGTTCCGCAAGGGCGTTCTTTCCGATGAGGGTGGTACTGACGGTGACCTCGATATCATCCAGATCCCTGTCTTGCGCGACCGCGGCATTTCTCATCTCGGTCAGCAGCGATTTCAGCGCGTCGGCCTCCCTGGTCATCGGAAAGAATCCATCGCCGTAGCTCCCCGCTCGCCTGGCCGATGCGACGGAATTACCGCCGATATGGATGGGTACGGTCTTCTGGGCCGGCTGCGGACGCAGAATGCAGTTGTCGAAGTTGACGTACTTGCCGTGATGGCTGGCGACCGGCTGCGTCCACAGTGCTCGCATGGCGGAAATGTATTCGTCGGCACGCGCACCACGATCCTCGAAAGGTACGCCGACGGCGTCGAACTCCTCCTTCAACCAGCCCAGTCCGATGCCTGCCTCGACCCGCCCGCCGCTGAGGTGGTCGAGCGTGGCGAGTTGCTTGGCCAGGACGACTGGATTCAGCAGGGGAGCGATCATCGTGCCGGTCGCCAGCCGTATGGTGTTCGTCGCCGCGGAGATATACCCGAGCCACACCAGCGGATCCGGGATCGACACATCGTCGCCGCCCGGCATCCGACCGTTCTGGGTATAGGGACACGGTGACGCATAATCGGCGGGAACGACGACATGCTGACTGGCCCACAGGGATTCGAACCCCAACCCCTCGGCCGTCCTCGCCAGGTCGGCCGCAACCGCCGGCTCGCCCATCGTCCCCGTGTTCGCGAAGAGCATACCGAATTTCATCCCTGTTTCTTCCTCCTGATCGATCACATCGTGGCGTCGTGACCGGAGCCTGACCGCGACCTTTCGCCGGGCCTTCCCCGTCGGCGTGCTGAGGTAGCATGCCGACGTACCCTGTGACCCGCCGGTCAGACCGAGGGTATGGCGTGAATCATTCCGGGGGAAGGTCTTTCGTGGTGCTCAAGGTTAGGGCGTGTTTAACAAGTGGCCGTTGCCGAGCCAAACGTTGATGGCTGCGATCTGGGCAGTGGCCAGGTAGCGGACGGCGAGTTTGTCGTAGCGGGTCGCTACTGCGCGGTGTTGTTTGAGCTGGTTGATGCCGCATTCGACGGCGTGACGCTGCTTGTAGATCTCGGTATCGAACGCGTGGGGCCGACCACCGGCGGTTCCTCGCCGTCGGCGGTGGGCGAGTTGGTCGGCAGGGATCGCGATGGTCGCTTTGATGCCTCGCCGCCGCAAGTAGGCGCGATTGGCGCGGGAGCTGTAGGCCTTGTCGGCCAACACGCGGTCTGGTCGCGTGCGGGTCCGTCCAGTCGCGAAGCGGGGGACCTCGATCGCATCGAGGACTGCCGCGAACTGCGGGCTGTCACCCCATTGACCAGGAGTGATCAACAGCACCAAAGGTTTACGGCCCTGCTCGCACGCCAAGTGCAGCTTCGTGGTCCACCCGCCGCGAGAGCGCCCCAGGCCGTGGTCGGCCGGCTCGACGGCAACCCCGCCTGGCGGTTCGACCTGTAGATCCCCCTTTTACGCGCGCCAGCGGCGTGCTGGTGGGCGCGAGCGATCGTGGAATCCACGCTGACCTCTCAAACGATGTCCCCGGCGGCCTCGGCGCAGATCTGCAACGCCGACAAGATCGCTTCCCATACCCCGCCGCGCTGCCAGGACCGGAACAACCCGTACACCGACTGCCACGGCCCATACCGCTCCGGCACGTCCCGCCACGGCGCTCCTACCCTTGTCCGCCAGCGGATCCCGTCGATGAGCTGCCGTTTCATCCATTTCGGCGGGCGCCCGGGCTTCTTACCGATAGGTAGCAGCGGCTCGATCGCCGCCCACTGCTCATCGGTCAGGTCCGCACGCCTCGATGCCGCTACGCTGGTCACGAGGTCTCCGGTATTCGGTTCGTCTTGGTAAACAAACCATCTACCGGAGACCTCGCCCATCTCCCGGGAACGACACGCGAAAACCCAACGCCTACAGGCAACTACGCGTCAATGGCGCCGACATCAGCCCACTTCTTAAACACGGCCTAGGCGGCTCCGCTGGTAAAGACGGCGCAATCGGCGACGACGGTGGTGTGATTCACCGCATGGCGTTCGCGGGCCGCACCTCGACCGGCGACCTGCAAGACCCAACTTTGTCGATACCGCGCCAGTACTCCAACAGCCAGTTGGCCCTGCCGGACGGTGGTGGCATCACCGCCCATTTCTGGGACATCGAATCAGGTCGCAAAGACACCGCCGACCGGGGCCACTCGAACGTGCACGAGCAGTTCGACATCCCGGTCCCGCGTGACGGTGGCATTCAGGACCTGCTCGCCGAAGCGCAGCGACCTGACCGGCGGTTCGACTACGTGATCTGTGAGTCCATCGAACGTATCGCGCGGCGCACGCACGCGGGCACCGCGATTGAGAAACAACTCGAAGATGCCGGGGTGCGTCTGCTGGCCGCCGACGAGCCGTTCCGCATCGGGCAATCGGGCAGCCGCAAAGAGAAGCGGGCCACCCAGACCCTGACCCGCCGGATGAAACAGGGCATCGCCGAGTTCTACGTGATGGAGATGCTCGAGAAGTCCTGGGACGGGTTCGCCGTCCACACCGAGGCCGGATACAACGTCGGCAAAGCCTGCTACGGCTACCGTGCCAAACTCGTCTCCCACCCCGTGCCCGCCAAGCGCGCACGGGGCCAGAAGAAGACCCTGCTCGAACCCCACCCCGCCCAGGCCCCGGTCGTGCAGCGCATCTTCTGGCTGCGCAACGAGGAACGCCTCTCGTTCCAGGCCATCGCCGACCACCTCAACCTCGACCTATCGCTGAACCCGCCGCCAGTGCCGGTCGATCCCCGTTGCGCGGTCGGCCGCTGGACCATGTCCAACGTGCGAGAGGTTCTCAATCAGCCCAAGTACGCCGGGCACATGGTGTGGAACCGGCGCGCGCGTAAGAGCAACGGCGGCAAGTACAACCCACCCTCGGACTGGGTGTGGTCGGAGAAGCCGGTCCACGAGCCACTGATCACCGTCGACGTGTTCCTCACCGCCCAGAAACGCAGAAGCCAGAAGCGCGACACCAGCCGCCGCACCAGCGTGGTCAACACCCACCCCGATACCAAACGGTCCTACCTGTTCCGCTCCTACCTGTGCTGCGACCACTGCAACCGACGCATGTTCGGCAAAACCCGCAAGGTGTCCGCGTATTACGTGTGCGCGCCGAGGAAGGGCTACCGCGAACCGACCCATCCGACGGCCGGATCGTTCCTCGTCCGCGAGCAGGGACTGATCGAGCACCTCAATGCGTTCCTAAACGACCACGTGTTCGGCTTCTACCGCCGCTCGCTGCTGGGCAGCAGCGACCTCGACGCCAGCGTCACCCGGGAACGCGAACAGAAGATCTCCGCACTGCGCCGAGACATCGTGGAAGTCGGAACCAAGAGCAAACGCCTCGTCCGGTCTCTTGAACTCATGGACGAGCCCGACAAAGAGATGATCGCCGACATCAACACCCGCCGCGCCGAACTTCGCGACGAGCAATCCCGGCTCAGCGATCAGCTGACCGAGCTGGAAGCCGAAGACCTGCTCACCCCCACCCCGGCATTGCTGGACGCATTGCCCACCGGCACCGTCGACATCCGGGACCTGCCCGAAGAACTTGCCCGGTCACTGTTCGAGGCGCTGCGCCTGGAGATCCGGTACAACAAAACCCACCACCGCGCGACCTACCGGGTCACACTCGTCGGCCAAACCCTAGCCACCACCCGCAACACGGCACGCAGAACCCTGACACCCCGGCAATACGCGCCCACCGCCCAGGTGGACGGGCGGAATCGGCGCGTCATTCGCAACGCGCCGGTTCCGTTCCCATCTTCGATGTGCCCTCGGCAGGAATCGAACCTGCGACCTGGGGATTCATCGACCCGGCCGAAACGTGGCCGAGCAATGTTTGCACGACGTCACGGTCAACACCCGAGCGGACCCAGCGGGTCGTGCCGCTGTGACGCAACATCTGTGGCCGCGCAGCGAACCCAGCAGCAGCGGCAAGCCGGTCGAACATGTCCTTGACAGCGGAGTAGGTCATCGGCTTGCCCAGCACTCCGCGGAACAGGTTCACGAACACCATGTCGCACTCGGCGGCCGTCCCGTGGCGGCCGTCCGGAGACGGCCAGCATCGGCGCCGGCACTGGAAGCACTCTTCCAGCATATCTGCAGCAAACATGCTGGGGCTTGCGCAGGGGACCTACCCTTCGGTTGCCGTCAGCACTTCGACGTGGTCTGCCAGCGGGAGCGTCTGCTGGCCGGTGTCGCATGTTCGAGGCTCACACCGATCCCCGCCGCGCGTCGCCATGGTCGGCGGCCGGGCGAATAGTCCGTGGCCGGAGACGAACCGATGAGCATTGAGACATCTATCCCGTTGTGCGAAGCGGCCTCTCATGCCCTGCGCTAGGGGAGTTGGCCCACTGCCGACGCCGTGACCTGGGGTTGGCCGTCCTCGATGGCACAACGAGTGCGTGACTTCACCAATGCAGGTGGTCCGTTCGACTTTCCCGTTGTGCGAAGCGGCATTTTATGTCCTCTGCGGCAGGCCAATAGCGTCGGATTCATGGAGTGGAATTTTCGGTCGGCCGAAGAGATCGCGGCTGCCTTGCGTGTCGGTGCGGTGACCTCGGTGGAACTGACCGACGAGGCGATCGCCCACATCGAGCGCGACGACAAGGTGATCAACGCGATCTGTGTACCGGACTTCGACCGTGCGCGGGCCGCCGCACACCGTGCCGACCAGGCGCTCGCCCGCGGCGAGGACCGGCCGCTGCTCGGTATTCCGGTGACGGTCAAAGAGTCCTACAACATGGCCGGGCTGCCCACGACCTGGGGCATGCCGGCGCAGCGGGACTATGTGCCGGCCGAGGACGCGGTACAGGTGTCCCGGTTGAAGGCCGCCGGCGCGGTGGTGCTCGGTAAGACCAATGTGCCGTTGATGCTGCGAGATATCCAGAGCTTCAACGAGATCTACGGCACCACCAACAATCCGTGGGATCACGGCCGCACGTCGGGTGGATCCTCCGGCGGTTCGGCGGCGGCCCTGGCGGCCGGATTCGGCGCGCTGTCCATCGGCTCCGACCTCGCCGGTTCGCTGCGCACCCCCGCGCATTTCTGCGGTGTCTACGCGCACAAGCCGACACTCGGGCTGGCGCCGACCCGCGGCATGGTCGCGCCGTCCGCGCCGGCCTTGCCGATCGACCTCGACCTCGCCGTCGTCGGCCCGATGGCGCGCACCGCCCGCGACCTCGCGCTGCTGCTCGACGTGATGGCCGGACCGGACCCGCTGGCCCACGGCGTCGCCTACGACGTCGCACTGCCGCCCGCGCGCCACGAGCGGCTGTCGGACTTCCGTGTCCTGATCATCGAGGACCATCCGCTCATTCCGACCGGATCGGCGGTGCGGGCGGGCGTGAACCGGGTCGCCGCGGCGCTCGTCGACGAGGGCGCCCGCGTCGAACGGCGCAGTCCGCTGCTGCCCGATCCGACCGAAGCGGCGACGCTCTACATGCTGCTGATGCTGTCGAACGCCGCCACAGGTATTTCCGTCGACGTGTACGAACAGCTGCAGACCCACGCCGCCGCCCTGAGCGCGGACGACCGGAGTCTCGATGCGGCGCGGCTGCGCGGCATGGTGCTCAGCCACCGCGACTGGGTCGAGGCGAACAACCGTCGCGAACTCCACCGCCACGGCTGGCGGCAGCTCTTCGCCGAGTTCGATGTCGTGGTGTGCCCCATCACGCCCACTCCCGCCTTCCCGCACGACCACAACGGAGGTCTGGAGAACCGCCACATCGACATCGACGGCGTCGAGTACCCGTACTTCGACCAGCTCGTCTGGGCCGGTGTGGCCACCATGCCCGGCCTGCCCGCCACCGCCATACCCGCGGGCCGGTCCCCCGAGGGGCTGCCGGTGGGAGTGCAGCTCATCGGTCCGATGTTCGAGGACCGTACCCCGCTGCGGCTGGCCGAACTGCTCGAGCAGAAGATCGGCGGCTTTCAGGCACCGAAGTAGGGCGCACCACCGGGTGTCCGTCGAGGACGAGGTGCGGATGGCAAACGAGGGACGGTGTCGAAGTCTTCGGTCAGCGGCGCGAAGTTGATCGGCTATTCCTGTGTCCGGGTGGGTAAAACCGATGTCACAACCCGAGTTTGGTCACGGCATTGTCTTCCAAGGGGTTGGCCGTGCGGATGTATCCGTGGACGGTGCGCGGGTTGGACCAGCGGCCCTGGCGCATGATCTCGCGGTCGCTGGCGCCGCCGAGTGCGGCCTGCGTGGCGAACCCGGCGCGGAGTGAGTGACCCGAGAAGAGATCGGGGTCGAGCCCGGCCCGGGCGGCATAGCGCTTGACCAGTTCGGCGACGGCGCGACCGGACATAGCGTGGTCGGCGATGGCACCGTGCCGGGTGATGGTGGGGAAAAGGGGAAGGTCCGAGTCGGTGCGTGTGCCGGTGAATCCGTGGCAGCGGTGGATGTCGGCAGCGCCGGTGGGGAGCTCGGACAGCCAGCCACGGACACCGGAAGTTCCTGTGGCGATATGTATTTCGCGCAGACGCAGCCAGTCGGCGAAAGCGCAGACGGGGCAGGTGGCCGGTCGGCGGCCGCGCGGGAGGGCCACGCGCTGTTCGGTCGCGCCGGTCGGGTCGGTCTTCGTGGCGGGCAGCCGGATCAGCAGGATCGGTTCGCCGGTGGCGTGGTCCATGCTCACCTCGACGTCGCCGATGCGCAGTCCGGCGAGTTCGCTGCGGCGCAGGGCTCCGGCGAAACCGACGAGCAGGGCGAGCGCGTCCCGGCGCCGGGCGGGTTCGGTGGGCCAGCCCGGCTCGGGAAGCCCACCCAGGAGTTGGTCGAGAGTGTGCAGCAGCACCGGGCGTTTACGCCGGGGTTGCCCGCGGCGAGTGCGGCGGATACCGCGCAAGGTCAGCCGCACCACATCCGACCGGGTCGGGGAGGGCAGTCCGTTCGCGGCGTGCACCGCGGCGATGGCGGCCGACTTTCGTTCCAAGGTCGCCGGACTGAACGCCCATCCACCCGCATCGCGGTGCGCGTCGGCGGCCGCAGCCAGATAGACAGCGACGTCGAGCGCATCAGCGGGAAGAGCCTGCCTGCCCTCGGCGGCGCACCACGCCGACCAGGCAACCCAGTCGGCGCGATAGGCGCGCAAGGTGTTCGGTGATTGGGAGGCTTCGAGATACCGGCGCAGCGAACCGGCTTGATCGTCGTCGAAGCGATCCCGCACCAGCCGCAGCGCGGCAGTGTCGACCAGCACACTGCGGACGCCGCGGCGCAACTCCGTGCGCACGGATTCGGGGACCGCGACGATGGTGGATCGATCGTCCATGTCTCGGCTCCCGCGTTCCCGTGGCAACTGTCAGTTCGCGCCAAGGTTTCCGCGCGAGATTCCACCCTACGGCACCTCTATCGCCACCTTCGACAACCCGAAGGCCGAGCTCGTTGATGTCCGGTCAACGGTGGCTGGACACCGTGAAAATCGGCTCGACGAGACATGGCATCGAACGGCCGCCAGATGTCTGGCGGGGCACGGACCATGTGGGCCGACCCGCTCGCATGGACGATCCGAGGCGCTTCACCGGTCGTGTCGATGTTGTGCCGTGATGGCCCGGAATCCTGAAGTCGGCCGAGCCGCAATGTAGCTTCGCGCGCAGGCTGATTCGTCTACTGTTGCCCGGCGTGCTTCAGGAGTGGTCGACCGAGGAGATCTGATCGGGTCGTGGACGTTGGTCGGTGAGCAATGCGGCTGGTGGGGAACAAGACGGGCGCGGCTCGCCTCGGGTTCGGTCTGCTGCTGAAATTCTTCGAGATCGAGGCTCTTCGACCTACGACGCGTTGGCCGAGGTGATGGTGCCGGTCGATCGGGTCTGCATGGCGGGTGCCGGAGAACTCTTTGTCGACGAAGATCCGCTCACGCGGCACGCCGAGGGCGATCAGCTGGTCGGTCTGGATCTCGTCGTCTTGTTCGTCAGCCTCGGGAGTTCTGGGCCGTGATGCCGAGAATGGCGAGGAAGGCGGTCGCCGCGGGCGTGCGGCTGACGTGGTTCCAGATGGCGTACTCGACGCGGGCCGGCGCATCAGCTACCTCGATGGTGACTACACCGGCCAGCTGAGGCGCGTAGGCGGAGGGGAGCATGGCCACGGCAAGGCCCGGTCCCACGAGTCGAGCGATGTAGTCCGCGGTGGTCACTTCGAAGGCGACGTCACGGTCGAGACCAGCGGCTGCGAAGGCTTGGTCGGATTGGGCACGTCCTGCTGTCCCGGCGGGAAGGTCCACGAAGACCTCGGAAGAAAGCCTGCGAAGGTCGACGGCTGGTTCGTCGGCGAGTGGATGGTCCGGCGCGACCACGGCGATGAGGCGGTCCCGGGCGAGTTCCTGGGCGGCGACACCTTGCGGTCGCGCTGTGGTCGGCAGCCCAAGGAAAGCCACGTCGATGGCACCTTGCTCGACCTGCTCGGCGAGGTCCTCGCTCGCCCCCACACGCAGTCTGATGCGCACGTGCGGGTACAGCTGGCGGAAGTCACGCAGCGCACCCGGGATATCGACCGCGGCGACGGTAGGGATCAGGCCCACGGCGAGCCGTCCGCGTACTTCCCCGACAGCCGCGGCGACCTCGGCGGCCGCGCGCTCGGCGGCGTCCAGACACTGGCGGGCGGCCGGGAGGAACGCTGCACCGGCCGGTGTCAGCCGCACCCGGCGGCTGGTGCGCTCGAATAGTCTGGCGCCGAGTTCTCGTTCCAGGCGCGCGATCTGGTGACTGAGAGCGGACTGGACAACCAGGCATCGTTCGGCCGCCCGGGTGAAGCTGTTCGTCTCGGCGACGGCGACCACGTAGCGCATCTGCTGGAGTTCCACGGATCAATCTTGAATCACGATTGATGTGGTGACAAACATGTGTTGGACTCATTGATGACTGCTGGGTGAGATTGTGTGTGTGAATAGTCCAGCAGCACAGCGGGTTTCCGAGGGGACCAGCAGGGGAGCTCCCTATGGAAGTCTGTCTCGCGTCGCTCTCACGGCGATCGCTCCCGCGTCGTGGGGCACGACCTATGTCGTCATCACCGAGCTTCTGCCGCCGGGACATCCGCTGTTCGCGGCGGTCATGCGGGCGTTGCCCGCGGGCCTGATCGCGCTGGCGATCACCCGGATCCTGCCGCGCGGAGAATGGTGGTGGAAGGCCGCGGTGCTCGGCGTGCTGAACATCGGCCTGCTCAACGCGCTGCTGTTCATCGCGGCCGAACGCCTGCCGGGAGGTGTTGCCGCGACTCTGGCTGCGGCCCAGCCGCTCATTGTCGCCGTGCTGGCGGTGATCATCCTGCACGAGCAACCCTCCGCCTGGCGCGTCGCGTGGGGAGTGACCGGCATGGCCGGTGTCGGCTTGGTGGTGATCGGGCCGGCCGCGGCGCTCGACACGACCGGGATCGTGGCGGGCCTGGCCAGCGCGGCCTCGATGGCGCTCGGGCTGACGCTGACCAAGCGCTGGGGTCGTCCCGTCGAGGCCACTCCTACTGCGTTCGCGGGCTGGCAACTCGCCGCGGGAGGCCTGTTCCTGGTGCCCGTCACATTCGCGGTCGAGGGACCCCCTCCCGCGATCGACCCGGCCGCCGCCCTGGGCTACCTGTGGCTGGGTCTGGTCGGCGGTCTGATCGCCTATGTCCTCTGGTTCCGCGGCATCGGCACCTTGCCCGTGACCTCGGTCGCGGTTCTCGTCCTGCTCTCGCCGCTGGTCGCCGCCGTGCTCGGCGCGCTCTTGCTCGGCCAGACACTCGGCTCGATCCAACTGGTGGGTTTCGGGCTCGCACTCGCCGCGATCGTCGCGGGACAGCTTCCCGCGCCCACCCGCTCACCCGCCTGAAGTCTCGACGCCTACACCCTGAAGGGGCACTCGAATGAAGATCGCCGTTGTCGGCGCCAATGGCATGGTCGGCTCGCGCGTCGTCAACGAAGCCGCGAGCCGAGGCCATGACCTCATCGCGGTATTCCGGAAAGAGCGGCCTGCCGCCCTGCCGACCGGCGTGACCGCCGTCGAGGGCGACGCGAACGACACCGACCACATGAGCAGACTGTTCACCGGCACCGACGCGATCGTGGCCGCGACCCGCCCCGGGCCCGGGCAGGAACACGCCGTAACCATGACCACGACGGCCCTGCTGGACGCGGCCACGACTGCCCGGACGCGCATCCTCGTGGTCGGCGGCGCCGCCCCGCTGCGGGTTTCGGGGCGCCCCGACCAGCTCGTTCTCGACACCCCGGAGTACGTGCCGCCGGCAATCCGAACCATTGCCGCTGCCAGCGCCGCGCAACTGGAGGCGTGCCGAGCACACCCGGCCGACTGGGTCTATCTCAGCCCGCCCGCCCTCCTCGAGCCCGGACGTCGCACCGGTGAATACCGCCGCGGCACCACCACACTCATCACCGGCGTCGACGGTGCATCCCGAATCTCGGCCGAAGACCCTGCCGTGGCCGTCCTCGACGAGCTCGAGAACCCACGCGGCGCCGAACACTTCACCGTCGGTTACTAGCGAACATCGGGTTCGCGAGACCGCCCGCGCCGACCACCCCGGGCGCCGACTGGAAGCAGCTGATCGTGCCGGCGGATCCGTCCGCACAAGACGATGGAGGGAACGATGAGATGAAGCGAGTGCTCGGTATCTCGGTTGCGCTCGCCTGCCTCGGCGTGGTGCTGGTACCCGCGGACCGTGCGGCGGCGCACCGCCCGGTGTGCCCCGCCACGATCGACCTACCCACGGGGTTCCAGCCGGAGGGTATCGCGATCGGGTCGCTGCCGGTGGCCTACTTCGGCTCGCGGGCAGACGGTTCCATCTACCGCGTCAGCCTGGTGACCGGGCAGGGCGACATCCTGAGCCCCGGGACGGGGACGCCGTCGCTCGGGCTCGAAATCGACCATCGCGGTCGGCTGTTCGTCGCCGGCGGCACCGGCGGCGACGCCCGCGTCGTGGACACCCGTACGGGCGCGCTGCTGGCGAGCTACCGGCTCGCAACACCGCCGGACACGTTCGTCAACGACGTGGTGCTCACACCCACGGGCGCGTGGTTCACCGACTCGCGCACACCCGTGCTGTACCACCTGCCCCTCGGCCGAGATGGTGCGCTGCCGCCGCCCGCGGCGGTGATACGACGTCCGCTGACCGGCGACATCGTTGACGTGCCCGGAGCGATCAACGCCAACGGGATCGTGCGCACGCCCGACGGCACCGCGCTGATCATCGTGCAGTCGGTGACCGGCCACCTCTTCCGCATCGATCCCGCGACGGGCACGACGCGGCAGGTCGCTCTCGGCGCCGAGGCGGTGCCGGGCGGTGATGGACTGCTATTGCACGGCAACACGCTGTATGTCGTCCAGAACCGGCTCAACGCGATCGCCGTGGTCGCACTCGACCGCGCGGGCACGACGGGCACGGTCGAGCGGCGCGTCACCGATCCGCGCTTCGACATACCGACGACCGTCGCGGCGTTCGGAGAGTGCCTGTACCTGCCGAACGCCCGCTTCACCACGTCGCCGACGCCGACCACACCGTACAACGCTGTCGCGGTCGTTCGACCCCGATGAGGGGGTCCGGGGTCGGCCGGAGTCTTCACGGACGCGCCGCCGCATGGCGCGGATCTTCGTGCAGGAGATCGCGACGACGGATCTCGTCGGATCGATTGAGAATTCGCCACTTCTAGCGAGAACTGACACGCGAAGGGGGTGCACAGTTTTCGCGATGTTTCGTTGATAATTCGTAGCGTCACGACAAACGAAACGAAACGTATTGAAATGCACGATTTTCGGTGACACCCAACGAATCTGACCGCCGATAAGGTTCACTTATCGGTGGTCAGACGTGCGGTCGGTCGAGGGCGTGTCTTTGTCGACGATCCCAGATTTCTCGCCGCGACCTACCCGAAGGTCGTCGACGTCACCGCCCTGCTCATCTCGCCCTACTGGCGGCGGATCGCCGCCGACCATCGAACGCGCACGGCGTTTTTCGCTGAATCCGGATGGCGCATCCATGGCGGCCGCCGACGCGGGCCCGGCCGCCATCAACGTCTCTACCGATGGGCCGAAGACCTCGGCAGCGAACGCCCCCTCGAGCTCGAACCCGATTCTGATCTCATCCGATACTTAGACTCGCCCCGATCCTTCCCGACTCAGTGAGTCTGGTGAAGCCGACCGGAGCCCTGCGCCGCAGCAGCTGAGCGAGCCAACGGCAGTGACTTACCTCGCTAACTTAGCATGTTAAGTTAGAGGGATGGAGCGGAAACTGAGCTTCGACCTGCACGTTCTCACGGCCCGTTTGGACAGGGCGGCAGACCGAATCCTGCGCGCAGAGCACGGCGTGTCCTACAGTCGATTCCTTGCTTTGACGTTCGTTGGCGAGTTGGGGGCCTCGACGCAACGGGCGCTTGCCGACCGGCTCGGCGTGACGGAGCCGTCGGTCAGTCGCATGACGGCCGTCCTGGCCGCGGAGGGGTTACTCGTCGTTCAACCCGACCCGGGAGGCGGGCGAAGCCGGCGGCTCAGCCTCACCGGCAAAGGGAAACAGCTGGTGGCCGCCGCCCAGCAGGGCCTCGAAGAGAGGCTGGCGGCCGTCGTCGCCGAAAGCGGTGTGCCCTACGACGAATACGCGCGGCAAACCGCGCGCCTATTGACCACCTTCGAGCATCTGGAGGCCCTCAAATGAGTTATGGCACCCCTGTCGCGTCGACTCGGCAACGCTCGGTCGTCTCGGCGGACCGCACATCCATCAGCTACCGATCGATGGGCAGCGGACCTGGTGTGATCGTGGTTGGCGGCGCGCTGTCCACGGCACAGGACTACCTGCCGCTGGCATCAGAACTGGCTCAGTCCTGCACAGTGCATCTCGTCGAACGGCGCGGGCGCGGCGCGAGCGGACCACTCGGGCACGACTACAGCTTGCAGAAAGAAGTCGACGACCTGCTCGCCGTTCACACCGACACCGGCGCGCGACTGGCGTTCGGTCACAGCTACGGCGGACTCGCGATACTCGAAACCGTGCGGTCGTCGCCGGTGTTCGACCGCATAGCCCTCTACGAGCCGGGAGCCCCCGGCGGGCATGTCGCCACCGAATGGATGGCTCTCTACCGCGCCCGCCTGGCCGCCGGCGATCCCTACGGCGCATTCGCCTACTTCATTCAGGGATCCGGCGGCGCGCCGGGATTCGTGACCAAGCTGCCGCACTGGTATCTGCGCGCCGCATTGCGCATCGGGTTCCGCGGACAACGATGGCAGCGGATGCGTCCGCTCCTGGAAGCCAACCTGGCCGAGCATGAGCAATTGGCCGCCCAGCAGGACCGGCTCGACGAGTTCGCCAACCTCACCGCCGCGACGTTGATCCTTCGCGGAACCCGCACATCCTCGACAACCCGAGCAGAACTCGACGCCCTCACCGACACACTCCCCAACGCCACCCTCGACACCATGAAGGGACTCGACCACTTCGGGCCCGAAGGGAAGTCGGGACAAACCGTCGCTGAGCGAGTCATCACCTTCCTCCTCGAACACTGAGGGCCACAGCGAACAATCGAGCCCCCGTGTTCCGCAGGAGCCGCTATTCCATCACTTGGTTAGGGTTGTTCTGGGGCATCGGTGTTCAGCAGGGCGGGATGTTCGATCTGCTCGCGGAGTATGTCGCCGTGGCCAGCGTGACGTGCGAAGTCCTCGCTCAGGAGCAGGCAGATAAACCGTAGGCTGACGTCACCGAGGTGGGGGTGTGTCTTGGTGTCGTCGAGGTCGAATTCCGCTGCGATCGCGCGGGAGCGGTCGCTGGCGCGCTCGAATTCGGCGATCACGTCGGCCAGAGTTTCGTTGTCGTCGACGACGAAACTGGCGTCGCCCGCCGTCGTGCCGCCGTCGCATTCGCTCTTGGGCAGGCCTGCCAGGACGTGCTGGAACCAGATCCGTTCGGCGACTGCGGCGTGCTTGAGCAATCCGATCGGGGTGGTCATCGACGCAACGAGGCGACGGCGGGCGTCTTCTTCGGACAGACCGCGCACGGTATTGACCAATTCGGCTCGGTTGCGGTCGAGCTGGCTCTCGATCAAGTGGCGTTCAGCACCGGTGGTGACTCGTGGTATCGACCATGTCATTGTCTTCTCGATTCTGTTGGTTGGGGTTGGATCTGACTGTCGGGCTAGTGGTTTCGGGTTTTGCGGCGCCTCCGTCAGCAGGGGGATGATGACCGTCCAGCGGGGCATGTAGCGGACGGGTGACGATCGGAGTTGAGGAAGCGGCGGTGCGGAGGCGCTGGATTTCGTAGTGCTGGGCGGCGATTCCGGCAAGGGTGAGCGTCCGGAAGTCGGTGAGTTTGTCGATCGTGGCGCTGGCCTCGGCGAGCCGCTCGCTGAGCGCGCGGTTGTCGGCCTCGCGTCACAAGATCTGGGTGCCGCGGGGGTCCGGGATGTCGCCGGCCTGTTGCATCGCGCGGAGGCGTTGCTCGAATTCCATCCTCAGATGGGCGTAGGGCCGACCGCCGTAGAAGGCGGTGCGGTCGACTCCGGCTTGGGCGGCGAGGGGCTTGACATCGCAACACCCGCCGGGCGGAATCTCCCCGCGCAAGAGCCGTTCGATAGTAGCACGGATGCGATTCTCGTTTTGGAGACGTTGGGCGGCAGTGATTCTCATTCCCGACCCGGTGCGTTGGTCCGGTGGCAGTGTCGAGCTGGTGACGACCCGGGCGGCCCGGCCTCGGCGGCGGGGCTTGGCGCCTGTGGACTTCACCGGGGCGCTGCGGCCGGCCAGGTCCAGGTCCTCGATGTTGATCTGCAGCAGTTCCTCGACGCGGGCGCACGTCTCGTACAGCAGCAGCCCGTTATCCGGGGTAGCGAAATCGCTCGGGTAAAGCTGCCGAGCGCGCGACAGGCGGCATGTGCGGGTATTCGCCTGGTGTTGAGTTTGTTGCGTGTCAGCGCCGTCCCCGGAAGGTGCGGCGTAGGTCGCCGGTCCATTGGTCGGGGATTTCCCAGGGGATGAAGTGGCCGCCGTGGTCGTGGACGGTGAGGTTGACGTGGTTGTACCACTGGGCGCGGTCGCTGGCGCGGAAGTGTTCGACGCGTTGGGCGGTGCTGATGCCGGGTGGGTTCTCGTAGCCGACGAAGGTGATGCCGGTGGGGGCCTGCACGACTGGCAGACGCTCGTGGGAAGGCGTCCAGGGGTAGCGGTTGTGGTTGGCGTAGAGGCGTATCGAGGTGCCGATGGTGTTGGTGGCCCAATAAATCGTGGCGTGGGTGAGGAGATCGTCTCTGCTGAACACGGTTTCGATGTCGCCGCCGTTGTCGCTCCATTTGAACCAACGTTCCAGGATCCATGCCAGCATGCCCGCCGGGGAATCGGACAGGGCGTGGGCGAGGGTGCTGGGGGCGAGGAGGTGGGCGGCCAGGTGGACGGCGAAACGCTTGTCCAGCTCCACGATTCGTGCGCGTGCCTCGGCGGGCAGGCTGTCGGGAATCGGTAGGCCGCCGCTGAAGTCCCAGGCGCGATCGCCGTTGAACAGGGTGAGTTTCAGTCCGGATCCGATGTGGATGGCGTACAACTCGTCGGCGTACTTGTGGCCGAGCTGCGCGGTGACCAGCGCGCCCACGTCGCAGCCGGCGGCACCGTATTTCTCGTAGCCCAGAACATCGGTCATGAGCGTGTGCCAGAGGTCGGCGACCTTCCAGAAGTTCAGATCCGGGCGGTTCGCCAGCGGGCTGGAGAACCCGAAGCCGGGAAACGAGGGCACGATCACGTCGAACGCCTCGGCCGGATCACCGCCGTGCGCCCCTGGATCCGCCAGCAAGTCGGCGACCTTGGACCAGTGCCAGAACGTCCAGGGCCAGCCATGTGTCAGAATCAGCGGTGTCGGATTCGGGCCGACGCCGGGCCTGCGCATGAAATGTACTGGCACCCCGTCGATTTCGATCTTGTAATGCTGGTAGGTGTTGATCTCGGCTTCGGCTGCGCGCCAGTCGTATCCGCTGCGCCAGTAGTCGACGAGCTCCTGGAGATAGCTGCGAGGCACGCCGTAATACCAGTCTTCATTGCCGACATCCTCGGGCAGGCGGGTCAGATCCAGGCGCTGCCGCAGGTCGGTGAGGACGCTGTCGGGGACGTGAATCTCCGTCGGCGTCAAGGGGAACGGTCGCACATCGCGGGTTCTGTCGCTCATCTGGCCTCCTGCACCGTTAGGGTGTCCACCTTACATAAGTAGCTTATTTAATCAACTTTTATAAGTCCCGGATATACTTGCTCGTGTGGACGACATCGACGCTTTCGACGTGGACACCTTCGCCGCGGTGATCGAGGACTTCAACCGCGTCTACATCCGCATCCCGGTACGGGAGAAGCTGCCGTTCACCACACTGTCGGTGCTCGACACCCTGGCTCACCGGGGCCCGGCGCGGCTGAGCGATCTGACCGAGACCGAGCAGCTGACCCAGCCGGGCATCACTCAACTCATCGCGCGCTTGGAGCGCGACGGGCTGGTGCTGCGCCGCCGTGACCCTGACGATGGACGGGCCGTGATCGTGCACCTCACCGAGGCGGGCCGGCAGGTGCGGCAAACCCGCCACGACGACCGGGTCCGGCACCTGGCTCCGATGGTCTCCGAGTTGAGCGCCGCACACCGTCAGGCTCTCGCCGCCGCGCTACCCGCCCTCACCCGGCTCGCCCAGCTGGAACGAGAGCGCTGACACACAGGATCTACCCGCGACCTACCGCTCGCTCATCGCCACTACAGGACGTAGGTGAGAGGCAGCCGGAGTACGGGGTCCAGGTCGGAAGAGGGTGTCGCGGACCCGGAGCGGCCGATACCCGTCGGCCCGAGCTCGGCGTCGATGTCGACCTCGATTGCGCCGAAGAAGTTGATGTTCTCGCTGTGCGCCGGGCTGATATGTGCCAGCACATCGTCGTCGATGCGTCGCCCCGCCCGGCGCATCTGCTCCACCGCCAGGCCGTAATACTCTGTGGTCCAAGCGATCACGGCGTTGGTGGCCAGGTCGAACACCAGGCTTGTTCGGTCTGGTCTTCGAGCTGGCGGGCGCGGCTCATGCCCTCATGCGCGTACAGCAGATGGACGAGTAGATTGACGGCCGGTCAGGATCTGGTCCGCTGAGCCGGTGCCGGATTACTCGCGGCGAGGGCGTAGCGCTGCGAAGAGACCGAGTACGGCGACGACTACCAGCCACACCGTTGCTCCGAAGCCTGCGGTGACGACCGTTCCCCACAGCATGATGAACGGCCCGTATTCCGCCACACGGGCCCAGTATCCGCAGGGGCCCACATCTTGCGGGATGGTCGCGCATTCGGGGTGGCCGATGGCCGCGAAGGCCAGGGTCGCGAGCATCGGAATCGCAACGGCCACACCGAGTACGATCGCCAGGCTTCCGATGGGACGGGAGAGGACTGCCATGCGGTCAGACCCTAATGCGCGGCCGGGGGCGATTTCCACGCACACCCGCGCAGCCATCCTGCACTCTGTCGCAAGAGGGATCATCAACCCAAGGACTCCACCCACTAAGACAGAGCGGTGCAGCGTTATCGGTGACGACGGCCGGGGTCCTCAGAGCAACCACCCAGCGGAGGACAGCGGTGCATCGGACGCCAGAACGACACCCAGACGTTCACGACACCGGCGAAGACCGGTACGGGTAGGCGGTCGCGGTCCGCCTGACTGCGCTGAGGTCGTGCTACCCGGCGCCTGAATCTGGTGCGGGCTCAACGGATTTGATGCCGATGTGTCATGATCACTGCCCGACAGGATGCCGGTGAGAAATCGAGAGGAGTCTTCGTGCTGAAGAGGATCGTTGGTGGTCTGCTGGTCGCAGGGCCGATGCTGTTGTGCGGTACGGCCGTTGCGCAGGCGGAGGAGCTCGAGCCGGCGCCCGACTGCGTCGAGTACAGCTCGAATCAGGGGACTATTTCGGCTGTCACCCATTGCGTGGGGGGCCTCTACCTCCAGTCGGACATCGACCAGTGCAAGTACCTGGGTAGGAGCCAAACTTGGGCGACGATCGACGGTAAGCTCTACCGCTGCTCGCCGACCGAACCCAGCACAACGCCGTCAACCGGGTCAGCGTGATCGGCTGCGGCATATCCCGCGGCGCGGACCTCGCGGTCGTTGCCGTCTGACAGTACCGATTACCACTGTGGCCTGGCCCGGCTCGTAGCCCACGAGCTGGGCCACCAACTCGACGGTGTGCTCTACCCATACGCCACCGCAGCAGCCGGCAGCTCCTGCGGGTCGGTCGGGAACGCTTGTTGGTGTGACCCACAAATGTTATCGTTGGCCTAGCCCACGTTGGGGCGACCAATCATAATGTCGAAAGGGCCCGATGAACAAGCTCCGCCGTACACTCCCGATCCTTGCGTTGCCGTTGGCGCTGCTGGCCGCCGCGTGCTCGACCGGCGCCACCGCGACCGAGGATGACTCCACCCGGCGGCAACTGCGAGAACTGCTGGACCGTCACGAGATCCATGCCTTGGTCGACCGTCTTGCAACCGCCCTCGACGAAGGTCGATTCGACACGTTCAACACGATCTACACCGCCGACGTGAAGGCCAAGTCTCCCGGCGGCGAGGCGCAAGGACGTGACGCCGTGATCGCGTTGGCCAGTCGGAACCATTCGAACGAACGACGACAGCCGCACTACATCAGCAACGTGCAGATCGACTTGGCGGGCGACCGCGCGGCGGTCCGGGCGAACGCAGTCCTCGCGATTGTTCCGACATCCACCGTGGACGGCAGGATGGCCCCGGAACCCCTGTTCGCAGCGGGAGGGGGCTACCGATTCGACGCCGTCCGCACCCCCGAAGGCTGGCGATTCTCACGCGTGGAAACCGCACCCGTCTGGACTACAGGCACTCTGCCGTCCTGATCCGGTCACGCCGTTCCGGGACTCCTGGCCGACGCAACTACCGCGTCGGTCGGTCCCTCCGCTCGGGACAACATCGCCGGCGGCGAGTGCCGAGCCACCACCCACCCTGAACTCGTCGCGATCACCGCCCTGCTCACTTGCCCTACTGGCGCCACACTACGTCGCGGCAGTGCCAGGCAGCGACCGCACTACATCGCTTCCGGTCGGCCACCGACCAGGGAATCGGCGATACGAAGACCCCGTTCGATCGTATGTATTGTGCCCTTGAATCGCGCGCATCCGGAACGACAATTCATCTGGTAGACGGCGAGCCCCCATCGCCCAGCAGCCGACATGATCAGAGTGGCCCGAAATAGTCGCGGTCCATTACTCGACGGAAACCGGGAAATCTGCTGAAGTCCGCTGTTCGGGGGGTCGGTTGCGGTTCACTTATGCGGGCGGTGTGATCGTTTCTGGGCGGCGTCGAATGCCGGGGCGAGTGGTGCGAGTGTGGCGCGGAGTAGCTGCGGTAGTGCGCCGGACGGCACGACGAGTCCGCTGTTCGCGGGGGTCGGTTGCAGCCATTGTTCGAGCGCGACACGGACCGCGGCGGTCACGCTGGCCGCGAGCACGCGGGCGGTGTGCGGGTCGGCGTCGCCGAGGCGTTCGCCGATCGCGTCGGCGAGAGGATGTTCGATCGCGGTGGCGGTATGGACGAACGCGTCATGCAGTGCGGGGCGCGTGGTGATCAGCAGCAGCACGTCGCGACCGGGGTCGCCCTGGGCGGTGTACTGATCCACGATCGCGTCGATGACGGCATCGGCGAGGCGGACGTCGGCGGGCTGGTCGGCCACTGCGGCCCCGACCCGTGTTTCCCGTTCGGTGGTGACGGCGGCGACGATCGCCTGTTCACGACTGGAGAAGTAGTTGTTGTAGGTCCTCGGGGAGACGCCGGCGGCCTCCGCGATGTCATCGACGCGCACGTTGTCCGGGCCGCGCTCGAGCGCCAGCCGGAGCGCCGCCTCGCGCAACGCTTCCCGGGTGGCCTGCTTCTTCTGCTCGCGCAACCCCGTCCGTCGTGTGGTCACCGTCCCAGCATTGCACCTTTAGTACGTGTGCGCAAACTTGCGTGCGCGCAAGTTTCTTCCTAGCCTGAGGTCCGCATGCTCGACCGAAAGGAGAAGTCACTCGTGACCGTCGATGTCGTGATCAGCGGAGGTGGCCCGAACGGGCTG
The DNA here is from genome assembly GCF_036346875.1 of Nocardia sp. NBC_00508. Classification (NCBI taxonomy): domain Bacteria; kingdom Bacillati; phylum Actinomycetota; class Actinomycetes; order Mycobacteriales; family Nocardiaceae; genus Nocardia; species Nocardia sp. NBC_00508. The sequence continues at coordinate 7,595,863 of NZ_CP107852.1, read as the reverse complement.
ATGCTGGCCTGCGAGCTGGGCCTGGCCGGGATCCGGTCTCTTGTGCTGGAGCGGCTGGCCGCACCGAGCGAGGAACCGAAAGCGAATGGGCTGCTCGGCCAGGTCGTGCAACTGGTCGACCGGCGGGGCCTCTACGAGCGGCTCAGCGGCAGCCCCGCACCGCCGCAACCGAACTCCACCTACTTCATGTTCGCGGCGATGCCACTGGACCTGAGCCTGCTCGATGACAGCCCGATCTACGGGCTGGCGGCGCCGCAGCGCCACATCACGCAGGTTCTGGAAGAGCGTGCGGGCGAGCTCGGCGCGGACATCCGGCGCGGGCACGAGGTCGTCGGCCTGACGCAGGACGGCGACGCGGTGACCGTGGACGTCGCAGGCCCGGACCGAACTTACCGCCTGCGGGCCCGTTATCTCGTCGGCGCTGACGGGGCGCACAGCGTCACCCGCAAGCTGTCCGGCATCGGATTTCCCGGTGTCACCTACGACCGCACGACCAGCCGGGCGGCGCACGCCACCGTCCCGTCCGATTGGGTGGACCCGGAGACCGGTGCGCTGACCGTGCCCGGCTACGGGACCGTCCGGCCGTTCCTGCCGCTGCGCACCGAGCGCGGCGGGTTCTCCTACGCGCCGTTCCCGGGTCACCCGCCGCTGATCAGCACCATCGAGTGGGACCAGCCCGAGACCGACGCTCCGATGAGCCTCGACGAGCTTCTGGCCAGCGTTCGCCGAGTACTCGCCGCCGACGTGCCATTCGGCCCGCCCACCGGCCAGGGACCGCATGTGCTGCGTCGGCTCGACGGTGGCAACACCCGAATCGCCGATCGCTTCCGAGACCGCCGCGTGTTCCTGGTCGGCGACGCCGCCCATATCTACACCGCAGGAGGCGGCCCGGGTCTCAACCTCGGCCTGCAGGACGCGGCCAACCTCGGCTGGAAACTCGCCGCCGACATCCGCGGCGACGCACCGGCCGAGCTGCTGGACAGCTATGAGACCGAACGTCGGCAAGCCGCGTCCCGCATGGTCACCTACGCCCAAGCGCAATCCGCACTGATCGCCCCGGGCAGCGACGTCACCTCCCTGCGCGCACTGTTCTCCGAACTCCTGCGCGACCAGGACACCGTGCAGCGTCTCGCGGCCCTCACCGCAGGCGCTGACATCCCCTACGACATGGGCGCGGCCGACACCCACCCGCTCATCGGCCGGTTCGCCCCGGACATGGAACTGCGCACCCCGAACGGGACAGTCCGGCTGGCTGAACTGACCAGGACCGCGCGGCCACTGCTGCTCGACCTGACCGACGACACGTGCCTGGCGGGAACGCTGCCCGGATGGCACGGCCGACTCGACGTCGTCACCGCACGCCCCCAGCCCGGCTCGCCCACCGCGCTGCTCCTCCGCCCGGACTGCTACGTCGCCTGGGCAACCGCAGCACCCCACCCGGACGCCGCGGACCGAGAGGCACTCCGCGCGGCAGTGCAGCGCTGGCTGAGGACTGGTCAGGCGCCGACGTAGGCGGCCAAGTGCTCGCCGGTGAGGGTGGAGCGGGCGGCGACGAGGTCGGCGGGGGTGCCCTCAAAGACGATCCGGCCGCCGTCGTGGCCTGCGCCGGGGCCGAGGTCGATGATCCAGTCGGCGTGCGCCATGACCGCCTGGTGGTGCTCGATGACGATGACCGACTTGCCGGAGTCGACGAGCCGATCGAGCAGGCCGAGCAGCTGTTCGACGTCGGCGAGGTGCAGGCCGGTGGTCGGCTCGTCGAGGACGTAGACGCCGCCCTTGTCGGCCATGTGGGTGGCCAGCTTGAGCCGCTGCCGCTCGCCGCCGGACAGTGTGGTGAGCGGCTGGCCGAGGCTGAGGTAGCCCAGCCCGACGTCGGCGAGCCGAGCGAGGATGGCATGCGCGGCCGGCGTACGCGCCTCGCCGCCGCCGAAGAACTCCTCGGCCTCGGTCACCGACATCGCGAGCACCTCGCTGATGTCGCGGCCGCCGAGGTGGTACTCGAGCACCGCTGCCTGATACCGCTTCCCCTCGCACTCCTCGCACGTGGTGGTGACACCGGCCATCATCGCCAGGTCGGTGTAGATGACTCCGGCGCCGTTGCAGGTGGGGCAGGCGCCCTCGGAGTTGGCGCTGAACAGCGCCGGCTTCACACCGTTGACTTTCGCGAACGCCTTGCGAATCGGGTCGAGCAGCCCGGTGTATGTCGCCGGGTTGCTGCGCCGCGAGCCGCGGATGGGTGCCTGGTCGACCGACACCACGCCGGCCGAGGCGGGGATGGAACTGTGGATCAGTGAGCTCTTGCCGGAACCGGCGACGCCGGTGACGACGCAGAGTACCCCCAGCGGGACGTCGACGTCGACGTCACGCAGATTGTTCGCCGCCGCGGCGCGGATCTCCAGCGTGCCGGCGGGCTTGCGCACCGTCTTCTTGAGGGCGGCGCGGTCGTCGAAATGGCGGCCGGTGACGGTGCCGCTGGCCCGCAGCCCCTCGACGGTGCCTTCGTAGCAGACGGTGCCGCCCGCCGTACCGGCGCCGGGGCCGAGGTCGACGACGTGGTCGGCGATCGTGATCGCCTCCGGCTTGTGCTCGACGACGAGAACTGTGTTGCCCTTGTCGCGCAGCCGCAGCAGCAGGTCGTTCATCCGCTGGATGTCGTGCGGGTGCAGGCCGATGGTGGGCTCGTCGAAGACGTAGGTGACGTCGGTGAGCGAGGAGCCGAGGTGGCGGATCATCTTGACGCGCTGCGCCTCGCCACCCGACAGCGTGCCCGACGGCCGGTCGAGCGAAAGGTAGCCCAGCCCGATCTCCACGAACGAGTCGAGAGTATGTGCCAACGCGGTGAGCAAGGGCGCGACCGACGGGTCGTCGAGGCCACGCACCCATTCGGCGAGGTCGCTGATCTGCATCGCACAGACGTCGGCGATAGTGATCCCGCCGATCCGGGAGGAGCGAGCCGCCTCGCTGAGCCGGGTGCCATCGCATTCCGGACAGATGGTGAAGGTGACCGCCCGCTCCACGAACGCCCGGATGTGCGGCTGCATCGCCTCGGGGTCCTTGGACAGGAACGACTTCTGCACCTTGGGAATCAGTCCCTCGTAGGTCAGGTTGACGCCGTCGACCTTCACCTTGACCGGCTCTTTGTAGAGGAAGTCCTGTAGCTCCTTCTTGGTGTACTTGCGGATCGGCTTGTTCGGGTCGACGAAGCCCGACTCGGCGTAGACCCGCACCGTCCAGAAGCTGTCGGACTTCCAGCCGGGGATGGTGAACGCGCCGTCGGCGAGCGACTTGGAGTCGTCGTAGAGCTGGGTGAGGTCGATATCGGAGACCGTGCCCCGGCCTTCGCAGCGTGTGCACATACCGCCGGTGCGGTTGAAGGTCGCTTTCACGGCCTTGGTCTTGCCCTCACCGCGTTCGACCGTGATCGCACCGCTCGCCCGGACCGAGGCGGTGTTGAAGGAGAACGCGCTGGGCGGACCGATGTGCGGCTGCCCGAGCCGACTGAAGAGGATGCGCAGCATCGCGTTGGCGTCGGTGGCGGTGCCGACCGTGGAGCGGGGATCGGCGACCATCCGCTGCTGGTCGACGGTGATCGCGGTGGTCAGGCCGTCGAGTACGTCGACCTCGGGCCGCGCGAGCGTCGGCATGAAGCCCTGCACGAACGCGCTGTAGGTTTCGTTGATCAGCCGCTGCGACTCCGCGGCGATCGTGCCGAACACCAGCGAGCTCTTGCCCGAGCCGGAGACGCCGGTGAACACGGTCAGCCGACGCTTCGGGATCTCGATGCTGACGTCTTGGAGATTGTTCACGCGCGCGCCGTGCACGCGGATCAGATCGTGGCTGTCGGCAGCGTACGGTGCGGGCAACTGCGTATCCGTCCTCGTGGTCATGCTCATCGTGTCTCCATCTGTTAGGCGGGGCCGCCGTCGCGGTCTCCGTAGGCGTCGCCTGGCTCGATCTAACCAGCTTCGAGCAGTGCGTCCGGTTCTCCTTCTTCGGCGCTGTAGGCCGGGGCGCGAGAACCGAGGCAACCACGCCGCCTCGGCCCGTGGCCCGGCCGCGCGGCGCGCTCGGCCGGGGCGTCAGGCCAACCAGCGGCTGTCGAGCACGCACCTCGCGCCAAGCCCGGATGCGGCGCGAGGGGAAACCCGCGACACTGCGTGGCTCGGAGCACCCGGGTCGAAGAGGCTGTGCGCGACGAACCGGTCACCTGCTCCGGCGGCAGCGCGTCGAGGGCCGCACCCTCACCCGCCTCACCCAGACCTCTTTGTCGTGGGTGAGCGGATGCTCGGTGTCGCGACGACGCCCAGCGCGGGAGGGGGCGGCACTCATCGGTCGGAAAGCAGCTCGGGTGGTTGCCCTCGGATCGCTGCCGCTGGCAACCAGGCCGTCGCGCGCGGGCAATCCACTGTGCCGTCTGTGCAGGTCATGGCTGCGATTGCCGGACGGCTCAGCGCAGCTCCTGGATGCGGACCAAGTTGCCCGCGGGATCGCGGAAGGCACAGTCGCGAACGCCATACGGCTGCTCGGTCGGCTCCTGGACGACCTCGGCGCCGCCGGCCTGCACCCGATCGAACGCGCCGTCGAGGTCCTTGGTGGCCAGCAGCAGAGCAGCGTAGGTGCCCTTTGCCATCATCTCCTCGATGGTGCGGCGCTCCTCATCGGTGACGCCCGGGTCGGCACCCGGCGGATACAACACGATGGACGTGCCGGGCTGGTCGGCAGGACCGACCGTGAGCCAGCGCATCCCGCCGTATCCCACGTCTTTGCGGACCTCGAAACCGAGGGTTTCGCCGTAGAAGGCCAGGGCAGCCTCCGGGTCGTTGTGCGGCAGGAAGCTCGCGTGAATGGTGATGTCCATGCCAGTCACGCTAGGCGCGGCTCACGGGTCTGCGCTTCTCGATTCCTGATCGGTCTGGTCACCTGTTTGGCGATGCACGACGGCATTCCCGCCGTCGCGAGCGCCGCCTCACGCCGGTAGGTGCTCGGAGGTATACCGACCAGCTCGGTGAAGCGAGTGCTGAAGGTGCCCAGCGACTGGCAGCCGACCGCGAAACAGACCTCGGTGACGCTGAGGTCGCCACGGCGCAGCAGCGCCATCGCGCGCTCGATGCGCCGCGTCATCAGGTAGCCGTACGGCGACTCGCCGTAGGCGAGCCGGAACTGGCGGCTGAGGTGCCCGGCCGACATGTGGGCGTCGCGGGCGAGCGCCTCGACGTCCAGCGGCTGGGCGTACCCCCGGTCGATGCGGTCGCGGACGCGGCGCAGCCGTGCGAGGTCGCGCAGGTGTTGCTGCGCGGCGGGTTTGCTGGTCACCTTCGTGATCGTGCCACGTTGCACCGGAGTTGCCTAGCGCCGCCGGTGTCCCGCCCACACTCCGCGTCCGCTCTGGTCCGGCGTGCTCCACGTTCGAGGACACCGTCGAGGAGGCGTATCAGCACGCGACGGGGGTGTTCGTCGCGGATCGCGCACAAGACCATTCGCGATCCCGATGTCTGTCATGATCGTGGCTACGGTCTCGGCGGTCACCCGCTCATTGTGTTCGCGCGGTTCGGCGGTGATCCGTGCGGAACCATAGGTGCCGAGGTGACAACGAAGCCAACGTTACGATTTCGCGGTGTCCAACGTGTGCAACTATCCGGGCTGCTCTCGTCCCTTGACGCGGGGAGGCGGGCCCGGTCGGCCATCGGAGTACTGCGACCATCCGGATCACACGCGATGGCGCGCATGGCGAGAGCGGCAACGGCTGCAAAAGGAATCGGAGGCCCCCGCCACCGTTGTCACTGTGACGCAACAGGGTCCGGTGACTGCCGCGCGATTGCGTGCTGATGAGCTGCTCACCCAGTTCCGGGGGCTCGCCGGTCAGTTGAACACCACGTTGCATGCCGCTGTCGCGGAATTGTCCACGCTCGCCGACCCGTCCACAGCCGAGGCTCAGGTCCAAGCGGTGCAGGCGGACGCGGCGCGGCGGATTGCCGAGGCCGAGGCCGCCGCGGTGGCGGCCGAGCAGGCACGCAGGGAGGCGCAGGAAGCGAGGACCCTCGCCGAGTCGGCGGCCGAGGACGCCGTGAATGCCGCCGAACGGGCCGAAGGGCTGATCGCCGAGGCGAACTCGGCGCGCGAGGACGCACTGCGGGAAGTCGAACGAGTCGCCAAGCAAGCAGCCGATGACGTGTTCGTCGCGCGCAGCGACGCCGAAGCCGAGATCCGCACCGTGCGCCGCGAGACCGCCGAGGAAATCGAACGCGTCGAACACGATGCCGCCGAACAGGTCCAGCGCGCGGAGCGCCACGCGGAAACGGAGATCGCGCACGCCCAACGCGAAGCAGCCGCGCAGGTCAGCGCGGCCAACTCCGAACGTGAGCTCGCCATCCAACGCGCGACCGACGCCGAACGCGCGACCGAGCGCGCCGAACAGGCTGCGACAGAACGAGCTGAAGCCGCCGACGAGGCGCGGGCCGAATGGCGCAGGGTGCGTGCCGAACTCGACACCACTCGCGCCGAACTCACCGAATTCCGCCGCGCCGCCGCCGCCGACCTCTCCGCGGCTCGCGCCGACGCCGCCGCGGCCATCGACAAGGTTCGCACTGAAGCCGCCCAGCGACTCGCGGCCCTCGACGAAGCCCGCGCCCAAACCCTCGCTCGCGCCGAACGCGCCGAAGCCCAACTCGACGAACTCCTCGCCGAAATACGTCGCAAACCACCCGCTACTGGATCCGGCGAGAGCGAGGCCACGTGATCATCGAACATCGCGGCTCGAGATGTCGCCGACTCTCCTGTCCCCGCACCGGGATTCGATTCTGCACTTGACAGGCCATCCCGCACCTACGTCCCGGTAGGCGAGCGGGTCGTGCGGATCAATCGCCTCTGGACGCCGCAAGGCGGAAGATCGGGTTCCGGCCATGTCACCGCGCCCCTGGCCGCGCGCGGACGGCACTACCGCCGGTGGGGTATTCGTCCTGTTCGCCGGGTAATTCGAGGTGGAGTCCGACGCGGCCCAGCGATCCGCCGTCCGCGACAGTAAGGTTTTGCTTCCCGGTCGGCAGGACCGAGCTCCCTCGGTCGTTCGCGACACTCGGGCTCGGATCGGCGAGTCCCGTGCCGGGGCGTCGAACGAATATCGGTGCGCCAACGGGGCAAACGGTTCGCTAACCGAATATCGGTCATATCATGTAGCTATGCCCGAAACTGTGGTGGAAGGGCGGACGGAACCACTGGCCGGCGGAGCCCGGCAGTCGGTACTGGTGGTCGGCGCCTGCTCGATGATCGTGGGTGTGGCACTAGCGGTGTGGCCGCACAAGTCGCTGCCGACAGCGGAATTGCTGTCCGGCGGCTACCTTCTGCTCAACGGCGTGCTCCAGCTGATCCTCGCGGTCGGCGCCCGGTTCGCCACCGCCCTGCGAGTGCTGGTGCTGGTCAGCGGCGTCATGTCGGCCCTGTTGGCGATGCTGTGCTTCGCGGGCGGCAATTCGGCACTGCTGCTGTCGTTCTGGATCGGGCTCGCCTGGACGATTCGCGGAATCTGTCATGCCACCGTGGCGGTGTGGGTCGATGACCTGCCCGGGCGTGCACGGCAAGAGGTGTTCGGCTTGATCACGCTGACGCTCGGCGTGATTGTCGGTGCGCTGCCGTTCGATTCGCTGGACGCGCTCGGCTGGGCGGTCGGATTGTGCCTGATGGCGATCGGCGCGCTGGAGGTCCTCAGCGGCACGGCCACCCGGTCCGGCGTGGTCGTGCTACCCGGGATGGCGCCGACCGCACCCGTGGACAGGTGAGCGCGGTGGCGACCGGCGCTCCCTCCGGGTTGACTGGGCACCATGGCATCCCAGCATCCGAAGTTCCGATCGCCCGCCGAACTGATCGTGGTCACCCACACCGCCGATGCCGCGATCACGCCGAGCGCCCTCGGTGAGAGCCGCAGCGTGCAGTCACACCTGGGCATGCGGCTTCCGGAGGGTGGGGAACTGCTGCGGATCTTCGGGCCTGCCAATCGATTGCAGAGCCGGCTCACCGGCACCACGCTCGAAGAAACCGGGTCGGAATACTTGAACTACTTCTACGCCCGCGGCGTCGACGGCGAACTCAACGAACTCGCTGCGCAGCTGCGCGACGACGACACCGTGGCGGCAGCGTATGTGAAACCGCCCGCCGAACCGCCGATCGCGCCGGAAGGCGTCGTCGCGGTCACCGCTCGTTCCGCTGCCGACGCACCGCCGGTCACCCCGGATTTCGCAGCGCGCCAGGGGTATCTGGACGCCGCGCCGGAGGGGATCGACGCGCACTGGGCGTGGACGGTTCCCGGAGGGCGCGGCGCGGGTGTCCGGGTGGTAGATGTCGAGGGATCCTGGCGGTTCACCCATGAGGATTTGCAGGTCAACCAGGGCGGGGTGATCGGAGGCACACCATCACCGGATCGGGGCTGGCGTGACCACGGTACCGCTGTCGCGGGCGTGATCAGTGGTGACGTGAACCCCTACGGCATCATCGGCATCGTGCCGGAGGCCCATATCCGGGCGGTATCGATCTTCGGGTCCGGATCGGCGGCCGCGATCCGTTCGGCCGCGGACGCGTTGCATCCCGGCGATGTGATGCTGCTCGAAGTGCACCGTCCCGGCCCGCGATTCGACTACACGGGCCGGGCCGACCAGCGCGGCTACATTCCGATCGAATGGTGGCCCGACGACTCGGCGGCGATCCGGTACGCGATCGGCAAAGGTGTGACCGTGGTGGAGGCCGCAGGCAACGGCGGCGAGGATCTGGATAGCGCGCTGTATGACACCCGCCCCCAGGAGTTTCCGACCACGTGGCGCAACCCTTTTCGCGGCGGCACGGCCGACTCCGGGGCGATCATCGTCGGCGCGGGTGCGCCACCATCGGGATTCCGCGGCCGCGATCACGGCCCGGCCCGCTCCCGGCTGGCGTTCTCCAACTACGGCGAGCGCGTCGACGCCCAGGGCTGGGGGCTGGAGGTCACCACCACCGGCTACGGCGACTTGCAGGGCGGCGCCGACGAGGACCTCTGGTACACCGACGTATTCAGCGGAACCTCGAGCGCGTCGCCGATCGTGGTCGGCGCGGTAGCGAGCTATCAGGGCATGAGCGGTGCCGGCGCCGGACGCAAGACGCCCGCGGAGGTGCGGACCCGGCTACGCGAAACCGGCTCGCCGCAGACCGACGCTCCGGGGCGTCCCGCGACTCAGCGCATCGGCAACCTGCCGGACCTGCGGTCGCTGCTCGGGCCGGGGTAGGGCGGATCGCTGGTGCGGGACGCCGGCTTTGCCAACTGTGGCCGAGAAGCGCGGCTTACCGAGGTGCCGAGTGCGGCCGACCGCTCCGAGTTCGCGGCGGCGCCGATGTCCCGCTGTGCTCGATCGTCGTGGCGGCGGCACGGTAAGCACCACTTGGCCGATTGCCGACAATGGAATCATCCATCACTATTATTACGTCAACCGAAAGCAATTGGAATGCTCTCTGCGGCGGGTGACGAACGCCTGCGCGCCGGTCTTCAGGCGGCGAATCGCTCGTGGAAGACGATGCGTTCGGTGGCGCGGCGTCCCGGATACGGCGGTGTGGCATCGCTGTATCCGACTGTCACCAGAACGGCGATGGCCAGTGCGGGTTGGTCGTCGATACCGATCGCCTTCTTGACCAGGTCGGGATCCCATCCGTTCATCGGCGCCGAGGCCAACCCGAGTGCGGTGGCGGCCAGCATTGTGTAAGTGGCCGCGATCATGGCGTTCTTGACGGCGTTTTCCCGCAGCAGATCACGTCGGCGCAGGTCGTGGAACTCCGCGCGGCTGTCGAAAAGGGCGGTGAACTCGGCGTTCCAAGCACCGTTGCGGCGTGCCTGTTCGGCGATGTCGGTGTTGGGGGCTTCCCATGCCGTGCTGTCGGCGACGAAAACTAGCGTGACCGGCGCTTCGAGCGGCTGCGGCTGACCGTAGGCGGCGGCGGACAATTCCCGGCGGCGGGATTCGCTGGTCACGACGACGATCGAGCGGTCCTGCATGTTCCACGCGCTGGGTGCCTGCACGGTGAGATCCAGCAGTTCGTCGAGGACTTGGGCCGGGACCGGATCGGGACGGTAGTGGCGGACGGTGCGGCGGCCGCGGATGGCCTCGGAAACCGAAAGGGCTTGCTTCTCCATGTTTCACACTATCGGTTAGTTACGCACCAATAGGAAGACAGCACCTTATTGTGCGCTACACTCCAAAAGGTGCGTACATACGTCGAATCGTCGGGCCTGCCCGCTGACGTCTATTCCGCGAAATGCCCCACCCGGCAGATGCTCGACCACATCGCAGGCAAGTGGACCGTGCTCATCGTGGACGCCCTGGCCGAGGGCACCATGCGGTACACGGACCTGCACCACCGCATCGAGGGCATATCGCAGAAAATGCTGACTCAGACGTTGCGTCGGTTGGAGGCCGACGGTTTCGTGGTCCGCACCGTGCACCCCACCGTGCCGCCGCGGGTCGAGTACACGCTCACCGATCTCGGCCACAGCCTGCGAGTCCCCATCGCGGCGCTGCGAGAGTGGATCGAAACCAATGTCAACCGCATCGGGTCGGCACGCCGCGGCGCAGGCGTTCGGCACGCGGAGGATTCGGCGTGATTCGCTCCGGGAACCCGCGCGCTGGACCGCACGCGGCGAAGTTTGGCAATCGGCTGTCACCGAGGGGCTCGGTGCGCCACACGACATCGCAGGCGCGGTCGAGACCGAGCCCGGAGCGCGACCGAGCCGACCGGTGCGATGGTCAGCGCACGCGAGCAGCCAGCAGCAGATCGAGCAGAAGCTCGCCGAATTCGGCGGGTGCGTCGGTGAATCCGCTGTGTCCGCCGGGGAACTCGGTCAAAGGGATGTGCAGTTGCGCCGCCAGTGTCTCGGCCGGGCGGTAGGGGAGTTTGCCCCTGCCCTCGCGGCCCGCGCCGAGGACCAAGCGGTCGGCGAGGGGTGCCAAGGCCGCAACATTCGGCTGGTGGGATGTGACGACGCGTAATTCGTGCGCCATCATGCGAGGCGCGTTCGCGTGTATGCGTTCGATCATTGCGGCCGCGCGCGGCGGTAGTTCGGCGGGATCGGGCATGGGACGCATTCCGCCGCCGATGCCGTCGAGGAAGCGCGCGCCTGCGGCGGCAAGACCCTCGGTGCGGAATAGTTCGTATACCTCGTCGACGAACGCCTTGTGTTCGGCCGCGTCGGGCAGCACCGCGAAACACGGCGGCTCGTGCGCGACCACGAGCCGCAGGTGCGCCGGGTGCCGGGCGAGCAGGTCCAGCGCGACAACCGCGCCGCCGCTGCCGCCGAACACGTAGGCGGCTTCGCCTGCGGGCGAGAGGTGTTCGAGCAGCCGGTGGGCGTCGTCGCACTGCACCTCGACCGCGATGTCGACGGTGGCGTCGGCGTCCAGCACACTGCGCGAGTAGCCGCGGGGATCGAAGGTGACCACCGTGAAGTGCTCGGCCAGGGGCTCGACGACGGGGTCGAAGACGGCCGCGTCGCCGCCGCTGCCGCACAGCAGCAGAAGCACCGGCCCGGTGCCGCGCACTTCGTAATACAGAGTCGCCCCGGGGACTTTCAGGGTGGCGGATCGCATGCCTTACTTCTCCTTCTGACTGGACGGCCACTGCTCGAGTGCGACGTGCAGGGCGTCGATGATGCGTTCCCAAGAGTCCGCGGTGGAGCGCGCATGCCCGAAGCCGCCTGTCGACTCCAGAACGCTGTATCCGTGAAAGGTGCTGCGTAGCAAACGAACCGCATCGGTGAGATCCGGTTCGGTCAAGCTGTAGCCGCGCAGCATGCCGTAGGTCAGCTCGACGGCACGCAGGGCGCCGGTCGCGGTCTGCGCCACGTCGGGGTTCATCGGCAGCTGGGTGGCCGCGTAGCGACCGGGGTAGCGCAGCGCGTAGTCGCGCCAGGCGCGGGCGTAGGCGGCGAGCGCGTCGCGTCCGGCGCGTCCGGCGATGGCGGCGGCGATCAGGTCGGTCTTCTCGATAGCCGCCATGACGGCCACCCGGGTTCGCAGGTCCTGAAGGTTCTTGACGTGGGAGTACAGGCTCGCGTCCTGGACGCCGCACTTCCGGGCCACCGCCGACATCGTGAGGTTGTCCAGGCCGATCTCGTCGGTGAGATCGGCCGCGGCCCGCGTGATCCGTTCCGCGGTCAGCCCCGCTCGCGCCATCATCCGCCGCCCTCCCTGAAAACTAGGATAGTTAGGATATAACCTAATGTGCCTAGGTTTGGCAAGGACGACAGCGGCCGGGCGATGAATTCCGTTCGTGTGCACCGTCCCCATACGTGGACAGGAACGACACCCACGAGGAGAACTCATGACCCAGACTCCGTCCGCCGTCACCGCGCGCACTCTGGACGTCCCCGGCGCTCACCTCTACTACGAATTACGCGGTGCCGGACCGCTGGTCGTGCTGGTCGGCGCGCCGATGGACGCCGCCGCGTTCGCGCCCTCGGCAGACCTGCTCGCCGCCGATCACACGGTGCTCACCACCGACCCGCGCGGACACCAGAACAGCACGCTGGACGACCCCGCCCAGGACTCCACCCCGGAACTGCGCGCCGACGACCTTGCCCGGTTGATCACCCACGTGGACGCCGGACCCGCGGTGGTCTTCGGCTCGAGCGGCGGGGCGGTGACGGCGCTGGCACTGGCGCAGGCTCGCCCCGACCTTGTCACGACAGTGATCGCGCACGAGCCGCCGATCAGCGCGCTGGTCGCCGACCGCGACACCCACCGTGCCGCGACCGAAGACCTGATCGCGACCTACGCCGATGGCGATGTGCTCGGCGCGTGGCGAAAGTTCTTCGCTGCCGCGAACATTCCGATGCCGGAGCCGATGCTCGAGCAGATGTTCGGGCCCGAGCGCGACCCGCGGCAGGTGGCGAGCGAACGCTACTGGTTCGCCCACGAGATCCGCGGCACCACCACCTGGGAGCCCGACATCGTCGCCCTGCTCGACACGCGCGCCCGGCTCGTTGTCGGTATCGGCGCCGACTCCGCCGGGGAATTCTGCGATCGCACCTCACGCGCGCTCGCCGCGGCCCTCGACTTGGTGCCCACCCTGTTCCCCGGCGGCCACATCGGGTTCGTCGACGATCCCGCCGCGTTCGTCGTCCGGATGCGGGAAATCCTGAGCACACTGTGATTCGGCGGGTCTGCCCGCCGCGCGAAGTTGGTGGACGACCCGGCTCTCCGGTATCGCACGGCCTGCGTCACGGCCCGCCGGGGGTTGCCCGCACGTGGCGGGCGCGGCCGAGGGCCGCTGCGGCGCGAAACGTCTGAGCGGAAAACCGAAACACCGCGGCGGGCATGCTGTTTCGGTTCATAGGGTGAATCGGCGTCCCTTCGCGGCCCACTCGCCGCGGCCCCGTGGCGTGATCGCCCAGCGGCCGCGGTTGTGGGCATCCATGATCAAGCCGCGCGACTGCAGGCGCAACAACGCACGGCGCACCGACCATGCGGTCAGTCGCGCCTGTTGAGCCAGCTGCTCGACGGTGAGTAGGCCGCCCGGCGCCAGCACACCCAGCACCGCGAAGTCGGCGGCAGTCCTGGGTCGTCTCATCATGTGGGAGCCCTTTCCTTCGGGGAAAAGGCAACTCGGGATCGAACTCGCCGCGGTGGGTTCCCGAGGTGCCGCATCGACGGTAAGAGCGCACCGGTGCCGCCGCCATGATTTTGCGTGACTTTGCGAAGTGCGTTGACCTGCATACCGTCCGGTGGGGACGATTGCACGACACCGCCCATCGGCTCCCGCAAAGGATCAGCTATGAACCTGCGACTTCTCGGATCCGGATCCGATCATGGAGCTTGCCCCGCCGTATACGCGACCGACACGGGTGTGCTCGTGGTGCAGGGCGACGCCACCGACCGCACCGGCACGGTCCTCGTGCCACACCAGTTGCTGGACTGGCTGGAGCCGGGTATGCGGCTACCGGTGGAGGCGACCGGAACCTGTGGTTCGGTGCTGGTGGCCGGTGAACCGGTCACCGATCCCGCGCTGCTCGCGCAATTGACCCTCGCATGCCACGAAACTGCCGTGGTGGTGCGCTGATGCTGCACGTCGCCGGCGACCGCTGTTTCGAGCCGCTGTTCCGGGCGGCTCGATTCCGCGCCTTCCACCTGGAGGTCAGGGACTTCTACGTGCTGGAGGACGAGCAGGAAGCGTTGCGCCGCTTCGATGCCGGAATGGCGTACGAGCGAGAGGAACAGCCCGAGTCTTGGAGAGCCTGGGACGCTCTGATGGTCGAGTCGGCCGGTCGCGGAGTCACACTCGAGCGCCTCCGCGTCGTGACGGTCCCGCACTCCGACTACACCCGGTGGCTGTTGTCCGCGACCGACGACAACATCGCCACCGGCGAGACCGTGCGCTGGCTGCCGCGGCATCTGGCCGACCCCGCGGACGTGCCGCACGACGACTACTGGTTGTTCGACGCGAACACGGTCGCGTTCAACACCTTCGCCGCGGACGGGACGTTCACCGGTCTGTCGATCACCAGCGACCCGGTCCTGGTCGGCCGCTGCCTGCAGGTGCGGGAACGTCTGTGGCCCAAGGGTATTGATCATCAACGATATTACGAGAGCGAGCGCGTGGGCGAGTGAACGGTGTGTCGGACGCACGCGCGGCGCTGGGTGCGCGCCTGCGCGAACTGCGTCGTGCCGCCCACCTGACCGGCCTGGAACTGGCGGCCAGATGCGGCTGGCATTCGAGCAAGGTCTCCCGGATCGAGGGCGGCAAACAGACGCCGTCGGAAGCCGACCTCGCCGCCTGGTGCGAGGCGTGCGGTAACACCGCCGTGCTGGACGATCTGGTTGCCAACGCGCGCAATTTGCAGTCGATGTATCTGGAATGGCAACGCACCGTCGCCTCCGGCCATGCGCGAAGACAAAGACAGTCGATCGATCTGGAGGCACAGACCGCCCAGATCCGCTGGTATGCCCCCGACACGTTGCCCGGACTGCTGCAAACCGAGGGCTACGCCCGCGCAATCCTCACCGCGTGTATCGCGGTCACCGGCGGACGCGACGACCTCGAAGACGCGGTGGCCGCGCGGATGGCCCGCAAACAGGTGCTCCACCGGGCGAAGCACCGGTTCCACTTCCTGATCAACGAGGCCGCGCTCTGGCGGATGGTCGGCGACGCGGCCACCATGGCCGAGCAGCTGGCCTACCTGCTCGCGGTGATGTCCAATCCGAGGGTCCGGCTGGGGATCATCCCGGTCTGCGCCGACTATCGCGCGCCGGCGACGAACTTCGTCATCTACGACCGTTCGCAGGTGCTGACCGAGACGGTCTCGGCCGAGCTGACCATCACTCGCCCCTCCGAGATCGCCTTGCACGAGAAGACCTTCGCGATCCTCGCCGACCAGGCCGAGTACGGCGACCGCGCCCGTGTGCTGATCGCCAGCGCGCTGGAGCGGCGGCGCGGCGCATAGCGCGTCGATCCGGCGCGGGCAATGCCGCCGCGGTCGGGGCGGCGGCATCACCCGAGGCCGGTCAGCGGACGAATGTGGCCGCCTGGTCGGCCAGTTCGAGCAGCGGCTGCGGGAAGACACCGAGCACGAATGTGACAGCCGCGGTGATCGCCACGATGGTGGTGGTCAGCGGCGGGGTGACGAGCACAGGGGCGTCGGTGGGCGGGTCGGTGAAGAACATCAGCACTATCACGCGCAGGTAGAAGAACGCCGCGATGGCACTGCAGATCACGCCGACGATCACCAGTGCTGCCGCGCCGCCCGACGCCGCGGCCTCGAAGACGGCGAACTTGCTGACGAAGCCGCTGGTGAGCGGCAGGCCTGCGAACGAAAGCAGAAACAGCGCGAAAACCGTCGCCAGCCAAGGGGAGCGGCGGCCGAGACCAGCCCACCGGGGCAGGCCGGTGGCCTCCTCGCCTGCCGGTTCGCGGACCAGGCTGACCACGGCGAACGCACCGAGGGTACCGATGCCGTAGGCCGCAAGGTAGAACAGCACCGCGGCGACGCCGCGGTCGTTGGCCGCCACCGGCGCGGTGAGCAGGAAACCGGCATGGGCCACCGAAGAATACGCGAGCATGCGCTTCACGTCGGTTTGTGTGATCGCCATGACCGCGCCGACCGCCATGGTGGCGATCGCGACGGCAGCGAGGATCGGGCGCCAGTCGTCGCGCAGTCCGGGCACCGCGACCTGCAGCACGCGCACCAATGCGCCGACGGCAGCGATTTTGGTGGCTGCCGCCATGAAACCGGTGATCGCGGTGGGGGCGCCTTGGTACACGTCCGGCACCCACGACTGGAACGGCACCGCGCCGATTTTGAACAACAGCCCGACCGCCAGCATCGCGATCCCGAGCAGTGCCAGCGTCGTATCCTCCGGATGCTGGGCGATGGCGTCCGCGATGCCGCCGAGCCGCACCGTGCCCGCCTGCCCGTACAGCAGCGCGACCCCGTAGAGGAAGAACGCCGAGGAGAACGCGCCGAGCAGGAAGTACTTCAGCGCCGCCTCCTGGGAGAGCAGCCGGTTGCGTCGCGCCAGCCCGCACAGCAGATACAGCGGCAGCGACAGCACCTCGAGCGCGACGAACATGGTGAGCAGATCGTTGGATGCCGGGAACAGCAGCAGGCCACCGACGGCCAGCAACGTCAGCGGGAACACCTCGGTGGTCGCGACACCCGCGCGCACCGCGGCGATTTCGGCCGCGCTGCCGGGTACCGCCGAAGCCTGTGGTGTGAACGCGTCCACACCGCGGCCGAGGGTCGCGGCGGCCAGACTCCAGGTGCCAGGGCCCGAGCGCGCCTGCTCGCGAGGCTCGGCTCCGCGCTCGGCGATGAACAAGACGCCGAGAATCGACACCACCAGGATCGTTCCTTGCAGGAACAGCGTGACACCATCGATCGCCACGGCTCCGGCGACGGCGGTGGACTCGGTGCCCGCCAGTGCCACCACGGCGACCAGTGCCGCGGCCAACCCGGCCAGGCTCAGCACCAGATGCGTCGCATAACGGAAGCGGCGGGCGACGAAGGCCTCGACGAGCACACCGAGCACGGCGACGCCGAACACGATGAGCATGGGGGACAGGGCGCCGTATTCGATGCTCGGCGCGGGGACGCTCGCGGCGAGGATCGTGGCGTAGTCGACGTCGTTCACTCAGGCCGTCCTGTGTTTGTTCGGCAGCGTGCGCACGGTCGGCTCATTTGTGGGCACCTCCAGGATGTTGAACCGATCCCGCCTCGGGCAGCGTGGGTGTGGACGGCGCGGGGTCGCTGCGGCCGATGGTGGTGAGGGTTTGGCTCACGGCGGGATTGATGAAGTCGGTCAGGACTTTCGGGTAGACGCCGAGGAACAGCAGCGCGAGGATCAGCGGGACCACCACGGTGATTTCGCGGGGCGCCAGATCGTAGATCCGCTCGTTGCCTTCCTTCACCGGACCGGTCATCATCCGCTGGTAGACCCACAGCACATACAGCGCGGCCAGCACCAGCGCGCTGGCGGCGACCACGGCCGCGAACTGATAGCGGGTGAAGGTGCCGACCAGCACTAGGAATTCACTGACGAACGGGGCGAGCCCGGGCAGCGACAAGGTCGCCAGACCGGCGATGAGGAAGGTGCCCGCCAGCACGGGGGCGACCTTCTGCACGCCGCCGAATTCCGCGATGACGCGAGTGCCCCGCCGCGATACCAAGAACCCGGCCACCAGGAACAGCGCGGCGGTGGAGATGCCGTGGTTGACCATGTACAGCGTCGCGCCGGTCTGGCCCTGGCTGGTCATGGCGAAGACGCCGAGGATGATGAAGCCGAAATGGGAGATCGACGTGTAGGCGATCAGGCGCATCAGGTCGGTCTGCCCGATGGCCAGCAGGGCTCCGTAGACGATGCCGACGACCGCGAGCGTGATCACCAGCGGCGCATAGGTGTCCGAGGCGCCCGGGAACAATGGCAGGCAGTAGCGCAGCATGCCGAAGGTGCCCACCTTGTCCACCACGGCCATCATCAGCACCGCACTGGACGGTGTCGCCGCGACGGCGGCGTCCGGCAGCCAGGTGTGCAGCGGCCACAGCGGCGCCTTGACCGCGAACGCGAACATGAACCCGAGGAACAAGGCGTTGAGCACCGCGGGCCCGGCGCCGAGCTGACCTGCGTTGGCCGCCGCGACCACGGTGCGGAAATCGAACGTCCCCGACGATCCCTCGCCCAGCCCCTCGCGGGCGGTGAGCACGTACAACCCGATGACCGCGGCCAGCATGATCAGTCCGCCGAACAGGTTGTACAGCAGGAACTTCACCGCCGCACGTGAGCGCTGCTGGCGCAGCCGCACGTCCCCGGTGCGTGGCCCGAATCCGCCGATGAGGAAGTACATCGGGATGAGCATCGCCTCGAAGAACACGTAGAACAGCAGGATGTCCAGTGCGACGAAGGAGATCAGCACCATCGCCTCGACGAGCAGGGTGAGTGCGACGTACGTGTGCGCCACCCGCTTACCGCTGCCCACTTCGCGGTCGTCGTGCCAGCCCGCCAGGATCAGCAGCGGAACCAGGGCCGTGGTCAGCAGCACCAGCGCCAGCGCGATGCCGTCCAAGCCGAGGGTGTATCCGGCGCCGAACGCCGGAATCCACTGGTGGGATTCGACGAACTGGTATTGCGCTCCGCCGGGGTCGAAGCGCACGGCGAGCACGATGCCGATGGCCAGCACGAGCACCGAGAGGCTCAGGGCCACAACGCGTGCCAGGACGCGTTGGGTGGCGGGCAGCATGAGCACGATCGCCGCACCGACGACCGGAGCCAGCCACAGCGTCGTCAACCAGGGAAATTCGCTCACCACAACCTCACCGCCAGCAGGGCGGCGGCCACCAGGGCCGCGCCGGTGAACATGGACAGGGCATACGAGCGCACGAACCCGGACTGCACGCGCCGGGCCCGCGCGGACAACCCGCCGATCAGCGCCGCGGTTCCGTTCACGATGCCATCGATGCCGCGGTTGTCGAGGAAGACCAGCGCCCTGGTCAGATGCTGTCCGGGACGCATGAACGCCGCTTCGTTGACCGCGTCGCCGTAGAGATCCTTGCGTGCCGCGACGGTCAGCGCGGACACGGCTCCGGGTGCGGTCTCGGGGATGTCACGCTGCGCGTACTGGGAGTAGGCGACCGCGACGCCGACGGCGACCACACCGAGCGCGAGCACCGTAACCAATGCCGCGGGAACGGTTTCGGTGCCGTGGTGAGCGCCGACCACCGGTTCGAGCCAGTTCTGCAGCGAGGAGCCGAAGACGAACACCGCGCCCGCCCCGGCCGAGCCGAGCGCGAGCAGGATCATCGGACCGGTCATCACCGCGGGCGCCTCGTGCGGATGGGTGTCCGGTTTCCAGCGGCGCTCGCCGAAGAACGTCATCAGCATGACCCGCGTCATGTAGAACGCGGTCAGGCCCGCGCCGAGCAGCGCAACCAGACCCAGCGTGATGCCACCGAAACCGCCTTGGTTGAACGCCGCCTCGATGATCCGGTCCTTCGAGAAGAACCCGGCGAACGGTGGGACCCCGATGATGGCGAGGTAGCCGAGGCCGAAGGTGACGTAAGTGATCGGCAGCAAGGTGCGCAATCCGCCATAGCGGCGCATGTCGGTTTCGTCGTTCATCGCGTGCATCACCGAACCGGCGCCGAGGAACAGTCCGGCCTTGAAGAATCCGTGCGTGAGCAGATGCATGATGGCGACGGCGTAGCCGGCCGGGCCGAGACCGGCGGCCAGCACCATGTAGCCGATCTGGCTCATGGTGGAGGCGGCCAGCGCCTTCTTGATGTCGTCCTTGGCGCAGCCGACGATCGCGCCGAACAGCAGCGTGACCGCGCCGACCAGCACCACCCCCAGCCGGGCGTTCGGTGCGAGGTCGAAGATCGGGTTGGACCGCGCGATCAGGTAGACGCCCGCGGTCACCATGGTGGCGGCGTGGATGAGCGCCGACACCGGGGTAGGGCCTTCCATCGCGTCGCCGAGCCAGGATTGCAGCGGTACCTGCGCTGACTTGCCGCACGCGGCGAGCAGCAGCAACAAGCCGATCGCGGTGAGCGTGCCCTCGCCGGCGTGGGGCGCGGCGCCGAACACGGCGTCGAAGTCGATCGAGCCGAACGTCGCGAACATCACCATCATGGCGATCGCCAAGCCCATGTCGCCGACCCGGTTGACCACGAACGCTTTCTTGGCAGCCGTTGCCGCCGAGGGCTTGTGGTACCAGAACCCGATCAGCAGGTAGGAAGCCAGGCCCACGCCCTCCCAGCCGAGGTAGAGCACGAGGTAGTTGTTCGCCAGCACCAGCAGCAGCATGGCCGCGAGGAACAGGTTGAGGTAGGCGAAGAACCGCCGCCGCCCCGGGTCGTGGCTCATGTAGCCGATCGAGTAGATGTGGATCAGCGAGCCGACGCCGGTGATCAGCAGCGCGAAACACATCGACAGCTGGTCCAATTGGAGCGCGAAGTCGACTTGCAGCCCGGCTACCGGGACCCAGCTGAACAGATCCTGGTGGATGGGCCGTTCGGCGGCGTCGCGCCCGAGCATGTCGGTGAACGCGATCGCCGCGACCACGAACGAGGCCAGCGCCATCGCGGCGCCGAGCAGGTGCCCCCACTTGTCGCCGTAGCGGCCGGTCAGCAGGAGGACGATCGCACCCGCCAGGGGGAGGGCGGGCAGCAGCCAGAGCGTTGCGGTGTCCACGTCAGAACTTCAGCAGGTTGGCGTCGTCGACGGAGGTCGAGCGGCGGGCGCGGAAGATGGTCATGATGATGGCCAAGCCGACGACCACCTCGGCCGCGGCGACCACCATCGTGAAGAACGCGAACACCTGCCCGTCCAGGTTGTCGTGCATCCTTGCGAAGGTGACGAACGCGAGGTTCACCGCGTTGAGCATCAGCTCGATGCACATGAACACCACGATGGCGTTGCGCCGCAGCAGCACGCCGGCTGCGCCGATCGTGAACAGCAGGGCGGACAGGAACAGGTAGTTCTCGGGATTCACCGGTTGCCTTCCTCGTCGCTGGGGTTGTCGGTCGCGTCCGATGCGGGGGCGGTGCCGACCGAGATGACGGCCGCTTCGGTGAGCGCCCTGGTGCGGCGGTGCCGCAGGATGGTGCTGACCGACAGTTCCTCGAACGAGCCGTCGGGCAGTCGCGCGGGGATGTCCACCGCGTTGTGCCTGGCGTACACGCCGGGGGTGGGCAGCGGCGTCGCCCGGTGTCCGGCCTCGCGGAATCGGCGGCGCGAGAGTTCGCGCTGGTCGGCGCGTGGCCCGAACTGCTCGCGGTGGGCCAGCACCATGGCGCCGATGGTGGCGGCGATCAGCAGAGCGCCGGTGAGTTCGAAGGCCCACACGTAGCGCAGGAAGATCAGCTCGGCCAGCTCGGCGATCACGTCGCGGCCCACGAAACCGGAAGTGGGAAAGCTGATTCCGGACTCACGCACGCCGCGGGCGATGCCGCCGCTGAGCAGCAGGCCGAAGCCGAGGCCGACGCCGGCGGCGGCGAGGCGCTGGCCGCGAATGGTTTCCTTCAGCGATTCGGCGGAGTCGACGCCGACGAGCATCAGCACGAACAGGAACAGCATCATGACCGCGCCGGTGTAGACCACGATCTGCACGACGCCGAGGAACAGCGCGTCCTGGGCGATGTAGAACGCGGCCAGGGCGATCATCGTCGCGGCCAGGCAGATCGCGGAATGCACGGCCTTGGGGGCGAAGACCATGCCGAGCGCGCCGAGCGCCGCCAGCGGGGCGAGGATCCAGAACTGGACGGCCTCACCGGTGGAGGTGTTGGCCAGCGGCTCGGCTGCCAGGATCAAATCGGTCACCGTGCTGCTCCTTCCGCGCCCGCGGCGGCCGGCTGCCTGGGCGGGTCGGCCTGCTCGCCGCCCGTGGTGGCGGCGCCGGTGTCGTGCGGGCTGCCGGGCACCTTGCCGAGGTAGTAGTCGGCCTCGTCGGTACCGGGGTGCATCGCGTGCGGCGGCGCGGTCATGCCGGGCTGCAGCGGGGCGAGCAGTCGGTCCTTCTCGTAGATGAGGTCGGCCCGGTTGTCGTCGGCCATCTCGTAGTCGTTGGTCATGGTGAGCGCGCGGGTGGGGCACGCCTCGATGCACAACCCGCAGCCGATGCAGCGCAGGTAGTTGATCTGGTAGACGCTGCCGTAGCGTTCACCGGGTGAGTAGCGTTCGGTCTCGGTGTTGTCCGCGCCTTCGACGTAGATCGCGTCGGCCGGGCAGGCCCAGGCGCACAGCTCGCAGCCGATGCACTTCTCCAGGCCGTCGGGATGCCGGTTGAGCTGGTGCCTGCCGTGATAGCGCGGCGCGGTCGGCGTCTTGTGCTCGGGGTAGAACTCGGTGTTCGGCTTCTTGAACATGGTCGCGGCGGTGACCGCGAATCCGGACAGTGGTTCGAACAGACCGGCCTTGGCGCGGGTGGCGTCGCGGGCGTGGGCGTCGGCGGGCAGCGGCGGCACCGGGAAGCCGAGGAAGACACTGGAATCGGCGGCGGGTTCCTCGACCGGTGGCGGGGAGGCCTTCGCCCGGCCCGCCTGCAGGAACCGCAGCACCAGCAACCCGGTGACCACCAGTCCGCCGATCACCAGGATCGGTGTCTGCACCCGGTAGCCCTCGGCCTGCAACACCCGGGCGGTGGCCACCACCATGACCCAGCCCAAGGAGGCCGGGATGAGCAGTTTCCACCCGAGACTCATGAACTGGTCGTAGCGCAGTCGCGGCAGCGTGCCGCGCAGCCAGATGAACACGAACAGGAACGTCCAGACCTTGGCGGTGAACCACAGCACCGGCCACCAGCCGGAGTTCGCGCCGTCCCACATGTTCAGCGGCCACGGCGCGCGCCAGCCGCCCAGGAACAGTGTGGTCGCCAACGCGGAAACCGTTGCCATGTTCACGTATTCGGCCAGCATGAACATGGCGAACTTGAGCGAGGAGTACTCGGTGTGGAAACCGCCGACGAGCTCGCCCTCGGCCTCCGGCAGGTCGAACGGCGCCCGGTTGGTCTCACCGACCATCGAGACGCAGTAGATCAGGAACGACGGCAGCAGCAGGAAGACATACCAGGTTCCTTCCTGCGCGGACACGATTCCCGAGGTGGCCATGGTGCCGCCGAGCAGGAACACGGCGGCGAAGCACAGCGCCATCGCGATCTCGTAGGAGATGACTTGAGCGGTCGATCGCAAGCCGCCCAGCAACGGGTACGTGGAGCCCGATGACCACCCGGCCAGCACGATGCCGTAGACGCCGACGGAGGTGATCGCCAGGATGTACAGCACCGCCACCGGCAGGTCGGTCAGCTGCAGTGCGGTGGTGACGCCGAAGACCGACACCTCCGGCCCGAAGGGGATGACCGCGAACGCCATGAAGGCGGGCACCACCGAGATGATCGGCGCCAGAATGTAGATCGGCTTGTCCACGATCGCCGGGACGATGTCCTCTTTGAGGGCCATCTTCACGCCGTCGGCGATGCTTTGCAGCGAGCCGAACGGGCCGGTGCGGTTGGGGCCGATGCGCATCTGCATGCGCGCCACGATCTTTCGTTCCGCCAGCACCGCGACCAGCGGAATCAGCATCAGGTAGACGAAGACGGCGAGCGCCTTCGCGATCACGAGCCACAGCGGGTCGTGTCCGAAGCCGACGGGCGCGTAGGGCGCCGCGATGAACAGAGCCGGGTCACTCATGACGGTGTTCCTTCATCCTCTCGTCGGCGCGCCGCAGCTGGACGATGGCGCCGGGCTGGACGGCGAGTTGCTCGGCGACGGAGCAGCCGGGCGAGCGTTGCGGCAGCCAGACCACACGATCGGGCAGATCGCTGATCATCAGCGGCAGCGTGACGGCGCCGTGGCCGGTGGCGACGGTGACCGGATCGTGCTCGGCGACACCGATCTCTGCGGCGGTGGCCGCCGAGAGCCGCACCACCGGGGGCCGGGCGACACCCGCCAGGTTCGGTTCGCCGTCCTGCATGCGCCCCTCGTCCAGCAGCATTCGCCAGCTGGCCAGGATCGCGGTGCCCGGTTGTGGTTGGGTCAGCGGGCGCGGCCGGTGCGTGGGCGCGGCGACCGGTGCGCCGTCCCAGGCGCCGAGTTCGGCGAGTTCGGCGCGGGCGGACTCGGTGTCGGGCAAACCGAGACGCACCGACATCTCCTCGGCGACGGCGTGCAGTACCCGCTGATCGGACAGCGGTGCGGTCTGGCGGCGCACCATGTCGTCGCCGAGCGCGGCGGCGAACGGACGTGGCCTGCCCTCCCAGGTGCGGAAAGTGCCGGACTTCTCCATCGCCGAGGCGACCGGGAAGACCACGTCGGCGCGCTCGGTGATCGCACTGTGCCGCAGTTCCAGGCTGACCACGAACCGGGCCGCGTCGATGGCGGCCAGCGCGGTGGCCGGGTCGGGCAGGTCGGCCACGTCGACACCGCCGATCACCAGCGCGCCGAGGCCGGATGCGGCAGCCAGGATGGCCGTGGTGTCGCGGCCGGCGCCGACCGGCAGCTCCGCCGCGTTCCAGACCGCCCGAACCTGTTGGCGGGCACGTGGATCCGCGACCGGGCGCCCGCCAGGAAGCAGGCAGGGAAGCGCGCCCGCCTCGACCGCGCCGCGTTCACCTGCCCGGCGCGGAACCCAGGCCAGGGCGGCTCCGGTCTCGTCGGCGAGCCGGACGACCGCCGACAGCGCGCCCGCGACGCCGCTCATCCGCTCGCCGACCATGATCACGGCACCGGGTTCGCGCAGCATCCGCGCCAGGTCGGCCAGCTGCGCGGGATCCGCGCCGGGCGTGGTGATCTCACCGGTGCGGATCGCGTCGAGCAGATGCGGTTCGCCGCCCGGCACGGCGCGCATCAGGCGGCCGGACATGCGGTCGAGTCCGCGCGAGGCGTATGGCGCCAGCGAGTAGACCGGCAGTCCGCGTTTGCGGGCGGCTTTGCGCAGGCGCAGGTAGACGATCGGCGACTCCTCCTCCGGTTCGAACCCGACCAGCAGGACGACCGGTGCGGCTTCCATGCTGTCGTAGGTCACCGTGGTGGGCTGACCCGCGACGCGGGCGGCGAGGAAATCGGCCTCCTCGGCGGAGTGCGCACGGGAGCGGAAATCGATGTCGTTGGTACCGAGGGCGATTCGCGCGAACTTGGCGTACGCGTAGGCGTCCTCCTCGGTGACCCGGCCACCGACGAGCACGCCCGCGTTGCCGAAGGACGCTGCGAGACCGGCCGCCGCGGCGGCCAGCGCCTCCGACCACGACGCGGGGGCGAGGTCGCCGTCCCAGCCGCGCACCAGCGGGGTGGTGATCCGGTCGGGTTCGGTGGCGTAAGCGAAGGCCCAGCGCCCCTTGTCGCAGTTCCATTCCTCGTTGACCTGCGGGTCGTCACCGGCCAGCCGGCGTAGTACCTTGCCGCGCCGGTGGTCGGTGCGCTGCGCGCAGCCGGAGGCGCAGTGCTCGCACACATTCGGGCTGGACACCAGGTCGAACGGGCGCGCGCGGAACCGGTAAGCGGTGCCGGTGAGCGCGCCGACCGGGCAGATCTGCACCGTGTTGCCGGAGAAGTAGGAATCCAGTGGCTCGGCCTGCGCGGTGCCGACTTGTTGCAGCGCACCGCGATCCATCAGCTCGATGAACGGGTCTCCGGCGATCTGCTGGGAGAAGCGCGTGCAGCGGGCGCAGAGCACGCAGCGTTCCCGGTCCAGCAGCACGGCCGTGGACAGCGGAATCGGTTTGGGGTAAGTGCGTTTGTGTCCGTCGAACCGGGATTCGGCGCGGCCGGTGGACATCGCCTGGTTCTGCAGCGGGCACTCGCCACCCTTGTCGCACACCGGGCAGTCGAGCGGATGGTTGATCAGCAGCAGCTCCATCACGCCCTCCTGCGCCTTGTCGGCGACCGGGGAGGTGAGCTGGGTGCGGACGACCATGCCGTCGGTGACGGCCATAGTGCAGGAGGCGACAGGTTTGCGCTGGCCCTCCACCTCGACCAGGCACTGGCGGCAGGCGCCGACCGGGTCGAGCAGCGGATGGTCGCAGAAGCGGGGGACCTGGATGCCGATCAGTTCGGCGGCCCGGATCAGCAGGGTGCCGGGCGGCACGCTGACGGTGGTGTCGTCGATGGTCACGGTCACCAGGTCGGCCGGAGCAGGCCCGCTGGTGCTGCCACTCGCGATGGCGGGCCCACCCGTCGCCCGGCTGCCACCCCGCATCGAATCACTACGCGATACCGGATTCATCGCACCCCTTCTCCTGACTCGGCCCATGCGGTACAGAGCGCCGGGTCGAATGGGCATCCGCCGAGCCGCAGGTGGTCGGCGTACTCCTCGCGGAAGTACTTCAGCGAGGAGAAGATCGGGCTCGCCGCGCCGTCGCCGAGGGCGCAGAACGACTTGCCGTTGATGGTGTCGCTGATGTCGAGCAGCTTGTCCAGGTCGGACTCGTCGCCGTCGCCCGCCTCGATCCGCTGTAGCAGCTGAACCAGCCAGTAGGTGCCCTCCCGGCAGGGGGTGCATTTGCCGCAGGACTCGTGCGCGTAGAACTCGGTCCAGCGCAGCACCGCCCGCACCACACAGGTGGTGTCGTCGAAGATCTGCAGCGCCTTGGTGCCCAGCATGGAGCCCGCACCGGCGACGGCCTCGTAGTCCAGCGGCACGTCGAGGTGCTCCTCGGTGAACAGTGGCGTGGACGATCCGCCGGGCGTCCAGAACTTGACCCGGTGCCCGGCGCGCACGCCACCGGCGTAGCCGAGCAGTTCCCGCAGCGTGACGCCCAGCGGCGCCTCGTACTGGCCGGGCCGCGCCACGTGACCCGACAGCGAGTAGAGGGTGAAGCCGGGGGATTTCTCGCTGCCCATCGAGCGGAACCAAGCGATGCCGTTGCGGATGATGGGTGGCACGCTGGCGATCGATTCGACGTTGTTCACCACCGTGGGGCAGGCGTAGAGGCCGGCGACGGCGGGGAACGGCGGACGCAGGCGGGGCTGTCCACGGCGGCCTTCCAGCGAATCCAGCAGCGCGGTCTCCTCGCCACAGATGTAGGCGCCCGCGCCCGCGTGCACGACCAGTTCGAGGTCGTAGCCGGAGCCGAGGATGTCGTGGCCGAGGAAGCCCGCCTCGTAGGCCTGCGCCGCCGCGGCCTGCAACCGGCGCAACACCGGAACCACTTCGCCGCGGACGTAGATGAACGCGTGCGCCGCGCGGATGGCGTAGGAGGCGATGACGATGCCTTCGATCAGCGTGTGCGGCGTGGCGAGCATGAGCGGAATGTCTTTGCAGGTACCCGGTTCCGACTCGTCGGCGTTCACTACGAGGTAGTGCGGTTTGGTGACGCCGTCGGGACCGGGACCTTGCGGGATGAAGCTCCACTTCATGCCGGTGGGGAAGCCCGCACCACCGCGGCCGCGCAGACCCGCGTCCTTGACGGTCTGGATGACCTGGTCGGGGTCCATTCGCAGCGCGGTGCGCAGCGCCTGGTAGCCGTCATGGCGCAGATAGGTGTCCATCGTCCAGGACTGCGGATCGTCCCAGTACTCGGTCAATACCGGTGTGAGCGTCATCGGAGGCCCTCCGCATCGTCTTGCGGCGCAGGGGCTTGCATGCCCTGCTCGCGGGCGATGCGCAGGCCGGCGAGCGTGGCCTCGCCCGCGGCCCCGTCGAGGACGCCCTCGCGTTCGTCCGGGAATCCGGCCAGGATGCGCGCGGTCTGCTTGAACGTGCACAGTGGCGCGCCGCGGGTCGGGGTGACCTGTTGTCCGGCGCGTAGGGCGTCCACCAGGGCGCGTGCCGATTCCGGGGTCTGGTTGTCGAAGAACTCCCAGTTGACCATGATGACCGGGGCGAAGTCGCAGGCGGCGTTGCACTCGACATGTTCGAGGGTGATCGCTCCATCCGCCGTGGTCTCGCCATGTCCGATGCCGAGGTGGCGCTCGAGCGCGGCGAGGATGGCGTCACCGCCCATGACCGCGCACAGCGTGTTGGTGCACACGCCGACGTGGTAGTCGCCGGTCGGGGTGCGCCGGAACATCGAATAGAAGGTGGCGACCGCGGTGACCTCGGCGCCGGTGAGGCCGAGTTGTTCGGCGCAGAAGTCGATGCCGGTGCCGGTGACGTAGCTCTCCTCGGACTGCACCAGGTGCAGCAGGGGAAGCAGCGCCGACCGCGGATGGGGGTAGCGAGCGATGATCTCCTTGGCGTCGGTCTCCAGCCGCTCACGCACGAAGGGCTGGTACGGCTCGGGCCGGGTGCCGAGCTTCAGCAGGATTGCCGACCCACCCGTCGACTGGCCACCGCTCGTCGAATCGCTGTGCGATGCTTCGCGCCCGCCCGTCAGCCGGCCACCATCGCTCATGGAATCGCTGCGCGATTCTGTACTCATCGGTCCACTCCGCCCATGACCGGGTCGATGCTGGCGACCGAGGCGATGACGTCGGCGACCATGCCACCCTCGCACATCGCCGCGACCGCTTGCAGATTGGTGAACGAGGGGTCGCGATAGTGCACCCGGTAGGGGCGCGTACCGCCGTCGCTGACCATGTGCACGCCGAGTTCTCCCCGCGGCGACTCCACGGCCACGTACACCTGGCCCGCCGGGACGCGGATGCCCTCGGTGACCAGTTTGAAGTGGTGGATGAGCCCCTCCATGGAGGTCCCCATGATCTTGCCGATGTGCTGGGGAGAGTTGCCCAGTCCGTCCGCGCCGAGCTGGAGGTCGGCAGGCCAGGCGATCTTCTTGTCGTCCACCATGACCGGGCCCGGCCGCAGCCGGTCCAGACATTGCTCGACGATCTTCAGCGACTCCTTCATCTCCTCCACCCGGATGACGTAGCGGCCGTAGGCGTCACAGCCGGTGGTGGTCGGAACGTCGAATTCGTAGTTCTCGTAGCCGCAGTAGGGCTGCGCCTTGCGCACGTCGTGCGGGAGGCCGGTGGCGCGCAGCACCGGGCCGGTGATGCCGAGGGCCATGCACCCCCGCAGATCGAGGTAGCCGATGTCCTGGGTGCGGGCCTTCCAGATCGGGTTGGACGTGAGCAACTGCTCCATGTCGCGCAACCGCTTGGGCAGCAGCGCGAGCAGTTCGCGCACCTTGCTCACCCCGTTGTCGGGCAGGTCCTGGACCAGGCCGCCGGGCCGGATATACGCGTGGTTCATCCGCAGCCCGGTGATCGTCTCGAACACGTCGAGGATCAGCTCACGCTCGCGGAACCCGAACAGCATCGGCGTCAGCGCACCGAGTTCCATGCCGCCGGTGGCCAGGGCGACCAGATGCGAGGAGATGCGGTTGAGTTCCATCAGCAACACCCGGATGATCGTGGCGCGCTCCGGGATCTGCTCGGTGATGTCGAGAAGTCTCTCCACGCCCAGGCAGTAGGCCGTCTCGTTGAAGAACGGCGCCAGGTAGTCCATGCGGGTGACGAAGGTGACGCCCTGAGTCCAATTGCGGAATTCGAGGTTCTTCTCGATACCGGTGTGCAGGTAGCCGATTCCGCAGCGGGCCTCGGTGACCGTCTCGCCTTCGATTTCCAGGATCAGCCGCAGCACGCCGTGCGTGGACGGGTGCTGTGGGCCCATGTTGACGACGATGCGTTCCTCACCGGCGCCGGCCAGCGTCTCGGTCACCTGGTCCCAGTCCTGCCCGCCGACGGTGACCGTGGCGGGTTCCGGTCCGGTGCCCTCGGTGATGCCGGGCCTGGTGTCGATGTCGTTCAGCCCACCCGTCGCTCGACCGCCACCCCTCACGGAATCGCTTCGCGATGCTTTCATCAGCTGTATGCCCTCCGCTCGTCGGGCGGCGGGATGCGCGCGCCCTTGTATTCGACCGGGATCCCGCCGAGCGGGTAGTCCTTGCGCTGGGGGTGGCCTCGCCAGTCGTCCGGCATGGTGATGCGGGTGAGCGAGGGATGACCGTCGAACCGGATGCCGAAGAAGTCGTAGGTCTCGCGTTCGTGCCAGTCGGTAGTCGGATACACCGCGTAGAGCGAAGGGATGTGCGGGTCCGCGTCCGGCGCGGACACCTCCACCCGCAGGCGGCGGTTGTGCGTGATCGACATGAGGTGGTAGACGGCGTGCAGTTCGCGGCCGGCATCTTCCGGGTAGTGCACGCCGTTAACGCCGAGGCAGAGTTCGAAACGCAGTGCGGGATCGTCGCGCAACGCCTGTGCGACGGCGAGCAGGTGTTCGCGGCGCACGTGCAGGGTGAACTCGCCGCGGAAGACGATCACCTTCTCCAGCGCCGTGTCCAAGCGGGTGCCACCCGCGGCGAGCGCGGCGCGCAGGGCGTCGACCACCTCGTCGAAGTAGCCGCCGTAGGGGGGCGGCGTGCCGCCGGGCAAGGTGACCGGACGGACCAGGCCACCGTAGCCGGAGGTGTCGCCGGTGCCGGTGACGCCGAACATGCCGCGCCGCACCGCGATGACGTCGGCGCCGGGCTGCGCGGAATCCGCTTCGGGCAGTGTGCCTTCGGGACCCGCAGTGGCCGCGGCGTCGATCGCGTCGTGCGCGGGCGGCGTGCCGGTCTCGTCGGAGGTATCGAAGGTCATCGCAGCAGACCCTCCATCCGGATGGTCGGTGTCGAGGCGAGCGCGGCCTCTTCGGCGGCGCGGATGGCCTCCTCGCGGTTGACGCCGAGCGGCGTCTGTTGAATCTTGGCGTGCAGTGCCAGGATCGCGTTGAGCAGCATTTCCGGGCGGGGCGGGCAGCCGGGCAGGTAGATGTCGACCGGTACCACGTGGTCGACGCCCTGCACGATGGCGTAGTTGTTGAACATCCCGCCGGAGGACGCGCACACGCCCATGGCCAGCACCCACTTCGGTTCGGTCATCTGGTCGTAGACCTGGCGCAGCACCGGGGCCATCTTCTGGCTCACCCGGCCCGCGACGATCATCAGATCGGCCTGCCGTGGCGAGGCACGGAAGGCCTCCATGCCGAAGCGGGCGATGTCGAAACGGCCCGCGCCGGTGGCCATCATCTCGATGGCGCAGCAGGCCAGGCCGAAGGTGGCCGGCCACAGCGAGCCCTTGCGCAGGTATCCGGCGAAATCCTCGACCGTGCTCAGCAGGAAGCCGCTGGGCAGTTTTTCCTCGAGACCCATGTTCTCTGACTCGCTTCCACTCGTCGGCTACGAATTCGGTTGCGCGGCACTCAGTCCCAACTGAGCCCGCCGCGTCGCCATTCGTAGGCATAGGCCACGGAGACGTTGAGGATGAACAACGCCATCGCGGCTAGACCGAAGAGACCGAGCGCATCGAAGTGGACTGCCCACGGGTAGAGGAACACGATCTCGATGTCGAAGATGATGAACAGCATGGCGGTGAGGTAGTACTTCACCGGAAAGCGTTGTCCGGTAACGCTTCCCGGCCCGCCAGCGACGGCGTGCGGCGTGGGTTCGATGCCGCATTCGTAGGCTTCCAGCTTGGCCCGGTTGTAGCGCTTCGGGCCGATCAGGGCCGCCATGACGATGGAGAACAGCGCGAACGCCGCCGCGATCGCGCCGAGGACAAGAATCGGCACCTCGATATTCACGACTGCACTTCCCCTTCTTGCGAGCTGCAGCTGGGTGACAACAGCGTCCGAGGCGGGCTGACGTCGTTGTCCGCCTCGGCCAGACTCGCCCTTTGGCTTCACCGGGATGGGGTCATTACCAGGACCGTTCCCGTGTGAGATAGGGCACAGCCTACAACCGAACGGTCCGGCCGCCGCGAGTTTCGCGAGGTCGTTTGATCGAATTCAGTACAACTATTTATGACTGAAACGGGGGTAATCCGGGAAGTCGGCATGTGAGGTTTGCTGAACGTCGAGAAGGCGACGCGAAGTGTCGGTCCTTGCGACGTCAAATGTGGTTCCGAGCAGGTTCGGAGTCGGCATCCGCGACAGGGATCGGTGCCGATGTGACCGTCTGGACCGCGGTGAAGTTGCTTCGCATGTCGCGCCGAAGTCCGAGCCCCGGCGAAGGGTTAATTAATGCATGATCGCTATGAATGCCGCTTGTTGGGACGGCGGCGATCAGGCTGCGGAACGGCTGCGCAGCAGTCCGACCACGGCCTCGGTGAGACGGATCGGATCGATCGGATGGGCGACCGACGCCTCCGCGCGCGACCAGTTGGCCAGCCACGCGTCGTCCGCGCGGCCGGTGAGCACCAGAATCGGTGGGCAGGGGTCGATTTCGTCCTTCAACTGCTTGGCGATGCCCAGCCCGCCCGTCGGGGCCGCCTCGCCGTCGAGGATGGCCAGATCGATGCCACCGGCATCCATCTGCGCGATCACCACCGCCCCGGTGGCCACCTCGAGATACTCGAATGCCGGGAACTCCGGGTGCGGGCGCTTGCCCAGGGCCGAGATCACCTGGCGGCGGGTGTCGGCGTCGTTGCTGTATACGAGAACCCGCAGTGGGGTGATACGAGCGGAATCGGCCACGAACGGCATGGTACGTCCGCGACGGCGGGCCGCGTGGCAGGTTGGCGCAGATCGTCTCCGCGCGTCGTACGGCGGCTCACCGCGCGTCACCGGGGGCGTCATTTCGCTGCAACGCGATGACAAGTTGTCGATAAGAATCTGCCGGTAGAGTCCGGCCGATGCGGGGAGATATCACGCAAGCCCTCGTCGATACCGACGTGTGGACCGATGCGGTGCTGGACGGAGCCGGGATTCCGGTGATCGACGTACCGTTCGTGACCATCGGCAGCGGGATCGGATCGTTCGTCACGTATGACACGCTTCGCATCTTCGGCGTACCCGCGCACGCGATGGCGGTGCTCGGGCCGCAGGAACACCCGTGGGCCTCCTATGAATACCTGACCAGGGTCTCGCAGATTCCGCGCTCGGAACGCCTGCGCAGCGACTCGGCGTCCACGCCGGACAACATCTGGGGCTTTCCCTCCTACGCGGTGCGGGAGGCCATCGCGGACAAGTCGATCGGGCCGCTGTGGAACGTTTTCGTCGAACCCATCTTCGCCAACTACTACACCCCGCGGGCGGGCCAGGCGTTCGCGGCCATGGAGCGGGAATTCCACCGCATCGGCTACGCGAACTCGCTGCACCGGGGGCACGCTCGCATGGTGCGCAAGCGCCACGGCGGCGGCTATTTCACCATTCTCACCCCGCCCGCGGGCTCGACGCCGACCAAGCGGGTCGCGTTCCGGAGCACGTATGTTCATGTGGCGGTGGGTTATCCGGGCTTGAAGCTGTTGCCGGACCTGCAGGACTACCGCGAGACCCATCGTGATCCGACCCGCGTGGTCAACGCCTACGAGCCGCACGAGCACGTCTACCAGACGCTGCGGCGGCGGCCCGGCACGGTGATGATCCGCGGCAGCGGGATCGTGGCCAGCCGTGTGCTGCAACGGCTCGTCGACGACCGGGACGCCTACGGGCTCAGCACGCAGATCCTGCATCTGTTCCGCACCTACGTCGCGGGCCCGCACGGCACGAACCTCTTCAATCGGCGCAGGGGCGGCGATGGGTGGGCCTACCAGGGGTTCAACTATCCGAAGTCGG
Organism: Nocardia sp. NBC_00508; assembly: GCF_036346875.1. Classification (NCBI taxonomy): domain Bacteria; kingdom Bacillati; phylum Actinomycetota; class Actinomycetes; order Mycobacteriales; family Nocardiaceae; genus Nocardia; species Nocardia sp. NBC_00508. The sequence continues at coordinate 7,562,405 of NZ_CP107852.1, read as the reverse complement.
TGTGGGGCGGTCAGCTCAAGCAGAGGGTACGCGGGCTGCAGGGCGAGGAACGTGCCAAGGCGTACCAGGAGTTCGCGGGCACCAACACCCCGATCAGAAACAATTGGCAGGAACAATTGCGCCGCGGTCGCAAGCAGGGGTGGTATCAGGTGATGGCAGGCACGATGCGGGCGCCGCGCCCAGCCGAGGGACGCCAAGGCGTGGTCGCGACGATTCTTCCGGACACCACGGCGCCGTTGCCGTTTCCTCCGCCGACGCAGCCGTTCGACACGACCGTCGATTACATCATCGACTGCACCGGGTTGGAGGCCGACATCCGTGAGCACCGGCTCCTGGCCGACTTGCTCGACCACTCCGGCGCCGGGCGCAATCCGATGGGACGGCTCGACGTGGACACCACGTTCGAGTTGATCGGCACCCGCAGCGGCGCGGGGCGGATGTACGCATCCGGCAGCGCGACGCTCGGCGGGCCCTTCGTCGGCGTGGACACCTTCCTCGGTTTGCAGATCGCCGCGCAGGAGATCGCCGATGATCTGGCCGCGCTGGGATTCTGCCGCCGGATGGGTCCGCTGCGCTCGACGCGGCAATGGTGGCTGTGGGTTACGAACAAGAAGATCTGAGCAATGCTTCCTACCTTGAACGGGCGAATTCAGACCCGTGTTCTCGCGCTGAGCGTGATCGGATTCTTCGTCGCGCTGATCATCACCCCATTTCTGCCGACCGGATCGCCGAGTATCGGTCAGGCGTATCGGGTGACGTTGTCGGTTCTGCTCGCCACCGTTCTGGTCGGCGTGCTCTGGGAATTGCTCTACCATTTCCTGCAGCAGTTCCGCTGGGAAAAGGATTGGCCGACATTGTTCGGTTTCGTCACCATTCTCAACGAGGGCGCGCTGATGTGGGTCCTCGTGCGCTACACGACGGTGGTGCTGCCCGGGCAGCTACGTCCGTCTCTCGCGGCGTTTCTGCTCCAGTTCGTCAGCACGTGGATCGTGTTCTGGCTCATCGTCAATGGGCCGATGCGGGTCGTCTTCCACCGGTGGCGGTTCCAAGGCGGCAGGTTCCTATGAGCGGACAGATCGAGGTGGTGCCCGGCTCCCATGTCGTGGCGAGCGCGAGCGGCGCGGTCGTGGTGGTCGCGCACCGAGCCGACGGCCCGGTCACGGCGGACGGGGTCGCCGCCCGGACGACAGCGGCCCTGCTCGACATCGTGCGGGAGGCTGTCGCGCGCGATCGGCGCCGCAGCGGGCGCGCGGTGGCGCGGCTGGCGACGACCTGGCTGATGAACCTGCCGGACGGCGAGGAGGACGAAGTCGAATTCGGTGTGATCACCCCTGTGGAGGATGGCGTCGCGGTGTTCCTGCACGGGGGCGTGACCGCGATTCTGGGCGATCCCGAGCGCACGGAGGTGCTGCGCGGCCGGGACGCCGGATTCACCGTCGACCGCGTGGTGACGCCGGGGCCGGGCATCGGCGCCGCGTTGTTCGTGGACGAGGCCGGGCACAGCGTGGGTTCCTTGCCAGGGCATGGAATCTTCGCGCTCGGGGAGGGGACGGCGCCGGGGTCCGGCGCTGTGCTGTGGGCGACGGCTCAGGCGCGGTCGGTATCGCAACCGCCGCCGGGTGCGCCGCCCGACACCGCTGCCGAAGCACGAGCCACATCGAAACCAGACCCGGTCGCAGGGCGGCCGATCGCGGAACCGGCCGCGGAAGTGACATCTCATGAGAGCTCCGCACCACACCTGGTTTCCGAACAGCAACCGCGGCCCACAGCGACCCCCTTCTCCGAGCCCGAAGCGGTGTCCGCACCGCATGGTGCCGAGCCGGTCCTCGATGCGCGCTCTGCGGTCCCGCCCGATGCGCGCTCTGCGGTCCCGCCCGATGCGCGCCCGGGTCCCGAGCAGGCGGCCGGGCCGCCGCCGCGACGGATGCCGAGCCTGCGCAAGGACGAATCCGGCGATGACGCAACGGAAGTCGATCTCCAGGCGCGAGCATCCGGCGCGGGCGTGACGCCGCCGGTGGCGCAGCCGGTCCTGCCGCAGCCGGAGCGCGGCGGGCCACGGCCGGAACGCAGCGGTCCCGACCACGCGATCGCCACCGACGCGAATCTCGCCGAGACGGTGGCGCCGTCCGCGGAGGTCGTCGCCGACGCGCGCGGATCCGCCGGTGCGAACACACTGGGCCATCGGGTGATCGTGCCGGGTTTCCAATGCGCGCGGCATCATCACAACGATCCGCGGGTGTCGTTCTGCGCTGTGTGCGGCATCCGGATGGACCAGCTAACCTGCGTGCTGACCGAGGGTGTGCGCCCGCCGCTGGGGGTGCTGCTGCTCGACGACGGTACCTCGTTCGTCCTGGACAACGACTGTGTTCTCGGGCGCGAACCGGAGTACGCGGAGGCGGTCGGGTGCGGTGCCCGACCGGTGCGGCTGGAGGACAGCTCGGGCGGGATGTCCCGGGCGCACGCGGAAATCCGCCTCATCGACTGGGACGTGACGGTGATCGATGGTGGCTCCACCAACGGCACCCACATTCGCCAGCCCGGCCACCAGGAGTGGATCCGGGCCATCCCCGGCCATCCGGTCACCCTTCTCCCCGGCGCTCAGATCCAGCTCGGCGGACGCGTTCTCACCTTCGACTCACCGCACGGTCAGCTGTAGCCGCGGCCTCGGGTCCCGAGCAGATCGGTGCGCAGGTCGTGTCGGAAGGGACAGGTGTCCAAGACGGCGGCGAGATCGAGGACGCGGGTCGCAACCTTCGGCCGATCGCTGTGCCGATCAGTGTGGTCCTGGTGACGAGGCGGGGCCGTTGCGCATCACCGGCGGGCGATGGCGCGGCCGCTGTGTTCACCCGCCGGCTGGTCGGCCGGCCGATCACGGAACAGCGCGGTACTGCGCCGCATTCGGCAGGCGGGATCAGTGCGGGTGAAAGGCGTCGGTCCCGACCTCGGCGGGGTCGAGGAGGTGGGTGAGGAAGAGGCGTGTGGTGGGGGTCGGCGTGCGGGTGGTGATCGCGTGCCAAGGGCGGTCGAGCGGGGTGCCGTCGACGGGAAGAATCCGCAGAACGCCGTTCTCCAGGTCCTGGGATATCGCGTCGCTGTGAATCAGCGTGACGCCCAATCCTTCTCGAGCGGCAGCCAGGACCGCGCCGTGTGATCCGAGGGTCAGGGTGGGCGGCTGGATCCGCAGCTGGTCGAGCAAGCCGAGGGTGGCCTCGCGGGTGCCGGAGCCCCGGCCGCGCAGCAGCCAGGTGGTGTGCAGCGGGTCGAGTTCGGGGCGGCCGACCACGACGAGTCCGCTCGGCCGCCGGGCCCGCACCACGAGTCCGGTGTCGCGCGGCGGACGCCCCGCGATGACGAGATCCGTTTCATGGTGCTGCAATTCGAGGAACAACACGTCGCGCGGATGTACCGACAAGCTCAGCTCGATGTCGGGAAAACGGCGGCGGAACGACGCGAGCGGGCGCAGCAAGACGTACTCGCCCGCGGTGGCGACCACGCCGATCCGCAGCCGTCCGGTCTCGGCGCGGCGGACGGCGGCCTGCGCCTCCTGCATCAGTCCCAGGATGCCGCGGCAGTACTCGGCGTAGATGCGACCGGCCTCGGTGAGTGCGATGCCGCGCCCGGATTTCGCGACGAGCTTGGCGCCCAGCTGTTTCTCGATGTGCGCGACGGCGGCGGAGACGGCGGCCTCGGTGATGTGCAGTTGCGCCGCCGCGCGGCGGATGCTGCCTTGGCGGGCGACGGCCAGGAATGTTTCCATCCGTCCGGCGCTCACCATACCCATCAAACGACGGTAACAAACTCAACGAATTCATTGAGTGTGGCCAGGAACAATCAAATTGTTTGTCGGTATCCGGCCCGTCATCCTGGAAATCCCAAGGCACGCCCCTTTGCCCGGGTGCGGGTGTCCCGCAGTGGCACAGCAGGAGGAACGATGGCCGAAGAAACCGAACGCGACCGCTGGGATCCGGGTGTCCAATCCTATGCGTCGATGGGCTATTACGCGCCCGACTACCAGCCGTCGGAGACCGACGTGCTCGCCGTGTTCCGGGTGACCCCACAGCGTGGCGTCGACCCGATCGAGGCGGCAGCCGCGGTGGCCGGTGAATCCTCCACGGCAACATGGACGGTCGTGTGGACCGACCGGCTCACCGCCCATTCGCGCTATCAAGCCAAGTGTTATCGCATCGACGAGGTGCCCGGCCGTCCGGGGGAGTACTTCGCCTATATCGCTTACGATCTCGACCTGTTCGAGGAGGGTTCGATCACCAACCTGACCTCGTCGATCATCGGCAACGTATTCGGGTTCAAACCGCTGCTGGCGCTGCGGCTGGAGGACATGCGGATTCCGGTGGCCTACGTGAAGACGTTCCAGGGACCGCCGCACGGCACGGTGATGGAGCGCGAGTATCTCAACAAGTACGGTAGGCCGCTGCTCGGTGCGACGGTGAAACCGAAACTGGGGCTATCCGCGCGCAATTACGGGCGAGTGGTCTACGAGGCATGCAAGGGCGGGCTGGATTTCACCAAGGACGACGAGAACATCAACTCGCAGCCGTTCATGCGCTGGCGCGACCGGTACCTGTTCGCGATGGAGGGCGTGAACCGGGCGATGGCCGAGACCGGCGAGATCAAGGGGCACTACCTCAATGTGACCGCGGCGTCGATGGAGGAGATGTACGAGCGGGCCGAGTTCGCCAAGGAACTGGGCAGTGTCGTCATCATGATGGACCTCACCGTCGGATTCACCGCGATGCAGTCGATGTCGCACTGGGCGCGGCGCAACGGTGTGCTGCTGCATCTGCATCGTGCCGGGCATGCCACCTACACCCGGCAGAAGACGCACGGCGTCAGCTTCCGGGTGCTGGCCAAGTGGTGCAGGCTGATCGGCGTCGACCATCTGCACGCGGGCACCGTGGTCGGAAAGCTGGAAGGAGATCCCGCGACCACCAAAGGGTTCTACGACACGCTGCGGGAGAACCACGTTCGCGCCGAACCGGCCAACGGCATCTTCTTCGACCAGTATTGGGCGAGCCTGCCCGGCGTGATGCCCGTGGCCTCCGGCGGCATCCACGCCGCTCAGATGCACCAGCTGCTCGACCTGTTCGGTGACGATGTGGTGTTGCAGTTCGGCGGCGGCACGATCGGCCATCCGCTCGGCATCGCCGCGGGCGCGGAAGCGAACCGGGTGGCGCTGGAGGCGGTCGTGCAGGCCCGCAACGAAGGCCGTGACCTGTTGAAGGAAGGACCGGAGGTGTTGCGGAAGGCAGCCGAGACCTGCCGTCCGCTCGACGTGGCGCTCACGACCTGGGGTGATGTCACGTTCGAGTACACCTCCACCGACGCGCCGGACGCCGTGCCGACGGCCAGCCGCTGAGAACCCTTGAAGGACAAGCCATGTACTTGCGTCACGGTACGTTTTCCTACCTGCCGCCGCTGACCGACGAGCAGATCGCCGCCCAGGTGCGCTACGCACTGCTCAACGGCTGGCCGGTGTCCATCGAGTACACCGACGATCCGCATCCACGCAACGCCTACTGGGAGATGTGGGGGCTGCCGCTGTTCGACCTGGACGAGCCCGACGGTGTGCTGGCCGAGATCAACGCCTGCCGGGCGACGTTTCCGCGGCACTACGTGCGGGTGCTGGCCTACGACGCCCGTTACACCAGGCAGACGACGGCGCTGAGCTTCCTGGTGCAGCGCCCGCCCGACGAGCCCGGCTTCCTGCTGGCCCGCACCGAGGGCCCGGACCGCCAGCAGAAGTACGGCCTGCATTCGTATGCGACCACCGTCCGTCCGGGAGAGCGGTATGGCGGCTGAGCGCAACGGCTCCGGATTCCGTCTGCACCGGCCGGGGATGGACATCCCCGGCGCGGTGCGGACGGCGCCCGCCGAATCCGAGGCGCCCGAGATCCTGGCCGAGGACGCGGTGCTGGATCTGTCGACCGACATCGCGGGCCACGACGTCGAGGAGACGCTGCGCAGGCTGGATGCCGAACTGATCGGGTTGGCGCCGGTCAAGCGGCGGGTGCGCGAGATCGCGGCGCTGCTGCTGATCGATCGGGCCCGGCAGCGGTTCGGCCTGGCGTCCTCCCGGCCGACCATGCACATGAGCTTCACCGGCGGCCCCGGCACCGGCAAGACGACGGTCGCGCTGCGCATGGCGCAGATGCTGCACGCACTGGGCTATGTCCGGAAACCCAAGGTGCACACCGTGACTCGCGACGACCTCGTCGGCCAGTTCATCGGGCACACCGCGCCGAAGACGAAGGAGGCGCTGGCCAAGGCCGCCGGCGGCGTGCTGTTCATCGACGAGGCCTACTACCTGTTCCGGCCGGAGAACGAACGCGATTACGGGCAGGAGGTGATCGAGATCCTGCTGCAGGAGATGGAGAACGAGCGCACCAGCCTGGTAGTGATCTTCGCGGGTTACCCCGACCGGATGGAGCGCTTCTTCTCCGCCAATCCCGGGTTGTCTTCGCGGGTGGCGCATCACCTGCAGTTCGCGGACTACGCGCATGCGGAACTGATGGGCATCGCCGAACTGATGGTCGCTGCGGAGAACTTCCGCTTCGACGACGCGGCGCGGGGGGCGTTCGACGAGTACCTGGAGCGCCGGATGGCCCGCCCCCGGTTCTCCAACGCCCGCAGCGTGCGCAACGCGCTGGACCGCTGCCGGCTGCGCCAGGCCAAACGCCTCGTGGAGCTGCGCAGGCCGCTGACCAAGACCGACTTGATCACGCTGACCGACCGGGATGTCTACGGCAGCAGTGTGTTCACCGATCCCGAGCTACCGGACGGGCCTGCCGCGCGAGCTCCCGCGTGAGGAGAACGAGGCGCTATGCCAGAAGGACTGAAGACGCTCACCCGCTACACCATCGAGCAGGAGCACCGGCATCCCGGATCCTCCGGTGAGTTCTCCGCCCTGGTGAACGTGATCGCGACTGCGACGAAGATCATCGCCAATCAGGTCACCAGGGGTGCCATCGTCGGATCGCTCGGCGCGTCGGAGCCGGACAATCTTCCCCCGACGGTGCACCGGAAGCTGGATGCGATCACGAACGACATCATGGTCGCCGAAACCCAATGGACCGGTCATCTTTCGGCGCTGCTCGCGGAGCAGATGAGCGAGATCCACCCGGTGCCCGACGCCCATCGCCGCGGAAAGTATCTGCTGGCCTTCGATCCGTTGGACGGTTCGTCGAATATCGACGTGAACCTGCCGGTGGGGACGATCTTCAGTGTGCTGCGCGCGCCCACCCGGGTGCGGGGCAAGAGCTCCGAGAGCACACCGACCGCGGACGACTTCCTGCAGCCGGGCGTCGAGCAGGTATGCGCGGGGTTCACCCTCTACGGGCCTGCAACCATGCTGGTGCTGACTACTGGCAGCGGAGTGGACGGGTTCACCCTGGATCGGGAGATCGGCGCGTTCGTGCTGACCCATCCGCGGATGCGCATACCCGAGGACACCTCCGGATTCGCGATCAACGCGGCCAACGAGCGGTTCTGGGAACGGCCGGTGCGCCGCTACGTGCAGGAGTGCCTGGACGGCGTGGACGGTCCCCGTGGCCGGGATTTCAACATGCGCTGGGTGGCGTCGCTGGTCGCCGACACCTTTCACATCCTCACCCGCGGCGGGGTCTACCTGTATCCGCGCGACAGGCGGCCGCCCGCGCGTCCTGGGCGGGTCGCGTTGCTCTATGGCGCCAATCCGATCGCCTTCATCGTCGAACAAGCCGGGGGCGCGGCGACGACGGGCAGCGAGCGGGTGCTGGAGGTGGTGCCGGATCACGTTCACCAGCGGGTGCCGCTGATCTTCGGCTCCCGCAACGAAGTCGAGCGCATCGAGCGCTACCACCGCGAACCCGATGCGGGTCCCAGCTTCGACACCTCGCTGTTCGGGACCCGGTCGCTGTTTCGTCCGGCTCGACGCTGAACAGGAGAATCCCATGTCGGTCAAGCATCCCGTCGTCGCGATCACCGGGTCCTCCGGTGCCGGAACGACCAGCGTGACACGGACATTCCAGGAGGTATTCCGCCGGGAGGGCATCAACGCGGCCATCGTCGAAGGTGATTCGTTCCACCGCTACGACCGCAACGAGATGAAGCTGGCCATGGCCGAGGCGGAGCAGAACCGCAATCTGCGGTTCTCGCATTTCGGCGAGGAGGCCAATCTGCTGAAGGAGCTGGAGGCGCTGTTTCGCGACTACGGCGAGACCGGCGTCGGGACGGTGCGCCGGTACCTGCACGACGAGGCGGAGGCCAAGCCGTACGGCCAGCCGCCGGGCACCTTCACCCCATGGGAGGAGTTGGCGCCGGGCAGTGACCTGCTGTTCTACGAGGGCCTGCACGGCGCCGCGGTCACCTCGGCAGTGGATGTCGCCCGGTACACCGATCTGCTGGTCGGCGTGGTGCCGATCATCAATCTGGAGTGGATTCAGAAGGTGTTCCGGGACAAGACCGAGCGCGGCTACTCCAGCGAGGCGGTGATCGACACCATCCTGCGGCGGATGCCGGATTACGTCACCTATATCTGCCCGCAGTTCTCCCGCACCTATGTGAACTTCCAGCGGGTGCCCACCGTCGACACCTCGAATCCGTTCATCGCGCGCAGCATTCCGACAGCCGACGAGAGCTTCGTGGTGATCCGATTCGCGGACCCGAAGGTCATCGACTTCCCCTATCTCCTATCGATGCTGCACGACTCGTTCATGTCACGGACGAACTGCATCGTCGTGCCCGGCGGCAAGATGGAGCTTGCCATGCAGCTGATCTTCACCCCGCTGATCCTGCGATTGATGGACAAGCGACCGAAGCGCTCGTATTGAGTGGCCGGGGGAGGCTCGCCATCTCGATGCGGCGTAGCATGACCGACGACCGATAGCCCCAGTCCCGAGTGAGGCGACCAGTGAGCGTTCTACCGGCGTGGGCCGACGATCCAGGCGCACTGGAGTTGTCCGAGGCGGAATACGACCTGCTGCCGGATGACCTGCGCAAGCTGATCGAGGTGATCGACGGTAACGTGATCCGCTGCCAGAGCGGGTCGGCCGAACACAGCGATGTCGCCCGCAGGCTGGCGAACCAGCTCGAGACGGCGAAACCCGCAGATCCATGCACGCGGGTGTCGACCGACGTCGACGTGCATTTCAGCAGGCGGCGAGATCACGCGGAGGCTTTCTCGTTCCGCCGCCCGGACGTGACGGTCTACCGCTGTATCGAACGTGGAACCAAGCTGACGACGAGTGATGCATTACTGGTCGTCGAGGTTGTTTCGCCGGGATCGGTGTACACCGACACCATCGACAAGCTCGCCGAGTATGCGTACGAGGGCATTCCTGTCTATCTCGTCGTCCATCTCGACGCGAATCTGTACGTGAAAGTGATTCAGGAGTACCGACTGGACTGGGCCAGTCGGAGCTATCGGCTCGTCGACACTCACCAAGAGTTGCTGATCCTCGAAAGTCCTTTCCCGGCATCGATTTCGTTCGCGCAACTCGACGGCTGAGCGGGACGTTCAGTCGGGGAGGAGGGGGACGGAGAGGCCCTCGCCGCGGTTGAGCAGGGCGGCGCGGGTGACGGCGCTGGAGCCGAAGCGTTTGCGCAGGTCATCGAGGGTCGTGTCGAGGGTGTTTGCGCCGCGGGCCTCGAAGGGCAGGGTCAGTTGGACGGTGTCGGCGTCGTCCAGGTTGGTCAGCGCGAGGCCGATCAGGGTCAGGCCGCGCTCCTGGATCATCGGCATGGCCCCGGCCAGCAGGGTGCGGGCCGCGTGCAGGATCGTCTCGGTGTGGTCGGTGGCCTCGGCGAGGGTGTGTGAGCGGGTGGCGCGGGTGAAATCGTCGAAACGCAGGCGCAGCACCACGGTTCGGCACACCCGGTCGGCGGCGCGCAGGCGCCTGCCCAATCGATCGGTGAGGCCGTGCAGGTAGGCCTCGATCTCATCGGGCGGGCGGTGGCGGCGGCCGAGGGCGCGCTGGGCGCCGATCGAGCGGCGGCGCCTGCCGGTCTCCACCCGGCGCGGGTCGCGTGCCCAGGACAGGGCATAGAGGTGGCGGGCCGCGGCGGGGCCGAGGATTGCCCGCAGCGGGCGCTCGCCCAGTTCGGCCAGCTGACCGACCCGGGTGATGCCGTGCTCGTGCAGCATGCGGGCGGTGACATCGCCGACGCCCCAGAGTCTTTCGACGGATAGCGGGTGCAGGAATTCCAGTTCGCCGTCCGGCGGCACCAGCCGCAACCCGTCGGGTTTGGCGACTGCGCTGGCCACCTTCGCGAGGAACTTGGTGCGGGCGATACCCACCGAAATGGGCAACCCGACCCGATCGCGAATCTGCGCGCGCAACTTCGTCGCGATGGCCACCGGCTCGCCCGCGATCCGGCGCAGCCCGCCGACATCGAGGAATGCCTCATCGATGGAGATGCCCTCCACGAGGGGAGTGGTGTCGCGGAAGATCTCGAAGACCGCCTTGCTCGCCTCGGCGTACGCGGACATGCGCGGTGACACGACGATCGCCTGCGGGCACAACCGGCGTGCCTGCCCGCCGTTCATCGGTGTGCGCACGCCGAACGCCTTCGCCTCGTAGCTGGCCGCCAGCACCACGCCGCCGCCGACGATCACCGGTCTGCCCCGCAAACGCGGGTCGTCGCGCTGCTCGACCGAGGCATAGAACGAGTCGAGATCGGCATGCAGGATCGACGCCTCCGCCCGCGCGAGAATCCGGGGTCTGCCGGATCGAGAGACGGGCGCATCGGACACGAACATATGTTCGCATAGGCCTCCGACAAATATCGCCCGCAAGCCTTTCGCGGCGGATCGATCTACTACTTACCTCCGTAGTAATCGGCCCTGGCCGGTACCCTGTCCCCACGACGGGGCACAGCTTTGATGAGGGAGTCGGTATGGTGCGAGGATTCGGGGACCTAGAGGCGGTGATCATGGATCGCATCTGGGATCAGGACGCAGAGGACACAACGGTGCGCGAGATTTTCGACGAACTGTCGGCTCAGCGGGACATCGCCTACACCACGGTCATGTCGACCATGGACAACCTCCATCGCAAAGGCTGGCTGGCGCGCGAGCGCGCGGGCAAGGCGTATCGATATTGGCCGACACTCACCCGAGAGGAGCACAGCGCTCGGCTCATGCTGGAGGCGCTCGGCTCCGGCGGTCGCTCGGACCTGGTGCTCAGTCATTTCGTCGATCGGATCAGCGCCGAGGAGTCGGCCGGACTGCGTGCCGCGCTGCGCAGACTGGCGGCGCGCAAGACACCAGAAGTACCGTGAGCCTGGTCATTTCGCTGATGCTGTACGGCATCGCCGTGGCGGTCTTCGGTCCGCCCGTGCTGCGCAGTCTGACCCATCGCGGCATCGCGCCGCGCCTCGGCGTGGTCGCCTGGGTGGTCGCGATCGTCGGTGCGCTGAGCGCGTGGGGTATCGCGGCGATGCTGGTGACCGTCGAGTTCGCCACCTACTGGGGACATCCGAAGGATGTGTTGCGCGCCTGCTTCGCGTTCCTGTGGACGCCGATGCACCTGCACGGCGCCGCCGCCAGCCGGGCGGCCACCTTCGCGGTGGCGGCGCTGGTGGCAACCGGCGCGGTCGCGCTGGTCGTGCGTGCGGCGCGGGTTGCGGTGCAGATGCGCAAGCGGACCAGTGTCCACGCGCGTGCCGTCCGCCTGGTCGGCAGGCGGGTGCCCGGGATCGGCGCCGTCGTGCTCGATTCGCCGGAGCGCCAAGTGTATTGCGTGCCCGGTCCGGACACCATCGTCGTCACCACCGCCGCCCTCGATGCGCTCAGCGCGGATCAGCTCGCCGCCGTTCTCGCCCACGAACGCGCGCATCTGAGCGGCAGGCACGCGGCGTTGACCGCGGTGCTGCGCGCGGTGGCCACGACGCTGCCCGGCCTGCGGTTTTTCACCGGCGGTGCGGCCGAGATCGCGCGGCTGCTGGAGATGTGCGCCGACGACAAGGCCGCCGACGAGCACGGCTCGCTTCCGCTGCTGGGCGGGCTGCTGGCAATCGTCGGCATCGCCGAGGCCGCGCCGGGCGCGCTGGCCGCGGCCGGCACCGCGGTGCTGGCGCGGGCCGAGCGACTGGCCGATCCCGTTGGTGTGATCCGGTGGGCCACGACCAGCACCGCACTGGTCGGCGTGATCGCGATGACGGTGACCGGGTCGGTGCTGACGGCCGTGACCGTCGCCGGTTTCGGCGCGCTGCTGAGCTGAGGAGAAGAGGAGTGCGCGTGCGGGTCACCTGGGATCAGGTCTTCGCGTGGCGGCTGAGTCGTCAGTACGTGGCGTCCCGCGCGGACGAGGGCGCGGTCGAGATCGCCGAACGGCTGTGCGGGGTGCAGGCCCAGGTCACCTCCGCCGCGGAACTTGCGGTGGCGCTGCGCGGCACGAAGCCGGAGCCGGGCGCGCTGGTTCGTGCCCTCGACGACGGCGTGCTGATGAAGACCTGGGCGATGCGCGGCACCCTGCATGCGCTGACGCCTGCGCTGGCCGCCGCCTGCCTCGCGCTCATCGGCTCGGCGCGCACCTGGGAGAAGCCCTCCTGGCAGAAGCACTTCGGCGCCTCACCTGCGGAGGTCGCCGCGCTGACCGAGGCGGTCGCCGAGGTGCTCGACAGTGCGGTGCTCACCCGCGACGAACTAGTGGAGGCCCTGGTCTCCGATCCCGGATTCCACCGGCTCGGTGCGGAATTGCGCTCCGGCTGGGGCGCGCTGCTCAAACCACTCGCCTGGCAAGGCGCACTATGTCACGGCCCGGCTCGGGGCAGCAAGGTGACGTTCGCCGGTCCCGCGCATCTGGTGCGTGACTGGCCGGGCCTCCCGGAGCCGGACGCCGCGGCCCCGCTGGCGATCCTCGGCTACCTGAACGCCTACGGACCGGCGACGCCGGAGACGTTCGACGCCTGGCTCAGCCGAAACAGCCTGCGCAAGACGACCGTGCGGCGGTGGTTCGCCGACCTGGGCGACCGGCTCACCGAGGTGGACGTGGAGGGCCGCAGCGCGTTCCTGCCGACCGACCAGGTCGACCCGCTCGCCGCCACGGCGCCGAACACGTCTGTGCACCTACTCGGCGCCTTCGATCAGTACGTGCTGGGGCCGGGCACCGGTGACACGGCGCTGCTGCCGGGCGCGCACCGGGCGAAAGTGAGCCGGACCGCGGGGTGGATCTCACCGATCGTCGTCGTGAGCGGACGGATTGTCGGCACCTGGGAACTCGCCGACGACGCCGTCGAGATCGCCATGTTCGACGGCGCGCACCTGCCGAAGCAGGGGCTCGACGCCGCCGTCGCGCACGTGGCGGTCGCGGTGGGACGCGAGACGCTCACCGTGCGTCCGGTATAGCCCGGCGTCCAGCCGCCACGAGTACGCGAGCTACCAGCCGACCAGTCTGCCCTCGCCGCATCATCCACCGATGCCGCTGCCGGGGGTTCTGGGGGCCGTCGAGATGGGCTGGGCCATCAGACAAGTCGACGGTTCACGTTCCGGGCTTCCCATGATGTGTAAGCGGCTTGCGCCGTTCGGTCCCCGCTCGGCTAGCATCGCCGGGTCAGTTGGCATGCGGCCGGTGCTGCCAATCCTCCTTTGCAGTAAGGATATTCAGCAATTGCGTGTAACACAGATGATGCAGGCGGCGCTCGTAGCGGGCACGATACTCGGCGGCTCACTCGCCGCGGCGGGCCCTGCCGCGGCCTCGCCTGATAGCGCCGAGGCGTCGCCGGAGAGTGTCTGCGGCAGCGGCTACCGGGAGATCGACAGTCACGACCTTCCCGGACTCGCGACCGTTTACCTGCTCGACAACGGCAATACCAACTGCGTTGTCACGAAGAAAACGGCGTACGTGGGGAAGCCCACTTTCGTTAGTGCCGGCGTCGACACATCGCCTCCTACATGGGAAGTCGGGAAGACCGTCGATCAGGGCGAGTTCAAATACTACGCTGGCCCCAAGTACGTCCACGCCTCCGGGAAATGCATCTCGTGGGCAGGGAGTGCCGCACCGCTGGGCCAACAGAACCCAGATCCCGACCATATTTTCTTCTCCCAGCCGTCCCACTGCGACTGACCTGATAGTCGGCACCGCGCGGTGTCTGGTGTGTGTCGTCGACATGTGCGCGGGCGGCGAAGGCGTTGCGGATGGGCGCAAGGGTGGGAGGAGCCGGCGGGGGGGCGTTGCCGATCCCGGTATGGGTGGAACTCGTGCCGGGGCCGCGTATCGAACGGCTTCCGCGCCGCACCGCCAGTCGGCGAAGTCGCCCGGGCGGCTGGTCGTTACATGAGCACATAGAGTGCGAGCGTGATGACGATGCTGCTGAGGACTCCGCTGGCGACTTCCACCGCGAGGTAGCCGCTGGAATAGGTTCCCATCGTCCACAGCGCCCACACCGGTGCGCAGACGCGCAGTGCCGCGAAGAACGCGGCCAGTGCCATCGCCCCGGTCAGTCCGTTCATCGGCAGTAGCGGATGCAACCACGCGTATCCAATGGTCATGACATACGCCTCGAGCTGGGTGCCCAGGAAATGCACGGTGAACCTCCGCGGACCCGGGTGACTGCTCTGTCCGGCGACGTTGGCCCTCTGGTGGTGGCGGTGGATGCGCGCCACCCACGGGTTCGAGTAGAACACCACCATTGCGGCGGTATTGACCAGTCCCGCGACCAAGCCCCACACAAGTATCTCTGTGGCGAGCATTTTCCTCGTTCCGATAATTCATCACGCGACCGCGCAGCCACGTGTAGCTGCGGTGCCGGGTCTTCGCAGCCCGATCGCATAGGTTCAACGTCGCAGCCCGGTAACGGTATCGGCGTGGCGCCTCACCAGGTCGCCGCACAGTTCCCAGAACTGGCAGCTGGGAACACCCTTTCATGGTGTCCGGAGTCGGGTTATCGCGTCGCGGTTGGCGTGCGGGTCGAGGGTTATCGCCGCCGCCCACGCGTGCGCGGCGACGACACGCTGATCGAACAGCTCGACCCAGGTGTCGGTGTCGGCGCGGGTGTCGTTCACCCAGGTCGGGGTTGGTCCGAGTTCGGGAAGGTGGGTGTAGGTGAGCGCCGTGTAGGTGCGTGCGCGAGCATCGAAAATGGTTGCCGCGCACATTTCGTCGGCTGCGGGTCGCTCGTGCAGCTTCCCCGCTGTCGCTGCCTGTATCACGTCGTGGGGGACGCCGTCGGGGCCGGTGAACACCTCGCCGACTGTCCGGTAGGCGAGCCCGAACCCCCAGAGGCGGCCGGTGAATCTGCGGATGAGCCATTCGGCCGAATCCAGGATCGGAGAGCGCTCGGCGTCAGGGTCGAGGACGATCGCGGTGTGGGCGGTCGCTTGCGTGGTGGGGTGGTCGGTGTTGGCGAATCCCCAGACGTGCATGGTGTCGACGCTCGGTCGGGTGGTGTCGGCGCTGCGTTCGGCCACCATGGTCCTGAGTAGCGTGTCGATCACGGCGTCCGGCGGGTATCGGATCGTGGAGCCGGTCGTTGGTGGTTTCCGCGGCGCTTTCGGCTTGTGCCGTGGCCGGTTTCGTCGTTTGGACATTTCCCCTCTTCGAATCGATGCCTCGTAGGAGGTCGCCGCGTGCGGTTCTTTCGAGTGGCACACTCTGGCGGGACCTACTCGCGTTCTGCCGCAACCGTGTGCCACTCGTCGGTCGGGCGTGCGCCGCCTGCGGACAACAGCGCCTCCCAGTACTGCGTGCGCACCGCGTCCCAGAGGCGAAAATGACGCGGGAACCATTCGCGCACCTGCGCCAGATCCGGCAACGCGCGCTCGTCGAAGGCGACCAACCCGCACTGTCCCAACGGAATCGGCACGGTGTTGCCGCTATTCCGTAGCCGGTAGGCGGGCGTGGTGTCGGCGTTGTCGCAGAAGTACAGGATCTCGATGCGATGCCCCACCAATCGCCAGCCCGTGTGGGTGGTTCCGATCGTGGTCTTGTGCAACCGTTGTCACCTCCCCGACGGTTCCGGTGGGGCAGCCGCCGCCGACAGCCTCTCCAGCACCTCCCGCATCGTGGTTGCGTTCGGACGCCGGTCGGCGAGACCGGACTCGTCGCTGGGTGGGAATCGAATGCCCCGTGCGGCAGCGCGCTCACGCGGGCTCACCGTCTGCGGCGTCAGCCGTCCCGCTGACACCAATGTCTGATACGCCGCCGCTTTCCACGCACACCACTGCACCCGGCAGGCCCGATGCGCCCGCATCTGCTCATGCGCCACAAGCACATCGGCGTGGCTACAAACATCGGGCGGCGTGAGAAGAACATCCCGAGTCATCGCCCCGCCGCCCTCTCGACAGTGTGCGCCGACGCCGCAACTCGTGCCCAGGTGCCCGGAGGACATACCGTTTCCAGGTCGAAGTCCTCGCACACTCGCGCGGGCCGGTCATCGACTTGCGTCAGGTCGTAGACCACGATCGCCACCACACCCAGCCCAGCTGCGAGACCCAGTGCGAACCCCACCGGATCGGCACATCCACGCGGAGGTCGCACCGTGTACACGTACTGATAGCCCAGCTCGCGGGCATGCCGTGCCACGGCAACGGCGTGCCGGGGCGCGTCCAGCCCCGACACCTCACCCCGCACCAAGCCAACGGCCTTCGATCGATCGGCGCCGGGCTGACTTCGTGTCGTATCGAGTTCTGTCACTTCAGCATTCGTCATCGCTTCGAACCTTCCGTCTATGGTTGACCCGATGACCGGGGCCGCTGAGGGCCACCACGCGGTTCGCGCCGGTGCGATCCCGGCAGTGTCTCGGACGAATCGCACACGTTTGCAAAAGGATTGTGCGGCTAGTGGATCCGAGGTTTCCCGGTCATCGGGGCGACTCCAAGTAGACCCGAAAAAGTTGCTGCTGGACGGAACGCAGCGGACTTTCCTTCGAATACACTGGGCGTCCACTGTGGGGCGGTTCTTCGTAGATAGGTCCAGTTTGGGCCGAATCAGATAGCGAGGCTAAATAATGGTCAGTGGTTCAACCCTTCCTCGACGCGCGCTCGGTCGTCGGTTTCGCGATTTGCGGACCAAGGCCAAGAAGAGCCAGCTGTCGGCGGGATTGGCGATTGAGGTATCAAAACAGGGCATCGGACGACTGGAAGACGGCCAAGTCGTCAGAATCAGCACAGCGCAATTCCGCGACCTGCTCGATTTCTACGGGGCAGATGAGGATGCCAAGACGGAGGTGCTCGGCCTCCTTCAGGAAGTCAAGGCCGCCAAGGGTGATTCGTCCAGCGGCTGGTGGCGTGCCTACGCCGACGTGGTGAATCCGCATTTCGATCACTTCATGAGCCTCGAGCAGGCATGTTGCCGGATGACGAGCTTCCACCTCACGTTGCTGCCCGGCTTGCTTCAGACTCCTGCGTACCGCAGATGGCTTGTGGCGACAGCCGATCCGGCGATGTCCGCGGTGGATGTGGAGCGACGACTCGAATTGGCCGCGCGGCGGCAGCGCAGGCTGGTAGAAGACCCAGATTTTTCGCTCGAAGTACTGCTGTCGGAGTCGGTGTTGCGGCACCAAGTCGGAGGACGAGGGGTGATGAGCGAGCAGTCGAGGCACCTCGTGGAGGTCGGGCGTCTGCCGAACGTGTCCATTCGGGTCATCCCATTCGATGCTGGTGGGCACCTCGGATTGGTGGTCCAGTCGTTCACCCTGTTCGACTTCCCGCCTCTGCATGCCAGTCGGATGGCAGAACCTCCGGTGGTGTTCGTGGAGGGCTTCACAGGCGCATTGTTCCTGGAAGACGATAGTGTGATCGAGCGCCACAAGGCGGCGCTGGCAGGCCTCCGGCAGGTGGCATTGAGCGAGGATGACACCAGGGTTCTGGTGCAGCAAATTGCAGAGGAGTACGCCGCGTGAGCGTGGACTTGTCCGGGGCGAAGTGGTTCAAGAGCCGACACAGCCAGCCAAGTGGGGACTGTGTCGAAGTTGCCTTCGTAGACGGGGGCGTCGGCGTGCGCGATTCCAAAGACCCGACCGGACCAGCATTGGTGTTCGCACCGGGCAAGTGGGACGCCTTCACCGCAGCCGTGAAAGAGAACGAGTTCACCTGGCCTGCCTGACCAATCGAACCACGCAGCAGACGACAGCCCGATCTTCGCCCATGGGCGAAGATCGGGGCCTTCCTCTCCCAGATCCCCGAATTGCACCGGACGCGAGGGAACGATGCCCATGGTCGTCGGCAAGTAAGGTCAGTGGGTCGTCTGCTAGAGTGTGCGCATTCTGAGCCGTCGCAGGTGGAGAGGGTGGGGATGGGGCGTCGAATCACGTTGATGCTGCTTGGTTTTGTGCTTGCAGCAAGTACTGTTGGCTGCGGAACCACCACGGGCGGTTCTGCCACCACAAGCACCACCGCAGCCAAGGCCCTGTTCAATCCGTGCACGGAGATTTCCGATGATGTGCTGCGGGCAGCGGGCCTCGATCCCGCGACCGAGGAGCCCGGCATCGCCGGAGTGGATCAGTCCGGCTGGGAGATCTGTAGCTGGGATGCACCCAAGTACCTCATTACAGTATTTTCAACTGGACGCACTGTGTCAGAATTCGAGCGGAAGCCCGGAAACATCGAGTTCAAGGATGTCACAGTCGCGGGTCGTCAAGGTCGGCAATTCAAGGTCGATGGCGCCACGAAAGACCTCGGTTGCGACATCTTGTTCCCGGCATCCCAGGGCGTGACCCAATTGAGAATCCTGAACAAGGCAGCAGCGTTGGGCGATCTTACCGATGATTCGTGCACGATGCTGTATCGCGCAGGAGATTCGCTGGTTCCAGCATTTCCGAATTGATCTGGGAGGGGAAAGATGAGCCAGAACGACGCAAATCTCTGGCGGCAGCTAGCAGAAAAGGCTCGAGCGGGGGAACTTTACCTGGATGACGAGAATGCCGCGTATCTTTGCGCGAAAGCCTGTGATAAACGTTTGGATGATCTGGTGAAGCTGCTGGCTTTCGCGCGAAACGCCCAGAACGTCTCAGGTTTTGGCGATTTCAAGATGGCGGACGATTTGGCCAAAAAGTTCGTGAAGCAGGCGACGGGCGACCCAAATTCGATAGACCAGGTCATCGCTGAAGACATCGAGACCGTGAAGAACATGCGTGAGGTCATGGCGATCTCGTTCAAACGCATCACTGGTCAGGACATCGAGAACGCCGCCGCGATCGTGAACGAAACCGGGCAGGTGGGCTGACGATCGGCAACCCATTCGGTGGCCGAGACGATCCGGAAATTCGCTGTGGGGGAGCGGGTTCGGTGCTGCGAGTGACCGGTCCCCGGCCGACACGGCCTCGAAGTCCGAAAGTGGGTGGAATCGGGGCGGTAGCCGTGACAATCGGAGGATGGGCCAGGCGCTTGCGCCAGGACGAGGAAGAGCCGGGCGGGCTGCTGAGGGGGCACCGGGATGGGAAAACGACGTGGTCGCCGCGGATCGGATGCGGCGGCGTTGATGTTCATGGCCACCGTTGCCACGCTGGTGGTTGCACCCAAGGTCGCGGACATCGCCGCACGGCAAGCCGCGGCACTCGCTTCTGTCGGGGCCTGTGTGCTGGCCGTCGCCGCCGTGCTGGCGGCGCGGCATCGCCGCCAGGTGCGTGCTCGCGATGACGCGCGGGCGCTGTCGGCGCTACGGCAGAACTCGCTGAGTCCTTCCGAGTTCGAGGAGGCGCTGGCCGCGTTGTGTCGCCGCGACGGGTGCACCGATGTCCGGGTGGTCGGCGGATCCGGTGATCTGGGCGCCGACGTGATCGCGCAGGCACCGGACGGCCGCCGAATCGTGCTGCAGGCCAAGCGATACCGCAACGGCCGCAGCGTGGGCAGCCAAGACGTGCAGCGCTTCGGCGGAACCGCGCACACCATCCACGGCGCCGACGTGGCGGCCGTGGTGACCACCGCGCACGCGTTCACCCCGCAAGCACGCGCGTATGCGGCCGAGGCCAGGATCCTGCTCATGCCAGCAAAAGCGCTCGCAGCCTGGGAATCACAGACCGGGCCGACTCCCTGGGATTGAGCCCAAGATCCCGTGGCCTCGTCTTGCGGTCAGCAGTTTGTTGAGAACGATCGCCTTATCGACACCGAACAGCGATGCGGGCGCTGGCTACGGGGGCGTGAAACCGTCTGGCCACTGTGTGGTGCGGTCGTAGGTGATGCGGGTGAGGTCCGTGCGGGTGAGGTCCGCGCCCCTGAGATCCGCGCCGGTGAGATTGGCCCCGATGAGTTTCGCGCCAGTGAGGTTCGCAGCACCGAGGACGGTGTTGATGAGGCTCGCACCGGTGAGGTCGGCATCGGTGAGATTCGCGTACGGGATGAAGGCGCGGGTGAGGTTAACCATTGTGAGGTTCGCGCGGGTGAAGTCCGCGTGGGAGAGCATCACGTCGGAGAAGTCGCCCTCTGCCAGGCAGGTCAGGCGTAGGTCCAGCTTGTCGGCGAGGGGTTCGGGACCGAGGACGCGACGTGTGATGACAGTCAGCACCGCCTGGATGTCGGCGGGTATCGGCTGGAGTGGACTCTGGATCCGGCATTCGCTCGCGTTCGTGTGGGTGCGCAGGAACGCTGAAAGCATCGCAAAGACGGTCGGGTGATCGGCGGGGGAGTCTTTGGCGAGACGCTCCAGCAGGTAGATACCCGACAGGCGGACATCGATCTTGTCGGAGGCAAGTTGTTCTGCCGCCAGGCGAAAGCGGTCGGTCACCGCTGTTTGCTGCGATAGGGAATGCTGGCTGTTCGTCGCGCGCAGAGACTGAGCGGTGAACCACAGGGCACCAGCGGCGGTGAGCGTCGCGCCGAGCGTGGCCATTGTCGTAGCCATTGCCGCTACTTTCGGCCACCCCGACCAATGCAGCAATCGACCAGCTCGGGATGGTCGGGACGCGGGGGGCCTCAGCGAACGTCCTCGGCCTGCGACTAGACCGCGCCGCGATGGCGTTCCCCCGTGCTCATGCGTCATCTCCTTCGAAAGCGCCTGCCACTACGGTAGTCAAGATCATGCACTCGCTTGGCCGACTCGCGAGGAGGATCCGGGACTCACCCTGTTCCAACGGCGTGAGCTGGCCTTTGGCCACTGCTGTCCAAACTTCATTGCCCAACCGCACCAGTTACCGGGTGTCGAGAATCGTTCGGTTCTTGGATACCCCGGCGCCTTGGCACAGTCTGGTCCGGAAGCCCAGGTCACCTGCACCGACCATGTGTCGATGTCGCGGCGGGCGATGAGCCGGTCGATCTCTGTGCGCGAACGTACCGGGGTGTCGGAGTCCGGCGGGGTGGACCGCCCGGCCGAGGCCGGGACCGTCGGTGCGTCCGAGGACCCTGGTTGGGCGGTGTGGAACCGGACGGTGAGGTCCGGTGGCTGCACCCCGATCCTCGTGCCCAGGCGCGACTACCAGTCCCGTCCGACCGTGATCGAGGTCGCAGACCCGGACGCACCGCAAGAGTAGAACACCCCGGCGAGCTGGTTGCCTGGTAACAACACGAGACCGGGAGTGGCGCCCGGTAGATGATCCAAGGTTGAGTTGTATTCGGCGGTCCGCGCCGATTCCCGGGCGGGGCTGAGCAACAGGGAGATCGAGCGTAAGCACGGCGTCGGGTGGTGCACCGTGGCTGCTGCCTCGTCGTCGTGTCCTGCTGCGCGCAAGCCCTATCCGTGGCGGGGGTCGAAGCTGGATCCCTTCGAGCCGGCGCCCAACCCGAATGGGATCAACGCCAGAATCCCGGAACGGCCCCACCCATAGCACTTCCGCCCCATGAGTTTCCTGGCACCGCCGGGCCGAATACAGGGTGGCATGATCGGACCATGGTTTCCCCTGCCCGTGCTCGGTATGCCGCGCTCGTCGCCGCTGCCGCAGCTCCGGTCCTCGCCGCATGTTCCGGCACCGACTACACACCCACCGAGTCTTTGTCGGCCACAAGCGCAGCGCCGGCCTCCACCCCAGCCTCGCCGTCCTACAACGTCGGAATCATCGGCAACGAGATTGATGTGATGACTTCGACCGCAAATCCGGTCGATCTGTTGCACATATATAACAGGGTTGCTCAGACTATGCGCCGCAGAGTCGACCTACCCGAGGGCGGATATCGGGTACAGATCAACTGCTACAGCCTGAACTCGGACAAGTACGGTAAGCGTTTGGCCAACGGGCACATCGATGTTGGCAAAGATGGCGCCGCGCCGAACGGTGACCTGGGAGGATTTTACGAAGTCGTTCCTGGCGCGGACTGCCCATAGCTTTGCGTGGCGGGCGCGGTCAGCGGGGTGTCCGGCGCTCGAGTGGCGGCGATCCAGGAGCGCGGCAACCGCTCGAAGAGCTCGCCGACGCACTGCGACTATCTGCGGTAACTCCTTAGCGCTGGATCGGGCGGATTCGCTCCTCGCCCCCGTCACGCTGGGCAACATAATGTTCGAGCCCGTCGAGGATCCGCTGTAGACCGAAGCCGAAGTGGTCGAAATCGGTCGAGAACGCGTCCTCCGAGAGGGCGGCCATGATGGGATAGCGGCCAGTGGCTATGGCCCGGTCCAGCACAGGGACCTGTGCCTGCCAGAACTCCGCGTCGGTCATGCCCGACTTGCGTTCGGCCTCTTGCTGATACAGCTGCGTGCGGGCGACGCCGAGCACGTGGCCGGAGATCATCATGACCACCGAGACGAGTTCGCGATCGGGCAAGCCCATCGGCCGGATCGCGCCCAGCACCTTCTCCAGGCCTTCCATCGCCCCGGGTCCGAGCACTGGACGCGACTGGTTGATATCCGTCAGCCAGGGGTGCCGCCGATACTGCGCAAGTGATTCGTAGGCGAGGGTTTCCAACGCGGCCCGCCAACCGCCGACAGCTTCGACCCCGCCGTCGACGGGTCGTTGCACCTTGTCGAGCATCAGATCCAGCAGTTCGGCCTTGCCGGGCAGGTACCGGTACAGCGACATGGTGCCGGTACCGATCTCGGTCGCGACCCGGCGCATGGTCACCGCGGCCAGGCCCTCGGCGTCGGCCACTTCGACCGCAGCGTCGACGATCCGGTCCAGGGTCAAACCGGGTTTCGGCCCTCGGCTCGGCTGGGGACCCGAGCCCCAGAGCAGGTCGAGGGTGCGGGCGATGTCGCCGCTGCCGCTGGTCTCCGCGCTGGCCATGGGGTCAGCTTATCCGCTTGGCAAGAAACTGGGTACGTTGTACCCTGAACCGAGTACATTGTACCCAGTTTTGGGTAGGTCATGGGAAGGTAAGTAGTGAACGATTTCGCGGTCCTCGCCGAAGGACTGGAAAAGAGATACGGGGACAAGCGGGCCCTGGACGGATTCGATCTGACCGTGCGCCGCGGCACGGTGCACGGGTTGCTCGGCCCGAACGGCGCGGGCAAGACCACCGCGGTGCGTATCCTCTCGACGCTGATCCGGCTGGACGGCGGTCGCGCCGACGTGGCCGGGCTGGACGTCGCGCGCAACCCGCATGAGGTGCGGGCGCGCATCGGGCTGACCGGCCAGTACGCGGCCGTCGACGAGGTGCTCACCGGGCGCCAGAACTTGGAGATGTTCGGCAGGCTGTTCCATCTCGGTGGTCGGCGTGCCAAGCAGCGGGCAACCGAACTGCTGGAGCGCTTCGACCTGACCGAGGCGGGGGATCGGGGGGTCGGCAAGTACAGCGGCGGCATGCGCCGCAGGCTCGACCTGGCCGCCTCGATGATCCTGGCACCGGATGTGCTGTTCCTCGACGAACCGACCACCGGTCTCGACCCGCGCAGCCGCGGCGAGGTCTGGGAAGCGGTGCGCGCCTTGGTCGCCGATGGCACCACGGTGCTGCTGACGACCCAATACCTCGAGGAGGCGGACAAGCTCGCGTCCCGGATCACCGTCATCGATCACGGGCGCGCCATCGCCGACGACACCCCGGACGGGTTGAAGAGCACCGTGGGCGGCGACCGTATCGAGGTCGTGGCCGCGGACATCGCCGACCTGCCCGCCGTCGCCAAGGTCGTGGCGCGGGTATGCGACGGCGAGCCGGACACCGACGACGTCGAACTGCGCGTGTCGGCGCCGGTCACCGATCGCGTCGCGGCGCTCACGGAAGTCGCACGCACTCTGCAGGACGAAGGGATCGACGTGGAGGACATCGGCCTGCGCAGGCCCAGCCTCGACGACGTCTTCCTCCAGTTGACCGGACATCGCACCACCACCGAGGAGGCTGCCCGATGAGTACGTTGGATCTCACCCCGAGCCGCTCGCGGTCGCGCGCTTACTGGGCGGTCGCCGACTGCTGGAATATGCTGCGCCGCGGTCTGACCCACTATCAGCGCCAGCCCGTGAACATCGCCTGGCAACTCGGGTTCCCGATTCTGTCGGTGCTGATGTACGGGTACGTGTTCGGCAGCGCCATGAGCGTGCCGGGCGGCGGCGACTACCGCAGCTTCCTGATGCCGGGGATGTTCGCGATGACGATGGCCTTCGGGTTCGTCAACACCGCGTCCGTGGTCGTCTACGACGCCACCAACGGTGTCATCGACCGCTTCCGCTCGATGCCGATGGCGTCGTCGGCGGTGGTGTCCGGGCGCGGGGTGACCGATCTGATCGTCGCCTGCGCCGAGCTGACCATCCTGATGCTGACCGCCTTGGCGATCGGCTGGCGCCCCGAGGGCGGTGTGCTGCGCGGTGTCTCGGCATTCGGGCTGCTGCTGTTGCTGCGCTTCGCGCTGATCTGGGCGGGCGTGTGGCTCGGGTTGCTCGTGCCCAACCCGGAGGCTGCGGGCGGACTGTTCGCGGTCGCCTTCCCGCTCACCATGATCTCGAGCATTTTCGTTGCGCCGCAATTGATGCCGGACTGGCTGGGCGCCATCGCCGCGTGGAACCCGATCTCGTCCACGGTCGCGGCGACTCGCGAGTTGTTCGGCACCCCGGTGGGCAGCGGTGATTCCTGGGTGGAGCAGCACTCGCTGCTGATGGCGGTGGTGTGGCCGTTGATCCTCACCGCGATCTTCCTACCGCTGGCGGTGCGGCGATTCCAGCGGTTGAGCCGCTGATCCGCGATCGCGCGTGAACCCTTTCGGCGCCTGGCATTTCGAGCCGGGCGCCGAAAGCAGGGGGTACACCGGGCCGACGTACTGCCGGTGAGCAAGCGCATCCGGCAGCCGTTATGACAGAGCGCGGTGACGAGTTGGAAGCGCGTATCGGCCGCGAGTGCGCGGTGCGAGGACTCCAAGCTCGCGGGCTCCGACCGCGAGCACGCCGAAGCGTCCCTGCTGGCGTTATCGCTGCCGAGCCGATCCGAACATGCGCGCGGTGCTGATCACGCTGTGGTGGGTGACAGAACGCCTCCTGCGGCCTCGATGCAATGCGCGTACGCTTATGTGTCGACACCATTCAGTGAGGTGTGCCACCGGTTCGCCGGGAGGTGGATATGCTCAGCGCTACCGAGCAGTTCAGCAGGGAACGCGCCCCATGCGGGAAGCTGAGGGGCGGGGCTCGTCACCGCGAAGACGACGAAGCGGGCTTGATCATCGAAGATCTGCGTTACGACTGTGGCTGCCGCCGGATTCGGCACGTATTCCACGACGGCAGCATTCGGATCAGAATCGTCCGTCATGACGGCAAGGTCCTGATGGACGAGCACAGCGCCGACCACGAGGCCTGACAGACGCCCGGTGGTGCCACTATGACGACCCCTTTTCACCATGTCGTGATCGTCGGCGGGGGCGGCGCGGGCCTACGTGCGGCCATCGCCATCGCGGAACACAACCCGCGGTTGAGTATCGCGATCGTGTCCAAGGTCTATCCGATGCGCAGCCACACCGTCTCGGCCGAGGGTGGGGCCGCCGCAGTCGCCGGTCGCGACGACAGCATCGAAGAGCACGCATACGACACCGTCTCCGGCAGTGATTGGCTCTGTGACCAAGACGCCGTCGAGGCCTTCGTCGAGGAAGCACCCCGAGAGCTGCTCCGGCTGGAGCATTGGGGCTGCCCATGGAGCCGCCAGCCGGACGGGCACATCGCGGTGCGGGCATTCGGCGGCATGACGAACAACCGCACCTGGTTCGCAGCCGACAAGACCGGTTTTCACTTGCTGCACACCCTGTTCCAGACCGCACTGTCCTATCCGGACATCGTCAGGTACGACGAGTGGTTCGCCACAACATTGCTCGTCGACGACGGCAAGGTGTGCGGCATCGTGGCGATAGAACTGGCCACCGGACGCGTCGACACCATTCTCGCCAGCGCTGTCATCGTGTGCACCGGTGGCTGCGGCCGGGTGTATCCGTTCACCACCAACGCCAATATCAAGACCGGCGACGGTATGGCATTGGCCTACCGGGCAGGCGCGCCGCTCAAGGACATGGAGTTCGTCCAGTACCACCCGACCGGCCTTCCGCTCACCGGCATCTTGATCACCGAGGCGGCGCGCGCGGAAGGTGGCTGGCTGCTGAACAAGGACGGTTACCGCTACTTGCAGGATTACGACCTCGGGACGCCCTCTCCGGTGCCGGTGTCGCGAAGCATGGAACTGGGACCACGCGACCGGCTGTCGCAGGCATTCGTGCACGAACTCGACAAGGGCCGGACCATCGGCACACCGTACGGACCCGTCGTCCACCTCGATATACGCCACCTCGGTGCGGATCTGATCGACACGAAGCTACCGTTCGTGCGCGAGCTGTGCTCGAAGTACCAGAACATCGACCCGGTCCGGGAGCTGATCCCGGTTCGCCCCGTCGTCCACTACATGATGGGCGGCATTCATACCGACATCCATGGCGCGACACCACTGGAGGGGCTGTACGCCGCCGGAGAGGTCGCCTGCGTCAGTATCAACGGCGCCAACCGACTCGGGTCGAACTCCCTGCCCGAGCTGCTGGTCTTCGGTGCGCGAGCCGGTCGTGCCGCGGCCGAGTACGCGAGCACGGCCACCGCCGACCAGATGCCGGCGATCCTGGCGCGCGGCCGCGCCGAACGGGATCGGCTGGAACGTGACCTCACGCGACACTCCGAGGGATCCGAACGCATCGCGCACATCCGCACCGAGATGCAGGAGACGCTGGAGACCAGTGCCGGGATCTACCGGGACGGTCACTCCCTGGCCGAGGCGGTCGACACGTTGCGCGAGCTTCGCGATCGGTTCGGCACCGCTTGCCTCGATGACCACAGCCGGGCGTTCAACACCGAACTGGTGGCGATGCTGGAGCTGTCGTGCATGCTCGATGTGGCGGAATGCATCATCGCCTGCGCGCTGGCGCGGGAGGAATCCCGGGGCGCGCACCAACGGACCGATTTCCCCGCCAGGAACGACCAGCGATTCCTGGCTCATTCAGTGATCCATCGAGAGCCGGACGGCTCGGGCCGCGTCTCGTACCTCCCGGTCACGATTACTCGCTGGCCACCCGGCGAGCGCGTATACGGGAGGTGATGGCGATGGTAGACCGGATAACCTTGCAGGTCGCGCGTTACCGACCGGATCGAGAGGACGAACCGGTACTGCAGTCCTACGAGGTTCCGCTGCGCAAGGAATCGACGGTGCTCGACGGCCTGAACTACATCAAGGACTACCTCGACGGAACGGTCTCCTACCGGTGGTCCTGCCGGATGGGCATCTGCGGTAGCTGCGGCATGACCGTCAACGGCGAGCCAAGCCTGAGCTGCGCCACCTTCCTGACCGACTACGCGCCGGGGCCGGTGCGGGTCGAGCCGTTGCGCAACTTCCCGGTGATCCGGGATCTCGTCATAGAGATCAGCGACTTCATGCACAAGCTGACCGAGGTCGAGCCATGGTTGATCAGGGAGGAACACCGGCCACTCGAGGACGGCGAGTACCTGCAGACACCGTCCGAAATGGACGACTACAAGAAGTACAGCATGTGTATCAACTGCATGCTCTGCTACTCGGCCTGTCCCGTCTATGCGCTCGATCCCGAGTTCCTCGGTCCGGCGGCGATCGCGCTGGCCCAACGCTACAACCTCGACTCGCGCGATGAGGGAGCCGAAGATCGGCGGGACGTTCTCGCGTCGGCCGAGGGAGTATGGTCTTGTACCTTTGTCGGCGAGTGCACCACCGCGTGCCCCAAAGGAGTCGACCCGGCCGGCGCGATCCAACGCTACAAGCTCACCGAGGCCACGCAATCGCTCCGAGATTTGCTCATGCCTTGGCGGGCGCGATGACCACGACACCCCGTTTGTACCGAAAGCCGATCTCCACGTTCTGGTGGGTGCGACGCCGCTCATACCTGATTTTCGTCCTGCGCGAACTCAGCAGCGTGTTCATCGCCTGGTTCGTGGTCTACCTCCTGCTTCTGGTCAACGCGGTCAGTTCAGGAAGCGAGGAGTACCGGCGGTTTCTGAACTGGAGCGCGGGCCCGGGGATGCTCGCGTTGAACATGATCGCCCTGCTGTTCGTGCTTCTGCACACGGTCACCTGGTTCCACCTCGCGCCCAAGGCGATGGTGGTGCGGGTGCGGAGCCGGCGCGTCGCACCGGCCGCGATTGTTGGACTGCACTACCTGCTGTGGGGTCTACTGACGGCGATCGTGATGTTGGTGGTGCTGCGATGACGAACAGGAAGTCCCTGGAACCGTTGGTGTGGCTGCTGTTCAGCATCGGCGGGATGGCCGCCGCGCTGCTCGTACCGGTGCTGCTGTTCCTGTTCGGCCTCGCCTTCCCGCTGGGCTGGCTTTCCGCGCCGGACCACGCATACCTGCTCTCGGTGTTGCGCCATCCGGTCACCCGGCTGGTCCTTTTCGGGCTCTGTGTGCTGGCTCTATTCCATTGGGCACACCGCTTCCGGTACATGCTGTACGACGGCTTGCGGCTCGAGCAGTTCAGCGGGTTGATCATTCTGGCCTGCTACGGCGGGGCCGTCATCGGCTCGGGAGCTGCCGCGTATTTCCTGCTCTCCGTCTAGCTCAGGAGACTGCTGATCCGGGGGTGCCGATGATCGAGCATCTGATCGCACTGATCGCTGGGCAGATTCGTTCGGATTGCCCGCTTTTGTTCCCGAACACGCGAGCCAGGAGATCGTCGAGTTCGATGGCCAACCGTGCGGTGCAGTGCCGCGTGACGCCTCGAGACTGGCGGGGCCAATTGCCGTGCTGGGATCGCATATTCGACATCGCGGCCCGATCGTGTGTTGCCCGGACTCAACGGCGGGAGTTCGGATCCCACACCATCGCTGCGGCCGCACCGCCGAGCAGAAGCACGACGATGGCCACGATTACCACCCACAGCAGTACCACAGCTACTTCTCTCCAGTCATCCCCGTCCGCACCATATGGCTTGTTATCCCAAGGCGGACAATTACTTTCGTGCTCGCCAGCATTCTTTACAGGCAGGGCGACCGCCGCGACTCGAGGCGAAGATTCTGTGGTGTTGCAGCACAACGGACTCCTGAGGTTTGGGATACGTCTGGTAACGCATACCGTGCCCGTCACATTTCTCGCCCGTGGTTCGTCTGACAGATGACCCGGTCACGAACATGAGGAGGAGCGAATGTCGTCTGCGCAGGAAGCGAGCAACAAAGCAATCTTCACGCGTTTTCACGACGCCATGAACACTGGGGATCCGGAGGTGATCTCGCAGACGATCGATGAGATTGTCGAGCCCGAGGTGCTGCTGCGCATACCGCTGCCGGTTGCGGCAACGGGGGCGCATGCGGTCAAGCAGGTCTGGGCGATGCTCCTGCGGGTCTTTCCCGATGTCCACGTCGCGGTTCAGGATTTGATCGCGGCCGGGGACACGGTTGTCGGCCGGTCGGTGGTCACCGGGACCCACGAGGGCGAGTTCATGGGTGTGGCCCCAACCGGCAAGTCCGTCACCTACAACGAGATCTTCATCTTCCGCTTCGCCAACGGTCGGATCACCGAGATTTCCGGGGTCGTCGACGGTTTCGCGCTCATGCAGCAGCTCGGCGTCGTCCCGGTCCGAGCGACCGGCGTCCCGTCTGCGCCACAACTATGACACACCCGCCAGAGAGGCCAGCGCCACCTCGGTGACCGCCTGCCGCGCTTGCTGGGCGGTCCCGGGGTGCCGGTAATAGTCGACCCAGAACAGGTCTGCGCCGCGGCGGACCACTGCTGAACCGTGCGCGGTACCGCCCTGGCCCTCCTCGCTGTAGACGGTGCAAGCCTCGTTCCCGAGGCCACTCGCACCGTGGAACTGCCCGGCTACAGCGGTGCCTTTGCAGGAGTGGGCGAGTGCGGCCGAGGCTCGGTCGGCGCCTGAATCCCAGCCGACCTGGCCGTAGCGGAGAAGCCGTACGTGCAGGAAGCCGTACATGTCGGAACCGATGGGACGGTTGTCTGCGGTGGAGTAGTCGCAGGCGGCATCTGATCCCGACGAGTAGATCGACTCGGTCTGCCGGACTCCATCGGGCACCAGCTGCTCGAACAAGGTGGGTCCGATCGCCGCGCACAGGTCCGCCGGGGCTGCGGCGGGTGGGTGGGATCTCTCCGACCAGGCTTGAAGTTTCAGGTATCCGGCGAATCCCGCGACGACGAGAATCGCGACGGTCAGCGGCAACAGGCAGCCCCACCGGCGGCGCGGTGTGGACGGCGGCATGTGTTCCTCCATCGTCCCAATTCTCCGTGCCGCGCCTCGGCCGGTTGCTCCCATGCCGAGGACGTATCATCGAAGACCAGGGATAAGGGGAGAAGACCGTGGCCGAGCAGGATCCGGATACAGCGGCAGACCCACGTGCCCGCTGGCGGCGCTTGCCGCCGGAACCAGCCCAGTGGATTGCGGAAACGGCGGTCGAGCCCACGTCCGCGAGCTATACGGTGCCCAACGTCGACCCCGCTAAGGACTTCATCCGACGCTACGGCGGATAGCGGAACGAAAGACGGCGGGGAACAGTTCCGACTTCCTGCGCACCTCCTCGAGCTGTTGGCCCAGCGTGACCTGTGATCAGGTCCAGGGACCGCGGATCGGCAGACGCTCGGCGGGGATGCGTGACTGCAGATAGGACCGCATCTGCTCGACCTCGCGCGGAGATCCGATCCCGCGCAACTTCATCCGCACCGTGGTCGTTGCCGTGTTGTTGTAGCTGATCAGCAGCGAGGCGGTGTGCGTGAGATACTCGCGCGCGTCGCGCACATAGGTCGGTGGTTCGGTGATCTGGTAGTACCACACGAACTGCCTGGAGCGCCGAAACACCCCGGTACTGACGTCCATTCCGTAGTCGTACAGCTGCGTGGTGTACGCCCGCGTCCGGATGTAGACAGTGATCGGCGACAGCGCAATGTTCATCAGTAGCAGCAAGGCAGCCAGCATCAGCAACTGCGCCAGCGGATAAGTCGCTTCGGGGTCGACGAAAGCGAAGAACGGACGCGCGAAGAAGACCATCGACAACAACGTCGCAACCGAACCGAAGGGCAGGATATGCCGCGCGCGCAGGCGCAAGGTCATTCCCGGGTTGCCGCGTTCGGCGACGTAGGACTGCTCGATCATCTTCCGCACCGGCGGCACTGCGCCGGCGCGTTCACACTGCCGCAACCGCGCCTCTGTGTCGGCATAGTCGTTCACTGCCAACACATTCCGATACCGTGCCGCCGCGCCCGCGAGATCTCCCTGATCCTGCAGAAGCCTGCCGAGCTGGTATTCGGCTCCGTAGTGCCCCGGATGGGCGGCAATGACCCGGCGCAACGTCTCGCGTGCTCGAGCTCGCTCACCCAGGTCGAGCTGGCACACGGCCAAGGCATACAAAGCACCGACATCGCCGGGCCGCTCGGCCAGGAGGGAGGTCAGTACGGCACTTGCTTCGGCCAGACGCCCTTCCCCGCGCAACGTCTTCGCTTGCTCATATCTGCTATCCGCCACGACATCTCCCCGTTTGCTGATCGTGAATCCATGCTTGACCTGGAGCGGGTCAGTCGCGCATGAGGTAGTGGAAACTCCGCGTGGGGTCGTGCTCGCCGCCGGCGGGACAGTGGGTGGCGGCCAGACCGTTGTCGGCGAAGAACATGACATTGCACTTGAAGCAAGACCGCCAGCCCGCCTGGGCGCCGGGCCCGTTGTTGGCGACGTCGGTTTCCATGCGGAAGGAGACCCAGGAGGCCCCGCCTGGAGCGATCTCCCTGTCTCCCTCGCTGTGTAGGGCGAGGGGCGTGGGGTTGTTCGGACAGACGCCTCTGCCGACCTCGCCGTCGCCGTAGTAGAAGGCGGCTTTGCAGTACCTGCACCAGTGCCAGCCGATCTGGCCGTTGCCGGGCTCGGTGGACTTGCGCAGTTTGTAGACACTGCCGTGCTGGTAGTGGCTGTGGTCCCACAGATGGGTGACGGGGCAGTGTCCGTTGTCGCCGCCGCCGTTGAACCACAGGCTCTGGCACCGGTCGCACCAGGGGAACGCGGTAACCTCGGCACGCGCCGGAACGTCGCCGAGCGACAGACCCGCGGTGACCGCCGCGCCACTCCACACCGCCCTTCGCAGCACGCTGCGCCGCGAAAGACCGATGGGCGCCGGATTTCCGTCATTCATCGACATGTCTCCTCCGAAGCTGTGACCTGCCCCGAACGATAGATTTCCGTGCCGCGCCCCGGTATACGAAGAACTTCGTATACCAGTCCTCAATCGGGCTGCTCTCCGGGAAGCGGCCATAGACAATGTGGTAATGACGGCTTTGCCTGGGGGAGACGCCAAGCGCATTCACGATCTTGCGATGGAGATCATCACCGAGAAGGAACCGGTACGGGTCTGGCCACTACTCATGGAGAGGCTGACCGCCGACCTCCCGTGCGACTTGGCGGTTCTCATCGACCTGGACTGGGCGGCCGGCACCGGCCACGCCCTCACCGGATCACCCGATTGGCTGCACGAGGCCCCGCTCGACGCACTGATCCACTCGCACATGCGATCTCATCCGCTGCTGCGCCACTACGCGCGGACCCGCGACTCGACACCGCTGACGATGGACGAGGTCGCCGACGACCGCTGGTGGAAGAGCGAGGCCTATTGCGCAGGCAAGGAGGCGATCGGAATCGACCGCCAGCTGGCGCTGCCACTGGACTCCCGTCCGGGACGGATTCGCGGCGTCATCATGAGCCGCACCCGTCAGGGCTTCACCGACCGCGACCTCGAATACGCCCAGCTGGCCCGATCACTGCTCAACACCGTCGAAGCCCACGAATCAGCAGCATTCGCCCGACCGATACCCGCCGATCCGTCCGAATACACAATAACCCCCCGCGAAATCGCAGTACTGACGCTTCTCTCCAAGGGGCTGACCGCCCACGCCATCGGCACCCGACTGGGGATAAAGGAAGGCACGGTGACCAAGCACAAGGAAAACCTCTACCGCAAGCTCGGCGTCCACGATCGCGTCGCAGCGATACGGAAGGCGCAGCACCTCGGCCTCGCGCTCCCGCCGGAGCCACTCCGAGGAGTTGAGCTGCCCCGCAACTCTCCTCGCTGAACCCTGTGCGTTCCTGGGAGGCGCTATGGGCACCTACCTATGGTCGGACTGGTGCGGTCAGTATCGTCAGCGCATATCGGGCCGACCAGCCCCGAAACCCCTTGGCAGCAGATCAGGTCGCGGCCGGTTCGGTGACCGGATCCGGTTGCGCGGCAGCCGATCCTGGCATCCGCGCGGCCATGCCGACCAGGCCCGCGAGCGCGGCGACCGCTGCTGTCGCGTACCAGCCGCGCCGGAAGGCGTCGAGCGTCGCTGCCGGGCCCACAGGCGAGCCCAGCACCGCGACGAGGACCGCCACTCCGACGGCAAGGCCGATCTGTCGCGCCATGCTCAGCACCGCGGACCCGGTGGCGAATCGGTGGGGTGGCAATCCGCTGGTCCCCGCGGCGAATGCGGTCGGCAGCGTCAGCCCGACACCGATGCCGCTGACCACCATGCCACCGAGCAGGCCACCCACGTAGTCGGGTTGCAAGGTGATTGCCTGCGCCCACCACAGCATGCCAGCGGCGAAGACGATCCCGCCCGCCGCGATGACCGGCCCTGCGCCGATTCTGCCGATGAGGCGCCCCGCCAGAATCGCCACCACCGGTACCATCAGCGGGCCCGGCGCGATGGCCAGGCCGGTGCGCAATGCCGACCAATCCCACACGTTCTGTGCCCAGAGCACTGCCGAGAGCAGCATCGCGCCGAACGCGACATTGAAGAACACCGCGTTGCCGGTCATCAGCGCGAAATTGGGGGCGCGTAGCAGCGCCGGGTCGACCACCGGGCTGTGGTGGCGGGCCGAGGAGACGACGAATGCGATCGCCAGAATCGCCGCTGCGGCGAAGGCGGCCAGCACGCCGGTCGCCGACCAGCCCCAGTCCTGGCCCTTGACCAGTGCGAGCACGAACGTGGCGATCGTGCCGACCAGTAGGGCGGCACCGAGCAGATCGGGCAGTCTGCCGCCGTCGCCCGGCGGATCGGGCAGCATTCGCAGCCCGACGACCACGGCGACCAGCCCGATCGGCACGTTCACCAAAAAGACCCAGCGCCAGCCGAATTCAACGAGGATTCCGCCCAGCACCGGCCCGAGCGCCGCGCCGAGCCCGCCGAACGCGACCCACAGCCGCACCGCGGCGGCGCGCCGCTGCGGAGGGCTCGCCGCCAGCACCAGGCCGAGTGAGGCAGGGGTCAGCAGGGCGCCGCCTACGGCCTGGATCACGCGGAACACCACCAGCGACCCGACGTCCCACGCAGTCGTGCAGAGCGCCGATCCGATGACGAACACCGCGAGTCCGAGGAGAAAGGTGGTGCGGATGCTGCTGCGATCACCGAGTCGCCCCGCCGGGACCAGCAGCGCGGCGAACACGATCGCATAGGCGTTGAGCACCCAGGACAGTCCGGAGAGCTTCGCTCCGGCGAAGTCGGCGGCCATATCCGGCAGAGCGACGTTGACGATGAACAAGTCCAGGCTCGACAGCAGCACGCCGACCGAGACGATAGCGAGCACGACCCGGAAGTCGGCGGCGGGCCGATTCGCCTCCGTGGCAGGGGAATTCACGATCCGCTCCGTTTCAGCCGAGTACGCGGCGGGTCTGCCGGGCCGAGGCGAGTAGCTGCCCGCCCCGGTTCCGGATCGCGATGTCGTCCACCGACCAACCGCCGCCGGTCGAGGCGTTCGTGGCCCGCACCAGCACGGGCCGGCGCCCAGCGGGGTCGCCGTGCAGGTACATCGACTGCGCCACGGTGGGGACCGCGACAGGCGCGCCCAGCGTGGGGAACACGAGCGTCCATGGGGTGAGTTGCATCATGAAACGCACCATAGAGTAGTGAGTTCTATGAAGCAACTGACTATGCTGACGGGTATGCGCAGGACGAGCTTCACGGACATGAACTGCTCGCTGGCCCAGTGTCTCGAGGTGGTCGGGGAGTGGTGGACGTTGCTGATCGTGCGCGACGCGCTGTTCGGCGTGACGCGCTTCGACGACTTCCGCGCCCGCCTCGGCATCGCGCGCAATGTGCTGACCCAGCGGCTCGAGCATCTGGTGGACCACGGCGTGCTCAGCCGAGAGCCCTACCAGGACAACCCGGTCCGCTACGACTACCGTCTGACCCCGAAGGGACGTTCGCTGTGGCTGGTTGTCACGGCGATGCGCCAATGGGGCGACGAATGGGCGGCACCGGACGGCCCGCCGGTACAGTCGCTGCACACAGGTTGCGGACACGTGGCGACCATCGAGCCGGTGTGCTCCGCGTGCGGAGAACGCGTCGGAGCCCGCGATCTGCGGCCGGTGCTCGGGCCGGGCGCCAAGGACCCATTCCTCCTCCCGTCCGGCTGATCAGGGCCCGCGCGGCGCGGTACGCCATGCGGCGTTAGGCTGCGGCGGTGGCGGACGGGCGAGTGCGGCAGCTGATCGACACGGTGGCGTGGGTGCGGATCGAGGACGGACGGATCCTGTGCGCCAGACCGCGCGGCAAGGACGTCTTCTATATCCCCGGCGGCAAACGCGAGGGCGGCGAGACCGATATCCAGACGCTGGTGCGCGAGATCGAAGAGGAGCTCGCCGTCGCGCTGCTGCCCGAGACCGTCGCGCACGTCGGCACCTACGAAGCGGCGCACGGTCCTGCGAGCGCCGCAGTGGTGCGGATGAGTTGCTACACCGCCGACTACCGCGGGACGCTGTCCGCAAGCAGCGAGATCGAAGAAGTCGCGTGGTTTCGCTACGCCGACCGTGTCCTCGTTCCGCTGGTCGACCAGCTGCTATTCGACGATCTGGTGCACGCCGGTCTGCTGCGCTGAATCGCGGGCCGAACAGCGCTACCGTCGGCACTATGTTGTGGCTTCGGGCATTCCTTCGGTATGCCGCATATGCGCTGTGGGCGTTGCCGCTGGCGGTACGGCGGGTTCCGACCCGATTGCGGGTGCCGCGGCGAATGCTGGGCGAATCGGTTCTTCCGCACATGTTCTCGGTAGCCCGATCGGTGCTGCACTCGCTGCTCAGTGGCGTCGTCGGCCTGCTGGCCTGGTTCCTGGCATTTCTCGCGGTGATCGCCGCGATCCGGGGGATCTGTTATCCCCTGATCGCGCGCGACAATCTCGAAGGGTCCTGGGGCGGGCCGACATTGGCGGGCGCGTGGGCAGTGCACGCCGTTCTCGGCGTCGGCCTGCTGCCGGTCTGGCTGCTGGTCCTGGCCGGGCTCGGCGCGTTCCAGGTGCGCCTGACCCGCGGCCTGCTCGGCCGGAACGGGCTGTGGTGGCCCGCTCCGATCGCCGTAGCGTTGGCCGCGGGCGGCGCGCTGCTGTTCGTCGCCTGGCTGCGCCGAGTGTGAGCGTTCAGCAGACGGACGGCCGACCGACGGATTGTCCTTTCAGCAGGCAGATCAGGGCCTGCAAGACTTTCCGTCCATCCTGCGCCGCCGGTACCGTCGCGCGGTCGGGTGACCCGACAGCGCTGCCGTCGGGAGACCTCTCAGGTGGTGACCTGTGCGCGCTGCGCCCGCTGGATCAGATGCTCGACGAGGGTCAGGAGCACGGTCTTACACGAGCCGCGGTCACGGGCGTCGCACAGCATCACCGGGGTGACCGTGTCGAGGTCGAGTGCGTCGCGCACTTCGTCGATCGTGTAGCGCGGTGAGCCGTCGAAACAGTTCACCCCGACCATGAAGGGCAGCCCGCGCCGCTCGAAGAAGTCCACGGCGGCAAAGGAATTTCCCAGCCTCCGCGTGTCCGCGAGCACCACCGCGCCGAGCGCGCCGCGCGCCAGTTCGTCCCACAGGAACCAGAACCTGTCCTGGCCGGGCGTGCCGAACAGGTAGAGCACCAGGTTGCGGTCGATGGTGAGCCTGCCGAAGTCCAGCGCGACCGTGGTGGTGGTCTTCTGCTCGACGCCGGAGAGGTCGTCGATGCCGGTGCTCATCTCGGTGATCAGCTCTTCGGTGCGCAGTGGCGCGCATTCGCTGATCGCCGACACCATCGTGGTCTTGCCTACGCCGAACCCGCCGGCGACGAGGATCTTGACCGACGCGGCCAACTGCGGCACGCCGCTCGGGTCAAATTTTACGGATTCCATCCAGTACCGCTCGCAATATGTTGAGGTCATCGGGTCCGGCCTCTGTCGGGACAGGGGCACGGAAAATCAATTGCCCATCGCCGATCAGATCACCGACGAGGATCTTGGTCACCGCAAGCGGCAACCGCAACTGGGCGGATACTTCGGCCACGGTCTGTGAAATCCGGCACAGCCGAAGAATATCCGAATATTCCGGTTCGAAACGCCGGAGTGCGGGCGCGGAGTGGTCGACGACCACGGACGTGAGCATATCCAGTTCGGGTCCGGCGCCCGTGGTGCGTCCCCGGGTGAGCGCGTAGGGACGCACCAGCGGGCCTGCCGCCTCGTCGAACCAGGGCTCACGCGGGTGGATCATGGCAGGTTGGGCTCGACCTGTCCGACGAGATCCTGCCGCGGGGTGGTGGACAGGTAGTTGCCGACGCGCTGAACGGTCAGGTTCATCTCGTAGGCGACCATGCCGAGATTCGCCGACTCGGCGGCCTGCAGTGCCAGACAGGCATTGTCGCCCGCGGAGGTGACGAACAGCACCGCGCGGTCGAGTTCGATGACCGCCTGCCGGACGCCGCCGCCGTCGAATCGGTTGCCCGCACTGCGCGCCAGACCGTAGAGCGCCGACGACATCGCGCCGAAGTGTTCGGCGTCCTCGCGGCTCATTCCGCTGGAGCGGCCGAGTAGTAGGCCGTCAGTGGACAGCACCACCGCGTGGCGCACGCCCGCCAGCCGGTCGACGAGATCATCGAGCAGCCAATTGAGATCACCTGCGGGAGAAACGGACACCCCTAGCCTTCCTGTTCGTCCGAAATGACGGCGCGGCGGCCCTGCCGCGTCCCGTTCTCGATGGCCGACATCAGATCACGGGCCTGTTCGGCAGAGCGTACGGGTTGCGTGGACGCGGCTTGCTCCTGGACGGGTTGCGCCAGTTGCGGTGCGAGATTGGTCTGTCGGTTCCGCCGGGGCAGCGCGGGGCGGCCGTCCGGGCCCGGCCGCGCCTCGGTGAACGGCCGCGGCGCGTAGCGCGGGGGCGCGGCCGGCTCGATGGCAGGCGTCGCGACCGAGGGTATGCCGGTCGGCGCGTAGTCGCCCGCACCCGCGGGTGTGCCGTTGACGCTGTGGCGCCTGCTCGGATCGGTGAGCTCCGCCGGTGTCTGCGGCGTGTCCGGCTCGCCGGTGATGAGCGCGGAC
This sequence comes from Nocardia sp. NBC_00508, assembly GCF_036346875.1. Classification (NCBI taxonomy): domain Bacteria; kingdom Bacillati; phylum Actinomycetota; class Actinomycetes; order Mycobacteriales; family Nocardiaceae; genus Nocardia; species Nocardia sp. NBC_00508. The sequence goes on along the minus strand of NZ_CP107852.1, from coordinate 7,523,845 downwards.
GGAATGATGACGATCGCTTTGATCCCACCGTAGTCGGAATCCGACAGCCGCACCGTGATGCCGTGGCGCGCGGCCAGCTGGGCGACGACGAACAACCCGAGCCGGGAGTCGGCCGACAAGGCGGCCAGGCCGAAGTCCGGTGGGTTGCGCAGCATCTCGTTCGTCTTGGTCACCTCGGCCTCGGACATCCCCATGCCCTGGTCGGTGATCTCGACCATCGCGCCCTTGCCGACCACGTTGCCGGTCACTTCGACCCGCGACTGCGGCGGGGAGAACGACGTGGCGTTGTCCGCCAGCTCGGCGAGCAGGTGGATGAGGTCGGCGACCACGGAGCCGAGCACCTGGATATCGGGCAGCCGGCCCAACCGGACCCGCGCGTAGTCCAGCGTCTCGCCGACCGCGCTGCGCACCAGGTCGATCAGCGGAACCGGGTTGCGCCACTGCCTGCCCGGCTTGCCGCCACCGAGAATGGTGAGGTTCTCGGCGTTGCGCCGCTCGCGCGTGGCGAGGTGGTCGAGGCGGAAGAGGGTGTCGAGCAGGATCGGGTCTTCCTGCCGCTGCTCGGCCTCGTCGAGGATCTCCAGCTGCCGGTGCACCACGATCTGGCTGCGGTGCGCGATATTCAGGAACACCGCCTTCACGCCTTCCCGGGTGCGGGCTTCGGCCACCGCGGCGGCGACGGCCGCGGAGTGCGCGTGCTGGAACGCCTTGGCGACCTGGCCGATCTCATCCTGGCCGTAGTCCAGGTCCGGGGATTCGGCCGCGGCATCGACGGTTTCGCCATCGCGCAGCTTGCGCATCATGTCCGGCAGCCGCTCGTCGGCCAGCGCGAGCGTCTCGCCGCGTAGCCGCTTCAATCGGCGAATGACTCGGTTGGCGATGACCACAGCGACGAGAAACGCCAGCCCGCTGACCACGAGCACGCCGCCGCCCGCGACGGCCGACCTGGTTGCCGCGGCGGCGGCCTTGTCCTCGGCGAGTTTCTGCGAGGCCCGGTTGTGCGCGGTCCAGGCATCGATCAGGCCGCGGCTGACTTCGGCGGCGGCACTGTGCCATTCCTGCGTGCTCAACGGCAACGGGGGCGGGGCAGCGGCGCGCGTGCCGTTGCCGGACGTGCTCGAGCCGGTCGGAGCGGCGGCCGGGACGGGCGCCATGGCGCGCTGGGCGATCGCGTTCTCCATCGCGGTCAGCTGCTGCCACGCCGTCCCCGCGGTGAGGGTCTGCAGGTGCTGCTGCTCCGCGCCCTCGAGTTCGGCGCTGAGCGCGGCGATCTCGGTGTGGTAGAAGCCGATCTGCCGGACGTACTCCTCGACGGGGATGGACGGGGGATGGGCGCCGTCGCCGTATATCGCGCCGAGCGCGTCGCTGCGCGCCATCGCCTCGGTGGCGTTGAACAGCCGCATGCCGGTGGCGATGCGGACGGCGATCTCGGCGTCCGGCGCGGTCTGCTCGGCGACTTTGGTGCCTACCGAGATCACGTCGAGCAGCCGGTTGAAGAAGAGGTAGCCGTCCGCGGGCGGCAGCGCGGCCGCGTCCACGCCGGAACGCACCGCCGTCATGTGCTGCGTAAGGGTGGTGAAATTGGCGACGTTGTCGCCGAGCTTCGAGTCGTCCACGTCGCGGATACCCTCCGACGCCGCGACGAGGCCACGCAGGGCCGCGTCCAAGCGCATCCGCGCGGCGCCGAGGGCGGGCGCGACGGTGCCGTCACCGGACAGCTGCGCGAGCGTGAGGTGGCGTTCCTGCTGAACCGCTTCCATCAATTCCCTGGTCGAGGGAATGGCCTTCTGGTTCTCCGCGGCCCAGTCCTTCGCTTTCGTGCCCTCCGCCACCAGGTAGCTCGCAGCGCCCACGCCGACGACAAGCAGAGTCAGGCTCGGGATGAGCGCGATCGCCAGAATCCGGGTCCGGACCCCGAGCCTCGCTCTGAACATCCGCACAACGTAATGCACGAACCCGGTCTTCAGGGCCTTCTGTCCCAGTGAGCGGGACTCGATTTGACTGGGACCAGGCCATTGTGGGTGATCGGCTTGCCCGACGAAAGTGATTGCCTCGGCGCATAACTGGAACACACGGAGTGGTATGCGGGTGCGCATCCCCGCTGCCACGACGGTCGACACGGCGCCCGTCGCGCTCGCGGCGGGTTCATGACGAGCGATGCGCGGCGTAGATTGTGTGTATCCGGGAGTTACTCACAAGTAGGAGGCGACGATGCCCGCGCCGGAAGCCGACGTATTCGCAAGACTGAGCGCGCTGGCCGCGATCGAGGCGCCCACGGACCGACAGCACAAGACGATCGTCGAGACGTTCACCGGAAACGCGCTTGGCAGCGTGCCCGTGGGCACCGCGGCCGACGTCGCGGCCGCGTTCGACAGGGCCCGTGCGGCGCAGGCGCGCTGGGCGGCGCGGCCGGTGGCCGAACGCGCCGCGGTGCTGGAGCGCTATCGGGCGCTGGTGGTGGAGCACCGCGAGTTCCTGATGGACGTGGTGCAGGCCGAGACGGGCAAAGCGCGCTGGGCGGCCCAGGAAGAAATCATGGGCCTGATGTTCGCGGCCCGCTACTTCGCCAAGGTCGCACCCCGCTTGCTGAGCACCCACCAGGTCCCGGGCGCCTTTCCGGTGCTCAATCGGGCGTCCGTTCGGTCCCACCCCAAGGGTGTTGTCGGTGTCATCGCGCCGTGGAACTACCCACTGCTGCTCTCGATCGGCGATTCCATTCCGGCACTCATCGCGGGCAACGCCGTGGTGGTGAAACCAGACAGCCAGACCCCGTTCTCCACGCTGGCCGGCGCCGAACTGCTCTACCGGGCGGGTCTGCCGCGGGAGCTGCTCGCGGTCGTGCCCGGACCGGGCGCCGTGGTCGGCACAGCGATCGTCGACGCGTGCGACTACCTGATGTTCACCGGGTCCTCGCAGACCGGCCGCCACCTGGCTGAGCAGTGCGGCCGGAGGCTGATCGGCTTCTCCGCCGAACTCGGCGGCAAGAACCCGATGATCGTCGCCAACGGCGCCGACCTGGACAAGGCCGCCAAGGCCGCCGTGCGCGCCTGCTTCTCCAACGCCGGACAGCTGTGCATCTCCATCGAGCGGCTCTACGTCGAGCGGGACGTCGCGGCGGCGTTCACCGAGAAATTCGTCGCGGCGGTGAACGCCGCGAAGCTCGGTGCGGCCTATGACTATTCGACCGATATCGGCAGCCTCATCTCCGAAGCGCAGCTGGAGACGGTGGCCAAGCATGTCGCCGACGCCACCGGCAAGGGCGCGAAGGTGCTGACCGGCGGCAACGCGCGCCCGGACCTGGGGCCACTGTTCTTCGAACCAACGGTGCTGGCGGAGGTGACCGACGAGATGGAGTGCGGCCGCGACGAAACCTTCGGCCCGCTGGTGTCGATCTACCCTGTCGACAGTGTCGAGGAGGCCGTCCGGCTGGCCAACGATACCGACTACGGTCTCAATGCCTCGGTCTGGGCGGCGAGCAAGTCCGAAGGCGAACGCATCGCGGCGCGGTTGCACGCGGGCACCGTATGCGTGGACGAAGGCTATGCACCCGCCTGGGGCACCACAGCTGCCCCGATGGGCGGCATGGGCATCTCCGGCGTCGGGCGTCGCCACGGCCCCGACGGCCTGCTGAAGTTCACCGAACCGCAGTCCATCGTCGTCACCCGGTTTCTGAATCTCGATGCGCCGAAGCTGTTCCCGAACGGCAAGTGGCAGGCGTTCCTGATGACCGTCGCCCGCAGCCTGCGCTTCCTGCCCGGTCGTTGACGCGCGTCCGCCCGGGTGGTCGTGCCCACCCGGGCGGACGCCCTACCGGCTCGCTGACGCAGCTCAAGCCAACCGGTCGGCTCCGGTGCGCGGCGGACCGCCGTCCGCCAGCGCTGCTGCTTCCTCGTCGGTGAGCAGCCGGGACTTGATGACGAAGCGCGTGTCCTCGGGCGTTTCCGCAGAGCAGCCGCGCCCGTCGAGCACGTCCAGGGTCAGGTGGGCGTGCTTCCAGCGTTCGTATTGCTCGGCGCCGACCCAGAATTCGGTGTGCCACGGCAGGGTGCCCAACAGCACGTCCGCGCCGCCGATCCGGGCCTCGCGGATGGGCAGGCACCTCGGCGCGCTCCCGTCACGATCCACGCCGGACTGATGGAACAGCACCGCGCCGTGCTGTTCGATCATGCGACGCAACACGATCCTGGCACGGTCGGTGATCTCCACCCTGCGAGTGCGCGGCGCCATCGCCGCTCCGTCCGCCACACGTCGATGGCGTGGTCGTAGTGGGTCGGATAGCCGACGATGCCGGGAGCTCGCCCCTGCTCTGGTGTAGGTCATGATTCCTCGCAGATCTCTCGGATCGGGCCCACTATGGTCGGCCGAGGTTGGTGCGAGGTTGGTGCGAAAAGCTAGTCGTGCAAAGCGGTGTGCAGCCGGGCGGCGACCACCGCGCGGCGGACGTCGTTGCGCGGCAGCAGCCCCAACGCGTGCTCGTGCACTTCGATATCGCGCGGCGCGCGTTCGCCGAACGCCACCGCGTGCTCGGCACGGTCGCTGGCGAGCACGGCGGTCCGCACGCCCACGTCGAGGTAGTCGCGCCACTCCAGCACGCCGGGCGTGTCCGACCCGGGCAGCAGCGGACCGCGGTACAGCCAGACCGCCGAGGCAGTGTCGCCCGCCGCGATGGCGGCGAGCAGGTCGACCGCGTCACAGGCCACCGGTCCGGTCAAAACGTATCGGCGATTGCTGATTTCGCCGCCCGTGGCGCGGCGCAGATGCGAGACGTCGGCCTTCAGGGTGCTGGTGGATACCGAGCGGTCGCCGTAGATGGCGGCGTGCAGCTGCTCGGGGGTGAAGCCCTCCGGCTGGAGTGTCAGCAGCGCGAGGATCTCCAACTGCCGGGGCGGCAGCCGCAGCGGTCTGCCGTCGCGCGACAGTCGCGCGGTGCCGAGGCATTCCAGGCGCACTCCCGATGTCGGCGCGGGCTCGGCGGTGCGCAGCATCGTCTCCGCCGCGGTGGCCAGCGCCCGGACCGAGGCGAGCACCGCAGGGTGCGAGCGGTCCCAGGAACTGGACAGATCCAGCGCTCCGACCACTCTGCCGTCGGGCCCGTGGATCGGTGCGCAGTAGCACACCCAGCCGTGCAGTGCGGCGACCAGATGCTCGGCGGAGAACACCGAGGCCGCGCGGGCGTTGTGCAGCGAGAGCGCCACACCGTTGGTGCCCATGTGGCTTTCGTCCCAGCAGCCACCCGGAGCGAAGTTCACCTGCTCGGCTTGCCTGCGCAGCGCGCGGTCACCGCAGGACCACAGAACGGTGCCCGCGGCGTCGGTGACCACGGCCAGGTAGCCGGAGTCCTCGGTGATGGCGCGCAGATCGCCTGCCAGCGTGGTCACCGGTCCGCGCAGCGGCGACGTGGCCCACCGGTCTCCGACGTCGTCCACTCCCGGCGCCACGGTGCGACCGGGATCGATGGTGCCCAGCGAGCGCCGCCAGGATTGCGCCACGTCGTTGCGCAGCACGGTGGTTCGGGTTGCGGGTGGGGTTTTCGGAGCCGTCGCCCAGCGCTCCCATTCTTTCTCCAGTTCGGTCCGCTGCTGTGTAAGGGTGCGGAACTGCGCCACGTGGAAAACCCATCGTCGTGTGAGTGTGAGCTCATATTCGCTCTCTCATTCTGGCGGACGCCCGCTACAGCGCGCGAGCTGTTTCGAACTTACCGGCCGGTCGCGGCAGGTCTTCGGCGATCCGCGCCGCGACGGCCTACGCTGCTGACATGGCGACCGTTTCGCGGCGGGCCCGCCTCGCCGATGTCCACGAGACAGCCTCCGGCATGCCGCATGTGACGCGTATCGACGGACCACGCGGCAATCCGGTCTATCAGGTCGGCGGCAGATCGTTCGTGTTCTTCCGGAATCCGCGTCCAGATGCCTTCGATCCGGTGACCGGCGAGCGCTACGCCGATGTGATCGTGTTCTGGGTGCCGTCGGAGTCGGACAAGCAGGCGCTGGTCCAGGACCCGGACTCGCCGTTCTTCACGACCCGGCATTTCGACGGGCATCCCTCGGTGCTGGTGCGCGCGTGCCGCATCGGCGAGCTGAGCCGTGCGGAACTCACCGAGGTGATCCAGGATGCCTGGCTGGCGCGGGCCTCGCGCAAGCGGGCGGCGGACTGGCTCGCCACCCACCCGCCACGCTGACCGGCACCGTCACTTGCGGATGAAAATGCCTGCGACGTCGGCGTTCTTGATCGGGGTATCGGCGTTGGCCTGAGCGCCACACAGCAGGTCGACCGACACCATCGTGGCGTCCACCACGGTGCCCGCGGGCTCACGGTCGTCCTTGCTCTGCTGCTTGACGAACTTGGTGATCGTCGTGCGCTTGGTGTCCTGGTCCTGCTTGATGTACTCGCTGCACGGAGTGTCGCCGCCGCGGTTGAGGGCACGCTCGACATCGGTGCAGCCCGCGAGCGCCATGGCGACCACCGCGATCCCGAGGCCGATACGGCCGGTCCGTGACAGCGTGGCGTTCATGGGCTCCTCCTGAAGGTTCGTGCACGGCGAGACCTGCCGCGATCGCTGTCCACCCTAAGGCCAATGTGCCTGCGTGTTCACCGACCGGCGGGTGGCATGGCGCCCATCAGGCGCGGAAGACGCACAGCGGGACGTTCATCTCCGCCGGGGTGAGCGAACCGTGGTGGCCGATCAGCCGCGACTGCAACGGTTCGATGCCGCTACGGATGACGCCACGCCGCCCGCGGGCGACCACGACGAGATCGCCGATGCGCTCGGCGATCGAGCGGGTGACCGTCGGGCCGAACCAGCCGCGGGCCACCGCCGCATCCCTGGTGAGTACCTCGAAGTCGGCGCCGAGCGTGTCCTGCCAGGCCGCTTCGACGTCGGCGCCCGCGCCCGCGACGGTGTAGACGTGCCGGGCGCGGGCCTCGCCGCCCAGTTCGCGGACTCCATCACGCAACGCGGCGGTGGTGTCGAAATCGACGCGTCCGTCCAGTTCCACCATGCCGTGGTCGGCGGTGACCAGCAGCGCCGCGCCGGGCGGCAGTTGTTCGGCCAGTGCGGCGGCTAGCCGGTCGGCGTGGGCGAGCTCCAATTCCCAGGCTCGGGACGAGGGGCCGCGCACGTGTCCGGTGAGGTCGAGGTAGCCGTGGTAGGTGTAGACCAGCGAGCGCGGCCCGCACCGCACCGCCTCGGCCACGTTGGCGACGAGGTCGCCGACGGACACCTGCGGGCGGAATTCGCACCCGCGGAAGACCGCTCTGGTCAGCCCCGACCCGGCCTGATCGCGCGGCGAGACCTGAGCGACCGCGATTCCGTCGGCTGCGGCGCGTTCGAAAACCGTTGGGAGGGGCTGGAATTCCTCGGGCAGGAGCTCGGTGCGCAGATCGGCTTTGGTCGGGTCGCCGTGCAGCCGCCAGGCCAGCGGATTCAGCAGCCGGTCGTAGCCGGGGATATTGAGCAGATAGCCGACGATCCCGTGCTCGCCGGGCGGGGCGCCGACCCCGAGCGAGCTCAGGCTGGTGGCGGTCGTGGTCGGGAACCCGGCCGTCAGCCGCGCGGGCGCGAGGCCGGACAGGAACGGCGCCGCAGCGGGATTCGCGGTGAGCGCTTCGTAGCCGAGCCCGTCGATCAGCAGGACGCAGACCCGGTCGACGTGGAGTTCGAGACCCAGGCGGTCGTCGGCGCCGGGCACGCCGAGTCCGGCCAGGACCGAGGGAAACAGATCGGCCAGAGAATCCATACCGTAGCGGGGCGCGACGAACACGACGTCAGAATGTCAACGTGGGCGGCCGGATGGCAAGGGCATTCAGGCCTGTCCGGTCTCGAAGCGGCTCACCTTGCCGTCGCGCACGACGAACCGCCAGTTGGTGCGCATCGACCCCCACCGCGAATTGGTGTAGTCGGCAACCAGTTCGGTGCCGTCGTCACCGATGGATTCGACCTGCATGCGGCCGTTGCTATCGAATATCTCCGCTGCGGTCCACTGGGTGAGGTTGCGTTCCACGCCGTCGTCGGACATGGTCGCGTCATCGGTGAGCACCGCGTAGAACCGGTCCTGATCGTTGGCGTTGAGCGCGTCGACGAACTCCTGCACCGTCGGATCCAGCTGGGCGTTCATCCGTGTCGTCCTCTCGGATCGATGGGGGGAGAATCAGACAGCAAGCCTCTGGCGTCTACTTTAGGTCAGCGGCGGTGCGCTGGGCTCGATCAGTGCGGCGAAGGTCCGCATGACGTCGTCCACCAGATCCGACGCGGTGGCGCCGAACTGTCCCGCGCGTTTTTCCAACTGTCCGTCCAGCCACAGCGAGGCCAAGCCGTGGCCGAGTCCCCAGAACATGACCGCCAGCGTGTCGGCTTTGTCGGTGGGTAGCGTCCCCGCCCGCACACATTCGGCGATCGCGTCGGCGAGCACGGCGAACGCGGCGTCGCCCGCGGCCATGGCGTCGGGGTGTTTGTCGGGCTGGGAGAGCTCGGGCCGGAACATCAATCGGAAATAGGCCGGTTGCTCGCGGGAGAACCGGACGTAGGTATCGGCCAGCGCCGTGAGGGCTGCCATGGGCGTGGCCGCGTCCGCGCGGGCGGCTGCCAACTGTTCGCCGAGCAACTGGAAGCCCTGGGTGGACAGCGTCGCGAGCAAGGCGGCCCGGTCGGGAAAGTGATGGTAGGGCGCGGCGGTGCTCACTCCGGCCTCGCGGGCAACCCGGCGCAGACTGACCGCGGCGAGGCCCTCGGTCTCGATCAAACGCAGGCAGGCGGCCAGCAGCGCGTCGCGCAGGGCGCCGTGGTGATAACTGGTCCGCTTCACCCTCCGAGCGTATGCGACGTGCCATGGACAACCTAACTATGCGATGCTTAGATTATCTGAGCGGCGCTCAGATTTGCGTCGCGGTAGCCACTCCACGGGACGGATGAACAGATGAGCACACGGGTATTGGTCACCGGCGCGACGGGATTCGTCGCCGGTCAGGTCATCGCCGAGTTGCTGGAGCACGGCTACGCCGTGCGCGCGACGGTCCGCGACCTCGCGGCCACCGGCAAACGAGCGCACCTGGTCGAGCTGGCCGAGCGCACCGGGGGCGAGCTGGAGTTCACCCGAGCGGACCTGGACCGCGACGACGGCTGGACGGCCGCTGTCTCCGGCTGCACCGAGGTCATGCACGTCGCCTCGCCGTTCCCGACGACACCGCCGGACGACGAACGCGAGCTCATCGACACCGCGGTCGAGGGAACCCTGCGCGTGTTGCGCGCCTGCGCCGCCGTCGACGGCGTGCGCCGAGTGGTGTTGACCTCGTCGACCGCGGCGATCGCCTACGGGCATGCCGCGGACGCGGTGCGCACCGAGGCCGACTGGACGGTGGTCGAGCGCAGCGCGGCCTATCAGAAGAGCAAGACCCTGGCCGAGCGGGCGGCATGGGACTTCGTCGGAAAGCTGCCGGCCGACGACGCGTTCGAGCTGGTAGTCGTCAATCCCGGCATGGTGCTCGGGCCGGTACGGTCCGCGGCGACGAGCACCTCGCACGAGCCCGTGCGCAGGCTGCTGGCCCGGGACATCCCTGGCACACCCCGGGTCGGCTGGGCCCCGGTGGACGTGCGCGATCTCGCGGTGGCGCATCGTCTCGCGCTGGAGACGCCGGAAGCCGCGGGCAACCGCTATATCTGCGCGGGTGAGCACCTCTGGATGGGCGACATGGCACGCGTCCTCGCCGAGGAGTACGGCCCGCGCGGGTTCCGGGTTCCGACCAGGCAGCTGCCGAACTGGCTGGTGCGCTCGGTCGCGATCTTCGACAAAGGCGTTCGGCTCACCGTGCCGACGCTGGGACGCACCGAACTGCTCAGTGCCGAGAAGGCTCGTCGCGAACTGGGCTGGACCATGCGACCGGTCCGGGAATCGCTGTTGGACACCGCCGAAAGCCTGCTCCAGCACGGGATCGTCGCGGCGCCGACCCAGCGGAAGACCGGGTCGTGGCCACCGGCTCGGTCGGCCGCGCGCGTGTGAGGAGCACGTCATGCTGATCGCGACACTGATCATCAGCACGGTCGTCGTGGTGCGGCGCTGGTTCGGACGGCGGGCCGCGGGCGCGAACTCCGCCGAGCGGCGGCGTGCCGCCTCGGTCCGGCGGACGTTGCGCCGTCCGGTTCCGGTGGCCGCCACCATGGTGGCGCTGCTCGGGATCACCGCGGGCGCGGGCGCGCTCACACAGTGCTGAACGGACCTCAGGCGGGGGCCGGAGTCGACCCGCGTCGCCCGGTTCGCTAGACAAGACGCGTGACTGCGCAGCGCCCCTTCCGGTTCGGTGTCAACATGGTGGTCCCCGAGTCCCGGTCGTACTGGATCGAAAAGTGCCGTAGGGCAGAGGAACTCGGCTTCGACGTGGTCGGCGTCGCCGATCACCTCGGACTTCCCGCGCCGTTCCCCGCGATGATTCTGGCCGCCGAGGCGACCGAGCGAGTGCGGTTGAACACCTTCGTGCTCAACACCGCGTTCTACAACCCGGTGCTGCTGGCCCGGGACGTGGCCGGCGCCGATCAGTTCACCGACGGACGAGTCGAACTCGGCCTCGGCGCGGGCTACGTGCAGGCCGAGTTCGAAGCCGCGGGTATCCCGTTCGAGAGCGGCCGCAAACGCGTCGAGCACCTGGAGAACACCGTAATCACGCTACGTAGCCTGTTCTCGGACCCGGAGTACCAGCCGCAGCCCGCGCAGCCGTCGGGCCCGCCCGTGCTCATCGGCGGCTGGGGTGATCGGCTGTTGGCCGTGGCCGCGCGGCACGCCGACATCATCGCCTTCACCGGCGCGGCGGCCGCACGCAACGGCGGACCATTGCAGATGGCCGGACTCGCCGAAACCGAGGAGCGCGTCACCTACGTGCGGGAATTGCTCGGTCCCCGGCTGGACAAGGTCGAGTTCAACATCCTTGTCCAGCGGGTGGTTCCGCCCGCCGAACGCGCGAGCGTGCTCGAGGTCTTCGGCCCCGCGCTGCCGCCGGACGTCGCCGACTCCCCTGAGGATCATCCCATCCTGCTCATGGGCACCCCCGAGGAGATGGCCGACCGCCTGCGCGATCGTCGCGACCGCTACGGCATCAGCTACATCACCGTCCTCGAGGACAGTATGGAGAAGTTCGCTCCGGTCATCCAGCTGCTGCGCTGAGCCGCGTCGCCGGGCGGGCGAGGGTCAGGGGAGCGCGTCGATGATGACGCGCGGGTCGATCTGGCGCAGCCGCTTCGGGCGACCGGTCAGGCAGGGCCAGTCTCGGGAGACCGCCTCGCGGGTGGCGTGGCCTGCGGCGACCAGGGCTTCCGCGCCGCGGGCTGCGTCGAGCCGATGCGCTGCCGCTCGATCGAACACCGGGATCACGGTGTGCGGTAGGCCGACCAGCACGGTCAGGATGTCGAGCCGGTCGGCGGGAATGTGGGCGCTCGCCGCCGCGAGGACGGTGCTCGGGACGACGATGGTGTTGCCCGCGTCGACGGTCGCCCAGACAACCGCCTGGGCGTAGTTGGCACGATTGACGAATGCGACGACCGCGGCGGCGTCCAAGACGACGCCACCCAGCGCCGGGGCTGTCACGCGGCGCCGGCGTGTGGGCCGCTTGCCTCCTGCTCGGATAGTGGCGGTAGGTTCCGCGCTGCGTGGTCGATGGGCTCGAAAGAGCTTCTCGCGCCGAGAATCCGGCCGTCCACGCGGCGGGGTCGAGCGGCGACGTCGCCGGGCAGCGTGACGGTGGCCTTTCGCGTTCTGTGCTCCCTAGGCGACAGCATGCCACGACTCTAGTCCGGCGCCGCCGAGCTGGGAGGTCCGATCATGCTGGCTTGCGCCAGAGCAGGGTGTAGCGCCACATGAGTCGTCGCCGTAGCCGGGCTCCGGGCAGGAGTTCCGCTGCGGCGGTATGGATATCGGCGTAGCCCTCCTGGGGATCGCGTACCCGCGCGCCGGGCCCGCCCACTCTGTGTACAGCGTCCAGAGCCCAGATTGCGGGCAGCAGCGGGAGGTAGTGGAAGTCGTTGCGCGGGGTCATGTTCCAGAGCCCCACAACGGCCAGGGTGCCGCCGGGCGCGACCATGCGGCGCAGCGCGGACATGCCTTCGCGCAGCGGAACGTGGTGCAGGGTCGCCACGGTGGTCACGATGTCGAAAGTGCCGGGATAGTCGAGGAAATCGGCCTGCTCGAGCCGTACGGCGGTAGCGGAGGGCGTCGTTTGCGCGAGGATCCCTGCGTCGACATCGATTCCGGTGACCGTGAGTCCGCGACGGGCCAGCTTGCCCGCCAACAGTCCGTCGCCGCAGCCGATATCGAGGGCCGTGCGCGCCGAGTCCGGGACTTGCTTCAGCAGCCAGGGGTGGTAGTGGGTGTTGTGATTCCAGTAGGGATCCTCGTGCACGTCGCCCACTCTAGAGATCGCCGTCCCGCGGTCGTCTCGATCGAGGCGCGATCCTCGGCGTGGGCGGGCGAGGCTTCGGCCGAGCTTGCCCACTGATTTCAGCGGCGAACACGGCCGGCTGCGCAGAACAAGAAAATTATGTGATCTACATCACATTACGTGGGGCATTTTGTCGGTAGGGGATGGCAAGGTGTCCGGTATGCCTTCCGCCGAATCCGCCGTTGTTCCCGACGTCATCCGAGTGCTCAGAGCCAGCGAGCACAATCTTCGCGACGTGTCGCTGGAGATCCCCAAGAACAAGATCACCGTTTTCACCGGCGTCTCCGGTTCCGGCAAGTCCTCGATCGTCTTCGACACCATCGCCGTCGAATCGCAGCGCCAGCTCTACGCCACCTTTCCCGCGTTCATCCTGAATTTCCTGCCCCGCTATGAGCGGCCGCACGCGGAAGCCATCGAGAACCTCACCGCGCCGGTGATCATCGATCAGCAGCCCGTGGGCGGCGGACCGCGCTCCACCGTGGGCACGATGACCGACATCTTCTCGATGGTGCGCGCGATGTTCGCCCGATTCGGCTCGCCTTCGGCCGGTTTCGTCTACAACTACTCCTTCAACGTGCCGCAGGGCATGTGCCCCGACTGCGACGGCCTCGGCGTCACGGTGCGCGCCGATCCGGACCGGCTGCTGGACCGGACCAAGTCGCTCAACGAGGGCGCGATCCTGGTGCCGGGTTACGGTGTGGGCAGCGGGGATTGGCAGCTGTACGGCAAATCCGGCCGATTCGATCCGGACAAGAAGCTGTCGGACTATACCGACGAGGAATTCCACGACCTGCTCTACGGCACCGGCGGCAAGGTCGAGCTGACCTTCAGCAAGGGCACTTGGAAAGCGAACTACGAAGGCATCGCCACCAAGTTCACCCGCACCAGGCTGCAGCGGGACACCTCCACGCTCAGCGAGAAGACCCGGGAGCAGATGCAGCGATTCCTCACCGAGGGTGTCTGCGCGACCTGCGCGGGCGCGCGGCTCAACCAGGCGGCGCTGGCCACGAAGATCGACGGCCGCAATATCGCGGACTGGGCGCGGTTGCAGATCACCGATCTGATGCTGGTGCTCGACCAGATCACCGACCCGGCCGCGGCGGGTCTGGCCGGTGCCATCCGGACCGCGCTCGGGCGTGTGGCCGACATCGGCCTCGGGTATCTCAGCCTCGATCGGCCGACCTCGACCTTGTCGGGTGGCGAGGGCCAGCGGCTGAAGATGATCAAGCACCTCTCCAGCACGCTGATCGGATTGACCTACATTTTCGACGAACCCAGCGTGGGGCTGCACCCGCGGGATGTCGGGCGGTTGAACAACCTGCTGAAGGCGTTGCGGGACAAGGGAAACACGGTGATCGTGGTGGAGCACGATCCGGATGTCATCCAGATCGCCGACCACGTCGTCGACGTCGGCCCGCGCGCGGGCGTGCATGGTGGGCAGGTGGTGTTCCAGGGCAGTTTCGCCGACCTCCGCGCGGCCGACACGCCGACCGGCGCCGGGCTGCGCCGACCCTTCCGCGTCAAGGAGACCTTCCGCAGCGGCACGGGTGAGCTGCTCATCCAGGGTGCGACGGTGCACAACCTGAAGAACGTGACCGTCGGGATCCCGACCGGCATCCTGACCTCCATCACCGGTGTCGCGGGCTCGGGCAAGAGCAGCCTGATCCGGGATGTGTTCGTGGTCGAACACCCGGAGGCGATCTTCGTCGACCAGTCGCCGATCGCGGCGTCGTCCCGGTCCACGCCCGCGACCTATCTCGGCCTGATGGATCCGGTCCGCAAGCTGTTCGCCAAGGCGACGGGAGAATCGCCGGGCCTGTTCAGCTTCAACTCCGCGGGCGCGTGCAAGCAGTGTGAGGGCCGCGGCGTGATCATCACCGAGATCGCCTACATGGATCCGGTGACCACCCACTGCGACGCCTGCGACGGGCGGCGATTCTCCGACGATGTGCTCGCCCTGACTCTGCGCGGCAAGTCGATCGCCGACGTGCTGGAGATGACGGCCGAAGAGGCGCTGGGCTTCTTCGCGGAGAAGGCGCTGCACACCAAGTTGCGCACCATGAACGAGGTCGGCTTGGACTATCTGAGCCTGGGCCAGGCGATGAGCACGCTGTCCGGCGGCGAACGGCAGCGGATCAAGCTGGCCACGCAGCTGCAGAACACCGGAAGTGTCTACGTGCTCGACGAACCCACTACCGGCCTGCACATGTCGGATGTGGACACTCTGCTCGCGCTGATGGACGGCCTGGTCGAGCGAGGCAATACGGTCGTGGTGGTCGAACACAACCTCGACGTGGTCGCCCACTCGGACTGGGTGATCGACCTGGGTCCTGACGGCGGCAAGGATGGCGGCGAGATCGTGTTCACCGGAACGCCTGCCGAATTGCTCACCGACCCGACCTCGCTCACTGGCGAGTACCTGCGCCGGTACAAGGCGGCGTAGCCGACCGGGCTACCTCAGCCAGAAGACTCGGCGATGGTGAAGCGCTGCGTTCCGGTGACCCGCAGCAGATCCAGCGCCGAGGCTTCCGGGCTTCCCGGCGCCGCGGAGTAGACCACCATGGCCTGGTCGGTGTCCGGGACCAGCAGGGTATCGCAGTCCAGCCGCAGTTGGCCGAGTTCCGGGTGATCGATGGTCTTGCTTTCGCTGCGCCACTGACCGGCCCGTCGTGCGGTCCACAGTTGCTCGAAACGGGGGCTGCGCGAACGGAGTTCGGAGACCAACCGGAGTAGTCCGGGATCGTCGGGGTAGCGGGCGCGCGCACTGCGCAGGCTCGCCACCGACAGCGCGGCAGCGTTGTCGGCTTCGGCGGGCGTCATCGCGATGCGTCCGCGTTCGGTGCCGAGGAACCGCTGCCAGATGACATTGCGCTGGGCAGGCGGCCAAGCGGTGAAATCGCCGAACAACGCGACCGCCATCGGATTCCACGCCAGCACATCCGCTTTCGCCGACAGCACCAGCGCGGGCAGGTCCACCATTCGGTCCAGCAGACGTAGCATGCTCGGCCGCACCACCATGTCGATGCGGCCCTCCTGTGGTGGCGCCGCCCCCGCGAACTGGAACAGCAGCGTGCGGTCCTCGTCGTTGAGCCGCAGCGCGCGAGCGAGCGCGGCCAGCACCGAACTGGACGGATGGGGACCGCGGCCCTGCTCCAACCGCACCACGTAGTCCACGCTCACGCCCGCGAGCTGCGCGACCTCCTCGCGTCGCAGCCCGGGCACCTGCCTGCGCGACCCCGCGGGCAGCCCGACATCGCCCGGTCGTGCCCGGTCGCGCGCATGCCGGAGCAACGCGGCCAGCTCGGTTCGATCCACACCCCGATCATGCCGCAGTCGCTCACAGTCGGGGTAGGATCGCCACTCCCGAGAGCTGGTGGCCCTGGTACGCCGGTGTCGGGAACACGACGCTGGGAGCATGGTATTCGCGTGCACTGCCCGGTATTCAGGTCAACGCGGCCGACCCTGGGTACACCGCGACGGATCTGATAGGCCACGCCGGCTTCCAGACCGTCACCGAGGGCACCGACGCCGTCGTGCGGCTGGCCACGCTGGGGCAGGACGGACCGACCGGCGGATTCTTCGACCGCACCGGACCGGTGCCGTGGTGAGTCGAGAGAAATGCGCTAGCGCGCGCCGCCGTTGACGTACAGCGTCTGGCCGCTGACGTAGCTCGCCTCGTCGCTGGCGAGGAAGGCGATGACCGCCGCGACCTCCTCGGGCTGTCCGACCCGGCCCAGCGGCGTGCGTTCCGCGACAGTCTTCTGATGGTCTTCGGCGGTCATGCCGACCCGGTTCGCGGTGGCGGCGGTCATCGCGGTGGCGATATAGCCCGGCGCTACCGCGTTCACGGTGATGTTGTAGCGGCCGAGCTCGATGGCGAGCGTCGCGGTCAAGCCGTGGATGCCCGCCTTGGCGGCCGCGTAGTTGGCCTGACCGCGATTGCCCAGTGCCGAGCGGCTCGACAGCGACACGATCCGGCCGTAGCGCTGGGCCACCATGAATGTCTGCGCGACCTGCGCGCAGTGGTACGCACCGGTCAGGTTGACCGCGAGGACGGCGTTCCAGGCGTCCTCGGACAGGCGGAAGAACAGCTCGTCTCGGTTGATGCCCGCGTTTTTCACCAGGATCTGCGGGTTGCCGAGATCGCTGGCGGCGCGGTCGAAGGCGGCCTGGACTGAGGCGCGGTCGGTGACGTCGCAGACGTAACTGCGCGCCACACCGCCTGCCGCGGTGATCCGTGCGGCGGTTTCGCCGGGGGAGTTGCGGTCGAGTACGGCGACGGCGGCGCCCTCGGCGGCCAGGCGCAGCGCCGTGGCCGCGCCGATGCCCTGGGCCGCGCCGGTGACCACGGCGACCCGATCGGTGAAGCGGTGCATGCGATGTCCTCTCAGAAGGCGGCCACGCCGGTCAATGCGCGCCCGATGAGCAGTTTCTGGATCTGGCTGGTGCCCTCGTACAGGGTCATCACCTTGGCGTCACGCAAGTACTTGCCGACGGGGAACTCGTCGATGTAGCCGTAGCCGCCGAACACTTGCACCGCCCGGTCGGCCGCGCGTACCGCGGCCTCGGAGGCGAACAGTTTCGCCTTCGAGGACTCCACCGCGAACTCCTTACCGCGGTCGATGAGATCGGCGACCCGCCAGACCAGCAGCCGGGCCGCGTCCACGTCCAGCGCTATGTCGGCGAGTAGTTCCTGCACGAGTTGGTGCCCCGCGATGGGCTTGCCGAATTGCTCGCGTTCGGTGGCGTAGCCGACCGCGGCGTCCAGACACGCCTTGGCCAGGCCGACGCACCCGGCCGCGACCGACATGCGGCCCTTGGCCAGCGCCGCCATCGCCACGGTGAAGCCCTTGCCCTCGGCGTGCAGCCGGGCGCTGTCGGGTACGCGTACGCCGTCGAGCACCAGTTCGGCGGTGGCCTGCCCGCGCAATCCGAGCTTGCCGTGGATCTCGCGCGCTGTGAAGCCGGGGGAGTCGGTGGGGACCAGGAAAGCGGTGATGCCCTGATGTCCTTCGCCGCCGGTGCGCGCGAAGATCAGCGCGACGTCGGCCCAGGTGCCGTTGGTGATGAACATCTTGGTGCCCGACAGGACCCAGTCCTCGCCGTCGCGCACCGCGCGGGTGCGCAGCTGGGCGGCATCGGATCCGCTGCCCGGTTCGGTCAGCCCGAAACACCCGAGCGCCTCGCCCGCGGTGAGCCGCGTCAACCAGGTCCGCTTCTGTTCCTCGGTGCCGTAGTGGTGAATCGACTTGGCGACCAAGCCGAGCGAGACCGAGACGATGCCGCGCACGGCCGAGTCGCCGCGCCCGAGTTCCTCCAGGACCAGGCAGTAGGTGAGATGGTCGCCCGCGCTGCCGCCGTACTGCTCGGGGATGGTGAGTCCGAGGAAGCCGAGTTCGCCCAACCGCCCGACGATCGCCCGGTCGACGGACTCCTCGCGATCCCATCGCGCGGCATGCGGCGCGATCTCGCGATCGACGAAATCGGCGGCCAGCCGCCGCGCCGCGGTCTGCTCGTCGGAGAGTTCGAGGTTCACGGGCGGAAGGCTAGCCGCCAATAAACTAACAGTGCAAGTTTTTCGACGGAGATCGCGTGGGCCGCGCCACCGCTGGTGAGCCGGGTTCCGGTAGTACCCCGGTTTTGTGGTGGCGGGAATCGGCCGTCGGGCGTCCTGTCGGTCGAGCCATCGTTCGGCTGCGAGGGCGGTGTGCCGGGAGTAAATCGATTGAGCCGCAATCAGTCTCTGGCTAGCATCGCACCCCATGAGTGCGGATGCGAGAGCCGAGGACTGGATCGTCTTGAACCGCGCCAACTGGGATGAGCGAGTGCCGATTCACGCCGCGGGCGGATTCTACGACCTGCCCGGTTTCATCGAGGGCGCGGAAGCTTTGCGGGACTTCGAACTCGCCGAGGTCGGGAATGTGCGTGGGAGGCGGTTACTGCACTTGCAGTGCCACATCGGCACGGACACGTTGTCCTGGGCGCGGCATGGTGCCACGGTGACCGGTTTGGACTTCTCCGAACCGGCCGTGCGGACAGCGACCGAGTTGGCCCTGCGGATCGGTGCCGCGGACGCGCGGTTCGTCGCCGCGAACGTCTACGATGCGGTCGAAGCGCTCGGCGGGCAGACCTACGACATCGTCTACACCGGGGTCGGCGCGCTGGTCTGGCTGCCGGACATCGAGGGATGGGCCACGGTCGTGGCCTCGCTGATCGCGCCCGGCGGGTTCTTGTACCTGGCGGAGTTCCATCCGTTCAGCAACATGCTGAGCGACGAGGACGGCCGCACGGTCGTCTACGACTACTTCGATCCGGAGGCTCAGGTCTGGGACGAGTCCGGTACCTACGCCGATCCCGACGCGCCGACCACCGCGAACGTCACCGTGCAATGGCAGCACAGCCTCGGTGACATCCTCACGGCGCTCAGCACGGCCGGGCTGCGGGTGGAATTCCTCCACGAGCACGACTTCACCCTGTTCCCCCGGTTCCACACGCTGACCGGGACGGATGGGATCTTCCGCCTGCCGGACCAGCAGCCGCGCGTCCCGCTGATGTTCTCGCTGAAGGCATCGAAGCCCGCCAACTGAAATCCCCGCACGTAGTGCCACAACCGGCGCCCGTCGGGTGCCTATGACGCCGCGTTTCGAGGCGCCGCGTCAACCGGCGGCGACCGTGCCGAACTCCGCCGCGAGCCAGCCGGGAAACTCGGTGAGGTCGGCGAGCACCACGTCCGCGCCCGCCGCGCGCAGTTCGTCCGCCGTGCATGGACCCGTGCTGACGCCGACCGCGAGGACTCCCGCGGCCTGTGCTCCGCGCATGTCGCCGATGTGATCGCCGACGAACAGATCCGCCCTCTGCTCGACCAGCGTCGCCGCCTTGCCCGCCGACCAGAGATCGCCCGCGAGATGGTCGATGCGCCAACCGAGTTCGTCGATATGCAGCCGTGCGAGCGGGGCGTGCTTGCCGGTGACCACGAGCACCCGTCCGCGGCGGGCCTCGATGGCCTCCAGCGCGGCGTTCGCGCCCGGCATCGGCGGGATTGTCGACACGAGCGTCGGATACAGCGCGCGATATCGCGTGATCAGGTCAGGGACCAAGCCCTCGGGAGCGCCCGCTTCGACGAGGAGCGTGGCGAGCGGTGGCCCGAGCCGGTCGGCGAAGGTCGTGCCGCTCAGGGGCAGGTCGAACTCGGCGGCGAGGGTGTCGATGGCACGCGCCACGCCGGGCCGCGAGTCGATCAGCGTCATATCGAGGTCGAAGCCCACGGTCCAGGTCACCACTCGACCCTACTGCGTTGGTTTTCGCCGCGGCGCGGCGTGTTACGTGACTCACGTGGACTGCGTGTTGCGGTCGGTGTCGGCTCGAATGCGGCTGTCGGGCGGGAGATTTCGTATTTCCCGCCGAACTGGCTCAGGTGAATCGCGGCGGTGCGGCGCGCTTGGCGTAGCCGCTGATCGGACTGATCTCCATCCGTTCGATCCCGCGCAGCGACCCGATCCGCTCGGTGGTGTAGCGGAACAAGGCATCGGTGTCGCGGCAGACGATGCACACCAGCAGGTTGTGCGGGCCGGTCATCACGCCGACGAAGCCCGCTTCGGGATCGGCGGCGAGCGCGTCCGCGACGGTGAGCAGACGACCGGGGCTGACCGACAACCAGAGCAAGCTTTGCACGGTGAACCCGAACAGCACGGGATCGATCTCGACGTCGAACCCGAGCATCCCGCCGCGGCGCAATTCCTCGACCCGCCGCCGCACAGCGGATTCCGACCAGCCGACCGCCCTCGCGAGCTGCGGATACGCCGCCCTGCCGTCAGCGGCCAGCACCGGAAGCAGGCGCTCGTCGAGGTCGGTCAGGACCAGCGGCGCGTGCGGCGTGGACTCGGGCGGGCGCACTGCCGCGCTCTGCTCGGCCGACAGCGCCGACATACGGCCCTGCCAACGGCGTTGCATGAGATGCCGCAGCACCTGATGTGCGTCGACGGCGAGGACGGCCGGGTGGCGTGCCAGTTCGGGCAGCGGCGCTTCGTCCGGGACGCGGAATAGGCAGGCGAGCTCGGCTCCGCCGGACATGACCGTCACCCAGGCGGTATCGATGCGGCGTGCCAGCCCGCGTGCCAGCGCGGCCGTGGCATCCGGTCGCACCCGCAGGCGGACCAGCCATTCGGCATGGCCCGCGCGTTTGGTGTCGGCGAGCCCGGTCACCCGCAGTGCGCCGGTCGACAGCAGTCGCCGGTAGCGCCGGGCCAGGGTGCGCTCGGAAACGTCCAGCACCGGCGCGAGCCTGCTGAACGGCGCGCGGCCGTCGAGTTGCAACGCGTGCAGCAGCCTTCGGTCGACGTCGTCCAAGATGACCGAATCCACCACGTCAGGGTAGGGCAAATGTCGGAATCCGGCGTATCGGCCGCGGTGACGCCGCGCTATGGGCGCACATGGCGAGCATTGACGGCGTGCAGAGAACAATCGACGCCATTCACCACACCGGCATTCTGACCCGCGATCTCGACGGTCTGGAACGCCGCTACCTCGACCTGGGATTCACACTGAGTCCGCGCTCGCGCCACCTGCTGAGCGCACGTCCGGGCGAGGCGCCGGTGCAGGGCGGCACGGCCAACCGGTGCGCCCTGTTCGGCGGCTCCTACCTCGAATTGCTCGGCATCGTGGACGAGTCCGCACCGGACCCGTGGCACACCAAGGCGATGGCCGACCAGTACGAAGGATTCCGCCTGCTCAATCTCGAAACCGGCGACGCGGAGGCGGCGCGGGAGCAACTCGTCGCGGCAGGTGTGCGAGCAACCGGCGTGCTCGACCTGGAGCGCGATGTCGAGACCGAGGACGGCGTCCGCACCGTGCGTGCACGGGCCGTGCACGTGGACCCGACTTCGACGCCGGAGGCGATGCTCGGCGTCGCCCAGCATCTCACCCGCGAGTACGTGCACCAACCGCGCTACCTGTCGCACCCGAACGGAGCACGCGCCATCGCCGCGGTGCTGATCGTCGCGGCCGACGCCGAGGCCGACGCGATCATCGACCGTTACGCCCGGATACTGGGCGCGCCCGTCGTGCGCAAAGGACCGCGGACGGTGCTGGAAATGGGCGCCGGACAGCTGGAGCTAGTGCGCGCGTCACAAGCCGAGGCGGTGCTGCCGGGCGAACCGGCACCCGCGCCGTCATATCTGGCCGCCATGACCATCGCGGTCGACGATCTCGCCGTCGCGCGCAGCCTCATCGAGAATTCCGGCGTGGCCCTCCGGGAAACGGACGAGGGCTTCTTCGTCTCCGCTCGCGACGCCTATGGCGCCGGTCTGTTCTTCGTATCGGCCTGACTCTGTCGAGGCAGAACGTAGACGGCATTGCTGGAATGGTGGATGAGTTCCGCAGCTGTGGGGTCGAACCCAAACGCTTCGCACGCGCTGCGCAGCGCCGCCAACTCCTCCGATGCCATGCCAGCCCTATCCGACCAATGCAACCGTCGATTGGTATTCGTTCTCGACCTGCTGAACCACCGCCATGTCAGAGTGCGCTGCCAGCCACCGACGAACGATATTGATCGACTCGATCGCGGCCGAAGGGTTCGGAGTACCAGGCCGAGACCATCCGCATGGTGGCCCGATGGTGAGCGCCCAGCCAACTCGTCCGGAGGAGTGCTCCGCTCATGCTCGTCTGTTCGAATCTATGGTCGGGTCCATGGACGACGTGACATCGGTCCGGATCGGAACCGCCGAGGATGCACGGCATCACTTCGATGCGATCTGCGAGCTGTATGACGAAGCATTCTCAGCACCCCCGTTCGTCTGGCCGGCGACCGAGTCGCAGCGGCATCGGCAGATGCTCTCCAAGATGATCGACTTGCCGAGCTTCGGCATCGCTCTCGCGGAATCCGGCGGCGCCCTATCGGGGTTCGTCTACGGAAGCACACTGACCATCAACACCGTATGGTGGGACGGGTTCCAACAGCCGGTACCCGCGGATGTCACGCGTGAATGGCCTGGTCGGACTTTCGCGGTGATCGATCTCGCCGTCCAGGAGCCGATGCGCCGACATGGTAACGGCCGCCGACTGCTGGATACGCTGCTCGACAGTCGACCCGAGGAGCGGGCGACGCTGGCGGTCCAGCCGCAGGCTGAAGACTCGCATGCGTTCTATCGAGCGCTCGGTGGATGGTGGCTGGTTGGGCGGCAGAGCACGCCGGGGTTCGTATCACCGGAATTCGACGTCTATATCCGGGAGCTGGGGAGTCCATAGTCCATCAGCAATTGGTCGAGCTCACGCACGCACAGAGCATCAGTCCATTGATCGAGCTCTGATCGCGCATCAGCGATGATGCCGATGAGCCGGTCTGAACGGCACTCGATGGCTAGACCGGCTGCCTTGCCGATACCTTTTGCGGCTTCGTCTATCTCCCACGCCGAGATATGGGCATGCGCGAGGTCGATGTAGGCCAGTGCTCGATTGCGCGTGAAGCCCTCGCCGATGAGAGCGAGCGACGATTCGGCCGCATCCTGCGCCTCGGGCGCACATCCGAGCCGATACATGCAGTCGCTTCGAAACGCAAGCGAAAGACCTGGCCCATGGAAGTAGGCGACAGAGTTCTCCTCTGGTGGAACGTCATCCAAGATGGCGTCGGCAGCGTCGAGCGCCGTGACACACGCCTGATGACGTCCGGTGGTGGCGTAGCCGAACGCGGTGATGTCATCGGCGTAGGCGCGTAGCAGGCGATCATCGACGCTTCGTGCCCAGTTCTGCGCGGCCACCGCGTGATCGATCCCTGTCCGTGGAGATCCGCGCCAGGTGGCGAGGTAGCTCAGGTTACACAGGACGAGGGCGACGAGTGCGTCGTGACCAGCGTCGTGCGCGGATTCGCGGGCCTGCTCGTAGTTGGAATTAGCGGAACGGAAGTCACGCAGGTCGAAGTGCATCCACCCGGCCAGCTGCGCGAGCTGGCTATGGAGTGTCAGCAATCGCGGCCGCAAGTGGCTGGGCGCCTGCCGCAGCAGAGCGGATGCGATCGCCTGCTGAGCGGAGACCATCGGAATTACTGTGTGGGGACCG
The DNA here is from genome assembly GCF_036346875.1 of Nocardia sp. NBC_00508. Lineage (NCBI taxonomy): Bacteria > Bacillati > Actinomycetota > Actinomycetes > Mycobacteriales > Nocardiaceae > Nocardia > Nocardia sp. NBC_00508. The sequence continues at coordinate 7,500,379 of NZ_CP107852.1, read as the reverse complement.
TAGAGGTCGTTCTGCGACAGCGCAATCTCCAGCGCAGCCTCGATGTGACCGATGGTGACGTTGTCCACCCGGTCGGGCCGGATGAGTACTTCACCAACTCGGCGTTGCTCGTCTGGATCCAGACCAGCCAAGATTGCGGCGACAGCGGGCAGCCCACCAGCAACGCCACCGAACAGAGAGAGCAACTCACGCCGATTCATCTCGACCCACGTCCGCAATTCGACATCCAGAGGCGAGTGTAGGCGGGTCGGCGGCGACAGGGTGGCAATCGCAGGCGTGAGCGATGCACCTTCGTAATAGAACCTGTACGCCTGCTCGGGGCTGAGACCGTCTAGCAGCGTGTCCATGACATCCGAGGACCGCGGGCTCAGCGGGGCTTCCTTGCCCTGCTGTTCCCACTTTCCGACCGTTCGCACCGCACGCCCACAGACCGCCGCGAATTCCTCCTGCGTCAGCCGCATCGCCGTACGAAGCACCAGAACATCGGCACCACTCCATTTGTGGATCATCGCTGGCCCACCCCTCACCTCGACGTGTCGAATACCGGAAGAGTAGGACCAAAATGCCTGCTGCGTACCTGTATTGCATCGCCTCGTCACCGGATTCTGGACCCGCACCCGGTACCGGGTCGATGTCGTTGCCCCGCAACGACACACCGACCACCGTGAGCGGTCGGTCGGTGGCGCATGCTCCTCGGCGCCGGGTGCTCATCACACCACGAGCAGGGAGACTGGGGATGGGGCTGGACAAAACTCGAGTGCTGCCGCCTGTACAGGCCGATACGGCTTTGACACGGTGCCGTTTTTATCGAGAGACCTGCGGACTACCTGCACGGCTTCAGCCCGAACTCGGAAGCATCATCGTGCCTATGGGCAGAGTTGGCGCGATAACCATGCCTCATCTGCTCGGCGCTGCCGTGAAGGCCCGTATGCACAGTCAGGGTGTGCAGCTCGGTCCGATCGTCTCGCATCCGCGCTCGAAACGATGGACTTTTCTCATCGTCCCGGATGTGCCGGACGAGAACAGGCTGTTTGCTGAGTTGTTCCGGCTCAACGTTTCGGTATCGCGCTTCGGTGCGCAAATCGCGTTGCCGTCGCCCGGCGCCCGGCAGGCGGGATTCCGCGTCTGGGTGACACCACCACGCAACGCCTTCCGCCCATCCGGCATGGCTGTCATCGAGTGCGTTCGAGCTTGCCAACCGCAGCGCAGGCGGTGACGTCGTGGATTCGCAGCTGTCGCCGCGACCCGAAGAAGGCGACGTTCATCTATCGGTCCAGCTCCATGATGTGCGTCTTGATTTCGCCGCCTGTCTGACGGCCGCGTTGCGCTTCGTGCAGGACTGGCGCGCTTACCACTATCCAGATGCGGTGACCGTGATCCCTGGCGACGCAGCTGGACTGCCTCGTTTGCCCAACGAACGCCTTTATCTGGAGCCGTGTCAGCGTGATATTCGAGGGGCAACCATCGGCCAGGCCGCCCTGGGAATGGACGGAGAAGAACCCATGAGTCATCAGGTGCGACCCGAAAATACGGATACGATGACCGGTGCAGGCATGCTGGTTACTCTCGACGGGCCGGGAGGGGTTGGCAAGTCCAGTACTATCCGCGAGCTTGTCGGCTACCTGCGCAGCCGAGGGGTGCGTGTGCACGCCACGGCACAGCCCAGCCCTACAGTGCTCGGCGATCTTATCCGTGCGCAGGCCGACACCTATCGGGGAATCGCGTTGGCGTGCTTGGTTGCTGGCGATCGGCATCATCAACTTGCCAGTGAGATCGTCAGGGCGATCGAGGCGGGCGCGGTTGTGGTCTGTGACCGCTATCTGCCGTCCTCGCTCGTGCTGCAAGTACTCGATGGCCTCGACCCGTGGTTGGTGTGGCAGCTCAATCACGATGTACGGGTGCCAGATTTGGCGGTGATTCTGCACGCCGACGTCCGCGCCCTGGCATTACGGCTCATGACACGAGGCGCGCACGATCGATTCGAACGCGCCAGCGACAGCAGCCGGATCCAGTCCGACCGATTCCACGAAGTCGCCGCCGAGCTCGCTGACACCGGGTGGCCGGTTGTCGAGTTCGACTGCACCCACCAGCAGCCGTTCGACACCGCCCGCACGATCGGCGATCTCGTCCTGCCTCGCATTCAGGCGGACCGAGGCGCCGATCAGGGCGGTCCACTCACCGAGCAGTAGGCAGGCAACGATGATGACCGAACACGATCCAGTGAAGGGAGCAGCGAATGATCGTCGGCCGGATGATGCTCGACCACCCGGGCTGGGTTCAGGCCACCGACGGCGTGGCCCACCGCGCGGTCACAGACGGTCACCGTGCCACGCTCGTCACCGCCAGCGGCGGTGACGAGGGGTGGTTGAGGTTCGAGCAGTTCGATCCGGCCGCGCTGGCCGGTGCCGATGACATGTTGATAGCGTTGAAAGCTACTGGCCCGGTTGCACGGCTGGCTAATCCGAACTTCTGGGATGCCTTGGCTACCGCGATCATGCGGCAGGTGATCCGGGCCGGCCAGGCTCGCAAGCTGTACGCGCTATTCAGCCGCACACACGGGCAGCCGGTCAGCCATGGTGACACCACAGCATGGCTGTTCCCGGAACCGCAGAAGATCCTCGAACTGTCCGACCAGGCGTTCTCCGAACTTGGCGTCGCGTTCAAACGGTCCGCGCTCCAGGCCGCGGCTCGGGCCTACCTCGAATACGGCGACGCCTGGACCGCAATGGCGCGTTCTACCCCTGACCGCCTCGCACTGATTGCCGCCTTACAGGCGGTACCACGGATCGGGCCGTGGACCGCTGGTGCTGCGGTCGCCGACTTCACCAATGACTTCTCCGTGTATCCGTACGCCGATCTCGCTGTCCGCACCTGGGCAAGGCGGCTCTCACCCAAGCGAATGTGGCATGACGACGAGCCTGGGTTCGCGGCACAATGGCGGGAGCTGGCGGGAAAACAATTGTCCGCGTGGACATTACTCACTCTCGCATGGGGGATAAACAATGCCGACCTCACCAGAACGGCCCCGTCGTGACCTGATCGCCGGAGCCGCCACGAGCCACCCGCTGGATGCCCTGTTCGTCAACGCACCGCTGCGCGACTACAGTTTGCGTCCCAGGGTCAACGACTTCACACTTCCCGTGCTGGGCATGGCCTACATTGCCACCTACGCCGCACAGCAAGGATTCAATGTCGGTGTCCTCGACGCCGAAGCTCACGGATTGGGTATCGACCAGACGATCGACATCATCAATGTCACCCGGCCGCGGTGGGCCGGATTCAACCTGCTCGCACCCACCTATGAGATCAGTGCCCGCATCGCCGCTGGTCTCGACCCGGGCATCAAGGTCATGCTTGGTGGGCACCAGGCGAAAGCGATGCCGAGGGAAATCCTCACCGATCCACGCATGACACGCTGCGCCGCGCTGGTTCTCGGCGAAGCAGAGACTCGGGTATCCGAACTCCTCGACGATCACAGCAACCGAGCCCGCTTACCGGGCGTGATGTGGCTGGACCGGATCATGCGGACACCGGTCACCGGGGGAAAACCGGGCACGTCCCACTATCTTGCACCCGACATCAACACGTTGCCGTTCGTCGACCGAACTTACCTGTGCCAGGACCCCCACTACGAACGGGACCGGTGGGAGGCGAACATGGTCGGCGCGCGGGGATGCCCATACAACTGTTCCTTCTGCGGAGCCGCGGTCAGCGCCAACCCGGACGTCACCATCCGAACTCGCGACCCGCACAACATCATCGACGAAATGGTGCGGTTACGGGAAGAGCACGGAGTGACGGCGTTTCGGTTCGTCGATGACCTCTTCCTGGGAGCACGCCGTGTGATCGACACGATGATGGGCGCGTTCACCACTGAACGGGCCGGCGACTGGGCGTGCTGGGATGCGACCGGTCGCATCAACGTGCTGCACCGAGCCGCCGATGCAACACTGGAGACGTTGGCGGCCAACGGGCTACGTGAAGTCGCGCTCGGTATCGAGTCCGGCAGCGCCCGCATGCTCGAGTACATCGACAAGCGCATCACCCCGGAGATGGCGGTCAGCGTGGTGACTCGCCTGGCCGAACGCGGCATCGGCGTGAAGGGCTACTTCATCCTCGGGTTCCCAGGCGAGACCAGCGGAGAGATCGACGCCACCGAGCAACTGATCCACCGATTGTGGGAGGCCACCGATCAGCTACCCGGCCAATTCCGCGCTTCGGTGTTCGAGTTCCGCCCCTACCCCGGAACACCCGAATGGCATCGACTGATGGCATCCGGCCGCTACCAGCCGGAACAGCTACTGAACTACTCGCCGGTGGATTTGACCGATGGTGGTGTCGATGAGTCGATGCTGGCCCGCGACGAATTCAACTTCTCGGTCAACCTCCAGCTCGCCGAAGCGCCGACCAGCTACATTCGTGCCAAGCTGGTCGACCTGGCGCACGCCCAGCATGAGCGCACCAGCACCGGTTAGCTGCTGACGCCCGCGACCACAGCCGGTGTATTCCAGCCGTGCTCGCTGAACTGCGCTCCGCCGTCGAGGAACGCGCGGATCCCGACGGCGGGGTACTCGATCAAGTCATCGGGTAGCTGGTCTATAGGGAACCACCGCACAGCCGCGCACTTCTCCGGTTCCCGGTTCACCGGCTCCCCGACCCACCGGCGTGCCTGGAGGAACATCCCCAGCCGGGGCTCCGGACCGGAACCGGTGGCGTGTACCGCGTGGACGAATCGGAGGTCGGCCGGGTCGATGAGCACGCCGACTTCCTCGTGGGCTTCGCGGACGGCCGCGGCGGTGATCGGCTCCCCCGCGTCGAGTTTGCCCGATGGTAGATGCCACCGGCCTGCAAACATATCTCCTCGGCGCTGGGTCAGCAGCAGTTCGTCCTCGCGCACGAGCAGGATATGAACGTCTACCAGGTGACGATCGGCCATCGGCATCTCCTCGTGGTCCACGGTCGGCCGAGACGATACGGCACCGGCGATCTTGTCACCACGGGACCCGCGTGGGGCTTCGACCCGCCCGTACTCTCGATCACCGCGGCCATTTACACGACCCGGACCGGCGTGCTCGGTGCCGAATCAGGATGTGCAGGACGCTTTGGGCAAGCGAGTTCAGGTTGACCCGGCGATGGCGCATCCGAGCTCGCAGGTGAATTCGCCGAGCGCGGCTAGGCTCCCGCGAGTGTGGAGCGTTTGCGCCCGTACCCGAGGTAGACCGCGATGCCGATGGTTCGGAATGGAGTTCGTCCGCTGAGCGAGCCTCGGGGGTGATCCACGTCACTGGCTGATGCTGTCAGGAATTCGGGGGCTGTCTCGTTCAGGGAGCACGCGAACCAGACAGGAGCGAACCATGCAGCACCGTATCGTCGTCCTCGGGGCCGGATACGCCGGAGCCTTCTCCGCCGGGTACCTGGCCCGCCAACTCCACTCCGACGACTTCGAGATCACCGTCGTCAACGCCGAACCCGATTTCGTCGAGCGGCTGCGCCTGCATCAGCTCGCCGCCGGGCAGGATCTCCGCCACCGGCCGCTGGCGGAGGTGTTCGCGGGCACCGGCATCCGGCTACGAGTGGCGCGGGTGACCAACGTCGACGCCGAGCACCGGACTGTCACAGTCGCCGACGGCGAGGGCATCGACCGGCTCGAATACGACACCCTCCTCTACGCGCTCGGCAGCACCGCTGCCGACCACGGCGTTCCTGGCGTCGACGAGCACGCCTTCCACGTGGCCGCGCGGCCGTCCGCGCTGCGCCTGCGCGCACGCCTGGACGAGCTGGGCGAGGACGGGAAGGTGCTGGTAGTCGGCGGCAACCTGACCGCGATCGAGGCCGCCACCGAGATCGCCGAATCCCGTCCAGGACTTCGGGTCAGCCTCGCCACCAGCGGCGAACTGGGCGGCTGGCTGGGCACGAAGGCCCGCCGTCACCTGCTGCGTGCCTTCGACCGGTTCGGTATCACGGTCCACGAGCACACCACCATCGAGCGCGTCGAGCAGGCGGCGGCGGTCGCCGCCGACGGAACCGCTTTCGCCTCGGACGCGACCGTGTGGGCCGCCGGCTTCGCCGTCCACCCGATTGCCGCCGCCAGCGGCCTCGAGGTGGTACCCAACGGCCAGATCACGGTCGACCGTCAGATGCGGTCGGTCTCGCACCCGGATATCTACGTAGCCGGTGACAGCGCCTTCGTCATCGGCGAGAACGGTCGGCCGTTGCCGATGTCCTGCGCTTCCGCGGGACCCACCAGCAAGCAGGCGACGGCCGCGATCATCGGAGACCGGACCGGGCGCAAGATCTCGACGGCCTCGATGTCGTATGTCGGCAACCACATCAGCCTCGGCCGGAAGGACGCGATCTACCAGCCGGTCGACGGTGAGGCGCGATCGAAGTCGTGGGCTCTACGTGGCCGGAAGGCAGCGCGCGTCAAGTCGGCAATCCTCGACACTGCCGCCTGGGCACTGAGCCATCCAACCTTCGGAATGCCGAGTCACCAGTACCGCTTGGCCACCACCCGAGAGCACTCGCCCGACATGGTCGCCGGATAGAGTCGTGCTCATGGACACCGCCACCGTGGCGCGTTTCGAGGCCAGCCGGAATCGGCTGGCCTCGCTTGCCTATCGTCTGCTCGGCTCGGCCGCCGACGCCGAGGACACGGTGCAGGACGCGTTCCTGCGGTGGCAGGCCGCCGACCGGGAGTACGTCGAGGTTCCCGAGGCATGGCTGACCAAGATCGTCACCAACCTCGCGCTCGACCGGCTCCGTTCGGCGAAGGTGCGGCGCGAACGCGCGGTCGGCGCCTGGATGCCCGAACCGCTCCTCGACGGCGACCCGATGCTGGGTCCGGCCGACACAGTCGAGCAGCGCGAATCGGTGACTCTGGCGGTGCTGACGCTCATGGAGCGTCTTTCGCCGGTCGAACGGGCCGCTTACGTGCTGCGCGAGGCCTTTGCGTACAGCCACGCCGAGATAGCCGAGATTCTCGGCATCACCGAGTCCGGGAGTCAGCAACACACCCACCGAGCCCGGCGTCGAATCGCCGCCGCTGGCAACGGCACTGACATCGACCATGCCTCCGCGCGTCGAATCGTCGAGGCGTTCGTCGATGCCGCCTCCTCGGGCCGGACCGAACGGCTGGTTGCGCTGCTGACCGACGACGCGACGGGCATCTCCGACGGCGCGGGGCTGGCCGAGAAGCTGATCCGGTACTCGACCCCGGAGCGGATCGCCAGCGCGGCGCGGGCCGGCTTCAAACCGTCTCCGGCCAAGCGGAGATTCGCCGGTGGCTCGCCCTCGATCCATGCCGTCGTGATCAACGGCTGCCCGGCCATGCTCGTCACGCTCGACGACCGGGTCGTGGGCGTCGTGATCCTGGAGATCCGAGACGACAAGATCACAGGCGTGCGCAGCATCGCCGCCCCGGACCGACTCGGTCGCCTCACCGAGGAATGGCAGCGGCAGGAGCATGATGTGCCGCTGATCGAATCGTGGTAACCGCTGTCGCGCTCGTATTCGGGCACGGTGTCGTGCCTGCCCGAGTGGGACAAGTGACGCCGCCGGCGGGTCGGCGGTGTCGGTTGCAGGTGTGTGGTCGTGCCGCAGGTTGTGCTTCCCGACAATCTGGGCGTTGTCGGATCGTCCTTGCCGGGGTGTGGGTTTCGTAGATTCCGCCGACGCAGGAGGCTGAACCGGCAAGAGGTCGTGGCGGGCGCCGCGTGAGGTGTGGGCGGGCCTCATCCTTCGGTGGCGAGCCGGTCCAGCCACTCCTTCAGTAGATGCTGCTCCGCGCTGCTGAGGCTGGTTTGTTCGGGCAGCGCAGCGCGCAAGGCGCGGGCAGCGCCGGCCGGTCCCGCGTCGCGCACCGCCGGCTCCTGGTTGGTTACTGCGGCGACCATGGACTCCCGAAGAGTGGTCAACAGGGCCGGGTTGCGCCGCTCCTGCGGCAGGGACAGCCAGGTGAGCACCGCGCCGCGCGCCGTGGCATGGATGATCATGGCCGCGAGTTCCTCATCGACATGGAGCCAGCCGCCCGCAGCGAGGCGACGTAGACGGCCCATCAGGATCTCCATACCAGCCTTGAAAGCAGGCGACGCAGCCCTCGTGGGCTCGCTGTACATCAGGGTGTACAGCGCGGGATTGGCCAGACCGAACTCGACGGCCAGGTCCCAGCCGGCCCTCAGATCCGCGAGGAGGTCCTGCGGGTCGGGATCGACGTGTTTGGTAGCGAGAAACTTGGCGAAGCCGTGCTCGGCGACCGCGTCGAGCAACCCGTCCTTGTCGCCGAACAGCCGGTAGATGGCGGGTGGCTGCATACCTGCCGCGACCGCGACCGCGCGAGTGGTGACGGCGTCGCGGCCCTCGCGCGCAAGCAGGTCGGCGGCGGCCTCGATGACCCGCTGCTCGCGGCCTATGTCCGCGATTTCGGAGTCGGTAGCGCCGTTCCTGCTGGGTGGGTGTGATGGCACGTATCAATGATACAGCTGACATGATTCCATCGTTAATATCAATGATACGCTTCAACTGATTCCATTGATACCAGCGACTGGAGCGCATCATGATCATCGTTACCGGAGCCACCGGACAGCTCGGCCGTCAGATCGTCGAAAGGCTGTCGACGCGCGTGTCGGCGGACCGAATCGGCGTCAGCGTCCGTGACCCGCAGAAGGCGCAGTCGTTCGCCGACCAGGGGGTACGGGTGCGGCAAGGCAGCTTCACCGACGCCGTCAGCCTCGCCCACTCCTTCGAGGGCGCCTCCCAGGTACTCATCGTTTCTGTCGACAAGCTGGGCGATGAGGCAGTGCGGCAGCACCGTGCCGCGATCGACGGGGCCGTCGCAGCGGGTGCCCGCCGCATCCTCTACACCAGCCACATGGGTGCGAGCGCCTCGTCGTATTTCCAGCCCTGCCGCGACCATGCCGCTACCGAGGAAGCGCTGCGCGCCGCCGGAGTACCGTTCACCTCGCTGCGCAATGGTTTCTATGCCGCCAGCGCGGTGCGGTTCCTCGGCCATGGCCTCGAGTCCGGCCAGGTCGTCCTCCCCGCAGACGGGCCGGTCAGTTGGACCACCCACGCCGACCTCGCGGAGGCGGCCGCCGCCGTCCTGGCTGACGAAGGCCGCTTCGACGGCCCCACGCCGCCGCTCACCGCATCTCAGGCGCTCACCTTTGACGACATCGCCGACATCGCCACCGATGTCACGGGCCGCACCATCGCCAGAGCCACTGTGCCCGGCGACCAGTTCCGGGAGCAACTGGTGGGCCGGGGAGTCCCCGCAGAGGCAGCGGACCAGCTGCTGGGCATGTTTGCCGCCAGCCGCGCCGGGGAATTCGCCGCCGTCGACCCCACCCTGGCCGACCTGATCGGCCGCGAACCCATCACCGTGGACGCAATGCTGCGCGAATTGTCCAGCGTCTGATCCAGGGACCGCCGGTCGGATGTCGACGGCCGACTCGCGACAGGCCGCGGGACTCGGAGCAGGCACACAAACCCCGCTCGCAACTACCGCCATCTCGTTCAGATGACGTCAAATGTCCTGTACCAACATCTCCGGCCGGCAGGTGGTGTTCACGTTCGTCCGTAGGTGGTGCCACAGATGACCTGCACAACCAACGCCGCCTCGCCCGCACCTGACACAGTTCTCAGACGCTCACTTACTCCGCATTCCGTTTGACGGGCCACCACATCCAAGTGCGCGGGTGTGCCTCAGATGCAGCCGGGTGCCTGTGACCGCCGATGCCGTGCACGGTCGGGTGTTGGCCAACGTGTCTGTGACCGTGTCGATCAGCCTGCGCCTTCAGTCTGAGCGAACTATCAGCCCGGCTGAAGAGCACTCCGAACATCACTGAACACGACTCCGAACATCGACAGCCGCAGCAGGTTTCCGCAGGCCGGATCTGTAACGCATGCCATGTACGCGGCAACGTCAACCGTTCGGGGGTTGGTGATACAGCCGCGGATAGTTGTCCAGGGCATGCCCCTGCGACCAGGGCGAATCGCCATATCCGTTGTTTTACTACCGGAACCCCCGTGCGGCCGGCTGGGTTGCTGGGCCGCACGGTCGGTGGAGTGGTCAGGCGCCGAAGTCGGCACGGTGGTCGGTGGCCCACTCGGCCAGGGTGCGTCCAGGCTTGCCGGTCACGGCGGTGGCGGGACGTACCTGGTCGGGGGTGGTGAGGGTGTCGCTCCAGTAGTCGAGCAGCATCTTCATGATCGGCTGGGGGATGAATTGCGCTGTCTCGGCGCGGAATTCGTCAGGGGTGATCTCGGTCAGCGGGATCTGTCGTCCGAGTGCGGCGCTGATCGTGGCGACCTGCTCGGTGCGGGTGAGTGCCTGCGGGCCGGTGATCGGGATGGTCTGCCCGATGTGGTCGTCGGACAGCAGCGTCTCGGCGGCGGCATCGGCGACGTCGTATTCGTGAACCGGTGCCTGCGCGGATGCCAGGTACGGTGCGCGGATGGGTGTGCCCGAGCTGATCTGCCACCGCCATTCGAGCAGGTTGTTGGCGAAGGTGCCGGGGCGCAGGATCGTCCACGCGTCGGTGCGATCGGTGACGGCGGCTTCGACTGCGCTGTGGTGCAGCTGGCTTGCCGAGCCGCGGTCGCGGGGAAATTCCATCGCCGCGGCCAGCGAGGACAGGACCGTGAAGCGGTGCACGCCGGCGGCGACGGCCGCGTCGAGAAAGACGTCGATGCCGTGTGCCGGGAAGATGAAGGCGCGATCGACGCCCTCGAACACCTGCGGGCCGAGGGTGGAGGCGTCGGCGAGGTCGCCCGCGACGACGTCGACCGCCGCGGCCAGGTTCGCGTCCTCTGGTTTGCGGGTCAGGGCGCGGACTGTGGCACCGCGGGTGAGGAGGCTGGTGACGAGGTGGCGGCCGACGGCGCCGGTCGCGCCGGTGACGAGAACGGTCGGGCGGAAGGGGCGAATCTCTGTGCTGCTCATGACATGAATACTTCCGGTAACGACCATGGCGCCACATCACGAGAATTCGTTATTTCAGACTGCGCAGCCACCCCCACAACATCCGGCGACGGTGACCCATCGGATGCCACCGAACCTGACTCGCCGAAAGGGACTGGCTCGCCACCCGAGATCCCTCACTGCGAGGTCGAACCCGCTTGCCGCAGAGGGCAGAGGACACGATGATCTGCCTCATGATCAATAGGACGGATAGCTCGCCTACCGTCCCACGCAGATGAGGCACCGCAGGCAGAGCCCATGAAGTGCCTCAACTTCGATGGGACAGGGCAATAGGCTGCGGCCGTCTCGCACTCGTCGTGACTGCGCCTCCGAACAGCAGGACTCCATCCCCACAGTTGTTGCGTGCGAACCGATCTGAGTCTCACATCCGATGAAATTGCAATCAGAAGGCAAACTGGGCGGAATCCGGCGCTAAGCCGAAGCACTGGATACGAGCCGACGGCTGTTCTGCTAGCCGTGGGTTCGTCGGAACCGTGAACAGGGTTGTGGCGCTGTTGGTTTCATGCGCGGCTGTGCGTGATGAGAACGCGGGGTACGGCCGATTCGGTGTGGGGTCGCAGACTCACCCCCGGCTCCCGCAGTCAGGGTTCTGGATTCGATGTGGATCAGCTCCTGAGGCGCGCTGGCGTGGTGTCGGCCGGTGATGTGCGGGTGGTGCGAAGTCCTGCGGCGGCGTTGTCGGCCCGGCGTGTGCGCAGGCCTCCGGCCACGCAGAGCATTGCACCGAGCGCGCCCCAGGCGATCAGCACGATGACGGCGTGGGTGGCGCCGCGGCCGTCGAAGAAGGCGGTCGATCGTAGCAACTGGCCACCAGCCCCGGGGGGCAGTAGCTGGCCGAGCGTGCCGGACCAGCCGGGCAGCATCTCGGGTGCAGTCGCCGTACCCGAAAGGGGGTTGCCGATGAGCATCATGAGCACGGCGCCGATCCCGATTCCGGCATATCCGAGCAGGGATTCCAGCCCGAGGACGGTTAGGGAGGTGGCCGCGATGATCAGGGCGACGGCGCCGGCGTTGGCTGGGTAGGACCCGCTCAGTGAGCCGAGCCAGAATTGCAGGATCGCTGCCACAGTCAGGCCGCCGGCAGCGGCGAAGGCGAGTGCCCCGGTGATCCGGCGGACAGTGCCGTGGACGAGCCGGGTCAGTAGCACTGCGGCCAGCAGACCGCCCATGACCAGTGGCAGGGCGCCTGCGGCCAGGCCGGCGCCGCGTGGGTCGTCGGCGGGCAGGGCAGCGAGGTCGCGGACAGCGACCGGTGTGCCAGGTTTCCCTGCCTGGCCGAGGCCGGTCGCCATGGTCTGCAGGGTCTGGGCGACCGCTGTGCTGGCGGCGGAGGCGACGATGACCTGCGGGGTGCCGGAGCTGAGGTCGATCGCCCCGTACACCTGCCGGTCGCGGATGAGTTGTTCAGCGGCCGCGGTGTCGGCGACTTCGGTGATCTCGAACCCGCCCGGCAGACGCTGCTCCAGTGCGGTGCGGATCTGCGCGACCGCCGTAGCCGGCCCTGCGACGGCGATCGGCACATCGTGCACCGATGACCGCACCGACGGCCAGGCGAAGGCGACGAGCAGCACGCCGATGATCGCCGTGAGCAGGACGACTGCTCTGGCCACCGTCGGCCATCGTGACGGAAGCGCATCGGGGACGAGCGGTGCCCGCGTGGTCATGTCTACTCCTCGAACAGTTGGGCCGTGACCGGCGTTCATCGCAGGGTGAGAGGGGTCTCGGATTCGATGTGGGTCAGTTTCTGCGGGTTGCGGACGTAGTAGAGGCCGGTGATGCGGGTGTCCTCGACGCGCATCGCGATGACGCCGTCGAGTTCCCCGTCGACGTGCAGAGCCAGTGCGGGGCTGCCGTTGACCACGGTCGGCTCGACGGTGAGCGGGACGTCGTTCTTGGTGAGGCCGCCGACGATGAAACGGGCAACCTTGCCAGCCCCGATGATCGGCCGTGGTGTGGCCTGCTTGATGCCACCACCGTCGCTGATCGCCACGACGTCAGGGGCGAGCACCTCGAGCAGGCCCTGCAGGTCCCGAGTCTCGAGCGCACGCCGGAAGGCTTCGAGCGCCGCCTCGGCCTGCCGTGCGGTGACCGCGCGGCGCGGGCGGCGGGCTTCGACGTGGAGGCGGGCGCGGTGGGCGATCTGATGCACGGCGGCGGGGGTTTTGTCGACCGCGGCCGCGATCTCGTCGTAGCCGATCCCGAATGCTTCGCGCAGCACGAACACCGCGCGTTCGGTCGGGGTCAGTGTCTCGAGGACAAGCATCAGCGCCATCGACACGCTTTCGGAGAGTTCGACGTCGGCGGCCACATCCGGAGTGGTGAGCAGCGGCTCAGGCAGCCACGAGCCCACGTATGACTCTCTGCGGCGTTTCATCGAGCGCAGCCGGTTGAGCGCTTGCCGGGTGGTGATCCGGACCAGGTAGGCGCGTTGATCGCTCACCTGCCCCACGTCGACCTTCACCCATCGCAGCCAGGCTTCTTGCAAGACGTCCTCGGCGTCGGCCGCCGATCCGAGCATCTCGTAGGCGACGGTGAACAGCAGGTTGCGGTGCGCGACGAAAGCCTCGGTCGCCGGGTCGGTGGCGTCGTTGCCGCTGTCGAGGCCCGCTGCCTCGTTGTCGGCCTTCCGCCGGCCGCGGGGTTCACCCGTTGTGTCCATGGAGTCCTCTCCTGTCGGTAGCCGTTGGGTCCGGCGCCGGGTCGCCGATGACGCACGATGTGCGGCGGCGTCCGCTATTCGGGCGCTGTCGCACATCGTGCTGCCGAGATCACCGGCTGCCGACTCGACGACGGTGAATCCGGTGTCCTACGCGACCGGTGCCGCCGTGTCGCCGCGCTGGGCCTGCAGCAACATCGGCCTGTGCTTGCCGTCCTTGGGCCAGGAGTGCGAACCGGGCTTGCGCGCTTCGGTCACCAGATGCTTGACGCTGAAGGCGCACGAGAGCTCCTTGAGCTTCTTGCCCGCGAGGCCGCTGAGGTAGAGCCGCATCGCGGTGTCGTCCTTGTGGGCGAGCTGGAAGATCCCGGTGCGACGCCCGAAGCTGATGCACATGGCGGGGAACGACAGGTCGATCGGTGCAGGCTGTTTACCTGCGATCCGGTTCAGCACGGTGTCGGCGGCATGGGCGCCCAGGCATCCCGCGGCGTAGGCGCTCATCCGGAACGGCAGGTCAGATGGTGCCGACGAGTCGCCCGCCGCGACGATGCGCTCGTCGTCGACGCTGGTCAAGGTTTCGTCGGTAAGCAGGCGCCCAGCGGCGTCGGTGCGCAGCCCGCTGCGGTCGGCCAGATCGGGCACACCGAAGCCCGCGGTCCAGATGGTGACCTGACTCGCCAACGTGCGGCCGTCACCGAGTTCCACGGCCTCCCGTGTCACCGCAGTGACCGACGCATCGGGGCCTTCGAGCACGCCGACCCCCAGCTGGGCGAGGTACTTGTGGGCTGTGCGTCGGGCCCGGGGGTGCAGGTACGGACCGAGGGCACCTCCACAGATCAACGTGACGGCGCGACCCTGCTCTGCCAGTTCCGCGGCGGTCTCGATGCCGGTCGGACCGGCCCCGACGACCGTAACCGCGGCCCTCACGGGCGTGTCGTAGAGCACCGACCGCAGCCGCTGCGCCGCCTCCAGGGTCGCGATCGGATAGGCGAACTCGGCCGCGCCCGGGACCCACAGGCCGAAGCTGCCGCTGCCCACCGCGTAGATGAGGTAGTCGTAGCCGACCGTGCCGCCCTCGGCCAGCGTCACGCTGCGCCCGGCTGCGTCGATCCGCGTCACACTGTCGACGACCAGCCGGATGCCCTCGGCCAGGACTTCCTGGTAGTCGACGACCGCATCGTGGGTCCCGCCCACCAGCTGGTGCAGACGCAGCCGCGGAACAAAGACCGGGCGCGGATTGATCACGGTCACCGTCACGTCGTCGCGCTGCATCAAACGATTGGCCGCCATCACTCCGGCATATCCGCCGCCGATCACGACCACATCGGTGTTCTTGCTCATCGTGTCTCCTTCGCTCCGAGAGGCTCGAGCACAAGACACCGCATCGACGAACATCCTGACATCATGTGACGCGTATCACTACACAGGCCCGGTCCGCGGCTCATCACGCCATCAAGTAGCCGGACTCGACCTAGAGTCGGAAGGTCGCAGCCACGTCTCAGCGCCGGACTACACGCGCAGTTGGCCCTCAACTCCCGAAGATCGTGCGCGCCTCGCAGGCTGACGTCGTCCTGCCGGGCGAGCCGGCACCCGCGCCGTCGTACTTGGCCGCCATGACCATCGCGGTCGACGATCTCGCCGTCGCGCGCAGCATCATCGAGAATTCCGGCGTGGCCCTCCGGGAAACGGACGAGGGCTTCTTCGTCTCCGCTCGCGACGCCTATGGCGCCGGTCTGTTCTTCGTATCGGCCTGACTCTGTCGAGGCAGAACGTAGACGGCATTGCTGGAATGGTGGATGAGTTCCGCAGCTGTGGGGTCGAACCCAAACGCTTCGCACGCGCCGCATAGCGCCGCCAACTCCTCCGATACCATGCCGGCCCTATCCGACCAATGCGACCAGAAACGTTGCCTGACGCGGCAATCTGCGCGTGCCGGCTCGGCTCAGAGGTGTTGAGTCCCCCACTGCACGAGCTTCTCAACAGGTATGTTCCATGCCCGTACTGCGGAGTTGGGGACGAACGTCGTGATTTCTGGAATTCCCTCCAGTTCCGGGACCGTGGCGAGAAAGTGGAGGTATCTGCCATCTTCGAGCCGGATCGAGAAGGGTTGCTCCCGATCGTCGGGTCCGGGTTCGAACAACAGCTCGGGCTCATCGGCGAGCCACGGTTCCAGCAGATCCTCGACTCGGGTGAAAGAGACTCCGGTGAGCCAGTCCCGTTGCGGCTGTCCTGTGACGTAATCGTCGATCACGGAGAAGCAGAGGACCGACCAGTCTTCGATATCGCTTGCTCGGCACTGGAGGGCCAGTCCTTCGATGTCGAAATACTCCATCTCGGGATTCGGATCGCCCGCAGGCAAGCTGACAGAGCCGCCGTCGATGTCCTGGCCGTCGGCACCGAACGAACCCAAGGCGGAGTCCACCTCTGCAGCGAACCTGCGATACTCCTCGAGTGTGAAGAATTCACACCAGTCCGGGACTGCGTCGCGCGTGGCGGGTGGGTCTGCGCGCCCGGCTTCCCGGCAGGCGGCCAGCAGCGGGGTGGCGGATTTCTGCAGGGTGCCCCGTTCTCGATCTCGGACCAGCTGACGCAGATAGAATTCCGGGATCACACCTGCCCTGAACTCCGCCGGGGTGTTGGAGCGGATGACCGCGGTGCGGTTGTAGGGGTTGAGGTCGTCACCTGCACGATCCTGATAACCCCATCGGGCCGGCGCGACACGCAACAGGACTTCACCGATGTATCGCACCGTGCCGGTGGTGAACTCCGCATTGTCCTCGACGTCGATGGCATCCTGGTCCGGATAGCGCGCGAGCACGATCGGTTCCAGCGCGTCCAGGGAATCGAGCGTGAAGTCGAAAGGAAAGTCCGCGGGCAGGTAGGAACGGCGCCACTGCGGCAGCGCACTTCCCATGCTGGCCAGCCATCTGTCCAGGAAGACGCGTGCCGGTTCGGTCATGTTCTTGCGGTCCTCGGCCATGTACGCCTCGGTTCGGTCATTCTCGTGCACGATTTACATCCTCGCGTACTGCTGGCGGGTTCCCATCTTTGAGTAGCGCGCTCGATCTCTGACCCCGAATGTCGGTCGATGCACCGACCGTGCCTGGCGATCACGCGGGTATCCGGTTCAGCGCGGAAGCGGATCCATTTCATGAGCAACGCCGGAACCACCTGCTCGCCTGTCCGTAGTAGCCCGCTCACTCGCGGGATGAGCAGGCCACTTTGGGCAACCGAGGTCAGGTTCACCCGGCGATGGCGCGTCCGAGCTCGCAGGTGAATTCGCCGAGCGCGGCTAGGCTCCCGCGAGTGTGGAGCGCTTGCGTCCGTACCCGAGGTAGACCGCGATGCCGACCAGCACCCATACACCGAACCGCACCCAGGTCAGTCCTTCGAGGGTGGTCGCGAGCAGGACGCAGCCGATCAGCGCGAGGATCGGCACCAGCGGGACGAGCGGGGTGCGGAATGGGCGTTCGCGATCCGGCTCGACGCGGCGCAGCACCAGCACTCCGACGCACACCACCGCGAACGCCGACAGTGCGCCGATGTTCACCAGTTCGACCACGATGTCGATCGGCAGCAGACCGGCGATGACGGCGCCGACCGCGCCGAGCAGCAGCGTCAGCCGCACGGGGGTCGCGCGCTTGCCGGTTGCCGCGAGGCCGTAGGGGAGCAGCCGGTCGCGGCACATCGCGAACATCAGGCGCACCTGTGCGTACACGATCAGCAGCAGGCCCTTGCTGAGCGCGATGATCGAAGCGATCACGATGACGTCGCCGATCCATCCGATGCGCACCGCCTCGAACGCGGTCGCGATCGGCGCGCTGTTGTTCAGCGTCGCGAACGGCGTCATGCCGGTGAGCACCGCGCTGACCAGGGAGTAGAGCAGGGTCGCGATGAGCACCGTGCCGATGATGGCGAACGGCACGTCGCGGCGCGGGTTACGGGCTTCCTCGGCCGAGGCGGCGACGACGTCGAAGCCGAGGAAAGCGAAGAAGGCGATCGCCGCGCCACCGATGACGCCGCCGATCCCGAACGGCGCGTACGGCGTCCAGTTGCCCACGTCCACGTGCGGGGCGCCGACGGCGACCACCAGCACGAGCACACCGATGGTCACGCCCACCAGCACCTTGGTGATGCGCGCGGTGAACGTCACCTCGCCCGACAGCACCGCGACGACGGCGGCGATGATCAGCACGGCGGGCAGGTTCACCACGCCGCCCTCGGTGGGTCCAGCGGTGAGCGCCTGCGGGATGGTGACGCCGAACAGCGAATCGAGCGCCGACACGGTGGTGGCGGACCAGCCGATCGCTACCGCGGCGCCCGCGATGACGAACTCGAGCAGCAGATTCCAGCCGACCAGGAATGCCGGTCCTTCGCCGAGCGTCGCATAGGTGTAGGTGTAGGCACTGCCGGAAACCGGCACCATGGCCGCGAGCTCGCTGTAGCAGAGTGCCACCAGCACACACACCGTCCCGGCCAGCGCGAACGACAGCATGATGGCGGGCCCGGCCTTCTCCGCCGCGGCCACACCCGTGATGACGAAGATCCCCGCGCCGACGATGGTGCCGACGCCCATGGCGGTGAGATCGAGTCGTCCGAGCCTGCGCGCGAGCGTGGGCGCGCCTGCCTCGGTAGTCGTGTCGGGCAGGCGGCGGCGCCATCGCCGGGCTGGTGCGGTTGTCATGACTCCCTTACGAGAACGAGCAGTTGTAGCGGCTCGTGAGCCGAACGCTAGACCATTCTCGCCGCCGGGAGCGGCGCAGAGATAACTGGGGTGTTGCGGCCGATGCGGACATGCATCGGGTGCACAGCGGGTCAGCTGCTGGACGACGTCGCGAAGGGGTGGCTGTGGCGACGCGGGCGCCCCGGTCCGGATGCCGCCACAGTCCTTTGCGCTCCAGGATCGGCACCATGCGCTCGCCGAACCGGTTTGCGACCGGGCCGGTTTTCACTCGGATTCCCGTCCGTGTCACTATTCGCAACTAGACGTAACCATGAATAACACGTACTCTGGGCTGAGCACGCGCCCACGGTGCGGGCTGATCGAACGAAACGAGTACCTCAATGATGCGGCATGTCGACGTATTGATCATCGGCGCCGGGCTGTCCGGAATCGGCATGGCCTGTCATCTCACCAGGGAGAAGACCGGGCGCAGCTACGCGATCCTGGAGCGTAGGAGCGCCATCGGCGGCACCTGGGACCTGTTCCGCTATCCCGGCATTCGCTCCGACTCGGACATGTACACCTTCGGTTACGGCTTCCGCCCTTGGCACGGCACGAAAGTGCTCGCCGACGGGCCGCACATCCAGCAGTACATCGAGGAGACCGCCGCCGAGTACGGCGTCGCCAAGCACATCCGATTCGGCCGCAAGGTGACCACGGCGCGCTGGTCCAGCACGACGTCCACCTGGACGGTCGAGGCGCTCGACGAGCGAACTGGCGAGACCGAGATCTACACGAGCGACTTCCTCGTCGGCTGTACCGGCTACTACGACTACGACAACGGCTACCGCCCGCGGTTCCCGGGCGAGGAGAGTTTCGGCGGGCGGATCGTGCATCCGCAGCACTGGCCCGACGATCTCGACTACACGGGCAAGCGGGTGGTGGTGATCGGCTCGGGCGCCACCGCGATCACGCTGATTCCGGCCATGAGCGATGCGGCGGCGCACGTCACCATGCTGCAGCGCTCGCCGACCTACATCGCCGCGCTGCCCGCCGACGATCCGGTCGCGGTGGGTATGAAACTGGCCAAGGTCCCCACCAGGGTGGTCTACCGGATGGGACGCGCCCGCAATATCGCGTTGCAGCGCGCCAGCTTCCAGCTCTCCCGCACCAATCCGGAGGCGGCCAAGAAGCTGCTGCTCGGCGCCGTGCGAATGCAAGTGGGCTCGGATATCGACATGCGCCACTTCACCCCGAGCTACAACCCGTGGGACCAGCGCCTGTGCGTAGTGCCCAACGGTGATCTGTTCAAGGTGCTGCGCAGTGGCAAGGCGTCGATCGTCACCGACCGCATCGAGACGTTCACCGAGACCGGTATCCGCCTGGTCTCCGGTGCGGAGCTACCCGCAGACCTGGTGATCAGCGCCACCGGCCTGAGCGTGCAGATGCTCGGCGGCATGAGCCTGGAGATCGACGGCGAGGCGGTGGTCACCTGCGACCGGGTGGTCTACAAGGGCGCGATGCTCGACGGTGTGCCGAACGCCATGATGGTGCTCGGCTACACCAACGCGTCCTGGACGCTGAAGGCCGACCTCGCGGCCGAATACTTCTGCCGCCTGCTCAATCACATGAAGGCCAACGGGTTCAGCCGGGTGGAGGCCATCGCCCGCGACGGCGACCGAGGACAGGATTCGGTCATGGGCGGGGCGCTGACCTCCGGCTACATCCAGCGCGGCGACGCGGTGATGCCACGGCAGGGCACCAACGGTCCGTGGCAGGTGATCAACAACTACTTCCGCGACCGCAAGCTGCTGCGCAAGGGCGCGCTCGAGGATGGGGTGCTCACCTTCGCCAGGGCGGAGAACTTGCCGACCACCCGGTGCCGCGAGGTTATGGCATGCCGGTCGGCATACGCGCCGAGCAGGACGGCCCGTGGAGCGGCCGCGCCCGGTGTCGATCCGGGGACGCCGAGTCGTGCGCTATAGACCCAGCAGGGTTTGCGCGACGGTTCCGATGGCGTCGCGGTATTCGGCGCGGCTGCGTTCGCCGGCGGTCCGGCGGGCGAGGACGCCCGCGGTGAGCGCGTAGACGATGGTCTCGGCGACCACGCGGGGTGCTACCACCGGTGCGATTCGTCCTGCCTCGAGCTGGCGTTGCAGGTAACGGGTGAAGCGTCGGATCGGGCGTTCGGTGATCTCCTCGGCCAGGGCCGCGACTTGAGGGTCCACCGCGCCGCGCTCGTTGATCAGGCGCAGCAGCGGTCCCGCCGCGGCGACGGCAGCGACGGACGAGGCGATGGTGGCGCGCAACATCGTCCGCGGGTCGTCGTCTTCGATGCCCGGCTCTTGAGCAGCCAGGAAGTCGTCGCGCACCCGCGCGGCGAGCGCGAGGAATATCTCCTCCTTGGAGGCGAAATAGACATACATCGTCGCGCGCGAGACGCCCGCCTCGGCGGTGATGGCCGCGACGGTGGTGTTGTCGTAGCCGCGTGCGGCGAATACCCGGGCCGCGGCGTCGAGTAGGTCGCGGTGCCGGGAGGTATGCGAACGCTCTCGGGCGGCGCGCACCGACCAGGTGGACTGGGTCACGGGACGATCGTCGTCCATATTGACGTTGACGTCAACGTCAATAACACTGGGCGGCATGCATGTCGTCGTGGTGAACCGGGGAGAGGTGGCGGTCCGGATCTTGCGCACCGCCCGGGAACGTGGCTGGCGCACCCTGGCGGTGCACACCGCCGAGGAACAGGACGCGCTGCACGTCCGCCTGGCCGACGACGCCGTAGCGTTGCCGGGCGTCGGCGCCGCCGCCTATCTGGACGTCGCGGCGGTCGTCGCGGCGGCCAAGCAGGCGGGTCCGGGCGCGCTGGTCCACCCGGGCTACGGATTCCTCAGCGAGAGCGCGGAGTTCGCGAGCGAGTGTGCCGCTGCCGACCTCGTATTCGTGGGCCCGGCGCCCGAGGCGCTTCGCGTTTTCGGGGACAAAACCACCGCCCGTGCCGCGGCCGAGCGCGCAGGTGTCCCGGTTATCCCGGCGACCGGTCGCGGCGCGGGCATCGCGGAGATCGCGGCACTGCTCACCGCCCACCCCGAAGGCGTGATGGTGAAGGCCGCCGCAGGTGGCGGTGGGCGCGGGATGCGCCCGGTGCGGGATGTGGCGGCACTTCCGCAAGCCTTCGAGCAATGCCGGGCCGAAGCGCTGGCCGGATTCGGTGACGACGCGGTCTACGCGGAGGCGCTGGTCGCCGACGCCCGCCACATCGAGGTACAGATCGTCGCGGACGGCCGAGACGCCGTCAGCGTCGGCGACCGCGATTGCAGTGTGCAGCGGCGGCAACAGAAGCTGCTCGAGGTGGCGCCCGCCCCCGAACTCGCCGCGCCACTGCGAGATCGGTTGCACCAGTGGGCTGTTCGGATCGCTGAAGCCGTCGGATGTCGCGGCGTCCTCACTGTCGAATTCCTTGTGAGTGGCGACGACGCGTGGTTCCTCGAGGTCAATCCACGACTACAGGTCGAACACACCGTGACCGAAGCGGTCACCGGGATCGACCTGGTCGCGGTGCAGTGCGATCTCGCGCGTGGCCGCACGTTGGCCGACCTGACGCTGCCCTACGCGGGCACGGCACGCGGCTTCGCCGTGCAGGCCAGGGTCAACGCCGAAACCGTCACGGCGGTCGGTGACGTGCTGCCAGGCACCGGCACGCTGACCCATTTCACGGCACCGACCGGCAGCGGCGTGCGCGTCGACACCGCCGCGTTCGCTGGGATGCGCCAAGGCCCGCTCTTCGACTCCCTCCTGGCGAAGATCATCGCGTCCGGCCCCTCCTACCGCGCCGCGTTGCGCCGCTGCGCTGACGCGTTGGCCGAGACCATTGTGACCGGCGTCGACACCAACATCGCTCTGCTGCGCGCGATATCGGCGGAACTGGTGGAAGGCAGCGTCGTGCCGACTTCCTGGTTCGAGCAGCACGTCGTTGAGTTGGTCGGGCGCGCAGGCGATTTCGCGAGCGCCGCGCCCTCGTCCAGCACCTTGCATCGCGGCCTGGGCAGCACGGATGTCGAGGCAGATTCGATGCTGCCGGCCGACGGCGAGCAGGCGGTGCTGTCACCGATGGGCGGCACGGTGGTGGCCCTGGCCGAGCCCGGCGCCGTCGTCGCCGCCGGTGGCGAGGTCGCGGTGCTGGAGGCCATGAAGATGCAGCATGTCGTACGCGCCGAAGAAGCCTTGTGCGTGCGCCGCCAGGTCGTGGCGCCGGGAGCGGTCGTCGACCGGCATGCACCGCTGCTGACCTTCGTCGCCGCCGAGCACGACGGCGAGGTAGGCGACAGTGTCGCCATAGACCTGGACGCGGTGCGTGCCGACCTCGCCGAGGTCCGCGTCCGCCACCGCGTCGGCCTGGACGAATCCCGGCCGGAGGCGGTCGCGAAACGCCATCGGCTCGGACGACGGACCGTGCGCGAGAACATCGCCGACCTGGTCGACGCGGACAGCTTCGTCGAGTACGGCGCGCTCGCGGTCGCCGCCCAGCGGCTACGTCGCAGCCAGGAGGACCTGATCGCGAACACCCCGGCCGACGGTCTGATCGGGGGCGTCGCCACGGTCAATGGGGATCTGTTCGGCCTCGACCGGTCGCGCGCGGTCGTGCTGTCCTACGACTACACGGTGCTGGCGGGTACTCAGGGGATGCGCAACCACGCCAAGACCGACCGGATGCTGGAACTGGCTCGCGAGCAACGACTTCCGGTGGTCTTCTTCACCGAGGGCGGTGGCGGGAGACCCGGCGACACCGACTACCCCGGCATCTCCGGACTCGACGTCACCACGTTCCGCGCCATGGGCGCGTTGTCGGGCCGGGTTCCGTTGATCGGCATCGTGTCCGGACGGTGTTTCGCGGGCAACGCCGCCTTGCTCGGCATGTGCGACGTCGTAATCGCCACCGCCGACGCGAATATCGGGATGGGTGGTCCTGCGATGATCGAGGGTGGCGGGCTCGGGGTGTACGCCCCGGAAGACATCGGCCCCATCGACGTGCAGCGCCGCAACGGCGTCGTGCACGCGGTCGCGGCAGACGAAGGCGAAGCGGTCGCCATTGCCCGCCGCTACCTGGCCTACTTTCAAGGGACGACCGAGGACTGGACAGCGCCGGACCCGCGCCTGGCGCGCCATGTGGTCCCCGAGAACCGCCTGCGGGCGTTCGACATTCGCGCCGCGATCGAAGCCGTCGCGGATGTCGGGTCGGTGTTGGAGCTGCGCCGCGACTGGGCGGTGGGGATCGTCACCGCGCTGATCCGCGTCGAGGGACGACCGTTCGGCCTCGTCGCCAACAACTGCCACCAGCACGGCGGCGCCATCGACGCGCCCGCCGCCGACAAGCTCAGCATGTTCCTGCGCCTGTGCGACGCGCATCGCCTGCCGATCGTATCCCTCTGCGACACCCCGGGTTTCATGGTCGGCCCGGAGGCCGAGAAGGACGCCACGGTCACGAAGTTCAGCCGCCTGTTCATCGATTCCGCCGCCCTGTCGGTGCCGCTGGGAACGGTCGTCGTCCGCAAGGGCTACGGTCTCGGTGCCCAAGCCATGGCCGCCGGCTCGTTCCGCGCGCCACGGTTCGTCGTCGCCTGGCCCACCGGGGAGATCGGCGGCATGGGCCTGGAGGGCGCGGTCCGTCTCGGCTTCGCCAAGGAACTGGCCGCTATCGACGATCCGGACCAGCGGCAGGAGGCGTTCGACAACCTGGTCCAGCTCGCCTACGCCAACGGCAAGGCCCTCACCGCCGCGACGGTCCTGGAAGTCGACGACGTCATCGATCCGGCCGATACCCGCCGCTGGATCCGCACACTGCGCTGACCGCGGCGCCGCACACCATGAGTACGCCGCAACAGCGCTACCTGCTCTCGTGGACCGCGCGGCTGGACAAGTCTGCCGATTGAGTCCGCGTCGGTGGCGCCGAACTTGTCGTGGCGCACCGGAATACTCGGTGTGGACCGAGCTGCACGACGAACTGGAGGAAACGCATGGCGCGCGAACTCGACGACCTGCCCTACGTGCGGTACCTCACCGCTCCGGAGGGCGATCTCGAGGCGGAAGGCGACTACGACTGTGTCCGAGTGGATGGCGGCGAACTGGATGACCTCGACGTACGACACGCCCGATTCAACGAGTCGGTGTTCACCTCGATCGCCATCAACCGGGGAAGCCTGCGCTACACCCGCTTCAGCGATGTGTGGCTGCGCCATGTCCGCTGGGTGGGCACCGAGCTTGCCGACACGGTCTGGCTGGATGGCGAGGTGGTGGCAGGCGCCATGTCGGGTGTGGATCTGGCGGGTGCGAACCTGCGGCGGGTGCGGTTCGAAGGCTGCAAGTTCGACTCGGTCAACTTCCGTGGCGCCCAGTTGCGCGAGGTGTCCTTCATCGATTGTGTGCTGCGTGACTGCGATTTCGCCGAGGCCGCGCTCACCGACCTCACGGTGCCCGGCTCGACATTGGTCCGGCTGTCGTTGCGCAAGGCGCGGTTGGCGAAGGTGGACTTGCGCGGGGCGCGCACCGTCGACGTGAGCGACGGGCTCGACAGCCTGCGTGGCGCGACGATCACCCCCATGCAGTTGATGGACCTTGCGCCCGCCTTCGCGCGTTCGCTTGGGATCACCGTGCGCGACTGAGGTGTCCCGGACCGGCATCGAACCCCGACGCACCCGAGCGGATGAGCTCGTCACCGGGGCGGCGAGGTCGACGAACGGCGCCGAAAAGGACTGTGCGACAGGGGTTGGCCGACTCGCGTCCGGAACCCCATTTCGGCGATCCGCCGATGCGGGGCACACCCGATTGATACATTGCGCCAGTACCGCGCAGTACCGCTTCATCGAGGATGGGAGCCATGGTCGATCGGGATTCCCTCCGCAGCACCGCGGGCGTGCGTGCTCTCGTGCGTATCGCCGGAGAGCGCGGGATGGCGCCCACCGAGTGCCTGGCCGGAACGGCGGTGGCGCCTGCGGCGCTGCTCGATCCGTCCGCCGAGATCAGGGTGCACGACGAATTACGCGTGGTGCACACGGTGCTGGGCAGGTTCGGCGACGAACCCGGACTCGGTCTGGAGGCGGCGGCTCGTCAGCGCTTCCACTTGCGCGGACCGTGGGGGCTCGCGCTGCTCGGTAGCCGGACACTGCGCGAGCTGATCGAGGTGGCGCAGCGCAGTGCCGGTCATACCGTGCCGCTCGGTCGGCTGAGCTTCGCGGAAGCCGACGGCGAAGCGCGGCTGCTGTTCCAGGACACGGAGATTCCGCCGGGCATGCGGGCGTTCTTCGCCGAAATGACGCTGGCGGGGCTGCCCGCCTTCGATCGGGAGCTGTATACCGTCGGCGTCCCCGTCCGGCGGGTGAGTTTCCGGCACGCGGCGCCGCGGAACATCAAGCGCTATCGCGAGATCTTCGGCGTCGTTCCGGTTTTCGGCGCGGTGGTGAGCGGAGTGGTCTTCGATCGCGGCCTGCTGGATCAGCCGCTGCCACCGCCGAATGACGCCGCGCGGGACAGCTGCGGCCAACTGTGCCGCGATCTGCTCGACCGGCGCCGCACCCGCACCGGCGTCGCCGCGTCGGTCCGAGATCTGCTGGTGCGCAACCCGGGGGAGATTCCCGATCAGGCGACGGTCGCGCTCGGCCTGTACATGAGTTCGCGCACACTGTCGCGCCGCCTGCACGAAGAGGGAACGTCGTTCCGGGCTCTGCTCGACGAAGTGCGGCAGACGATGTCGGAAGTGTTGCTCGCGCACACCGATATGACCACCGAACAGGTCGCCGCCCGGCTCGGCTACGCCGAAGCCGCCTCCTTCATCCGGGCCTTCCGTCGCTGGCAAGGCTGCCCGCCGCAGACCTTCCGCTCGCGCGGCCCTCGGCCCTGTCGCGCGCCCGAGTTGGTCTGAGCGACGCGGGCGCTTTCGCGGCGCGTTGTCCGTCCGCGCGTATGCCGCCGCACCGGTTGCCGCCGCTGCGGCGGCAGACCGTCGGCTACCGCGATCTCGGCTGAGCGCCCGGTCGATCCAGCACTGGGATCTGACGCCGGGAACGCTGCCGTACTATCGCGATCGGAGTTGGCCGGGCGGGGAGACGAAGGAGGACGGTGTGGACGTTCGCACCAGCAAGGAGCCATTGTGGTTACGTTCGGGCCAACGACTCACGGACAGCGCCGGAGAACCGGTCGCGACGCCGTCGCCGGTCGGCCCGGGAGCGGTCCGATGAGTGACGACGGCAGCGACCTACGCTGCGCGGGGTGTGCGGCGGTCGGTCTCGACAGCCGCCGTTGCCCGTCCTGCGACCGCGAACTCGGCTACCGCTACGTCGCGCTGCCCGCCCACGATCCGGCCCCGTGCCCGCAGTGCGGGGGAACTCGCTGTGACACCGACGGACGATGCGCGCACTGCGGCCGGTCCCGGCTGGTCCCGGATCGCTTCGACGCCGACCTCGGCGCTGTCGCGGTGCTGACCGATCGCGGAATCGTCCATACGCGCAACGAGGACGCTGTCGCCGCAGGGGTACTGGACAGTGCGATTACCGGGGCGTCCACGACCGTGGTGATCGCGGTGAGCGACGGAGTCTCGACCTCGGCGCGGCCGCAGGTGGCCTCCGCCGCGGCAGTCCGCGCGGGTGTCGGCGCGACCGCCGCGGCGCTGGCCGGCGGGCAGGCCCCGACCGACGCCATCATGCAGGGACTCGCCGCCGCGGCGCAGGCCGTCCGCGACGTCGACGTTCCCGATGGCCCGGCTCCATCGTGCACCTACGTGTCCGCCATCGTGGTGCACAACGGCGCCGATACCGAGATCACCGTCGCCAACGTCGGTGACAGCCGGGCATATTGGCTGGCGGAGCCGGGCGACCAGGCGGGCAACGAGCCCTCGCGGCGCTTGACCGTCGACGACTCCTGGGCGCAAGCCCTGGTCGACGCCGGTGCGCTGGACGAGCGAGCGGCGATGGCCGACCCGCGGGCGCACACGCTGATCCGCTGGCTGGGTGCGGACAGCCCGCCGGAGCCATGGGCGGACAATTGCGTGCGGACGATGCGTATCACGGGTCCCGGCATGCTGCTGCTGTGCTCGGATGGGTTGTGGAACTATCTGCCTGCCGCGTCCGCCTTGGCCGAACAGGTCGCTGGAGCCGATCCAGCGACGGCGGCCGACACGCTCGGCGAGTTCGCATTGCGTTGCGGCGGCGGCGACAACATCACCGTCGCGCTGGCTCCGGTGCCCTGGTCGGGCCGCCCGGATGACGGCCGGTGAGGTCCGCCGGAAGGTTGCGGGACACCATTTCCCGGTTCCATAGACAGTGATGTTCATGGTTGCGTATGGTCGTCGATTATGACGAAGTTCGGCGGTAAGACCTGTTTGATCACCGGGGCGGCCAGCGGCCTCGGTCGGAGTACGGCACTCGCGGCCGCGGCCAAGGGCGCCGCGCTGGTTCTGACCGACATCGCCGCCGACGGCCTCGCGCAGACCGCCGCCGACGCGCGTGCGGCAGGCGCGACCGTGCACCTGGCCAATGCCGCCGACGTCAGTGATTACGACCAGGTCGTCGCGCTGGCGGCGGAGGCGCACGCCGCGGTGGGCAGTGTCGACATCGTCATGAATGTGGCCGGGATCGCGACCTGGGGGACCGTCGACCAGCTGACGCACGCGCAGTGGCGGCGCACCATCGACATCGACCTGATGGGCCCGATCCACGTGATCGAAGCGTTCGTCCCCCAGATGATCGCGGCCGGACGCGGCGGGCATCTGGTGAACGTGTCATCGGCCGCGGGACTGTTCGGACTGCCATGGCACGCGCCGTACAGCGCGGGCAAGTTCGGTTTGCGCGGGGTGTCGGAGGTGCTGCGTTTCGATCTGGCCCGGCACGGTATCGGGGTCAGCCTGGTGTGTCCGGGTGCGATGGCCACGCCGATGGTCGACAGCGTCGAAATCGCGGGCGTCGACCGTACCGCCGAGGCGGTGCAGCGCGGGGTGTCGCTGTTCATGCGGCACGCGGTCACGCCGGACGCGGCGGCCCGATCGATCGTGCGCGGCGTCGAGCGGAATCGGTACCTGGTCTTCACCTCGCACGACATCCGCATCGGCTTCTGGGCCCAGCGATACTTCCCACCCGCGTACACCCTCGCGATGCGCGGGCTGAACTGGGCGATGACCCGCTATGTCGAGCAGAAGGCCGGCGCGCCCGCCCGCTGAGGGCTGGAGAGACAACCGTCGGCTGAACAGCGCGTCAAAGGTCTATACCGGACCATCGGGTGTTGTCGGGCAAACCGCGGTCGTCGCCGGATGCGTTCGACGAAAACGGCTCGACGGCTCCGCGATGGCGCGCGATCATGATCACCATGGCATCCGCCGTCTATCTGATCACCGGCATCCAGGCCGCGGGCAAGTCCAGCGTCGCGCAGGCACTCGCCGAACGGCTGCCGCGGTCCGCGCACGTGCGCGGCGACACCTTCCGGCGATTCGTCGTGAACGGCCGCGCGGAGATGAGCTCCGATCCGTCACCTGAGGCGCTCGACCAGCTCCGATTGCGCTACAGCCTGGCCGCGGGCGCGGCCGACGCTTACGCCGACGCCGGGTTCACGGTGGTCGTGCAAGACATCGTCCTCGGCGAATTCCTGCCCTGGATGGCGGAGCTGATCATCACGCGTCCGCTGTACGTCGTCGTGCTGGCGCCACGTCCGGAGGTGGTCGCCTCCCGCGAGGCGGGGCGTGGCAAGGACGCCTACGACGAGTTCACCATCATGGGTCTGGACATGGTGCTGCGGGAGAGCACACCCCGGATAGGGCTCTGGTTGGACACCTCGGACCTGACGGTCCAGCAGACCGTCGATACGATCCTTGCCGACGCTCGCCCCTTGGGCGACTGATCGCGGCGTCCTGCGATCGAGTTCTGGCAACGCTCCGGCGTCGGACGCTGCTCGGGCAGGTTTCGACGGACAGTCCGGTATGCGTCGCCCCGCGTGCGGAAGTGCGGGACTACGTGGTCGGGTCCGCTCCGGGGGTACCGCGCGGGATCTGCAGTGGAGTAAGCGATTTGGTGGCCGGACCCTCGAGCAACGTGCCGTCGGCCGTGAACCGTGAGCCGTGCAGCGGGCAGTCCCAGGTGCGTTCGGCGTCGTTCCAGCTCACGATGCCGTACAGGTGCGGGCAGATCGCGGATACCCGCGTGGTGCTGCCGTCCACCGTGCACACCGCGGTCGGGTGCAGACCCTCGCGCAGCACCGTGCCGCATCCTTCGGGCGGGGCGGCGCCATCGTGCCGGGTGACCGCGCGCAGCCAGCCCGCGGAAAGGTGCTGGGCCACCGCGCCATTCATCTTCGTCGCCGCGGGCAGCGCCTTGAGTTCACTCGGGCGCCAGCTGGCCAGCGCGCCCGCCCAGTCCGGCGGGTTGCCGATGCGCCGACCGGCCAGCACGATGGCCGCGGCGACGCCGTTGGTCAGTCCCCACTTGGCGTATCCGGTGGCCAGCTGAATGTCGTTCTGTCCAGGCAACACAGGCCCCACGTAGGGCAGCTCGTCGACCGGCGTGTAATCCTGGGCGGACCACTGGTGCACCGGGTTAGCGGCGGGGAACCAGGTCCGCGCCCAGCTCACCAGATCGTCGGCCTTCTTCCGCGCCGATCCGCCGCGGCCGACGACGTGGCCGTTTCCGCCGACGAGCAATAGTTCGCCGTCCGGTCCCGCAGCCCGGCGCAGGGATCGCGTCGGGCTGCCCGCGCTGATGTACATATCGTGCGGAATCGGGCCGTCCACGCCGAATGCGGCCAAGTAGGACCGCTGCGGAGTGAGCCGGGCGAAGAATCCGCCGCGATCGAGAATCGGTGTCCCCGTGGCCAACACCACCGTGCGCGCGGCGAGTTCGCCGTGTTCGGTCGACACCACCAGATCGCCCCGCTCACCGTGGTGCACGCCGCGCACCAGAGTGGACTCGTAGATCGGCGCGCCATGTGACTCCACGTCGGCCGCCAGCGCCGCCAGCAGCGCCATCGGATCGAGCTGCGCCTGATCGGCGAGGCGCACGGCGCCGTAGGCCGGAAACGGGACATCGAGTTCGTCGAGCAGTTCGGTGGCCAGACCCGCCTTCTGCGTCGCGGCGTATTCGGCGCGCACCGCGGACATTTCGTCCTCGTTCTGCGCGTAGGTCAGCGCGGCGACCCGCTCGACCGGAACGCTGTGCGCGGCGCAGAAACGCAACAACCATTCCTGCCCTGCGCGATTCGCCTCGACGTAGTCGCGCAAGGCGTGATCGGAGTGGTGGGCCGCGATCTGCTGAGCACGGGTTCCCTGCAGCAGGCTGATCTTTCCCGTGGTGGAACCGGTCGTTCCCGCCCCGACGCGCCTGCCTTCGACCACGGCCACCGCGATGCCGTTCTCGACCAGCAGCAGCGCAGTCACCAAACCGGTGAGTCCCGCGCCGATCACCACCGTGTCGAAGCGCGAACCCGGGGTCAATCGCAATCGTGCCGGGATCTGCGCGCCGTGCAACCAGAGGGACGTCATAACCCCGAAATAGCCGGTCTCGACATGCCGAAACGCCCGTGCTCGCTCGTCACACCTGCACCCGGCTGGTGAGCTGCCGATCCGCGGCGGCGACCACTTCGGCGATGCTGATCATGGTCAGCCCCGGCGCGGGAGCATCGGCCAGCGGGTCATCGACACGGCCTGCCCACAGGACGATGTGCGCCTCCCGTTCCGACGGCGGTCCCGCTATCGCGGGCGACTCGGGGCCGAAGATCTGCACCGACGGGGTGCCGAACGCGGTGGCCAGGTGCCCCACGCCCGTGTCACCGCTCAGCACGAGCGCCGCGTCGGCCACCAGCACGGCGAGCTCGCGCAGCGTGAGTTCACCCGCCAGCACACTGGTTTCGGGCAATCCGGCCTGTTCTGCGACGCGGCAGGCCAGCGGACGGTCCGCGGCGCTGCCGACGACGCGCACCGGGCGTCCCCACTCGCGTAGATCGGCCGCCACGGCAGCGAACCGCTCTGCCGGCCAGCGCCGCGCGGGCGCACCACCTGGGTGCACGACGATGGATTCTCGCTCGCCGGTGCTCTCCGGCGGCGGTGCTAGATCCAGGCGAGCCGGATCGGCGGGAATGCCGACCCATTCCAGCAGACGGCACCACCGCGCGGTCTCGGGCAGGTCCGGCTGCCACGCTGGGCCGCACACCTGGGGAAACTCTTTGTGTCGGTGCGCGATGATGTATTCCGGGCCGGTCGCGAGCAGCGCACTGATGCTATCGGCTCCCGTGCCGTGCAGATCGACCGCGAAGGCGGGCGGGGGCGCGTTCCAGCGCAGCACGTCCCCCATCGGGGTCGCGTGCAGTTCGTCGACGCAATCGGCGAGTTCGACGATGGGGCGCAGCCAGCCCGGCGTAGCGAGTACGAGCCGGTGCCGCCGTTTTGCGTCGTGTAACGCGCGCAGGGCGGGAACCGCCGTCAGCAGCTCGCGCAGCCCGTGCGCGCACAGCACGAGCGTGACAGTCACGGATGCCTCCATAGTGGTCGCTGCGGGTGGACCCGCCGCCGGGACGACGTCGTTGGCGACCCGGGGCGGGTGTGCCACAACCTTCGAGCCGCTCGCCGGAAAATCCTGCGCGGATGCCGGGAAAGCCGCGCCTCGAAGTCGCCGGACGATGCCGTCCTCGACGCCGTTGGCGAGGACATGCGCATCAGGGTCCGGCGGTACTCCCGCTCGGTTCGGCGCCTCGGCAACCATGGCGGGAGCGGTATGCGCAGCTCGAGTGAGCTGTTGTGACTTGGGTGATGCCCGGTCCGTGCGGTTCGAAACCTGTGGTTTCCACTCTCGCGAGGGCATCCCATCCCGTTATTTCGGCACGAGAATGCCGGTGAGATCCGCCTTCCGGATCGGGGTATCCGGATTGGCCTGTGCCGCGCACATCAATTCGATCGCCGCGATCGCGGCATCCACAGTGCGTGCGTCCGGCGTTCCATCGCCCTCGCGTTCCTGCTCGAGGAATTTCTCCGTCGTGATGCGCTGCTTGCCGGGGTCCTGGGCGACGAATTCGTTACACGGGGTGTCGCCGCCCTTGTTCACCACCTTCTGCGGCTCGTCCCCGCAACCTGCCGCACACACGGCCAGAACGGCCAGAACGACGCCCAGCCGGCCGGGCCGGGCCGCGGCCCTCATCGCCCGACCCCCGCCAGTGCCGAGGCCAGATCGGGGACGTCGAGGGCCTCCAGCGCCTGCTGGCGCACGTCGGGGCAGTTCTGCGTGGTGGCGGTGTCGATGACTGTGCGGTCGGTGACGATCAAGTCGTTGAGACCTCCGTTGCGGATCGCCCAGTTATGCACGGTTCCGTTGAAGCTCACCTTGGCGATCGTGGTCCCCTGATCACGCCAGGTGTCGAGGTCGGCGCGCGTCATGTCGCACAACTGCTTCGCCGCCTCCGGCGTGATCTGGTCGGGGTTCGGCACGTCCGTCCGGTCCGGACCCGGCATCGTGATCGAGACCGTCTCCGGACCGGGCGTCGCCGGAACGGGGGCACTGTCGTCGTTGCCGGAACATGCCGCCAGCGCCGAACCCGCCGCGCACGCACAGGTGATCAAGGCGAGCCGAACCAAGGCCCGATTGCGTTGGTCTGTCATTGTCTTCTCCCTCGGAATCAGCACGGGGGTCGCGACACGAGCCGCGGTATCCGGCACGCGATTGCCCGTCCGGTCGATCAGTGACCGGCCGCGTCCCTCAGCCGCCTGCCTTCACGCGCTTTGATTCGGCGATGTTCGGCGACTATCACGAGCACGCCTGCGACGACGCACACAGCGCTGACGACACCGGCGACGACCGCCCAGCCCGCGAACCCGTATCCGGCCGCGGTGAGCGTGAGCGCGATGGTCACGATGCCGATCCCGACCAGGATGATGCCCGGCCAGTTCCGGGCGTCCTCGATGGATTCCCCGGCGTGCGTGCGAACGGTGCGGGCGTGGTCGGGGAAAGTCTCGTGCGATCCGTGCTGCTCACCGGCGCCGGATCCCGCGTTCGATTCGTTCGGTGCTGGCAGCATCGGACTGTCCTTTCTCTTGAGCGGCAACGATTTCGGTGCTCAGGTGGCCAGGGTTCGGGAAGCATTCGAATCGGTGGCCCTGGGCCGCCATACCTGTCGGATGCCCGCGTTACGAGAACCGAAACGCGGGTACGACCTGAGCGAGTCGCCCGATCGGCGGGCGCTCGCATCAACCAGGACGTCCCAGGAGGACACCGATGACAACAGCACGGGACATCATGACCCCAGACGTGGAATGCGTCCGGTCCAGTGACACGATCGTCACGGCCGCGCAGCGGATGGCGGAGTTGAATGTCGGCGCCCTGCCCATCTGCGGTGAGGACAACCGGCTGAAGGGCATGCTCACCGACCGCGACATCGTCGTCAAAGTGATCGCCCAGCGCAAGGACCCCCTCGGGGTGGACGCAGGCGAACTCGGCGGCGAAGAACTGGTCACCGTCGACGCGAACGACGACGTACGCAAGGTGATGTCGGTGATGTCGCAGCATCAGGTACGGCGCGTGCCGGTGCTGGAGAATGGCCAACTGGTCGGCATCATCGCTCAGGCAGACGTCGCCACCACCGTCGAGAACACCGAGTCGGGCAGCACGGTGGAAGCCATCTCGACCGACTTCTGATCAGCGTGCTCAGACCGCGGCCGGGTGCAGGTCATAGACCGCGTACGCCGCGCGAATCACCGGCTGGGCGACATTACGCACCCGGATGCCGCCCGGAGTCGTGCCGCGCTCGGCGCCCGCGTGCGCGTGGCCGTGCAACGCCAGATCGGCGCCGTGCGCATCGATCGCCTCGCCGAGCAGGTAGGACCCGAGAAACGGGTAGATCTCCCGCGGCTCGCCGTGCAGCGTGTCGCTGACGGGGGAGTAGTGCGTGAGCGCGACCGTGACGTCGGTGTCCAGCGCGGCCAGCGCACCGCCCAGCGCGTCGGCTACTTCCACGGTGTGCCCGGCGAATTCGCGCATCAGTCGTTCGCCGAAGACACTGGCGCACTTGCCCGCGAACCCACCGCCGAAGCCTTTCGTGCCCGCGACTCCGAGCGTGGTCCCGCCGACGGTCAGCGTCACCGAGGACCCTTCCAGGACAGTGATGCCGTGGTCGCCGAGCAGAGACGCGATGTCGTGCTCGGCGTCGCAGTGGTAATCGTGGTTGCCGAGCACGGCGGCGACCGGCACGCCGAGGTCCGCGAACTCTTCGGCGACGACCTTTGCTTCGTCGACGGTGCCGTGGCGCGTCAGATCGCCGGCGAGCAGGAGGATGTCGGCTCGCTCGGGCAGCTCGCGCAGCGCGGGCCGCCACTGCCCGCGGGAATCCACGCCCATGTGTACGTCCCCGACCGCGGCTATCCGCATGCCGCTCAACTCCTTTCGGATTCGTCCGGCTCGAGCGTCTCGGTTTCCAGAGGCGCCGCGGGTCGGGTGACACGGACGTCGTTGTGGATGCGCGCGTGCGGAAGTTGCTCGCGCACCACGGTTTCCATCTGCCGCTTGCGCTCTTCGCTGCTCACTTCGCCGCCGAGCACCACGACATCGCCGCGGATGGTCACCTGCGCCCCGAGTTCGGCGGTGCGCGGATCCTCGGCCAACGCGCGGCGCAGATGAGCGACGACGTATTGCGGCTGCTCCATCAGTCCACCTTTCCGGTGCGGGTGATGCCGAGATCGTCCAGCAGGCCGAGAAAGGCCCGCGCGTAGGGCGACGCCTTGGTCTCCTCGCGCACCATCTCCCAGTCCACCTGTTCCCGCAGGTCGCGCGCGATATGCAGGATCGGGCTGAGGTCGAGGCGGTGGGCGTCGAAGACGAGCATCTTGTCCACCATCAGGTCGGTGCCGCTGATCACCAGGGCCTTGGCCGGTCCGATCCGCATCACGGTGGCGCGATCGAGCAGTTCGTCGGTCACCTCGCGGTCGTTCGGACGGTAGATCAGGTCGATGAGGATGTCGTCGGCGTAGACCTTGCGCAGCCAGTTCTCCGGCGGTTCGCATACCCGAAGTCCCGCACGCGCCAGGACATGGACCGCGCGCGCGGCGTCGGCGGGTTTCACGAAGATGTCGACGTCGTGTTGCGAGGCAGGCCCGCCGCGAGCGTAGACCGCGCAGCCGCCCGCCACCGCGAACCGGATATCGGTAGCGGCCAGCGCGTTCACCGCGCGGGTGAGCGCGTGCAGCAACTGATCGGTGGTGACGAGCATGCAGCGGTGATACCCGGCAGACCCCAGGTTAATCGAGGTTTTACCGGGTATGCGACCCGATGCGGAGATGGCCCGCGGGACACGTCGCGAGCGGCTTCCGGACTACCGGACGACATGGAAGGAACGACCATGCCCAAGACGACGGCACGCGGCGAAGTCGAACAGTCCGAGTTGCCGAGCACCCTGCGCCGGTCGGACGAGAAGGCTCAGCGAACCTTCGCGGAGGCGCACGACGCCGCACTCGAACAGTACGACGGCAACGAGAAGCGCGCCCATCGCGTCGCCTGCGCCGCGCTGAAGCACAGTTACGAGAAGACCGGCGACCACTGGGAGCCCAAACCACGCCGCGGCCCTTCCGGCGAACGCGCCGAGATCGGTGGCCCGGGGACGCAGGGGGAGACCGCCGAAGGAGTCGACGCCAACGCGCCGAAGGAGCACCTGCTCGCCGTCGCCCGACGGCTGTCGATCCCGGGCCGCTCCCGGATGACCAAGGACGAACTCGTCGAGGCGATCGAGAGACGTAATCGCCAGGAGACCCAGCGTGCCAGAGAATGACGACTACGCCTGGGGGCGCCGCGAGCGTGGTGAGACCGAACTCGAACAATTGGATCGCAATTGGGCCAGTCTGATCCAGGAACTGCGCGTCGTGCAGACCGGCGTGCAGTTCCTGTTCGGGGCACTGCTGATCCTGCCGTTCGAGGCGTCGTTCGGCACGTTGTCGCCAGCCATGCGAACGCTCTACATCGTTACGCTGAGCGCCGCCGTCGGGGCCACGGTCTTCTTGGTCGCGCCGGTGTCCTGGCATCGCATCCTGTTCCGACGACACCGGCTGGGCAATGTCGTCGCCGCGGCGCATCGCTGCGCGATGGCGGGCATCGCGTTGCTGGGACTCGCCTTGGTCGGGGCAGTGGTCCTCGTCGTGGATTACGTGGCGGGGAGGGCAGAAGCGGTGGCCGCTGGAATCATCCTCTCCGCGCTGTTTCTGTTGGCGTGGCTCATCGCGCCTTGGCGCTGGCGCGGCACATCGGCCGATCGCTGAGCCCGCGCCGATCGCCGAGCCCGGTCATGCCCGATCACCTGGCCCAGGACACGACGCCCGCGGCCCGCGCGGGCGCACCACGGTGGTAGGCGGTGAGCGTCTCCACCGCGACGTGATCCCAGGAATGGCGGCTCGCCGCACGCTGATAGCCTGCGGCGCCCCATGTTTCACGCAACGTCGCGTCATGCAGCGGCGGGCGCACCGCGCGCGCGATCGCCTCCGGGTCGGGCGGAGCGACCAACCGCCCGGTCACGCCGTCGACCACCGTGTCGAGCAGGCCGCCCACGGCCGTCGCGACCACCGGCTTGCCACATGCCATCGCCTCCAGCGCCACCATTCCGAACGGCTCGTACCAGGGCGTGCACACCACGATGTCCGCGGAGCGGTACAGGCGCGGCAACATCGGCCGCGCCACGGGTCCGATCAGCCGAAGGCGTTCCCGCACCCCGTGATCCGCCGCGACGCGGCGCAGCCTTCGGCCTTCGATGTTGTCCTGGTCGTCCGGCGCCGGGCCGCCCGCGATCACCAGTTCGGTGTCCGGCAGTTCCCGCAGCGCCTTGATCACCGCGTCGAATCCATTGCGCCGCACCAGTTCTCCCGCGGCGACCAACCGATGCCTGGCGTGCCGATCGGCGCAGCTTCCTTCGGGGGTGAACGCGGTGAGGTCGACGCCGCAGGGCACGATCGAGGTGCGGAAGCGCGGCACCCCCATCCTGGTCAGTTCCACGGTCTCGTCCGAGCAGGTCGTCACCACATGCGCCGCCCGGGTCGCGATCAGCCGCTCGAACCGGATCCGCGAGCGCGGGCTCTGATCCGCCAGACCTTCACAGCGCCGTTGCACCGTGCCGAGTCCGTGAAACGTCAGCACGACCGGGATGCCGTGCGCGCGCGAGGCGAGCTCGGCGGCGAGCCCGGACATCCAGTGGTGTGCGTGCACGATGTCCGGTGGCTCGGCGGTCCAGTGCTTCCGCAGGAACGTCCCGAATTCGCCGAGGTAGGGCAGTGTCCGGTCGCCGGGCAGCGGAGTAGGCGGTCCGGCAGGCACGGCCACGACGCGGTAGCCGCCGTCGGCGACGAGTTCGGCGGGAGTTTCGGCACTGGTACGCCGGGTGTAGACGGTCACATCGTGCCCGCGCCGCGCGTACGCCGCGGACAGTCCGGCCACGTGCGGACCCCGCCCTCCCGGGTCGGTGCGACTCCCCTCGGCGAGTGGGCTGACGTCTTCGGAAACCATGGCGATCTTCACCGGTTGCTCCGTTCTCGTCGCGGGCGCCGCCGGACGCGCGAATCCGCGCGGCTGCCCAACGACCGGCATCGCGTGACGTTCGGGTGATATGTGCCGGGTTGCCCCGAGGCGGGCGGACGAAACCCCACACGGAAGACGCGCCCGCGACCGGGTAGGCGAAGCGCCCGGTCGCGGGTGTTCCGGCGGTGTGAGGTTCTCCCGCCGAACGCTATCGGGAACGGGTCGGCCGTGCCACACTGTAGGGAGGTTGAGATAACAGCCGACCCCGGTTCGACGCAGACGGCGCACCCGGTCGATGGGACGGCATGACAACCTATTCACCGCAGGCGCCGCCCCTCGCCCCAGCCGTCGCGGAGGACTGGAATCCCCTGGATGGGAGGTTCGACTTGTCTGCCATTTCTCTGCTCCGGGAGCATGCCGAGGGCGTGCATCTCAACGGTTCGGGACCGGCACGTCGGCGCGACAACCGATTGTGGGCACAGCGGGTCGATCGCCGCCGCGAATGTGTGGTGGTCCGGGTCGAAGGCGAGTTGGACGCCGCCGTGTCGGCCGAGTTCTTCGCCACGGTCGACCGAGCGTTGCAGTCACCGTGCGAGGCCGTTGTGATCGATCTGCGGGCGGCGAGGTTTATGAGTTTGCGCGCGGCCGTGCGGCTCGGCGCGCTCCGGAGGACCGTGTCCGGGGGTCCTGATCTGCGGATCGTCGCGGGTGGATCGGGAGTCGAGCGCGCACTCGAGGTCACCGGCGTGCGGTCGCTCTTCCCGCGCTATCCCTCGATGCGTACGGCGTTGGACGCGTGAGCGAGCGTCGGCGAGGCACCGTCGTGCGCTGACCACCATCCCCGAACACGCGCCCAGCGACAGTACGCGTCCCGATCTGCTCGCACAGCGTGCGTCGGCAACGGATACTTCTGCTGTGAGTGAGAGTGGGTCGGTTCAGCCCGAGGAAACCCTCGCGCTGAACCGGGTGATAGGGATGGGGACGCCGCAGAGCGTCGGTAGTTTTCGGTTTTGGTTCGGCGACCAGCGATGGGAATGGTCGGACGAGGTGGCCCTGATGCACGGCTATCAGCCGGGGACGGTGACGCCGACGACGGAGTTGCTGTTGACGCACAAGCACCCGGACGACCGCGCCGCCGTGGCCAGTGCCTTGGCGAGGTCGATCGAGGACGCGGAGCCGTTCTCCAGCCGCCATCGGATCATCGATACCACCGGGGTGGTCCACCATGTGATCTTGGTGGCCGATCGCATGGCGGACGAAGAAGGCCAGGTGGTCGGCACTTCCGGGTATTACATCGACGTCACCGACACGCTCGAGGAACACCGGCAGGAAACGCTCGACGACACGCTGCCGGAGTTGTATGCCGCCCGGGCGGTGATCGAACAGGCGAAGGGCGCCCTCATGCTGGTCTACGGCGTCAGCGCCGAGCAGGCATTCCGGGTGCTGAGCTGGCGGTCGCAGGAGACCAACGTGAAGCTGCGCACTCTGGCCGCGCGACTGGTCGCCGACCTGCCCGGGCTGACCGGCGCGACGGTGGGCTTACGCACCCAATTCGATCACCTGTTGCTCACCGCCCACGAACGGATCGGCGTCGACTGACCCGGGTTTCGATCCGCCGGTGGGGGGTACGTCAACGACCGAGGAGCGCGGCGGCCATTCGATTCACGTCCGCGGCGAGTGCGGTGTTTCGGCGGCTCGGAAAACCCGCAGCGGTATCAAGGCCGCCGTGCGGCGGCTGCGAGGACAAGGTGGTGATGGGCATGGGGGAGTGGAGTTCCCGATCCTCGACCGAAACAACGACTATCGGCGTGCGCGTGCCCGCCCAGTTGGAGCAGCTGACCATGCTGCGTGCCCTCTCCGAGACCGTCGCTCTCATCGCGGACTTCGCCCTGGACGAGGTGACCGATATCCGGCTCGCGCTGGACGAGGTGGCGACCTCGCTCATCCTGGACGCCGTGCCCGGCTCGATGGTCGACTGTGAGTTCACCTACGACGCCGACAAGATGTTCGTGCACGTCTCCGCGGTCGCGGTCTCGGAGTCGGTGATCGGCCAGGCCGGATTCGGCTGGCATATCGTGCGGACCCTGACCGATTCGATCGCCGCCGCCCAAGGCTCCTACGACGGCATGCTCGGCGGATATCCGACGGTGATCGATTTCAGCTGGGTGCGGGGTGCCGCGGATGACGGGTGAGTCGAGATCGCGCGGTGACAGCTACGACAACATCGAACCGCTGTTCGAGAAGATCGCCGCCCTGGACGCAGACGACCCGCGCCGGGACGCGATGCGCCGGGAACTCATCCAACGCTGTCTGCCGCTGGCCGAGCATATCGCGCGGAAGTTCTCCGGACGAGGCGAGAACTTCGACGACCTGCTGCAGGTCGCGCGGCTGGGGTTGGTGCAAGCCGCGGACCGGTTCGATGTGGCGCGCGGATCGTCGTTCCTGTCGTTCGCGGTGCCGACCATCATGGGCGAGGTCCGGCGGCATTTCCGGGACAACACCTGGGCTGTGCGGGTGCCGCGCCGGACCAAAGAAATCCAGCTGAGCATCGGCGCGACTGTCGAGATGCTCTCGCAACGACTCGGCCGGATGCCGAAGGCCAGGGAGATCGCGGTGGAGCTGGATGTCGATCTGGTCGAAGTGACCCAGGCGTTGATCGCCGGGAACGCCTACCAGTCGTCGTCCATCGACGCGGTGGCCGGCGACGACATCGAGAACGCGCCGTTGCCCCTGCTGGACAGCCTCGGCGCCGAGGAGCCCTCGTATCACCTGGTCGAAGACTTCATGGCGGTGAAACCGCTGATCGGCGAGCTTCCCGAGCGCGAGCGTCAGGTGCTGATCATGCGGTTCTTCGAGTCGCTGACCCAGAACCAGATCGCCGAGCGCCTCGGCGTCTCCCAGATGCA
Source organism: Nocardia sp. NBC_00508 (assembly GCF_036346875.1). NCBI lineage: Bacteria > Bacillati > Actinomycetota > Actinomycetes > Mycobacteriales > Nocardiaceae > Nocardia > Nocardia sp. NBC_00508. The sequence goes on along the minus strand of NZ_CP107852.1, from coordinate 7,459,674 downwards.
TGTCTCCCGCATCCTGTCCAGGACGTTGAACTCCCTGCGGGAACAGGCGCTGCGCGACTGAACCTTCCGGTACACCTGATGGTTGCAGTCGGACGTAGTCCGTCGTCAGCCCGCGCACGGCCGGAGCGAAGGCGGGAGGTACGCCTGATGGGTGCAGTCGGACGTAGTCCGTCGTCAGCCCGCGCACGGCCGGAGCGAAGGCGGGAGGTACGCCTGATGGGTGCAGTCGGACGTAGTCCGTCGTCAGCCCGCGCACGGCCGGAGCGAAGGCGGAGGGGCGGAGGTACGCCTACAGCGCGTCCGGTGGCCGGGGATCCGGCGATGGACCGGGCGGCCGCGGGTCCGGCGACGGGGTGCCGGGACCGGGCACCGGAGGGGGCGGCACCGGTCCAGGAGTCGGCGGCCGGGGCGGTGGTCCGGGTACCGGCGGCAGCGGACCAGGTCCCGGAGGAACGGGATTCGGATCCGGGATGGGGTCCGGTTCCGGAATCGGCGGCACCGGTTCCGGGATGGGCGGCACGGGGTCCGGCTCGGGCGTCGGTGGAACGGGGTCCGGGACCGGCCGCGCCGTGCTGACACTGCGCATGCGAACTCCTCCTCGTTTCGGTCGTCGGCGCCGCGCTGCGGCGGGTGCGCCGTGCGCAGGGTCCGACACCGGCCGGTTACCCAGCGGTTGCGGGACGAACCTGTCCGGTGCTGGGATTACCGGCGGTTCGGGCGACCAGTTTGCGGAGTATGTCCCCCGGGTAGTCAGTCAGGAGCCGGACAACAGATGCCGATGGCTCGAGGAGCTCGTCATGACCGACCAGCGCCGACCAGGCACCCGGAATCCGCAGTTCGCGCCGGGTAGTCCTGGGTCGAAGACCCAAGTCAAGGGTGTTTCCGTCACGCGGAATCACGACGTCATCCGTCGCTGGGCGCAGCAGCGTGGCGCCCGGCCCGCGACCGTACCGGGCAGCGAGCACGACGGACGGCTCGGCGTGCTGCGGTTCGATTTCCCCAGGTACGGGGGCGCAGTGCTGCGCCGGGTGGGATGGGACGAATGGTTCGCCACGTTCGACGCCAGGAAGCTGCGCTTCTGGTATCAGGAGCGCAATGCCGACGGATCCCCGAGTAATTTCAACCGTTTGGAAGCGCCCCGGTAGCCGAGGTGAGTCCGGTCACCGTCGACGGCCGAGTCCGTCCCGGTGGTGCTGACCCCAGTGTGATCGTGACCCTTTTGCGCCTCTGCGAGGGGTCGCGGTGTGATCGCTACCCGTAGGTCGACGGAAAGATCCTGCGGCCGAGGGGATCTCGTAGACCGGATGGTGTCCTGCGCGGTCCCGCCGATGACGGCAGGTCCGGCACCGTCGATGACCCGATCGCCTCCGGGGCGGTCGGGCATATAGCGTGTGTGGGCGATCCAGTGGTGCCCGCGCCGGTCTGCCGGACGTTTACCGGCCGGTGTTTCGGGTACCCGAACTCGAGCAAGGTTGCTCGAAAGCGGAAGGTCGCGTCGGTATGGGGATGCGGTAATCCGCATCGTGACGCGCTTCCGCATGTCTGCAAGGGATAAGGTCTTGAGCGCAAACCTGATGATCGTGGAAGACGACGACCGGGTACGTGGTGCGTTACGTCTCGCAATGGAGGACGAAGGCTACGCCGTCGATGAGGCGGAGGAAGCCGAAGACGCGCTCATCCATCTGCGAAGCAATGGCGTGCCCGATGTGATGATCGTCGATCTGATGCTCGGCGGCATGGACGGGTTCGAATGTATCCGGGAGATCCGCCGCGACCACGACGTTCCCATCATCGTGGTCAGCGCTCGCGACGACACCCACGACGTGGTGGCCGCACTGGAGGCGGGGGCCGACGATTTCGTCACCAAGCCGTTCGAGATCAAGGAGATCACCGCCCGCATGCGTGCGGTGCGCCGGCGCGCCCGTATCACCGCTGAGCGGGAGACGCCGCAGGAAATGGTGCTCGAGGCCGATGACGTGGCACCCCTGGTGCTCGCGCAGGACAGCGGCGTGGTGCGCCGCGGCGACGAGGAGATCCGGCTCACGCTCACCGAGTTCCGATTGCTGTGCGAGCTGGCGGAGTCGCCAGGACGGGTGCTCAGCCGCACCGTACTACTCGAACGCGTCTGGGACCGTGGGTTTTTCGGTGACGAGCGGATCGTGGACGTGCACATGCGCAGGTTGCGCACCAAGATCGAACGGGATCCGTCCGATCCGCACATCGTGGTGACGGTGCGCGGGCTCGGCTACCGCCTCGATGTCCGCCGCTGAGCGCAGCTTCGACGCGAAACGCTGGAGTCCGGGCGCCTGGAGCCTGCGCGCCCGGGTGACCGCCGCCTTCGCGGCCATCGCCGCGCTGATGTCGCTGGTGCTCGTGGTCTCGGTGTTCGTCATCAGCCGCGGCTATCTGGAGGCGCAGCGGCAGCGCGCGAGCGGCGAGCCGTCCGGTGACCTCAACGCCGATCTGGAACTGCTGCGTAACGTGCTGATCGGCTGTGCCGTCGTGGTCACCCTGATCGGTGCGGCGGTCGGCTGGTGGGCGAGCAGGCGGGTGCTGACCCCCCTGCACCAGCTCGCCGCTACGGCCGCGCGGATCGCCTCCGGTGACCTCGACCTGCGGATACCCACCAGCGGCGACCAGGACTTGGCGATCACCGTCGAATCGTTCAACACCATGCTCGACTCGCTGCAACGGCGCATCGAACGCGAGCATCGTCTGTTCGGCGACGTCAGCCACGAGCTGCGCACGCCGTTGACCACCCTGATGGCCAGCGTCGACGTGCTCAACCGGCACCGCGGTGATCTGCCGGAGCGCTCCCAGCGGGCGGTGGCGCTGGTCACCGCCGAGGTGGACCACTTGCGCAGGCTGCTGGACGATCTGCTCGCGCTGGCCCGGGTGGAGGCGGGCATGCACCACGGCGACGCCGAGCCGCTGTCGGTGCGCGAGCTGCTCACCCACACGCTGGCCGATCGCCGCTACCCGGCGCAGGTGCTCACCGTCGACCAGGACGTCACCGTGCGGGGCCGCAAGCTGGAGCTGGAACGTGCGGTGGCCAACCTGCTGCACAACGCCGACCGGCACGGCGGCGGTGTGGTCGCGGTCACCGTGCACCGCGATGGCACCGACGCGGTAATCGCCGTCGATGACGCGGGACCCGGTGTGCCGTCCGCGGACCGGACGCGCATCTTCGAACGATTCGCGACCGCCCGCAGTGGCCGTCGCTCATCGGGTGGGACAGGCATCGGCCTCGCGCTGGTGGCCGAGACCGTCGCCACCCATCACGGCCGGGTCGAATGCACCGAGCGGCCGGGCGGCGGCGCGCGCTTCGTCGTGCGCCTGCCCAGGTTGGGCGACATCCATCCGTAACACGACCGTAAAGAAGTCGACCACTTCAGCTCAAAGTCGCTTCGCAAGCCTGGATAAGTACTGCTGACCCGACGAGGGAGTTGTATGTCACTGCCAACCCTGTCCCCAGCGGAGATCGAGCGATCGCGCGTCGAAAGCGCCGCAGCCGCTCTGAGAGCCACCCCGTCCCGAAACGACATCGGGCCGGCCGTGGTCCTGCGCACGCCCCGACTGGGCGACGGCGCTCCGATGTGGCGGATCGCCAAGGATTCCGCCGTGCTCGACACCAATTCGAGCTACGCCTACCTGCTGTGGTGCCGCGATTTCGCCGGAACCTCGCTGGTCGCCGAGCTGGACGGCCACATCGTGGGATACGTGATCGGATTCATCCGCCCCCAGGCGACCGACACCGTCTTCGTCTGGCAGATCGCGGTAGATCAGGCACAGCGCGGCCGCGGCATCGGCACCGAGCTGCTGCATACCTTGCTCAACAGCGTCGCGGCCCAGGGGATCTCGGTACTCGAGACGACGATTTCGCCGGACAACCCGGCATCCATCGCCATGTTCGCGTCGGTGGCGAGAGCGAGGGGAGCGGACATCACCAAGAGCCCCCTGTTCGAGGCCGGCGACTTCCCGGACAGCCACGCATCCGAAGAGCTGTACCGCATCGCACCGACCGCCCGCACCACCGAGGAGGATCACCGATGATCAACGCAGACACCACTGTTTTCGAGAGCCTGGAATCGAACGTGCGCGGTTACTGCCGCGCCTGGCCCACCGTGTTCACCACCGCGAAGGGCAGCTGGCTGCGCGACGAGGAAGGCAAGGACTACCTGGACTTCTTCGCCGGCGCCGGTGCGCTGAACTACGGGCACAACAACGACGTGCTGAAACGCTCGCTGCTGGACTACATCGCCAGTGACGGCATCACCCATGGCCTGGACATGTCCACCCCGGCCAAACGGGAGCTGCTGGAGACGCTGCGCGACACCGTGTTCGCGCCGCGCGGCCTGGACTACAAGGTCCAGTTCCCCGGCCCGACCGGCGCCAACGCCGTCGAGGCCGCGCTCAAGCTCGCGCGCAAGATCACCGGCCGTGAGACGATCGTCAGCTTCACCAACGCCTTTCACGGCATGACCCTCGGTGCGCTGTCGGTCACGGGTAACGCCGCCAAGCGCGCCGGGGCGGGCGTCCCACTGGTGCACGCCGCGCACATGCCCTACGACGGCTACTTCGACGGCACCACCGCCGATTTCCAGTGGATGGAGAAGGTGCTCGACGACACCTCGTCCGGCTTCGACCGCCCCGCCGCGGTGATCGTGGAGACCGTGCAGGGTGAAGGCGGCGTCAACGTGGCGCGCGCCGAGTGGCTGCGTCACCTCGCCCAGCTGTGCGCGGCCAGGGAGATCCTGCTCATCGTCGATGACGTGCAGATGGGCTGCGGGCGCACCGGACCGTTCTTCTCCTTCGAGGTCGCGGGCATCACGCCGGACATCGTCACGTTGTCGAAGTCGATCGGTGGCTACGGCTTGCCGATGGCGCTGGTGCTGTTCAAGCCGGAGTTGGACGAGTGGTCGCCGGGCGAGCACAACGGCACCTTCCGTGGCAACAATCCGGCGTTCGTCACCGCGACCACCGCGCTGCGCCACTACTGGGCCGACGACACCCTCCAGTCCGCGACCCAAGCCAAGGGGGAGCGGGTCGCGCGCACCTTGGCCGAGCTGGCCGGATACTTCCCGGGTCTCTCGACGCGCGGTCGCGGTCTCGTGCACGGCATCGTCTTCGACGACCCCTCGCAGGCGGGCAAGGTCTGCCAGATCGCGTTCGAGCGTGGTCTACTGGTGGAGACCTCCGGTTCCACCGACGAGGTGGTGAAGCTGCTTCCGCCATTGACGATCACCGAGCAGGAACTCGACCATGGCCTGAACATTCTGGCCGGCGCCGTCGAGTCGGTGTGCCGTGGCACGGGAGCGGTCGCATGATCGTGCGCACCACCACGGAGATCACCGGCACCGAGCGGGACGTGGCGGGCGAGGGCTGGCGCAGCAAGCGCATCGTCCTCGGCGGCGACGGCGCCGGCTTCTCCTTCCACGAGACCACCATCGACGCGGGCACGGTGCACGAGTTCCACTACCTGCACCACGTGGAGGCGGTGTGGCTCATCGAAGGTGAGGGCACGTTGACCGATCTGGACAACGACGTCAGCTACGAGCTCGCGCCCGGCTCGATGTACCTGCTCGACGGACACGAACGCCACCGCCTCGAGGTCCGCACCAGGATGCGGATGATGTGCGTGTTCAACCCGCCGGTCACGGGGCAGGAGGTTCACGACAGCGACGGCGTATACCCGCTGGTCGCCGCGACGATCGGAGGATGAGCACACCAATGGTTCTGCAGCACACGGATAGTCGGCCCGAGACCGCCCGCTACGATCGCTACCCGACCCGGCTCGGCGCACCCGCTCCGCACTTGGAGCGCGCCGACCCGACGGTGTGGGGGAAGGTCGACAGCCCGGAGCTCGCGTCATTCGCCGCCGACGGGTTCGCCATCCTCGACGAGTTGCTCACACCTGCCGAGGTGGCCGAGTTCAGCGGCGAGATCACCCGGCTCGCCGGTGATCCCGCGCTGCGGGACGACGACCGGCTCATCGTAGAGAAGTCGTCGAACCGGGTGCGGTCGATCTTCGAGGTGCACAAGCTCAGCGCGGCGATCGCCGAGCTCGTGCGCGAGCCGCGCGTGCTCGGGGTGGCCGAGCAGCTGCTCGGGTCGGAGGTGTACGTGCACCAGAGCCGGGTCAACTACATGCCCGGCTTCCGTGGCGCCGGTTTCTACTGGCACTCGGATTTCGAGACCTGGCACGCCGAGGACGGGATGCCCGCACCGCGCGCGGTGAGCCTGTCGATCGCGCTGACCGACAACTACCCGATCAATGGCAGCCTGATGGTGATGCCGGGCTCGCATCACACCTTCGTGCCGTGCCTGGGCAGCACCCCTGCCGAGCACTATCGGGAGTCGTTGCAGGAGCAGGAGATCGGCGTGCCGACTCCGGAGGACATCACCGCGCTGGCGAACCGGTACGGGATCAGCCAGTTCACCGGCCGGGCGGGCTCGGCGCTGCTGTTCGACTCCAACCTGATGCACGGATCGTCGAACAACATCACGCCGTTCCCCCGCTCGAATATTTTCGTGGTGTTCAACAGCGTGGAGAACGCCCTCGTCGAGCCGTTCGCCGCGCCGGCACCGCGGCCGGGCTACATCGGCAGCCGCGACTTCACACCTCTGTCGGCCTGACCGAGCCGTCACGCGCGGGTTCGGGCTCGACCGCGGATGTGGTCCACCGCTGGACGATGTCGGCATCAATGTGGCTGCCGACATCGTCCGGCACAGGTGGGCCGTCGGCCGCGTCATCTCGGGCAAATGCTCGATCGCCGAGATGACGCGGTCGGCCCGCCAGCCGCCATGGTCCGGGCGCCGGATGCCGCTGCCCATATCTTCGGCCGTCGTGCGAGCCTCGGCCCGCTCAGCCGACCGGCCACACCGGTCACATGCGCAGGGCTCGGTAGAGGGCCAGCCAGCGATCGAGTGAGACCAGCCCGACCGGCTGGTCGAGCGGAATTCCGGCCGCCGCGCAGGAGGCGCGTACGGCGCCGGCCGGGAACTCCCTGCGCAGTGACGCGGCCAGGGAGCCGCCGACTCCGGAGAAACCGAGTTCGACCATCCTGCGGTAGTCGCCGATCAGCTCGCGCGGGAGCAACGGATCGGGGCGGTTGCGCAGCCGCAGGATGGCTGTGTCGACACGCGGCACCGGGTGGAAGCTGTGCCGGCCGATGCGTGCGCCGAGCTCGATCGCTGTCGTGGGCCAATGGCTGACGGCGAGCTTGGTCCAGCGGCCGTAGTCTCCGGAATGCTTGCGGGCGAATTCGATTTGGGTGAGCAAGGTGGCCGAGGTGAGCGACCGCGCGGCCAGGCACCAGCGCACGATGTCGGTCGTGATGGCGAACGGCACATTGGCTACCACGGCGAACGGCTCCAGTGGAGCTCGCACGGTGCGGAAATCCCGGTGATACAAGCGGATTCGCGGATCGTCCGCGTACCTGCGACGCAGCAGATCCGCGTAATGCGGGTCCTTCTCATAGGCATGGACACGGCCTGCCGTGTCGAGCAATCGCCGGGTCAGCATGCCGTCACCGGGTCCGATCTCCAACACTAGGTCGTCGGCGCCGATACCGGATGTGCGCACGATCAGGCGGGCAGCGCCGGCATCGGTGAGGAAGTTCTGCGACAGCCGCTTTCGAGTGCTCGCGGTGGGGGGCATGCTGCCGTGGGCACGCGAAAGAGAGCGATGACGGGACATGGGTGTCCTCCGAACGGAGTGGTCGAATCAGGAAGGGTGATTCGCCCGGACCCATGCCAGAGCACAGCGGAAACGACGGCCGGTACCGGCCGCGGGACTGGGATTCCGATCGAACGGAATCAGCAGAGCGGGGTGATACGGTGCGCTGGCAGAGTCCAGGCATCCGTACGAGGGCGGATGTAGTACGCGCCGACTGCGCACGGCGCATTCACACCCGCATTGACCAACATGCTTCGGAACTTACGGCAGACCCGCATCCGCGCGCCAATTCTTTTCCGCGACGTTCAGCGATCCTGACCCGATCAGCCGGGTCGATAGAGTTCGCCGTGGCAAGTTACGGCTGACCGGCCACATCCGAGGCTTGCTGCTCGGCGGCGTAGGTTCGCCAAGACCTCGCTTCGGTGTGCTTGCCCTGTTGCTCGAGCAGGTCGGCGAGTCCGGCGATGGCGCGCGGTTCGCCGCGCTCGGCAGCGGTGTGCCACCAGGATTCGGCCCCGGCAGTGTCACCGTGGCGGTACCGGACCGCGCCCAGCTCGTATGCGGCGCCCGCATGGCCGGCCGCGGAGGCCTGTGCCCAGAGCCCGCACGCCTGTTGCTCCTCACCGCGGCGATGCATGGCGACGCCGAGGTCGTAGAGGGCGCCGCGATAACCGAGGTCGCCGGACTGCCGTGTTGTCTCGTTTCGAGGCGCATCGGTCGCCGTGGATAGCTCGTCGAGCCGCGGCAGCACGGTCGGAGTCGACGGTGTGTCGGAAATCTGTGAGCTCGATTCGGCCACAGGCGTGTCCGCGCGCTGTTGCGTAGGCACGGCCAGAGGGCCGGAGGCCGGGCGCAAAGCTTCTGCCGCTGTCTGCGTGGTGGTGACCAGCGGGCCGGGAGACGAAGCATCCGTTGTGTCCCATGTGCTTGCGCCCAGCCGGTTGAATGCCAGACGCGAAACGTCTGCTGCGGGCCGCTCGTCCGGGATCAGTGGGCCGAAAGGACCATCACTGTCCGCGGCCGGGGGCCTGGAGGCAGAGCGCGGCACATCGGGCGCTGGTCGTGTGGGGGAGTCTTGGGCAGGCCATGCCTGCGCCGCCGGAGGGTGGGAAGTACCCTGCGGGCCCGGATGCGCGGGGGCCAGGTGGGGGCTGGGTGCTGAATGCGATGTATCCGGAGCGGGTGGAGCGTTCGTGATGGGCATATGGTGTGCGGATTCGGTCGCGAGCTGTGTGTCACTGGCCAGTGTGTTGCGAGTGGGCGGCCAGGAATCTGCCGGGGGTTGCCTGTTACCGGCCAGTGAGCTCGGAGCACGGTGCGAGGCATCTGCGGTGGGCTGCTTGTTCGATGTGCTCGGTAGGGAGGGGATGTCCGCCGCGGGTTGCGGGTTCGAAACCAGCGACCCCAGAGACGACTGCGATGCTTCGGGGGTGGGCCGCGCGGCCCGTGACGACTGCAGGTTCGTGAAGAGCCTGCCCGCGGGCCGGTGCGGTGGGCTGTGCGCCGCTTGCTCGTTGGCAGATGGATGACCGTTCCCGGACGGCGATGGATCGGCGGGGGGGCGATCGACAGAAGGGGCGGGTTCACCCGGGGAACCGGCGTCGATGCGAGGAACCGGCATTGTCGGTGCCGTGGGCGGACCCGCCGCGAGTGCGGACCGTGCCGCGGGCGCGCTCATGGTTATCGGTGTCGTGGCGGGTGAACTCGAGGCGGGCGCGTCCTGCGTGACGACCGTGGGAGCGGTCGACACCTCTACGACCAGGTTGGCGAAATTCGGTGGTCCCTCGCCGATGCTGCACCACAAGACGACTCGCCCCTCGGGCCGCTGCTCGACGACAATGCCGTAGTTACCGGTCCAGGACTTCTGAGTGCCGAATTCGTCCACCCAGACCGGGGTGAGGGTGACCAGCGTGCTCGGCGCCGTCGGCGTCACGTCGAAGCCGACACCCGCTGCCAACGCGTCGCTCCACGCATCGACTCCGGCCAGTGCCCGGCCGTGCAGGTCCACATAGCCGTCGACTACGGACAGCCCGATACCCAGCCCGCGCAGCCCGGCGGGCGGCGCCGCGGAGACCATGGTCACGGTGACGGTGGTCGGAGCAGGGCCGATCGGCTCGGTGTACATCGGATACACCATGCTGCCGTGCCAGCGGATCGGTTCCGCGCTCTGATAGCGCGCGGCCAGTGGCGGCTCTTCCGACGAACTCCGGGCAGCCCATGACGAATACGGATCGTTCATGCTCACGCCCGCCTTTCCGCCCGATCCCGATCACCGCCCCCCGCGCCGGGCGGCGGGGTATACCGTACTCGCCGCGATCCGGAACTGCGCCGCAATCCCCTGGCGCTCGGCAGCACCCCTGTGCGACAACGCTACCGACGAGTTCACTCGACGGTCCCGCCGGGGTCGTGGCCGGCGTTAGACGTCGGCTTTCCGGGATCGGCCGGACAGGTCGTGCAGCGTGCGGGGGACCTCGTGCACCACCGGCGAAGCGGCGGTGGCGGCGTGCAACCGACTATCGACGTGCAGCGGCAAGGCGTTCCAGCGCGGCAAGGTCCTTTTCGAGCATCCGGAACAGCCAATACACGCCGACGAACGCCAGCGCGCTACCGACGCACAGCACCCGTAGCGGCACGATCACGGCGGGAATGTCCTCCGCCGGAATGAAGGTCACGCCGGCCACGCCCAGTAGCGGCACCGCGGCTGCGACGGCCAGGAAGTATGTGCTGCTCGCATCGAGTTGCCTCAGGCGATGCGCGTCCTCGGCGCCGAGTCCGCCATGCGGGAGAAACATCGGATACAGCGACCGGACAGCGTAGAAGGTCACCATGAAGTAGGGGTAGGCCATCGCGATGGCGCCGCACACGATCTGGGTGATGAAGAAGTGAACGTAGGATGCCGCGGTGATCTGATTGCCGGACACCCGCACCGACACCGGGACCACCACACCGGCGATCGCCCACAGCGCGAAGCAGGTGAGCACATTGCGTCTGCCGAGCTGCAGCGTGTCGGCTCTGGCCCCGGCGAGTGCCTCCGGGGCATAGGACTTGCCCTTGCGCAGCCCGCGCGCGATCGACCAGAGTCCGGCGATCAGCAGATTCGTGACGACGAAGCCGATCAGGAAGCATACGGCGTAGGTCATGAGCGCGATCTGGTCGAAGCGCTGCTGCGCCTGGGCGTCCAGTTTGTCGATGATCAATGTCCGGTTGTGGTTGTAGCTGTAGAGGATCGCAAGCGCGTTCGGCACGGCGATCGCGAGCGCCATGATCGGATGCATCAGCAGACGGGAGCGCAGGCGCCAACTACCGGGCGGTGGATCGACGAGGTCGCGGGCACGCGCATCGAGGCACACCGCCAGCTGCTGCGCCATGTCGGCGCCGCACGACCAGCGGTTGGCCGGTTCGGGGTCGAGCGCCCTGACCAGGGCACGTTGCAGCGCCGCGGGGCAATCCGGTGGCAGATCCGTGTAGGGCAGCGCCTGCGGGCTGTGCGCTCGGCGCTCCAGCATCCCGTCCAGGGCGGTACGGTCACCGCCGGTCACCGCGTCGTCGTCGAAAGGCTTGCGGCCGGTGAGCAATTCCCAGAGCACGACGGCCAAAGCGAAGAGATCGCTGCGGGTATCGAGATCCTCGGCCGAGGTCGGCAGGTCCGGGTGTAAGGCGGCGAGTTGCTCCGGCGACATGTACGCCAGCGAACCGCCGAAGTAGGCGACCGGGCTGTCGCCGGAGACGTTGCCGCTGAAGCTGATATTGAAATCGGCAAGCTTGGGGACGCCGTCGGCGGTGAGCAGGACATTGGCCGGTTTGACGTCGCGGTGCAGCACGCCCGCCCGGCCCGCGTAGTCGAGCGCGTCGGCCACGCGGCGCCCGAGCCACGCGACGGTTTCCGGCCACGACAACCCGGTCAGCTCCGCCCGCAGCGGCGACTCGCTGGGCTGGATCTCCCCTTTCGCGGCGAGTACTTCATCGATGACTGCCAGCAGCATCGTGCCGCCGCGCCGCGCCGGCGGTGTCGCCCGGACGCGCTCGAGCACGGTGAACAGCGTGCCGCCCGGGACGTACTGCATATACAGCAGGCGCAGTTTCCGGCTTGGCAGCACGCGCTGATCGAAGACCCGCACGATGTAGTCATGGTCGAGCTGGGCCAGCGTCTGCGGCTCGGTGCCCTTGTCACGGGAGATCTTCACCGCCACCAGTCGCTGCATCGACCGTTGCCGAGCCAGGAAGACCCGGGCGAAGGCGCCGCGTCCGAGACCGGTCATCAGGTCGAAGTCATCGATCTTCTGTCCGGCTTCGAGTTCGTCGAGGTTCGCCGGTTCGGCCGCGACCGTCAGCGTGCTGTGGTAGTCGTCGGTCGCGAGCATCTCCGAGAGCTGGTCGGCCTGCTCGGGGTACGCGGCGGTGTACTCGGCGACGTCGACCGAGCTGCCCGCGTGCCTGCGGACATGGAATTCCTCGTAGATCAGATCCGGTGGCAGCGGCCACGTGCGTAGTTCCGGCAGTTCTTCGGCGTAGTCGGCCAGCCGTTTCGGGGCGGCTCCGCGGCCCCATCGGTTGGCCAGGTCGACCTTGATCAGTTCGATCAGCGACACCCGGCGGATCGCGGCGGAGTCGGGCAAGTAGGCGGCCAAGTCCGGTGGTGTCGTGGCCGTGCGCCACGCGTCGGCGAAGCGCTCCACCACTTCGGCGACTTCAGTGCCCCGCGATTCGGTAGGCGAGCGGCCCGATGCGACCGTCGCGCCCGGAACCGGCGGGGCGGGGTGCGCCATGGGGGCATCGTATCGCCGCGACGGTTCGCGAACCGCCCGTTCGGCCGCGGAATCCGGAGTGGGCGAGGATCAGTTCTCCGAGTGCTTTCGGAGAACACCGAACAGCCGACCAAGCGCTTGCTACCCTCGATTGATGATCTCCACGGTGGTCTGGGGCACCGGCAATGTCGGCCGGGCGGCCATCCGGGCCGTCGACGCCCACCCAGCACTGCGACTGACCGGGGTGCTCGTGCACAATCCGGACAAGATCGGCCGCGACGCCGGCGAACTGGGCGGCAGCGACCACTTGCTCGATGTCGCGGCCACCGACGATATCGACGGTGTGCTCGCGGCGGGCCCGGAAGCGGTCGTGTATGCCGCTTCCGGCGATATCAGGCCCGACGACGCGCTCGCCGACATCGTGCGGGCACTGCGCACGGGCGCGGTGGTCGTCACGCCCGCGCTCTACGCGTTGTACGACCCGCGCAACGCCACGCCTGAGGTGCGCCAGCCGGTGCTCGCCGCGATCGCCGAAGGCGGCGGGTCGCTGTTCGTCTCCGGCGTCGATCCCGGGTGGGGCAACGACGTGCTACCACTGCTGATCAGTGGACTCGGCAGCACCGTGGACACGATCCGGTGCCAGGAGATCTTCGACTATTCCAGCTACGACCAACCGGACTCGGTGCGCTACCTGGTCGGCATGGGTCAGCCGATGGACTACCAGCCGCCGATGCTCGCGCCGTCGGTGCCGACCACGGTGTGGGGCGGGCAGATTCGGCTCATGGCGAGAGCGCTCGGTGTCGAGCTCGACGACATCCGCGAGACGCTGGACCGTCGTGCCTTGGACACGACCGTCACGACCTCGTCGATGGGGGAGTTCGTCGCGGGTACTCAGGGCGCCGTGCGATTCGAGGTCCAGGGAATCGTCGAGGGGCAACCGCGCCTGGTCGTCGAGCATGTCACTCGCATCCATCCGTCCTGTGCTCCCGACTGGCCCACGCCCGCCGATGGCGGTGCCGGGGCGCATCGGGTGATCATCGAGGGTCGGCCGCGCATCGAAGTGACCGTCGAGGCGACCGACGAGGACAGCAATCGGTCCGCGGGCGGTAACGCCACAGCCGTCGGACGCCTGGTGGGCGCCATTGACTGGCTGGTGGCCGCGGAGCCCGGACTCTATGACGCACTGGACATTCCCCTGCGGCCCGCGGTCGGCAAACTCGGAAGGAAGCGCCCATGATCATCGACATTCCCGAGGGGAAGGACCCGATCGGCTATGTCTGGGGCGAAATGGTCCCAGGCATCGGAGTTGCCGCCTCGAACTTCTCGTTGTCGGTCTATTCGCACAGCACGCTCGGCTTGCGCGAGTTCGAGGCCGCCAGGCTGCGTATCGCCCAGATCAACGGCTGTCTGTTCTGTCTGGACTGGCGCACCGAGCGCGACGGCGAGAAGGTCGAGCCCGAATTCGCCGACGCCGTCACGCACTGGCGCACCACCGACGCGTTCGACGAACGCACCCGCCTGGCCGCCGAATACGCCGAACGCTACGCCACCGATCACCACAACCTCGACGAGGAGTTCTTCGGCCGCATGTTCGCCCACTACAGCCAAGTGGAAGTGGTCGAACTGAGCATGAGTATCGGCTCGTGGCTCGCCTTCGGCCGGCTCAACCACGTCCTCGGTCTGGACTCGGTCTGCCTACTCCCGGGCCAGACGCCCAACCAGTAGCCCCGACGCCCGGGAGCATCAGGCCCGGAGTCGCGACACCCAGGCGGGTTGCCCGTCGACGAGGCCGAGTTCGAACTGCTCGGGAGCATCGAGTACGGCGCCGAGCTGCCGATGGGCTTGGTCGGCCGAGATCTCCGCGGGGAAGCGGATGTACTCCAGGGTGATGCCCGGTATCCGGGCCTGGAATCGGTACCGGAATTCGACCTGACCCGCGTAGGTCAGCGCGATACGCCCCTGCCAGTCGATGTCATGCGTGCCGTCCGCGCGGCGGGTGAACAGCACTTCCTGGTCGGCGACCGAGTCGTGCCCGAGCAGGTAGATATTGAACGCCAGGCATTCGACGTCGTCCGCGTCGGGCAAGGGGAGCGGATCGACGGTGCGGCGTTGCGGCTGTTCGGATTTCAGCAGGAAGGGGCGGCCGGGCGTTGCGGCGCGCAGCCCGGTGCCTTCGTCCTCGCCCCAATAGGTGGACGACAGGGTGCAGCGGTGATAGTTCTGCCACACGATGGGCGAGAGCCAGTCCTCGTCGATGTCGTTCTCGTCCACGGGCCGGTATTCGGCGTCGTAATCCGCGGACCGCAGATGCAGATCGAACCACAGGCCCCCCGCCTGGTCCATGCGGCCGGTCCACGCGAATTCCTCGATCGCGTGCCCCTCTGGCCACGGATTTCCAGGGAACACGATTCTCCCCGCGGGCGAAAGACGTGCCAGGTCGGTCCTTTCCATGCCGACACACCCTAGCGACCGGCGCCGACAAACTCGACATGCCAAAGCGGGGAACCCGACCTCGCCGTAGCGGCGCGCGTCAGACGACGGCGGGCGCCTGGGCCTCGGGTTCGCCGGCGGGCGGCTCGTCCACCGTCCGCTTCGGCCCGGTGAACCAGGTCCGCGCCGCCACCAGCCACCAGATCCCGATCGCGCCCACCACGCCGATCAGGGTCAGCGGCGCGTAATTCACGGTGTTCCAGGTGAACTCGGGGTGCCACGGGTAGCCGCGAGCGTCGGTGGGAAGGATGAACAAACAGCTGATCAACGCGATCCAGATCAGTGCGACCACCCCAACCGGGCGATACCACGCACCGAGTTGCCATGGGCCGGTGCGGAATCGGGCGCCGTGGCGTTGCCGCAGCAGGATCGGAATGCCGTAGGCGATGTACAGGCCGATGGTCGCGACCGAGGTGGCCGCGGCGTATGCGGTCGGCGCGTTGGCCGCCGGCACCAACATCGACGGAATCAGCAGCACGAAGGCGAAGAACGAGATGAACAGCACCGCGTTCACCGGCACCTTCCGCGCCGAAAGCCTCGACCAGAGCTTCGCCCCTGGCACGGCGCCGTCCCGCGCGAACGCGAAGAGCATGCGCGAGGCCGAGGTCACCGAGGCGTATCCGCAGAACAATTGCGCGACCGCCGCGATGACCAGGAGCAGGCCAGACCAGAACCCGTTCAGGGAGTTCTCCAGGATGTAGATCACCGGGTATCCGCTGTTCTTCTCCGGATCGAGTGCGTCGCCGAGATTCGGGATCGCGAACGTCACCGCCAGGATGAGGAGATATCCGGCGATCGCCGACACGACGATCGTGTTGATGATGCCCTTCGCCGCCATGCGGGACGCATCGTGCGTTTCCTCCGACATGTGGGCGGACGCGTCGTAGCCGGTGAATGTGTACTGCGCGTGCAGCAGGCCGAGCAGGAAGCTGAACGCGACCCCACCGAACCCGATCGCGCTGTTGTCGACCGTTTCGGTGAAGACGAATCCCACACTCTGGTGGTGCTTCGCGCCGAACCCGAGCACGACGACGAAGATCACTACGCCGCCGACGTGCCACCAGGCCGACACGTTGTTGATCACCGCCGACAGGTGCGGGCCGATCGCGTTCAGTACCGCATGCAGGACCAGGATCACGGCGAACACCAGGAAGATCGCGGTGCGATCGGTGCCGATGTCGACGCCGATGACGTTCAGCACGACGGTGGTGAAGATGGCCGCGCCGTAATCGATCGCCGCGGTGACCGCGATCTGACCGATCAGGTTGAACCAGCCGGTGAACCACCCCCACACCGGCCCGCCCAGCTCAGAGGCCCACCAGTACAACCCACCCGAGGTCGGGTACGCGGAGGCCAACTCCGCCATGGCGAGCCCGACGAACAGTACCATGATCGAGACCAAGGGCCATCCCCAGGCCATGGTCACCGGCCCGCCATTGGCCAATCCGATGCCATAACTGGCCAATCCACCGGTGAGGATGGACACGATGGTGAAGCTGATGGCGAAGTTCGAAAATCCCGACCAGGTTCTGGCCAGTTCTTGCTTATAGCCGAGTTCGGCGAGCCGACGTTCGTCGTCGGAGGAGGATCGGGTTTCGGTCATGTTGTGCTCCCGGGTGAAAACGCTGCCCTCATACCGCGTTTGCCAGAAGATCAGTGTGAGTTAAGGGCGGGTCAACCGCATGGCAACCAGGAAATTCGCCGAAACCGAGCCCCGGCGCCCGGCGCCGACCCGCCGAACGTAGCGTGAAGGCCATGGGCGAGCGACTGGTCGTCATCGGTGGTGACGCGACAGGGATGTCGGCGGCCTCGCAGGCGCGCCGGATGAAGGACGCGAGCGCACTGGAGATCGTGGTGTTCGAGCGCGGCAGGTTCGCCTCGTACTCGGCCTGCGGCATTCCGTACTGGGTCGGCGGCCACGTCTCCGAGCGGGACGCCCTGATCGCTCGCACGCCCGAGGAACACCGGGCGCGGGATATCGACCTGCGGTTGCGCACCGAGGTGACCGAAATCGACGTCGCCGGAGGCCGAATTCGCTTCCGCGACCGCGATACCGGGGTGGCGGCATGGATGGCCTACGACCACCTGGTGATCGCCACCGGCGCCCGGCCGATCCGGCCACCGCTGCCGGGCATCGATGCGGACGGCGTGCACGGCGTGCAAACCCTCGACGACGGCCAGGCACTGCTGGAGACGCTGGAGCGGACGCGCGGCAACCGCGCCGTAGTCGTCGGCGCGGGTTACATCGGCGTCGAAATGGCCGAAGCCCTGATCCGGCGCGGCTACGACGTCACGATGGTCAACCGCGGCGCCGAGCCGATGTCGACGCTGGATCCGGACATGGGCGCGATGGTCCGCGACGCGATGTGCGGAATGGGCATCAAGGTCGTCGGCAATGCGGAGGTCTCCGAGATCCGGACCGGGGACGACGGCCGAATCACCGCGGTCGTGACCGACACCGCGGAGTACCCTGCGGACATCGTGGTGCTCGGCATCGGAGTACGGCCCGAGACGGAGCTGGCCCGTGTCGCGGGCCTGCCGTTGGGGGAGCACGGCGGACTGCGCACCGATCTCGCCATGCGCGTGCGCGGGCACGAGAACATCTGGGCAGGCGGCGATTGCGTCGAGGTGCTGGATCTGGTCTCCGGCCGCGAACGCCACATTCCGCTCGGCACGCACGCCAACAAGCACGGCCAGATCATCGGGGCAGGCCTCGGCGGGGGATACGCGACCTTTCCCGGAGTCGTCGGCACCTCGGTCAGCAAGGTATGCGACCTGGAGGTGGCGCGAACGGGTTTGCGCGAAAAGGACGCCGAGGCAGCAGGCTTGCAGTACGTGACGGTGACCATCGAATCCACCAGCCGCTCCGGCTATTACCCGGGCGCGGAGCCGATGACAGTGAAGATGCTCGCCGAGCGTCACACGGGCCGGCTGCTCGGTGTGCAGATCGTGGGACGCGAAGGCGCGGGCAAACGCGTCGACATCGCCGCGGTCGCACTGACCGCCCGGATGACCGTCGAGCAGATGACGGTGCTGGACCTCGGCTACGCGCCGCCGTTCTCCCCGGTGTGGGACCCGGTTCTGGTGGCGGCCCGCAAAGCGGTCGGCGCGGTCCGCGCGCGGAGGTAGCGGCCGGTCCGGCCTTCAGCGCCCCGTCGTGGATTTTCCGAGCTGTGCCCGGACGATGCGCAGATCGGCGACGAACGCTTCGTAGGCCGCGGCGCGATCAGGTGCGCGCAGCACGGCCGACGGGTGCACCGTGGCGACAACCCGATGGTCCGTGGCCTCGATCACCTCGCCGCGTCGTGCGCTGACCTTGAACGAAGGGCCGAGCACTGCCTGCGCGGCGATCGCGCCGAGGCACACCACCAACCGGGGTCGCAACAGGTCGAGTTCGGCGTCGAGCCATGCCGAGCAGGCGACCACCTCGGTGCGCCCCGGCTGCTTGTGGATCCGTCGTTTACCGCGCTCCACGAACTTGAAATGCTTCACCGCATTGGTCACGTAGACCGCGTCACGGTCGATATCGGCCTCCGCCAGCGCGCGGTCGAGCAACCGTCCGGCCGGACCGACGAACGGTTGTCCCAGCACGTCCTCCTGATCGCCGGGCTGCTCGCCGATCACCACGACGTCCGCGTCCGCGGGACCGGCGCCGAAGACCGTCTGGGTGGCGTGCCGGTACAGATCGCACCCCCGGCAGTGGCAGGCTGCCTGACGCAAGCGCGCCAGATCCGCGCCCTCGGGGACGAACTCCGCGGCGCCGGGCGCCTTCATCGCCGATCGCCTCCCGCCCGGATCGGGGCTGTGACCGCCATCTGCCGACCTCCTCCGCTGCTTCGGGCTGCCGGTGGCTTACCCGGTTTCGCGGCCTTCACGCGACGAGCGCGACCGGACCCTCCCACATACTGAACGAGCGGACATAGGTCGGTATAGTCGCCGCGGATGAGTAGTGTCAGCGCCGCCGCCGAAACGCCGATGTCCCATAACCGTCGACTCGGGCGTCTGTTGCGGCTGGCGCCGGTCCTGTCGGTGGCGTTCTCCGCCTTCTGTCTCCTGATGCCGGTCTGGCCCTTCGACGAGATCACCGGCGGGTTCATCGATCTGCAGGTCTATCGGCTCGGCGTCGACGCCATGCGGCACGGCGCCGACATGTACGGTCAGCTGCCACAGACCACCATCGGCGCGGGTCTTCCGTTCATCTATCCGCCGTTCGCCGCGCTCGCGCTGGGCCCGTTCGCAATGCTGCCCTGGGATGTGGCCGCGCTGAGCTTCTTCGTCTCCTCGGTGGCCGCGCTCGCCGTCACGCTCTACTTGGTCGCCCGGCGGGTGTGGCCGGAGGAGTCGCAGCGCAGGTCGGCGGTGTGGGCAACGGCCTGCGCGACGCCGCTGGGACTACTGCTGGAGCCGATTCATTCGACGCTGGACTTCGGTCAGGTCAACCTGCTGCTGATGGCGCTGGTCGCCGCGGATTGCCTGACGCACAAGCCACGCTGGCGCCGGGGCATGCTGATCGGTATCGCCGCCGCGATCAAGCTGACGCCCGCGGCGTTCGTGCTGTACTTCCTGGTACGCCGGGACTACCGTGCGGCGGCGACCGCCGCCGTGACCGGTGCGGCCGCGACAGCCCTCGGCTTCGCGATCCTTCCGAAAGAGTCGATCAAGTACTGGTTCGGTGGGCTCGGTAACGTGTCCGGGCTGAGCGGCTCCGCATTCCATACCAATCAGTCGATTCAGGCAGTCTTCGCCAGGTTCGAGGTGCCCGAGCCCGCGTTCACTGTGGTCTGGCTGGTGCTCGGCGCGGCGCTGCTCGCGCTGGTCATCGCCGCCATGCGCCGGGCCGCGGACCTCCCCGCGCTCGTGCTGGCCCTCAACGCCGTATTCACTCTGCTCGTCTCGCCGATCTCCTGGTCGCACCACTGGGTATGGATCGCGCCCGCGTTGTTCGCCCTCGTCGGCTACGCGACTCGCCTGCCCGGCAGGCAGGCGATCGGCTGGTGGGTGACGTTCGTGATCACCACGGCGGTGTTCGTGATCGGTCCGCACAACTGGCTGCCCGACGGCGAGCGTCGTGAAACCGCGTGGACGCCATGGCAGCACGTCCTCGGCAATACCTACGTGTGGTTCAGCGTCGTGCTGGTCGCGCTGTTCGTGGTCGGCAGCAGGCGGGGAACTCCGGTACGGCGCGCGCAGCAGCCGCACGCGCAGACCGCCGAGGCTCCGGACGCCGCGACATCGGCACTCACCCCGCGCTGAGGTCGCCGGCTGCCCGTATCAGCCCATGCCGGGCGCGGAGGGCGCGACGAAGAGGAAGCTCTTCTCCTCGATCCGTTCCTTGATGCGCCAGTGCCCGTCGACGCGGACGAACGTGTCCAGATACCACAGGCCGCACAGCATCATCGTCGGCGGGCCGTCGCCGCCGGACATCAGCATCGGGTTGTGACACATCGTCCGCCCGGTGGCGGTGTCGCCGTCGACGGTGATGGATGAATTGCTGATCAGGTGTTGGAAGGCCGGGAAATTGGGCAGGACGGAGGCGAGGAACTTCTTGGTGGCGGTGAGGTCACCCACCGAGCCGCCCATTGTCGAGTAGTCGATGTGCGCGTCCGGTGTGAAGACCTCGTCCAGCAGATCCCACTGCCGGGTATCCACCGCGTGCGAATACCGCACCATCAAATCCTCGATCTCGAGCCGATCCGAAATCTCCTGCAATGACAGCATGTCTGCCTCCGTGGCGTCGGTACCTGGGTAGATGCCATCAGGATTCGAGGCGTGGGGCAAGGACCCTGCGGGTTATGTCCTGTGCGGCAGGATGTTCAGAACCAATGTGACCCCGGCCACGATGCTCGCGCAGGCCACCAGGGTGGAGAACAGGGACTGCGTGAGCATCGCGATGCCGATCGAAAAGGCAAGGCACGTGGCCAAAGCGAGCGCGCCGGTTCCCCGTTCCACACCGGCGATCCGGGTTGGTCGGTGATCCGTCATAGCTATGTAATACCCACAGTCGTCCGTTACGAAACCGTGATGCAGAGTATGTTTTCGCCTTCGGTCGTGAGCTGGCCGACGGGGCGCGAAAAGCTGGTCAGGCCAGATGATTTCGCCTCCCACGCCCGCGGCGCTGCGCGGAACTGGTGTGTCAGCGGCGCCTTCGACCTCTCGAGGTCGTTCGCGTTCACTCGATTGTCCACTGCGCCATCTGCTCGACGACGCGCGTGGGTGCGGCGCTGCTCGGCCCAGGATGAGACCTGGCTGTGACCGATCGATGTCACGCGAGCGTTGGCAGCCGCGCGATGGCCGAAACGCCGGAGATGCGGCCGATGCAGTGGGCCGGATCGAGGCGTACAGTACGTACGTACGGTTTGGTAAATACGTGGAGCGGCCTATGTGGGATCCCCAGCAGTACCTCGCCTTCGGTGACCACCGGTCGCGTCCCTTCTTCGACCTGCTGAGTAGGGTCGGCGCCACCGAACCCCGGCGGGTGGTCGACCTCGGCTGCGGTCCAGGGCATCTCACCGGCAGGCTCGCGCAGCGCTGGCCCGGCGCGGCAATCCAGGCACTCGACTCGTCACCCGACATGGTCGCGGAAGCGCGCGATCGCGGTATCGATGCGACGCTCGGCGCCGTGCAGGACTGGCAGCCGGGCGCGGATACCGATGTCGTCCTATGCAATGCCGTCCTGCACTGGGTGCCCGGACATCCCGCCTTGCTGACGGAATGGATGCGGCGACTACCCGAAGGGGCGTGGTTGGCGATTCAGGTTCCCGGAAACTTCGACGCACCCTCCCATCGAGCGATCCGGCAAGTGGCCGCCCGCGGCGAATGGCGCGACCGTCTCGGCCGGGCGGGCATCCTGGATCCGCGGGCGGTGCTCGATCCGGCGGGATACGCCGATGTACTCGCCGCTGCCGGTGGTGCCGTCGACGCCTGGGAAACGACCTACCTCCAGCGTTTGACGGGTGACGACCCGGTGCTCGGCTGGGTCGCCGGAACCGCGCTGCGCCCTGTCCGCAGCGTGCTCGACGACGCGGACTGGCGCGAATTCACCGCCCAGCTCGCCCCACTGCTACGCGCCGCCTATCCGCGCCGGAACGATGGCACCACCTGGCTGCCGTTCCGGCGAGTGTTCGCCGTCGCCCAGAAGCGGTAGCGACCGCGCGCCAGCCGCTACGGACAGTGCCCGGACAACCACTTGTCCAGGAAACTCCGGTCGCTCACGCCGTCCACAGGAGTTGGTCGAGGCGGCTGCGCAGCTCGCCGGTGACCGTGGGCGGGCAGACGGAGGGCAGTTCGGCGGCCACTCTGGCGGCGAGAACCCGCAGCTTGATGTTGGTCTCCTGGGAACGCACCCGCAGCAGGGTGAATGCTTCCTCGGCGTCGATTCCGTAGGCCAGCATCACCGCGCCCTTGGCTTGCTCGATCACCGCGCGCGCGGCCGTCGGATCCAGGTCGGCGGCCGCTGCGCCATCACCGTCGTCGCTCACACCAGGGCACTACCCGTCCACGGCGATCTGACACCGATTCCGGGGCGGGCTACCCGAGTCCGGCGGGTTGCCCTTGTCCCGGCGGAGGGTTGACGGATGCTGCGCGGATCGCGATACTTCGATCGTCATAGCGATTGCGTATAACTTGTCCAGAGGCAACGCGACGGAGACGATCAATGATGATCCATACGGCAGTCGAAGCGTTCCTGATGGCTCAGGTGGAGGATCCTGTCCCGGAAGCTCCACCCAATTCGGACAAAATCCTCCAGTTGCTCCGGTACTTCACGTGGTTCGTGATTCTCTCCGGCGTCACCGGAATCATGTACGCGGGAGGAAAATTCGCCTGGGAGAAATGGCAGGGCGGTCCGCTCGCCTCCGCGAAGATGGTCGCGGGCGGCATGGTCGGCGGCGTCATCGCCACCAGCGCGGGCACGATCATGAACGCGCTGATCGGCTGAGCCGATCGGTCGGCATGGTGGAGTCGAATGCGGCTCCACCACGCCGATGGCCTGTTCGTGCTTACTCGGCGACCTCCAGTTCCACCAATTGGCCTGGCGTAAACGATTTTTCGCGACGATCGGTCTCCACGCCGAAAACCGCGACTACGAGATCGCCGCCGGGCTGGACCACTCCCGCTTGCGTGAGGGTGCCATACCCGACCACCGATTCGCCGATATGGTCGGCGAGTTCTGCCGCCGGGATTCGAATTGTCTTGCTCACGGGGCACCTCTATCGAGTCGAAGTGTCACTGTCTGCTGTGTCACCGGTTCGCGGAACTCGATCCTAATCGGCGAAAACAGGCGCAGAACCCCCCTCTTGTCATCCCATCGTCCCGCACCGGCCGGATCGTCGCAAACTCAACCGTCAGAGCGGAAAACCGTGCGCCATAACGATTTACACTCGGCGCCTTGACCGGCCCGTGACCGCCGAAGGCAGTTCGGAACGGTCTGCTCCGGCCGCAGGCGCGAGCGCGTGGGCGACTTTCGCCTGAAAGTGCGGGCAGCTGCGGAAGTCCTCGGCGTCGCAGTCCAGGGCGTGCGAGATGGTCTCGAGTGCCGCCGTGGCCTGGGCGATGTGGCGCACGAGCTGGTCGCGGTGCGCCCGCAGCAGCGCGCGGCGAGCGGTCCGGTCGGATGCTTCGGCGAAGAGTGTGGCGAGCTCGTCCAGCGACAACCCCACCCGCTTGCCGAGCAGGATCATCGCCACCGTCTCGGTGTCTTCGTCGCGATAGCGGCGGCGTCCGGCGCCGTCTCGCCGTGGAGCGAGCAAGCCGGCGTCCTCCCAGTGCCGCAGCACGTGCGTGGCGAGACCGAACCGTGCCGCGAGATCACCGATCGACATGTCGCCGCCCGCCATACCCGCACTCTAGGCGGCGTGAGCGCTGAATCGTGCATACAGCCCGATCGGATGTCGCCTGGACGCACCGTCTCACGCCGCACCGTCGCCGCCGGGAACGAGTGGCGCAAAGCGCTCAGTGCGGCCGCCGCGGGCACGAATCGGAAGTCGTAGATCGCTACCGTGCCGCCGGGCCGCAGCACTCGCGCCAGCTCCGCGATCGCCCGTTCCACGTCGGGCCATTCGTGCAGGCTCAGGCTCGACACGACCAGGTCGAAGCTGTCGTCGGGATAGGGGAGCGCGCCGACATCCCCCACGGATAACTCCGCTTGGTCGCCGGCCAGAGTCCGTTCGGCGATTTCGATCATGTGCGGCGACAGATCCACCCCGTGAAGCCGCAGATCCATTCGGCGAGAAAGCAATCGCGTCAGCAGCCTTCCCGGTCCGGTTCCCACGTCGAGCACCCATGCACCCGGCTGCGTCGCGGCATCGATGTCCGCCGCAATCAGGTGGTACAGACCACCGAGCAGCCGGGTGGCCCGCCGGTCATAGCCTCGGCTCTGCTGTTCTCCGAACGTTGTCATCATCTCCCTTTCCTCGCGGTGCCAACAGCGTGCGAGTTGAGGTCGACCTGAAGTCAAGCGTGCAGAGACGACGGGATCGGGGCCACCATGCGGTGGCCCCGATCAGCGGCGAGATTTCATGCTGTGCGCGACTGTTACCCGGTCACGGCCGCGCCGGATACTTGTGCTCGAGCCACTCCTCGAACGTCGGCCCGGCGAGAAGGGCCTCGTGCCCGGGCAGCAAGGCGCCGTCAGCCTGCAACTCGTGATCCGGGTCGTCGGTGTCGACGATTTCTTCCACGCGAGCCGGCCTTCCCCGGAGCGTAGCCACTCTCGCAACAGCCGCGGCTAGCTCGAGCTCATGCGGCCCGGCGATTTCGACCAACTCGGCGCCGTTGTCCTCGATGGCCATTTCGGCGAGCTTCTCCGCGACCGTGCGGGCAGCGACGAGCTGAGCCCGGTATTTCGGGACGTAGGCGGTGTCGCCGCGGGTGGTCCAGTCGAGCATCATCTCGGTGAATTCGTGGAACTGGGCGGCTCGCAGGATCCGCACCGGTACCGGGCCTTCCCGGTAGGCATGCTCCTGCGCCAGCTTTCCGGCGTAGTGCCCGGCGGTGAACCGATCGATACCGATGATCGAGACCAGTGCGATCCGCCGCACCCCCGCAGCGGCCGCCGCGCGTTGCACGTTCCGCGCGACGGTGCGGAAGAAGTCCGTCACCGCCGCCGTTTCGGTGGTCGTCGCGTTGACCGCGTCCACCACGATATCCGCTCCGGCCAGCGCCTGTGCCAGGCCTTCTGCCGCGTAGACGTCCACGCCTGACGATCGGGTGACCCCGAGCACCTCATGGCCACGACTCCGCAGCACGTCCACGACCTCTCGGCCGATCCGCCCGCTCGCTCCGACAACCGCGATTCGCATCGCAACCTCCTCCGTGTGGATTGTCCGGCGAGTAGACGAAGTGGGACCGCCGAGTGTGACATCTCGCAGGTGACCTGAAGCGCACCGCGAGCGCGCGGAGAGCGAGAAGAAGATGGGGCGTCGATCTGGGCACAAGCGTCCGCGACGGCTGGTCGCGGAAGACATCCAGATCATTGATTCGTGGCCCCGAGAATGCCGGCTTACTGCCGAATTCGGCTGATGCACACGGAAAGGCGGGAATGGCCGCGCCCGTCGGAATACGGCTCCAGCGGCGCGTAGGTGGGGATTAGTCCGGTTTCGATCGGCAGTGTCGCCGCATCGGCTGATCGATGTACGGCGACAGCTGCTGGGCTGCGCCTCCTTAACAAACCTGACAAGGACTTCGAAATCGGTTGGTGCAGGCCACACTCAGCTCACTGTGGGCTGCGCGGCAGGCGGTCTCAGATACACCAGACGACGCTACCGAGGGGGAAACATAGAACGACCGAGCCCCATGCCGGCGTCGCCATGTCGGATGGCGTTTCGGCGGAGGCAGCAGGACCTGCGACGAGACCCAGTGACAGGATCATGGCGGCCGCGGCGAGGATTTTCGTGATTCTGGTGGACATTGCGCATCCTTCGACTTGGGTGAACTTTTAAAGATGACTCACGGATTTCATGGTTCACCCTATGGACCGCGAACGCTAGACAAGGAAAAGTCAAGTTCCCCCGCAGCGCGTAACGGGAAGATCACCCGAGGTGGTTTTTCCGGGGAACCGGCATCAAATATCTGCGCAAAAAATACCAAAAGTCCAGTGACCCCAAGGCAAACCGTCCATATTTCGCACATTGCGGTCACGCGCGACAATCGTTGCGCGATGGAGACCGAGCCCTGTGCGCATCAGATGCAATTACCGCCGCCATGCGGGCCGGGTGGACGCACGCGGAAAGCGGGCCGCCGCGGCGCCGAATTCACTCGCGTCGGCGAGGATGCTCCTGTGGCCCACTCGCGGTGCACTCTTCCCACTGGAGGTGAGGTGGCCCCGAACTCCCAGGTGGTCCGACCCTAAACTGAGGCAATGGTGGAGCCAACTCCCTGGCGGGCGAAGGAAACCCACGGCAGGAGCGGCACACGGGAACCGGCGGAGAGCGGCGCCGTGCCGCAGGGGCCGAAACCGTATCAGGTCGCGCTGCGCGGGTACTGGGGCTATGCATGGGCGGCGGTGGGCAGCCTGGTGACACTCATCCTGCTGTTCCGGCCGTGGATCAGTGTTCGCGGTCCCGACGGCTCGGTCACGGTCAATGCGTTCGGCCGGATGCAAAACACCACGGTCTACCTGAACGTCTGGTCTACACACAGACCGCGCGCTGCGCAGATCTCGGGCTTCTGGGCCATCCTCGCCTGTGCGGCCATCTTCATCACCGTCCTGGCGGTAGTGATCAATCTGCGGCTTCGCCTCGAGGCGATCACCCGCCTTGTGGCGATGTCCACCCTGGCCACCGCCGTCTTTGTGCTGATAACCGTGCTGCACATCAACAGCAAAAGCGGTGAGCTGAAGGGGATGGTTTCGCGTACCACGGATCTGGGCGGTCAGATCGGATCGTTCATGAACTGGGCTTTTGGCAATGGCAAACTCGCAGTGCCGGGATTGGGGCAGTCTGCCTACACCTCCGCGACTCTCACGCAGTGGGCGCTGCTCGCCAGCCTCGTGTCGTTCGGCTCGGCCTTGGCCGCTATCACGCAGTGGATCCGCAGCAGTCCGACAAGTCTCTTCCGCCTGCCGTGGCGTGTCCAGGTGGTCGCAAAGTCTTCGGACACCGACACCGACACCGACACCGCCGACGACGCAGACCGGCCGACTGACCGTTAATCGACGACGCTGCGCGCTCGGCGGCCCGTCAACCTTTCACTGCCGATCTCGCGCCACGGACGGCAGCTCCGCGCGACCACGGCAGTCGCATCTGGTGGTGGGTGGTAGACAGCCCAGCGGCACGTGTCGCTCTTGCGTACGACCGGCCCAATCGGGTACGCCGGAAACCAGGAGGTGTTCGATGCCGTCCGGACCTGATCCCGTGACGCGGACAGAAGAGGTCATCGTGCCACCGGAGTGCATCCGGCTGGCGGGGGTACTGGCCGTACCGCAGGACTGCACCGCCTTGATCGTCTTCGCGCACG
Organism: Nocardia sp. NBC_00508; assembly: GCF_036346875.1. Lineage (NCBI taxonomy): Bacteria > Bacillati > Actinomycetota > Actinomycetes > Mycobacteriales > Nocardiaceae > Nocardia > Nocardia sp. NBC_00508. The sequence goes on along the minus strand of NZ_CP107852.1, from coordinate 7,432,308 downwards.
GCAGCGGCAGCGGCAGGCACAGCCCGAGGAATCGGTTCGTCGCCGAGGCCCTGAACCGGGCGGGATTCGCGACGATGCTGGTCGACCTGCTGACCCCGGACGAGGAAGGCGACCGTTCGCGCGTTTTCGATATCGAGCTGCTCGCCCATCGCCTCGTCGAGGTGACCCGCTGGCTGCGGACGCGCCCGGAGCTGGCCGGACTGCCCACCGGCTACTTCGGCGCGAGCACCGGTGCCGGCGCCGCGCTGTGGGCGGCCACCGAACCCGGCACCGAGATCGCGGCCCTCGTCTCGCGCGGTGGTCGGCCCGACCTGGCCGGTGCGCGGCTGGCGCTGGTCCGCGCGCCCACTCTGCTCATCGTCGGCGGCAACGACGACTGGGTGCTGGAGGCCAACCGGGGGGCGCGGCTGCGGATGCCGTGTCCGAGCGAGATCGATGTGGTGCCCGGCGCGACACATCTGTTCGAGGAGCCCGGTGCGCTGGAACAAGTGGCGGATCTCGCCCGCGACTGGTTCCACCGCCATCTCACCGTCGTGCGGCGTTGAACACCAGGGGGAAGTCATCGGGCCGCGACGCGACGCGGGTGCCGAAGCCGCGGCTGATGTGCTCCATCATCTCGCAGAGCCAGCGAGATTCGCCATGCGCGGCCCACTCGAGGCGAATGTGGCGTTCTCGCAGCGGAATCATTCGCACCTCCACGGCGTCGACATCGATGGACACGAGATACAGCAAATGCAATTCGGTGCGATACCGCTCATGGCCGCGGATGCCCTCGTAGTCATCGATGACGTCGCCGCACCCGTACAGGATCGGTTTGCCGCGATAGATCTCGATCGGCCGCGGATGGTGTGCGGAATGTCCGTGTACCAGGTCGACCCCGGCGTCGATCAGCCGATGCGCGAATTGCTTTTCGCTCAGCGCCACTCCGTAACCCCAGTTCGGTCCCCAATGTACGGAAACAATCGCGATATCGTGCTCACGCTTGTGCGCCAATACTTTTGTCGCTACGTCATCGGCGGCACGAGCGCTCGGTGATTCGCCGACTCGCCACAGGCCCGGCCGGTCGTGGCGCGCCGCCCAGGACTCGGGAACGCCGCTCGATCCGCCGCCGACCGAGACGATCACTGCCCGCCGTTCGCTGTCGAGTTCCACCATCGAGGGCGTTTGCGCCTCGTTCAGGTCCGCGCCCGCCCCGGCCCGGCGGATACCCGCGGTATCGAGCGCTTCGAGGGTGTCGGTCAGCCCGGGGATACCGAAATCGAGAACGTGATTGTTAGCCAGAGCGCAGACGACCGGCGCGATGGCGGTCAATACCGGGACATTGTCCGGGTGCATCCGGTAGTGAACGCCTTTGCCCGGCGCGAACGCGCCGTCCGCGGTGATCGAGGTCTCCAGATTGATCAACCGCACCTCGGGATCGACCTGGTCGAGGATCGACAGGACATCACCCCAGGGTTGGCGGTAGTCGACGGGGTAGGCGAACCCGCCATACGCGCGCTCGGCCAGTTCCACATATGTCCGCGCATCATCGACGTACCGTTCGCACAGCGTCGGATCGCCCGGATGCGGCAGGATCTGATCCACGCCGCGGCCGAGCATGACGTCGCCACCCAACAGCACGGTCGTCATACCACCATTGTCGATCTTCTCCATGCCGCGCGCTTGCCTGGGGCCGATCAGCCTTGCGAGACGGGTGCCGGAGATCGTGTCACCAGGTTGACGCTGTTGACGCGGGGCTCGGCCGGGGCCGAGCAGGCTGGTGATGCCGAGCATGGTCGCCGGTGACGGTTTGCAGTAGCGGCGCAGAGCCGCACTCGGGGGCGCCGGCGTCGGATTTGTCCCGTAGGCTATGCTGTGCGTCGATGACTACCGGGACGGCATTGCGCCACACACGGATTGGTGACCCGGTGCTCTTCTGAGCGCCGTGCGGGCCGGTGCGGGCCCGCTGTTCGATCGAGGATCTTGCGCTGCTGCGCGGGGTCCGCCTCCGTCGTGTTGATCACACGCTCGACACATCAACCACGACAGGAGAATTCATGCCCACCAAGACTCTGCAGATCCCCACCACGGACGGCCGGGCCGACGCGTTCGCCGCTTTCCCCGACCACGGCGAACGGCACCCGGGGGTGCTGATGTACGCGGACGGCTTCGGCATCCGGCGCGTGCTGCGGGAGATGGCCCGCGAACTGGCCGGGCACGGATACTACGTGCTCGTCCCCAACATCTTCTACCGGCACGGTCCGGCACCGGTTATCGAACTTCCCGAGCACATCGGAGAAGACGTCCGACCCGCAGTCTTCGCCCAGCTGATGCCCTTGATCGAGGCGCACACCACCGAACGTGTCCTGCGCGACGCCGACGCCTACCTCAGGTTCCTCACCACCCAGCCCGAGGTCAGCGCCGGACCGGTCGCGGTGACCGGCTACTGCATAGGCGGCCTCCTGGCGACGCGCACCGCCGCGGCCCACCCCAGCCAAGTGGCCGCCGTCGCCGCATTCCACGGCCCCGTGGGCGCCGACGGGCCCGATTCCCTCGCCGAGATCACCGCCCAGGTCCACTTCGGTCACGCCGAAAGCGACCTGACGCCCGATGCCCTGGGCGAGCTCAACCGGGCCCTGGACGCGGCGAAGGTCGACTACACCTCCGAGATCTACCCCGGCACCATCCACGGTTTCACCATGTCCGACACCGACGCCTTCAACCCCGCCGCGCTGCGGCGCCACTGGGACCGCCTGCTCTCCCTCCTCGACCGCACCCTGTCCAACAGCTGAGGCTCCGGCCCGGAAACCAACCCTGAAGTGCACGGCTCCGGAGTGGTGGCACGGTCCTTGCCGGCACCCGGGACCGGCGCCAGGGTCGAAGCGGTGGGCGGCTACCCGGTTGCTCAGAGCCCGGCCGTGGACGGGTGCCGCAGATCCCGGAGCACGAATGCTTGTCGCTTGCGGCGGAATTCGTTCTCGTCACGAAAGATGTCCCGGGCCATCCGTCGCAACTCGGCGCGCTCGATCGCGTTCAGGTCGGACAGCCGGGATTGCTTCGCGGCCATGATCGCCGCCCATCGGGACGGATGGGCGGACTCCCTGGCAAGTTCCGTCAGCCAGCTGCCGAACTGCGCGCTCGGTGCCACCGCGTCGACCAGCCCGAGATCGGCGGCGCCGACCGCGTCGATGGCCTGGCAGTCGTGCAGCAGCCGCTGTGCCGTATCGCCTCCCACCCGCCGCGGCAGGGTGTAGGTGTGAAACTCCGAGCCCGACAGTCCGATCGTCTGGTAGTGCGGGTTGAACACCACACGGTCGGCGGCGACAACGAGGTCTGCGGTCAACGCGAGCATGACGCCGCCCGCTCCGGCGCTTCCCGTCACAGCGGCAATCGTGACCTGTGTGGAACAGGTCAGAATCGCTCGGCACACATTGTTGATCGCCAGCAAGTTGCGCCAGGCCTCTCCCTCGGGGCCGTCGGACAGCTCCACCGCGCTCAGGTCTATGCCGTTGGCGAAGTACGCACCATCGTTCTCCAGGACGACGACCTTCGTGTCTTGTGCCGCGGCATAGGCGAACGCCGCGAGTAACCTGCGGCATTGCCCCGACCCCATCGCCCCGTTATAGAAGTCGATGGTGAGAAACCCGATCTCGCCCTCGCGCCGGTACCGGATTTCGTGGGATTTCCGCTCGTCGACCGGCAACGCCTGAACCGGAAACCCGGCCATCGCCAGCGCCTGGGCAGCCGGGCCCTTGCACGAAGGATCGGCGCCACCCGAGGACCGGAGCCGACCGACCCAGATGCTGCCATCTCCGCATGCGATTTCGATGCCGTCATCCCGGCGTCCGAGCAGTGTGCCGGGCGGCGCCAGCGCATCGTCGCGCCCATGGTGGGCGTCGTAGACGAGCATGGGCAAGCCGGCGATGGTCGCCGGCGCCCCTGGTGATCCATCGCTGGCATGAATGAGACTCAGGATGGTCGCGGTGTCGTCGCTCCAGCGCACCTCCCGGTCGCGGCGGCGCATGGCCGGCCTGCGGCGGGCATGCACGATCGGCTGCGGAGTCTCGGCCTGCGGAGTGGGGGAGACGGCACGGTCGGCTTTGTCGAGCGCCTCGACCAGGCATTCGATCGCGGCGTCGGCGACAACCGTGTTGTAGACGGCGGATTTGCGTCGCCACGGCAACCCGAAGGTCCGCGTCGACCAGATGGGTCCCGCGTCCATTTCTTCGGCCGCCGTCAGCGCCGTCACCCCCCACAGCGGCTCGCGTTCGCTGATCGCCCAGTCCAGTGAATGCGGACCGCGATCGCCCACCGGGCCGGGATGGAGGATGACACATGTCCACCGCCGGTAGATGTCAGCGGGAATCTTCGTCGTCAAGTACGGGCAGACGACGATATCGAAGTCAGCCGATTCGACCGCGCGGCGGATATCCGATTCGCAGTGCACTATCGAGATCCGTGCGGTGCGTCCGGATCGCCGCACCGCGAGCGCGGCTCGTTGGGTCAGTCCGTTGTTCGCACTGGCGAGAATCAGCACACGCTGTGTCATGTGGGGCAGGGCGGATCAACGGTTGGACATCGAGAGCAGCTGTTGCGGGTCGTCGGCATAGACCGTGGCGATGACGTTCGCCCTGGCGGCGAGATCGCGGGCGAGGTCACGGATCTCGGCTGGCGCGATGGGGTCGTTGTCGATCCCGATCAGCAGATCACGGGTATGGATCGCCGTCGCCTGCGCGCAGTGCCGCAAGCGCGCCTTGGCCACGGTGTCGAGCACGGCGGGGCTGAGGTAGCGCTGGATGTGCTCGCCGCGGTCGGTGATCTGGTTGACGATCGGTTCCGTGGCCGCGTCGGTGAGCCACCGTTCCGCGTCGGCCGTGATTTCGAAGACGAGATCGTGGTCTCGGATATCGGTCGGATTCAGAGAGTTGGTCAGCAGGGCCATGCTCGCTCGCCCGATCGCGATGAATCCGCTCATGGCGTGGGCGAGCAGGACATCTGGGTTTGCTGTCGGCAACTGGTGTAGACGTTGCCCGACGACGGTGACCCAGCAAGCGAGATGTTCGGCCCCGGTGTCGATCGACGTCGCTGTCGGCATAGCGCGAACCATACGCTGTGACCCTCGCGAGACATACAACGAAACGCTGAAAGTTCGCCAGATGTCGTAGTGGCCTCCAACCGATGTTCCGGCCGCGCCGGAATGGTACCTAGTTACCGGTAGACCCGATAGGTCAACGAAGCGGGTGCTTTCCACACGCACCGTCGGCTTTTCACCGATAGCGGCGCGGTGTTTCTTGCGTCTGTTCCATCCGCTCGAAAAGGGTGTCAATCCCACCCGACGGTGGACCGAACCTCTAGCCCGAGTGTTGCTGAGCGGCAGGCCGAGCTATGGCGTGGTGAATTTCGTTGCTCAGCCCGCATGAGTGTGGGGGCGGGTGCGTGCGCGAGCGTCCGGGTGATCAGGTCCTGGTAGCGGGTGGCGAGGTTGCGCCGCGCCGCGGCTCCGTCGCCGGTGAGCTGGACCCCTGCATGATCGCCAGCGTGGTGGGTTCCAGTTCCGTCAGCCGATTCAGGGGCGCGGGCACCGCTGGGCCCAACGAAGTGGCGTGGAAGACGTCCTCCGCGACGCCCGCTGATTCGACCCCCTAGGGCTGGTCCCGCCGCGAGCTCGGTACGGCCGACGATCGCGGTATCGACCGGCGCGATAGCCAAAGTCGGCCTCTGCTGGACGCCTCGCGGTGGGGGAGCGCTGCACCCGGTGCCGAAGCCGATCGATAGCTGGGCGGCCGCCGAGAACTGCAAGGTCGGTGGTGGTCCGGCAAGGAACACGCGGTGTCCGAGATCGGGCGCACTCCCCGCTATCGGGAACTCATCCTATGAATAATTTCTAGGATGATAGTACTCTAAATTTTCTACCTGCAGATTCACCATGCGAGGTTCGCGCTTCGTCGTCCCGATGGTGAACGAATCTATCCAGCGAGGGAGGTCGTGTGCTGGAAATCGACCACTTCAGCCACGGGTTGCTCACACCCGCAGTCGCGTACGTCATGTCATTCACCGGTTCATTGCTCGGGTTGCGATGTATGGCCAGGGCTCGGACCGGAACCGCCCGCGACGGCTGGCTCATCGCCGCCGCAGTCGCCATCGGCGGCACCGGTATCTGGGTCATGCATTTCATCGCGATGCTCGGTTTCGCCATCAATGGGGCATCGATCCGCTACGACGTCCCGATCACCCTGCTCAGCGCATTGATCGCCATGGGCGTGGTGTGGCTCGGGTTGGGTATCGCCCAGCAGCGGACGCTGGGGCCGCTGGGGCTGTTCATCGGCGGTGCCATCACCGGCGCGGGCGTGGGCGCCATGCACTACGCGGGTATGTATGCGATGAAATCCGACGCGGCGATCGGCTACGACTTGTGGATCGTTGCCCTGTCCATCGTGATCGCCGTGGTCGCCGCGACGGCCGCACTGTGGTTCACTCTGCACGTCCGCGGAACACTCGCCACCATCGGCGCAGCGCTGGTGATGGGCGTGGCTGTGTCCGGCATGCACTACACGGGCATGTCCGCCATGCACGTACGCGAGGCCCAGCATCTGCACCCACCCACGGGAGCCGGCGCCATGCAGCTGCTGACTCCGCTGATCGTCGGCATCAGCCTGGTCACCGTGCTGCTGCTACTGCACCTCGGAAGCACCGATGTAAACGAAGAGAACGCCGACACCTCACGAGCATCGCGCTCCGCCACCTACTGGCCCACCCGCGACTGAACCAGGGGCAGCCACGGTATCGATCCGCCGGTGGAAATCGCGCACCGTCGCCCTGTGTGTCGAAGTCGTCGACTTGGGCACGCGGTGCCATCGGCGCGGATTCGCGCTCGCGGTTTTCCGTACCGAATGCCGGGTACGCCCGCCGAGAGCCGGTCCTGGCAAGCGACCGGCGTCTCCCAGCCGACCGGAGGTGGCGATGCGTATCGGATACAAATTGGCGGCCGAGGCGTACGGTCCGAATGAGCTTGTCCGCCAGGCGGTTCGGGCGGAAGATGCGGGATTCGACTTCGTCGAGATCAGCGATCACTTCCATCCGTGGTTGGACAACCAAGGGCATTCACCGTTCGCCTGGACGGTGCTCGGCACCATCGCGGCGAAGACCGAGCGGATCGGCTTGGCTACCGGTGTGACCTGCCCGATCCTGCGGTATCACCCCGCGATCATCGCGCAGGCGGCAGCCACACTCGCGATCCTGTCCGGCAACCGTTTCACCCTGGGGGTGGGCTCGGGCGAACGCCTCAACGAACATGTCGTCGGCCATGAGTTTCCTCCGGTGCGCATCCGGCAGCGGATGCTTCGCGAGGCGCTCGAGATCATCCGGCTGCTCTGGCGCGGCGGATATCACTCCTACGATGGCGAGTTCCTGACCGTCTCCGAGGCACGGGTTTTCGATCTGCCCGACGAACTCCCGCCGATCGTCGTGGCCGGGGGCGGGCCGGAAGCAGCCCGGATCGCCGCCGAACTCGGTGATGGCCTGTTCGCCACGGAACCGAAGTCGGACCTTGTCGAACGCTATCGCGCGGCGGGCGGTGCGGGCCCGCGTTACGCGGAGGTGGGCATGGCCTGGGCTCCGGACGAGGAGACGGCGGCCAAGGCGGTGCTGGACACGACACGGTGGGCAGTCACCGGCTGGAAGGTGATGAGCGAACTTCCGAACCCGGTCAACTTCGCCGCCGCGACCACCACGGTCCGCCTGGAGGACATCGTCGACAACTTCGCCTGCGGCCCCGACCCCGCGCCCTATCTGGACGCCGCGAAGCAGTACACCGACGCGGGCTTCGACCACCTCGTCATGCAGAACGCCGGCCCCGACCCGGACGGATTCCTGGACTTCTACCGCCGCGAACTGGACGAACCCCTCCGGGTGTTGACCCCGAGTCGCTGAGCGCGGGGCGACGCGCCCTGGCACCGCCATGGTGTAGCGGTAGCGCGACCGAATGGGTCACGACAGCTCTTCGGGCACGATGACAACCTTGCCGGTGACAGTGCGTGATTCGGCGAGCGCGAGAGCCCGACCGGCGTCGGTCAGTGGGAAGCGCGCGGCGATCTGGGCGCGCAGTGCGCCGCGGGCGGCCAGGTCCAGGACGGCTCCGAGGTCTTCGGCGAGGCGGGTCCGGAAACGAACGCGACGGCGTTTGCCGGACCAGATGTTGTAGAAATGCGCGGACCGGTTGTTGGGCAGTAGGTTCCACCACGCGAATCGTGTGAACAGCTTCAGCACAGGGAGCCGGGAGTTCCCGTCTTCGTCTTTCGTCGATGCGCTGCCGTAGGCGACGAGAGTCCCGCCCCTGGCGAGCAGGCCGAACGAGTCCACGACGCTGCGGCCTCCCACATGGTCGAATACCGCGTCCACGCCACCGGGCGCCAGCGTCCGCACCTGCTGCGGCACATCGCCGCGGTAGTCGACCGGGATCGCTCCCAAGGCTTCCACCGCCGCGGCATTACCGGCGGAGGCGGTGCCGATCACTCGGATGCCCGCGACGCGGGCCAACTGCACGAGTGTCGATCCGACACCGCCATTCGCGCCGTGCACCACGATCGTCTGTCCCGCACGAACTTTCGCGATCCGGTACAGCATCTGCCACGCGGTGATGCCATTGACGACGAATGTCTCCGCTTCCGCGGCGGTCGGACCGGAGGGCACCGGAATCAGGTCGGCAGCCTCCAGCATCACGTGGCTGCTCCAGCCGCCGACCTTCGTCAGTGCCGCGACCCGCTGTCCGAGCAGTGTCGGATCAGCGTCGGCGCCGACGGCGATGACCTCGCCGACCAGGTCGTAGCCAGGCGTGAACGGAAATGGCGGCTGGTCGTAGTACTTGCCGCGCCGCATTTGCTGCTCGGCGAACGAGACCCCGGTGGCCTCGACACGCACCAGCGCTTGGCCGGGCCGCGGCGGCGGCAGTTCGCGACGGGTTATCAGCAATTCGTGCGGCTCCACCCGCCCGGGCAGGACAACTTCTACGGCAGTGGTCGGCACGGCGGCCGTGGTGTACGACATGACTCACAACTCCTAGTGTGTGACTGGTCAATCACTCGATGGTTCAAAAAGATGCCCCCTCGGGGGCCGGGAAGTATCGGCCCTGGGCTCAGGGCACTGCTCGACCCGCTGGCATTCAGGTCCCTTCTGTCGCGTTGCGGGCACGCGGGTGCCGGATGCCCGCAGTGAGGATCGCTTCCCAGCTGCCCTCGTGGTCGTCGAGACCGAGCGTGGTGATCAAGTGACACAGCTGCCCATAGGCCATGAACCGCTGTACCTGCTCATCCGTAGCGTCCGAACGGGTCTTCGCATAGTCGGTCACCCGATGAAGACCACGGCGGACAGCGTTGGCGATTTCCGGGATATCGGCGGCCGACTGAGCGTGAACCTGCAGCATGAGCAGGCTCTTGTCCGCGATCAGCTCGGCGTACGACCCACCCATTTCATGCAGGACCTTCTCCGGATCGCCCCCCGGCACCCGCGCGGCACCGGTCGCAAGCGATTGCTCGACCAGCTCGTAGCAGCGATCCAGTGCGGCAACGAACAGCTCTACCTTGCTGGGAAAGAGCTTGAACACATACGCGGGCGAAATGCCTGCCGCCGAAGCCACGGTGTTGATCGGTGTCCCGTGGTATCCGGTCTTGGCGAACCTCGCGATCGCCGCGTCGACCACAACCTCGCGGCGGGCATCCGAGGTGGAGAGGGCCGCTCCTCGCTTTGGCATGTGAGTGACTGTACACTCACTCTATGTCGTGGGCAACCCTGCTCACAAACACGAGCCGCGTGCAATCCCTCGCGGGAGCCGAAGTGGGCGTCTCACCTCTGGGGGTTCCGGTAGTAACCGCCGAAAAATCAACGGATATGGCGTAGCTGCTGGTCAGCGGCGGCGTTCGGCTCCCGGGCCCAGGATCGAGGTCAGCTCGCGCATCGCCTGTGGGGACGGTTTGAAGTAGCGGCGCAGGTTCTCGGCCTTGCGGTGGCGGGACTTGGCCATCAGTTCGAGCAGGCTGGCCCCGGATTCTCCGAGGTGGGTCAGGCCGGAGTGGCGCAGTTCGTGCAGGTCCCAGCCGGTCCCGGGGCCGTCGACGGCGGTGGCGGCGTCGAGTAGGTCGCGGGCCTGGTCGTAGGAGAGCCGGGCAAGGCCGGTGGTGGGGCAGACGTCGCGGTCGGCGAGGTACTTGCCGGGCCCCGGTCGGCGGTGGGTCACGAACACCGGCCCGCGGGTGCGGTCGCGGATGAGCCGCGGTAGCAGGCGGGCGGTGCCCGCGTCCCAGTACACGTTCTCGAGGACGTGTTCGTGGTGGGCGGCGCCGCGCCGGCGGGTGCGGGGTTTGGCGCCCTTGGACTTCACCGCCGCGGTGCGGCCCGCGAGGTCGAGGTCTTCGATGTTGAGCCCGAGCAGCTCCTCGGTGCGGGCGCAGGTCTCGTACAGCATCCGCCACAGCGTCTTCTCCCGCAGGTGGACATCGCGGCGGCCGATGAGCCGGTCGATCGCGGTGCGGGAACGGACCGGGGTGTCGGAGTCCGGCGGCGTCGACCGCGCGGCCGAGGTCGGCACTCGCGGTGCGGTCCAGCCCTGCTCGGCACACCAGCTCAGCCATTTGCCGACTGCGGCGCGGCGCGCGTTCCAGGTGTTCACCGCGGCGTCGCCCCAGAGGGTTTCCAGCGCGGCGCCGACTTCGGTGTCGGTGACCGCGTCCAGGGCGCGGCTGTGCCCGATGAGTCCGTCGGGTCCGCGGCCGTCGAGCTGGTCGACGGTCTTGACGATGGCGATGCCGTAGGCGCGGCGGGTGTTCGCCGAGCTGATCGTGTCGAGGAACGCTTCGGCGGCGGTGCGCAGGGTGCGCGCCGGCGGGGCGGTGCGTAGCCGGGTCACCTTCGCGGCCATCGGATCCCTTCGTCAGTGCTTGCCCCGGATAACGGGGTCGCTTCATGTCGCGCCGCGACGGGGTCGCCGCAGGCCGTCCCGGATGTTACCCCGGATAACAGACCGTTATCCGGGGTATCACTGCAATCGTTGAGCGGTCACGGCCAGACGCGTACCGCCGTTCGCCGCAGTCACCGATGCCCACGCCACCGGATGACAGAGTCGGCCAAGGTCTCTCGGGGCCCGCGCAATGAGCAATGCCGTCCTGCCTACCGGTGCCTCCACCCGGCCGGGTGGAGGCACCTTCGTCGTTCCCGGGTAGCGCAGAGTCCGCCGCGATCATGGAATATCGTGCCGGGTCATGACCACGGATGACTGGTTGGCCGACACCCGAACCTCTTATGACACGGTCGCGGTCAGCTATGCCGACCAAGTGCGCGGCGCCCTCGCCGGACACCAGTACCTTCGCGCGGCTCTGGCGTTGTTCGCCGACAGCGTGCGGGCCGCTGGCGGCGGACCGGTCGCGGACGTCGGCTGCGGCCCCGGTGAAGTCACCGCCCACCTGCATGAACTCGGTGTCGACGCCTTCGGTATCGACCTCTCCCCGGCGATGATCGACGTGGCCCGGCGCGACCACCCCGGCCTGCGGTTCGAGGTGGGCTCGATGACGGAACTGGACCTGCCCGTCGCTTCGGTGGCCGGCCTGCTCGCCTGGCAGTCGTTGATCCACATCCCCGACGACGAGGTGCCGACTGTATTCGGGCGCTTCCACCGAGCATTGCGTCCCGGCGGACCGTTGCAACTCCTGTTTCACGTCGGCGACGAGTCGCTGTTGAAGACGGAGGGCTACGGCGGTCACCCGATGAAGGTCCATGTCCACCGCCGTCAGCCGAACCAGGTGGCATCCTGGCTGCACGATGCCGGATTCGTGGTCGAGGCCCAGATGCTGCTCGACCCGGATGCGAAAGCTCAGCAAGCGATTCTTTTCGCACGCAGTAAGTCCTAACCTCTGCATATATCGGGCTCGCCACTGGCCGGGTGTGGCGGGTGATCATCTGGCACTCCGGACGCCAGTGGGCGGGCAGCACCCGCCGACAAGCTGCGGATCGGCGTCGAGGGCGCTCCCTACGCCCTCGGCTATGTCGCCAGACCGCACTACCCGCGAGCCTGGGACCACGACTGGACCCAGGACGGACGATCCTGTGCGGACCTGATCCCGGACATGACGACCACCGAATGGCTCGACAGCGAGCACACGAACCGGGCCCTGGTGTAACGCCGGGACCGGTCAGAACAGGGTGTCGCGCACCCGCAGCGGCCGGTAGCCCGTCGGGCCGAGCGCGGCGAGTTCGGCCTCGATGTCGACTTCGATCGCGCCGAAGAAGTTGATGTTGGCGCTGTGCGCGGGGGAGATGTGGGCCAGGACCTCGTCGTCGATGCGGTGGCCGGCCCGGCGCATCTGGGCGACCGCGAGGCCGTAGTACTCGGTGGTCCAGGCGATCACGGCGTTGGTGGCCAAGGTCAGACACCACGCCTGCTCGGTCTGGTCGGCGAGCTGGCGGGCCCGGATCGTGCCTTCGTGGGCGTAGAGCAGATCGCGGCGCAGCGCGTGCAGGGATTCGCCCTTGTTGAGCTGGCGGGTGATCTTGCGCCGGTAGCTCGGATCGGCCAGGTACTTCGCGGCGTAGATCGTGCGCCGCAGCGCCCCGTACTCCTTCAAGGCAGCGGCCAGCGTGTTCTGGCGCCCCGACGCCGAGAGCTTGCCGACCAGCAGGGAGGCGGTGGCGTGCCCGAACTTCAACGACCCGGCCAGCCGGAGCAGGTCGTCCCAGTGCCCGGCGATCAGATCGAGGTTGGCCTTGCGGGTCAGCAGCGGGCCCGCGTGCGGGAACCGGGCCTCGGCGGTGCCGCGCGGGCCCGGCCGGTAGAGGGTGATCCGGCCCAGGTCCCGGATCCGCGGGGACAGCTGCATGCCGAGCAGGTCGAACAGGCCGAAGTTGACCAGGGTGACTCCGTGGGTGTCGGTGGCGTGTTCGGTGATCGGCAGATCGGTGGCGTTGCCGAGGATCTCGTCGAGCACGTAGTGAGCTTCGCGGCGCGTGGCGACGATGATCTTGGTGCCGTACGTGGCGTGGGTGTCGGTGACATGGGTATAGGTCGACAGGCCCTCGTTCGCGAAGTAGCGGCTCATCGGCCGCGCGGTCGTGGACTTCCCGCGTGTCGGGAAGCGCTGCCCATCGCTCGACGACAGTGTCCCGGTGCCGAACACCGGGGTCAGCGGGAGCCGCTGGTGGTAGCCGATGATCACCAGGTTGGCCGCGCGTAGCGTCTCCTCGCGCACATACCACTCGTCGGTCCAGGACAGGATGTCGTAGGAGATGCCGCAGGCCTCGGCCATCCGGGTCAACCCGAGGTTGGTCGAGTGCGCGAGCAGCACCGCGATCAGGTTGCGCTTCAGCTTCGGCGTCCGGGTCGCCTGGCCGCCGGCGTGGGTGAAGCAGTCCAGGTAGTGCGTGCGTTTGTCCAGCTCGATCAGCAGCGACACGATCGGCGCGAACGGCAACATCTCGGTCAGCTCCGCCTTGAGCGCGACCGCCTCGGCCGGAACATCCTCGGCGGTCAACGGCGAGATGACCAGCTCCCCGGACTCACCGTCCAGCCGCACCGGGCCCTCGCCCTCGGCGAGCACCGCCTCCAGCTCACCCACCGCGGTATGCAGCTCCTCGACCACGGCGGCCAGGGCGATGCCTGGATCGGCCGAGCGCCCGACCAGGCGGCAGAACTCGCCCCGATGCGGTTCCCACTGCTCGCCGGTGAGCAGGTAGGCGGCCGGGTCGGCGTAGCGGCGTGAGCCCGGCACGTACACGTCCCCGCTGCGCAGCCCGTCGCGCAGCGCCAGCAGCACGCACAGCTCCCAGTAGTGCCGGTAGGCGGTGGTGCTGCCGGACGTGCGCGCCGCATCGAGGTAGCCACGCCACTTCGCGGGCACGAACCCGGTCGGGGCCTCCTCGAAGACCTTCCGGCGCCCGGTGGCGTTGAGCTCGCGCAGCATCGCGACCGCGATCAGCAACTCGGACGCGGCGGTCCCGCCGGCGAAACCGACCGTCGACAGCACCGCGGGGGTGAACTGGCGCAGGTAGTTGTAGGAGGAGTCCAGCGCGGCCAGATGCCCGTGATCACGCGGCAACCGGGGTTTGGCCTGCGCGATCGCCGCCCGCAGGCGCTCCCACCCGATCGCATCGCCGCGGATCAGCGCGCCGATCTCCTCATCGGCCACCGCCGGGTCGGTGACGATCGCCAGCAGGTCGTCGAGCAGCGCTTGGCGGTCCTCCCCCGTCTTGCCGCGCTCGGCCAGCTCCTGCTGCATCCGGCGCTCCGCGGCACCGAACTTCGCCGAGATCGCCTGATCGAACAACGCCACGACCTCGTCGAGCACGTCGGTACCGGACTGGGCCAGCACGGTCAGCAGGATCGGGTACCGCCGCTGCGGATCCCGGCGTTCCAGCGCCTGCGGGGTCAACCGGCGTCCCATCGTGGCCAGAAACCGCCGCCGCTCGGCCGGGAGCACCGACAGATCGAGGCGATCCGCGCCCAGCCCGCGCAGGAACGCCAGCTTGTCGACCTCCGCGCGCACCGCGGCCGCCGAGGCCTCCACCGGACCGGTCGACAGCCATCGCAACCGTGAAACCCCCAGAGAGGTGTCGGTGACCAGCAGCGCGTCGAGCTCGGCGCAGCGGGCCGGGGTGAACTCGTGGGCCAGGCGGTCGTAGGTCTCGCGCTGGGCCTGCTCACGGGCGTGGGCGATGCGTTCGACCATGCTCACCGGGCCGGGCCGGATCACCCGCGCCGAGATCAGATACTCACACCCCAGCCGGAACAGCAGAGTCGGGGAATCGTGCTCCATCGCCCGCGCCAGCAGGAACTCGTCGAGTTCCTTGACCTCGAGCGCACCGGCCGCCCGCCAGCCTAGATACTGCGCGACCAGGCGCAGATGATCGGTGCGGGTCTGAGCTCGGCGGCCGTAGGAACGGATCTCGCTACCGTCGAGGCGCAGCTGCTCGGCCAACCTGGCCACCGCGACCGGCGGGGCGCTCACCACGCGATCGGGCACGAACCCCAGCCACGGCAACGTGCACAACGCGATCGCGATACCGAGCCGATCAGCCGGACCACGCCCGCGCCCCGGATCGACGAACGCCAGATCCGCCGGCGAGAGCGTGAAGAACCGGAACAGCTCCTCACGGCCGATCTCCGGGAACTCCCGCAGACGCGCCAACTCCTCATCCGCGAACACCCGCGTCGCCACGACCCCGACCTCCCACACCAACCAATAGCGCTGGGAGACAAGCAAACCAGCAGTCCGCCTCCACCGCAGGCCGAACCGGACCTCACCGGCAGTCGCGCTGCGGCTACGCCATATCCGTTGGTTTTTCGGCGGTTACTATCGGAACCCCCTCTGTGCCGACGGCGCCGAGTCGATCAGGACACCGGGATTGAGAATGCCCGCCGGGTCCAGCGTCGCTTTGGCCGCGCGAAGGGCGGCAGCGAAGGGTTCGGGTCGCTGGCGGTCGTACCAAGGGCGGTGGTCCCGCCCGACGGCGTGGTGGTGCGTGATGGTGGCTCCGGAAGTCGCCAGTGCCTCCGATACCGCGGTTTTGATCTCGTCCCACTGCTCGACGGTCCGCCCCCAGTGGCCCCCCGCGTAGACGCCGAAGTAGGGCGCGGGCCCGTCTGGGTACACGTGCGTGAATCGGCAGGTGACCACGCCGGTTACCCCGACGGAGCGGAACGCGGCGGTCGCCGCGGCGAGCACCGTCTCCCGCAAGGAGTCGAAACGGTCCCAGGTGCAGGCGGTTTCGAAGGTCTCGGCGATCATCGACTGGGCAGCGAGTGCGTCGCGCTGA
Organism: Nocardia sp. NBC_00508; assembly: GCF_036346875.1. NCBI lineage: Bacteria > Bacillati > Actinomycetota > Actinomycetes > Mycobacteriales > Nocardiaceae > Nocardia > Nocardia sp. NBC_00508. The sequence continues at coordinate 7,416,537 of NZ_CP107852.1, read as the reverse complement.
TACGGCATCCGCAGGAACGACGAGCGCCAGGCGTCCGCCGCGCCTGGGCGCGCTGTGTCCTTCGCCGAGTCCGTGCTGCGGACTCCGTCGGGGACTGCGCCGCGGTGGTCGCGGCAGATCTGCACCGCACGCCGCATCGGATCGTCCACCGGATGGTCGGCGGATTCGAATCCGAGGACGAGGACACCGCCCGCGGCGCTGGTTCCCGCGTTGATGAACGCCTCCACCGGATCGAGCAGCCGGCAGTTCGCCGGATACAGCCCGGCCTGCGCGATCGTTCGCGTCGCGGCGACCGCCTTGTGGTAATCGTCGAACACCACCGACGCTCCGGCGCGCCAGCGCGGGCGATCCTGCAATCGCATCCACGCCTCGGTGATCACTCCGAGGATGCCCTCGGACCCGAGGAACATCCGGTCCGGTGCGGGGCCCGCGCCCGATGCGGGCACCCTGCGTGATTCGCTGACCCCGATCGGCGTCACCACTCGCATCGACTCGACCATGTCATCGATGTGGGTGTAGACGGTCGCGTAGTGGCCACCCGCCCGGGTCGCCAGCCAGCCGCCGAGCGTGGAGAACTCGAACGACTGGGGAAAGTGCCGCAGCGTCAAGCCGTCCGGGCGGAGTGCGGCTTCCAATGCCGGGCCTAGGATGCCCGCTTGAATCCGCGCCGCCCGGCTGGTGCGATCGAGCTCGACGATCCGGCTCAGCCGGCCGAGATCCAGGGCGATGGTCCCGGCGTAGTCGTCGGAGCACCGCGGTTCGACACCACCCACCACCGACGTTCCACCGCCGAATGGCACCGCGGCGACAACCGCGCTCGCGCACCAGTCCAGGATGTCGATCACGTCCTGCTCGGTCCGTGGCCGAAGCACGTAATCGGGTACATGGTCGACGCGGCCGAGTAGATTGCGTACCACGTCGCGAAATGCTTGTCCGTGACCATGCGAGACGCGATCACCGAGGTCTTCCGACGCCAGATGCGTCAGCGAACCCGGCGGTTGAACGCGAGGAGCGGGGACCCCCAACGACATCGGATCGGGGGCCTCGTGCACCGCGAGATCAGCGTCGGGCAGCAGGGCCGCTACGCGCTCGGTCAGCGCCTCCCTTTCGGCGCCGGTGACCGCGTCCTCGACGTTTCCCCATCCCCACCACGACCTCGTCACAGCTGAACTCCATTCGACCGCCTGCTGCAGGTAAATTACGTTCTGCGCTACGGCTTCGGGGCAGTTTCCCTTACGGAGCGAGTGGATTGTTGCGCGTGACGATCAAGGGGTCGGTCGGCGTGAAGGGCAGGTCCGGGAGTTCGTCGAGGGCGACGCCGAAGGTCGCGGCGAGCACTTCGCGGGAGTAGGCGCTCATCGAGGCGCGGTAGCCGATATCCGCGGGCGTCGGTTGATCGAAGAAGATCAGCAGGTGGATGCGCGGCGCGTCGATGACTTCGATGTGATGGGGATACGCGCGCGGCACGAAGTACACCTCGCCTTCGCGCACGGTGTAGGTGTCCAACGTGCCGTCCGGGTCCATGATTGCCATGCGCGCGGAACCCCGGTGGACATAACCCATTTCGGCGGTGACGGGATGCCAATGTGGTTCGCGCATCCCGTCTTCCCGGACCCGCAGTGAGTACATCGAGAGGTCCCGCAGCGCCGGCCAGAACATTTCCCGAGCGGTGCGTGCGGAGCCGACCGGCGAGTCCACCGGCGCGGGCATCGCTTCGATGGCGAAGTGGTGCGGGTCGCCGAAATGGGCGGTGGCCGGGACTTCCGGATCGCCCTCGCGGCGCACGATGAGCTTGGCGGTGGTACTGCGCCGGATCTTGGCGAAGTCCGCGGCAGGCAGGTCGTAGGTGTTGCCGAGTACGGAGTCGGTCATCGCGCCGAGCGCGGCGCTGAATCCGAAGTCCTCGGGTCGTTCGTGACGAAAGGCGAGGATGAATTCCGCGTCGCTCTCGCCGATGTTCTCCACGTGATGCAGCGCGCCGGAGTCGATGTGGAACATCTCCCCGGTGCTCACCAGGAACGAGGAGAAATTGCCGCCGCTGTCGAGCACCGATACCAGCGCCTGCCCCGCGGTGCAGTAGGTGAGTTCGCTGGCGTTGGCGTGCCAGTGCGGTTCCCGGATCGCTCCGGGCGCCAGGGTGAGGCGTTTGATCGAGAGCCCGCTGAGGATCGGGAAGCTATCGGCGGTGAGCCTGGTCAGCGACCCGAGTTCGCCGCGGTAGATCTCTTCGCCCTGCAGCAGAGAGGCGACATGAATCGAGGGAATGCGCACGGTTCCTCCTTGCTCGCGGGTCGAGGATCGTTCTGGTTCGATCATGCCGGTAGCTTCGGCGAGCACACGCGGATGAGCCGCATGTCGGACGGTTGCGATTGCGATGCATTTTCGGGACGGATCCGGTTGTGACGCACGACGTCCAGTCGTCATCGACGATGACAGTAACGGGCGCTGGACGCCGTCGGCGACATCAGTAGCAATTCTGCGTCAGAGTGACACTCGTCATATTTTGCCTTGGGTGCCGGGCTCCGCAGTTCGATGTTCTTCACGTCACAAGGTGTCTTTGCCCAATGTTGGACTGGGTACCCCTATGAACTTTCCCAACCTCGGCGCGCCGATCCGATCGTCGTTCGCTAAGGTCCGTTCTGCACGCTCGGGTCATGGTTCACGCATTTGAGGCACTGCTTCTGGCTCCATAGCCAGAGCGGCCCATGATCGACCAGAGAGTGAACTCGCCACCGCATGACCCCGTCACGTCGTTCCGCACGTCGCGCCCATCAATCACGAGCACGCAATCTACTGTTCCCCCAGTTGCTCACCGCCGCGGTCGACACGGCGTTCGACTGCGCCGCGCTCCGGTACAACCCGTCGGGTGATCCGGCTGATCAGTGTGAGCTCAGCTATCGGGAGTTGGATGAGGCGTCGTCGCGGCTGGCTCGCTACCTGATCGGGTACGGCGTAGGTCCGGGAGACTTCGTGGCGGTAGCCATCACGCGGTCGGTGGAGTCGGTGCTGGCGGTGTGGGCGGTGGCGAAGACGGGCGCGACATATGTGCCGGTCGATCCGGGTTATCCGGCGGATCGGATCGCGCACATGGTGTCCGATTCCGGTGTGGTGCTGGGTGTGACCGTGGCGGCGCATCGGGTGGGGTTGCCGGGTGGCGGTGTGGAGTGGGTCGAGCTGGACGCGCCGGTGCATCGGGAGGGGGTTGCCGCGCAGCCGGGGCATGCGGTGTCGTATCTGGATCGGTTGCGTCCGTTGACTGAGCAGCATGTGGCGTATGTGGTCTATACGTCGGGGTCGACGGGTAGGCCGAAGGGTGTTGCGGTGACTCATGCGGGTTTGGCGGCGTTGGTGGAGCATGAGGTCGCGGTTCGGGCGGTGACTGGGGTGTCGCGGGTTTCGCATGTGTGTTCGCCGAGTTTCGATTTTTCGGTGATCGAGATGTTGTTGGCGTTTTCGGTGGGTGCGGTGTTGGTGGTGGCGCCGCCGGGGGTGTTCGGTGGTGTGGAGTTGGGGGATTTGTTGCGTCGGGAGCGGGTGACGCATTTGTGTGTTACGCCGGGTGCGTTGGAGTCGCTGGATCCGGTGGGGTTGGGTGATCTCGAGGCGGTTTTGTGTGGTGGTGAGCGGGTTGGTGGGGAGTTGGTCGCGCGGTGGGCGACGGGGGGCCGGTCGTTCTATATCGTGTACGGCCCGACGGAGACCACGATCTTCGCGACCGGCACCGCGGCGCTGCGTGGGGAGGACGCGACGCATATCGGTACGCCGGTTCCTGGTGTGGGTGTGCACGTGTTGGATGCGCGGTTGCGGTTGGTGCCGCCCGGGGTGGTTGGTGAGTTGTATCTGTCCGGGCCTGCGCTCGCTGAGGGTTATCTGCGGCGACCCCAGCTGACCGCGGAGCGGTTCGTCGCCAGTCCGTTCTCGGGGGCGGCTGGTGGTTCGGGCATGCGTATGTATCGCACGGGTGATTTGGTGCGGCGGACCTCGGAGGGGTTGCTCGAGTATCACGGCCGGGTGGATTTCCAGGTGAAGATCCGGGGTTTGCGGATCGAGCTGGATGAGATCGACAACGCGTTGACCGCGCATCCGGATGTCGACTATTCCGCGACGTTGGGCGCGACGCTGCCTTCGGGTGTCAAGGCTTTGGTGTCGTATGTGCTGCCGCGCGCCGGGTCCGGGACCGAGGGTGGCCGGGTCGCGTTGGATACCGGCGAGCTCGCCGAGTTCGCCGGGAAAACGTTGCCGGCGTATATGATTCCGACCGCGATCATGGTGCTGGACGAACTGCCGCTGACGCCGGTCGGGAAGCTGGATCGTGCGGCGTTGCCGGAGCCGGTGCTCACTGCCCGCGAGTTCCGGGCACCCGCTACGGCGGCCGAGCGGTTGGTCGCGGATACCTTCGCCGCGTTGCTGCTGCCGGAGGGCGGCGACGACACGGCTCGGGTGGGTGCGGATGATGACTTCTTCGAGCTGGGTGGTAATTCGCTGATCGCGACTCAGGCTGTCGCTCGGTTGGGTTCGGCGTTGGGGGTGCGGGTTCCGGTGGCGTTGGTGTTCGAGGCGTCGGTGGTGGCGAAGTTGGCGGTGCGGCTGGGGGAGTTGGCTCGGGTGTCGGGTCCGGTGCTGGGGCCGATGCCGCGTCCGCAGTGGGTGCCGTTGTCGTATGCGCAGCAGCGGATGTGGTTTTTGAATCGGTTCGATCCGGCGAGCGCGAGCAACAACATTCCGTTGGCGGTGCGGCTCAGCGGTGAGTTGGATGTGGCCGCGTTGCGGGCGGCGATCCGGGATTTGGTGGCGCGGCACGAGGTGCTGCGGACCAGTTACCCGGAGCACGACGGTGTGGGTGGTCAGCGGGTGCATGCGGTGTCGGAGCCGGGCGCGGTACCGGAGTTGTTGGTGGTGGAGGTCGCCGAATCCGAGATCCCCGATCGGGTGGTGGCGATCGCGGGTGAGGGTTTCGATGTCACAGGGGCCCCGCCGATCCGGTTGCGTCTGCTGCGGTGCAGTGACACCGAGCATGTGCTGGTGTGCGTGGTCCACCACATCGCCGGAGACGGATCCTCGATGCTGCCGTTGACTGCGGATTTGATGACGGCGTATTCGACGCGGGTGGATGGTGCGGCCCCGACCTGGGAGCCGCTGCCGGTGCAGTACGCGGATTACACGTTGTGGCAGCGGGACATGCTCGGCGACGAGCAGGACCCGAACTCCATCCTCGCTCGCCAGATCGGGTTCTGGCGGGACCGATTGGCCGATGTGCCGGAGAAGCTGGACCTGCCTGCCGATCGGGCGCGCCCGGCGGTGTTCTCCGGTCGCGGCGCGACGTATGAGTTCACGGTCGATGCGTCGGTGCATGCGGGTTTGAACCGGCTCGCGCATCGGCATGATGCGACGTTGTTCATGGTGGTGCATGCGGCGTTCGCGGTGTTGCTGGCGCGGTTGTCGAACACCGGTGACATCACCGTCGGCACCCCGGTGGCCGGTCGTGGGGATGCGGCGTTGAGCGGTGTGATCGGCATGTTCGTCAACACCTTGGCGTTGCGCACCGAGATCGACCCGGGGCAGTCGTTCGCGGAACTGCTGGAGCAGGTGCGTGGCCGGGATGTGGAGGCGTTCGGGCATGCGGAGGTGCCGTTCGAGCGGTTGGTGGAGTTGCTGGACCCGGTGCGGTCGAGTGCGCATCATCCGTTGTTCCAGGTGATGCTGACCTTCCAGAACTTCGCGCCCGCGACACTCGAGTTGCCCGCGTTGAATGTGTCCGCGCTGGAGTTCGCGTGGCCGCTGACGAAGTTCGATCTGGAACTGACCATGCTGCCGCGTGAGGACGCCCGGACACCCCAAGGGATTTCGGCGGCGTTCACCTACGCCACCGACCTGTTCGACGAAACCACGGTCGCAGGCTTCGCCCGGCGACTATCTCGAATCCTTACCGCGGTAGCCGATTCGGCCGACCAGGTGGTGGGGGAGATCGACCTGTTGGATCCGGCCGAACGCGCCGCGATCCTCGTGGACTGGAACGACACCCATCACCCCGTCGCTCCCAGGCTGGTACTCGATGGGTACCGGCGTGCGGTAGCCGAGCACCCCGATGCTGTTGCGGTCGCCTACGCCGACCGGCAGTTGACCTACCGGGAATTCGATCAGCGGGTCAATCAGCTGGCGAGGGTGTTGATCGAGCAGGGGGTGGGTGCGGAATCGTTGGTGGGGTTGGCGGTTCGGCGTTCGCTGGATCTGGTGATCGGCATGTATGCGATCCTCACCGCGGGTGGGGCGTATGTGCCGCTGGATCCGGATCATCCCGCCGAACGCATCGGGCACGTCCTCGAGACCGCGCAACCGGTGTGCGTGCTCACCACGACCACCGACGCAGTGCCGATGCCGCAGCACATCGCGGCTCTATACCTCGACAGGCTCGACACCGGCTTGCGCTCAGGCGCGCCCATCCGCGCCGAGGAACTGCTGCGGTCGGTGCTGCCGGAACACCCTGCCTACGTCATCTTCACCTCCGGCTCGACCGGACGCCCGAAAGGCGTCGTGGTCTCGCATCGGGCGATCGACAACCAGATCCAGTGGATGCTCGACCAGTACCCGATGGGTGCGGGGCAGGTGTACCTGGCGAAGACCGCGACGACCTTCGATGTGTCGTTGTGGGGCTATTTCATGCCGCTGCGGGTTGGTGCGAAACTCGTGCTCGCCGACCACGACGGGCATCGCGACCCGGTTTACTTGGCGGCGACGATCGCCGCGCAGGGGGTGACGGTCACCGATTTCGTGCCGACGATGTTGAGCGAGTTCGCCGCCCACGCCCCCGCGGGAAGCGTCGCGAGTTTGCGGGATGTGTTCGTCATCGGCGAAGCGCTGCCGCCGCAGACCGTGCGGGCGGTGGGGGAGGTGACCGAGGCACGAGTGCACAACCTCTACGGTCCGACCGAGGCGGCGGTGTCGGTCACCTACTGGCCTGCTGGTGCTTCCGATACGGTCACGGTGCCGATCGGTCGCCCGCAGTGGAACACCCACGTCTATGTGCTGGATGCGTGGTTGCGGCCGGTGCCCGCCGGAGTGCCCGGTGAGTTGTATCTGGCCGGTGACCAACTCGCCCGCGGGTATGTGGCGCAGGCCGCGCAGACCGCGGGACGGTTCATCGCGAATCCGTTCGAGCCCGGGTGCAGGATGTATCGCACCGGGGACCTGGTGATCTGGCGCGCACCCGACACCGACCGGCCGCAGCGGCTGGAATATTTGGGGCGCACCGATTTCCAAGTGAAATTCCGCGGCCAACGCATCGAACTCGGCGAGATCGAAACCGCACTGCTCGCCCACCCTGTGGTCAGCCAAGCAGCCGCAGCCGTGGTGCCCTCGCCTGCGGGCGACCGGCTGGTCGCCTACGCGGTCCCGCACCCCGGACAGGTTATCGATGAGGAGGAACTGCTCGCCTCGATCTCCGCAGTGCTGCCCGCATACATGGTCCCGTGCGCGCTGGTCGCGTTGTCTGAGCTGCCGCTGAACGCGAGCGGCAAACTCGACCGCAAGGCGTTGCCGGAGCCGGTGTTCGAGGCAAAGGAGTACCGGCCCACCCGCACACCCGCCGAACACACCGTCGCCGAGGTGTTCGCCGACCTGCTCGGCCTCGACCGGGTCGGCGCCGAGGACGACTTCTTCGACCTCGGCGGCAACTCCCTGCTCGCGACCAGGGCCGTCGCCCGAGTCAACGAGGCGATGCAGTCGCAGGTCACCGTGCGTGACCTGTTCGAAGCACCCCGGGTTTCGGTGCTGGCCACCAGAGCAGTCCGCCTCAGCGGGGGCACCCGTGTACCGCTGATCCGGTCAGCGCGTCCGGACCGCGTACCGCTGTCGTTGGCGCAGCAGCGGATGTGGTTGCTCAACCGCATCGAACCGGACTCCGCCGCCTACAATATGCCCTTCGCCCTCCGGCTGACCGGGACACTCGATGTGGCGGCGCTGCGCCTCGCGGTCGCCGACGTGCTGGACCGTCACGAGGCGCTGCGCACGCGATACCCGGCCGATCCCGATGGGCTGCCGTATCAGGAGATCTTGTCGACCGAGGTGGTGCTGCCCGACGGACTCGCGATCGACCATCACACCACTGATGTCGCGGACCTGGTGACCGGGCTGATTTCTGCTGGTTTCGATGTCACGGCATCCGCGCCGCTGCGTATGCGGCTGTTCTGTTCCGGCGAGGACCATGTGTTCGTCCTGGTGGTGCACCACATCTCGGCCGACGGCGCATCCCTCGCGCCACTGGCCCGCGACCTGGTGACCGCCTACCTCGCCCGCACCGGTGGCAGCGCGCCGGGCTGGTCGCCACTGCCGGTGCAGTACGCCGACTTCGCCCTCTGGCAGCATGCCGCCATCGGCACCGCGGCCGACGAGAATTCGATTGCCGCACAGCAACTGTCGTACTGGCGCGAAGAGCTGGCCGGAGTGGCGGGACCGATGGAGTTGCCGATAGACCGCCCGCGCGGGTCGACGCCGTCGATGCGCGGCGCGTCGACGGCGATCACCATTCCGGCCGACGTCCACGAACGACTAGAGCGGATCGCGCGTGAGCACAACGCCACGTCGTTCATGGTGGTCCACGCCGCGCTCGCGGCCCTGCTCGGGCGACTGTCCGGCGGCACCGACATCGTGATCGGCACCCCCATCGCCGGACGCGGCGAACGAGCACTCGACGACCTCGTCGGAATGTTCGTCAACACCCTGGCCCTGCGCGTCCAAGTCGACCCCGCGGCCACCTTCCACCACCTCGTCGACCGATCCCGGGAGACCGCCCTTTCGGCATTCGCCAACGCCGACCTGCCTTTCGAACGAGTCGTCGAGGAGATCGACCCGGCGCGTACCGGAGCGCACAACCCGCTGTTCAATGTGATGCTCTCGTTCCAGAACATCGAGCAGCCCACGCTGGATCTGCCGGACCTGATCATCACGGCACTCGACAACGGCGCGATCACGGCCAAATTCGATGTGCAGGTGATTGTTGAGCCTCGGCTCCGCGACGACGGTGGCGCTGCGGAGATGGCCGTGACATTCACGTATGCCACGGACCTTTTCGACGAATCGACCGTGCGCGCGCTCAGCCGCCGGTTCGAGCGCATGGTGGCCGCGGTGGCGGGCGACCCCTCGACCCTGGTGTGGGACATCGACATTCTCGATGAAGGCGAGCCCGACGCCGTCCTCGCCGGTAACCTGGCCGCCTCGCAATCGAGCCAGGTCGGCCTCACACAATCGGCGATCCCAGGGACTTTCACGTCAGCGCTTACGGCGACACTGCCCGACTTGATCGGCGAGCAGGCTCGACGCAGACCGGACGCGGTGGCAATCCGATGCGGCGATGCGACGCTGAGTTTCGGTGCGTTGGATCGGCGTGCGAGCCAGGTTGCCCGGGCGTTGATCGCGGCCGGAGCTGGGCCGGAATCCCTGGTGGCGGTGGCTGTGTCACGGACCGAGGAACTGCCGGTCGCGTTGCTGGGTGTGCTCGCGGCGGGTGCGGCGTATGTGCCGCTCGATCTCACCTACCCGGCGCAGCGGGTGGCGGGTGTGCTCGCGGATGCGGCTCCGGTGTGTGTGTTGACCACGGTCGAGGAACGGTCGGCCTTGCCGGAAACCGATCTGCCGGTGGTGTTGCTGGAGCACGCGGCGGAGTTCACCGATGACCCGGTCACCGACGCCGAGCGGGTGGCGCCGCTGCGGCCGGACAACCTGGCGTATGTGATCTATACCTCGGGTTCGACGGGCGTGCCGAAGGGTGTGGGGGTGACCCACCGGAATGTGGAGCAGTTGTTCGCCAACGCCCAGCCGTTGTTCGGGTTCGACGAGCGTGATGTGTGGATGTTGTTCCATTCGTTCGCGTTCGATTTCTCGGTGTGGGAGTTGTGGTGCGCGCTGGTCACCGGCGGCAGCGTGGTGGTGGTGGACTACGCGACGTCGCGGTCACCGGAGTTGTTGCGCGAGTTGCTCGTTCGGGAGCGGGTGACGGTGTTGAATCAGACCCCGTCGGCGTTCTGTCAGCTCGTGGAAGCAGACCGAGACACTTCACCCGCAGAGTTGGCATTGCGGTATGTGATCTTCGGTGGTGAGGCGCTGGATCTCCGCCACCTGCGGCGCTGGTACGAGCGTCATCCCGGGGATGCGCCGCGGTTGGTCAATATGTATGGCATCACCGAGACCACCGTGCATGTGTCGTTCCTGTCGCTCGACGAACACCTGGTGGATAGCCCTACCAGCCTGATCGGCCGCGCCTTGCCCGGACTCGACACCCATGTGCTCGATATCCGCTTGCGTCCGGCGCCATTCGGTACTCCCGGGGAGATCTATGTCGGCGGTGGTCAGTTGTCGCGTGGCTATCTGGGCAGGCCGGAGCTGACCGCGACGCGGTTCGTGGCGAACCCGTTCGGGCCGCCCGGGTCGCGAATGTACCGGTCGGGTGACCTCGCTCGCTGGACGCGGTCCGGTGGTGAGCCGGGGCTCGCCTACGGCGGGCGCGGCGACCGGCAGGTGCAGTTGCGCGGTTTCCGGATCGAACTCGGGGAAATCGAGGCGGCGCTGCTGCGCTGCCCCGGCGTCAGCCAGGCCGTTGCATTGGTCCGCTCCGACGCGGTGCTCGGTGATCAGCTCGTCGGATACGTCCTCCCCGAGGCCGGTGCGTGGCTGGATACTGCCGAATTGCGAAGCCAGGTGACCGAATTCCTGACCGGCTACATGGTGCCCGGCGCGATCGTCGTGATCGCCACTATGCCGTTGACTGCCAACGGCAAACTCGACCGTCGCGCACTGCCGGCGCCGGAATTCCGGGCACGGGAATTCCGCGCTCCCGCCACTCCCCTCGAGGCGACGGTGGCCGCGACCTTCGCCGAGGTGCTGGGCGCGGATCGTTTCGGCATGGACGACAACTTCTTCGAACGCGGCGGAAACTCGCTGATCGCCGCGAAGCTGACCGCCCGGCTGTCCTCGGCGCTCGGCACGAAGGTGCCGGTGATGCGAGTGTTCACCGCGCCGACGCCCGGGGAGCTGGTAGCGGACCTGGCGCGCCGCGCCAGCGGCCATGTGGAGACCGAGACAGCCTTCGACATGCTGTTGCCGCTGCGCGCGGGGGGTTCGGCCGCACCGCTCTTCTGCGTGCATCCCGTGTCCGGAATCTCCTGGTCGTATGCGGGCCTGGCGGCCCACCTCGACCCGGACCGGCCCCTCTACGGCCTGCAAACCCCGGTGCTGGCCACCGAGGAGGTGATGCCGGATTCGATCGAGGACTGGGCAGCCCGCTATGTCGAGCTGATCCGCTCGGTACAACCGACTGGTCCTTACCACCTGCTCGGTTGGTCATTCGGCGGCGTCATCGCCCACGAGATAGCGGTGCAACTGCAGCGCGAGGGCGAAACCGTCGCCCTGCTGGCGGTGATGGACAGCTACATGGCAGATCCCCCCGATACGGCGCCCAGCGACGCGGGGAAGGTGCCGGTGGCCGAATTGATCGGTGGCCTGCTCGGTGAAGCGGCCGGGGATCTCGGCAATATCGCGGAAGTGGACTGGGTCGCGCTGCCGCAGAAACTCACCGAACTGCCCGAACCGTTCGCTTCCTTCGGAGCCGACCGAGTCACCCGAATACTCGACGCGGCGGTGCACTCCGTGGCGCTGCGGACCGCTTACAACCCTCCCGTGTATCGCGGCGATGTCCTGTATTTCACCGCAGCCCTCGATGACCCGACGGGCTGCGTCGGCGCGTCGATCTGGAGTGAGATCGTCGACGGCACGGTGTACAACCACGCCGTATCGACGACACACTGGCGGATGACCGTGGCATCCGGACTGTCTCAGATCGCCGACGTGCTGACGAAGACGTGGCGCGAGGGCGAGGCGGGCGAAGACCGCGCGATCAGCGGGTAAACCACCGGCCGAGCCGGGCGGCGGCCGAGTCGGCCTTCTCGCGGGCAAGCTCCACCGAAGGCGGCGAGAACGGCGCCACCGGCGCAGGACCGGAGAGGAAGTCGGCATCGACCTTGCCGACCAGCCCGTCACCGAACTCGATATGGCATACACCCCGGCCCAGGTACTTCTCGGACGGCGTCGATCCACGCACCCTCGCCGCGATTCCCGCGGTTACCGTGCGGGCGGCGTCCTCGGCGAAGACGCCCGCACGCGGGACCGGGGCATCCGCGCAGTCGCCGATGGCGTAGATCCCTGGGTACGGTGTTTCGAGGGTGCGCGGGTCGACGGCGATCCAGCCGTCCGTGCCGCCCACGGTCAGCCCCGATGCCTCGACGACGGCCGGAACCCGGTGTTTCGGGACCCCGATGAACAAGTCGTAGGCGAGATCGCCGGTACGGGTGAGCGCCATGTGCCGGCTCGGATCGAGGGCGTGGACTCGGCGGCCGGGGAAGTACCCGATGTCGCGTTGGGCCAGCGCCTCGACGATGGCAGCGGAGGTGTCCGGCGACACCGGTATCGGCGAGTCCATCGGGCTGACCATCTGGATACTGGTCCGGTCGCGCACCCCGCGCCGGGTCAGGTTTTCATGCAGGAGCATCGCTCCCTCGTAAGGGGCGGGTGGGCATTTGAAGGGGACGCTCAGAATCGCGAGGATCACCGCCCCGCCGTCGAAACTGTCGAGCCGGTCCCGCAACCGGCAGGCACCGTCGATCGAGTAGTACTCGTACCCGTCGTCGACGAACCCGGGGGTCGCCGCCGGGTCGTAGTCGGCGCCGAGCGCGACGACGAGGATGTCGGGATCGTACTCGGATCGGTCGGTCACGACGTGGCGGGTCCGTGGGTCGATCCCGGTCACCTCCTCCTGGCGGAACTCGACACCCGGATGTGCGATGTCGGCGTACGGAACCCGAACGGCCGCCGGCAGCACGGCACGGAACAGGATCTCCAGCTTGGCGAAGCCGAAGGTGAAGGAGTCGTTCCGATCGACGAGGACGACTCTGACTTCGTCGGCGAGCGAACCCGACAGGCGGGCGGCCAACTCCAACCCTCCGAACCCGGCACCGAGAATGAGCACGGTTCGCATAGGACCCATTCTTCTCCTGGGCACACTCGCACGCGGTCGAACGAGCGAGGTTCCGCTCCGCAGGAAGTGGGATCCAGCGGGGATTCACGTCCGGGGCCGGGCCTGACCACGTCGAATGTCGGCGAGCCGATGCTCAGTGCAGGGGGACCTTCCAGCACAGCCGCGTCCCGGCCGTGTTTCCCTCCGGGCCGGTGCCGGATGTGATCGTGAAGGTTCCGGCCGCTGCTTCGGCGCGCCGGGCCAGATTCGTCAGACCGCTGGGCGTGACATGCTCGGGGATTCCGCATCCGTCGTCCTCGACGAGGATGGTCAGGTCGTCGGCGACCGCGATTTCGACCGAGACCGACTTGGCGCCGGAGTGCCGGACGGCGTTGCTGACCGCCTCACGCACCACGGCTTCCGCGTGGTCGGCCAGTTCGGGTTCGATCACCGACAGCGGTCCCGCGATGTGGACGGAGGTGCGGATCGCACTGGCGCCGGTCTGCTGCCGGATCGCGTCCTCGATGCGTTGCCGCAGGCGCGCGCTGTGGCCGTCGCCGCCGTGCAGGTCGAAGATCGAGGTCCGGATCTCCTGGACGACCTCCTGCAAATCGTTGATCGCCTGGATGAGCCGGTCCCGCACTTCGGGTACGCGTGAGCGGGGCACGGTGCCCTGCAAATTGAGGCCTACGGCGAACAGTCGCTGGATGACGTGGTCGTGCAGGTCCCGGGCGATCCGGTCGCGGTCGGACAGAATGTCCAGTTCCCGCATGCGCCGTTGCGCGTCGGCCAGCTGCATCGCCAGCGCCGCCTGATTGGTGAAGGCGGCGGTCAATTCGAGGGTTTCGTCGTCGTACGGCGCCGACTCCACCGAACGTAGCGCTATCAGCACCCCTACCGTGGAGTCGGAGGTCTGCATGGGCAGGACCAGCGCCGGCCCGGCGTCCGGAAAGATCTTGCCGAGATCAGCGCGGCGTGAGTCGTCGAGGCGCTGTGGGGCACGCAGCCGGAACGCCTTGCCGATCGTCGTGTCCCCGAAGGGCAGCTTCACCGGCCGCTGGTTGTCCTCGGCGCCCGCGGCGTGCGTGATGAGAAGTTCGGTGATGTCGTCCGGCCTGGTCTCGGGGTCGGGGACAACCGCGAGCAAGGTCCGCTCGGAGCCGGTCAGCCGACGCGTCGCCTCGACGAGATGGGCCAGGACCTGGTCGGATGCGGTGCCCGCAAGGAATTCGGTCGTGATGTCGCGGGTGGCCTCGATCCAGGCTTGCCGGGTGCGCGCGGATTCGTACAGGTGCGCGTTGTCGATGGCGATACCGGCCGCGGCCGCCAACGCCCGCACGATGACCTCGTCGTCCTCGGTGAACGGCAGGCCGTTGGCCTTCTCCGTGAGATACAGGTTGCCGAAAACCTGGTCGCGAATGCGGACCGGGACACCGAGGAAGGTGCGCATCGGCGGATGATGTCCGGGGAACCCGACCGAGCACGGATGGTCTGCGAGGTTGTCCAGGCGGATCGGTTTGGGCTGGCTGAACAGCAACCCGAGGACACCGTGGCCTTGCGGGAGATCACCGATCAGTTCCCTGGTCGGTTCGTCGATGCCTTCGAAGATGAACTGCGTGAGCTGCTGGTCGTGGCCACGGATGCCGAGCGCTCCGTAGCGGGCGTCGACGAGCGACGTCGCCGTATGCACGATCGTGCGCAGGGTGCGATCGAGGTCCAGGCCGGAGGTGACCGAGAGCATCGCCTCGATCAGTCCGTCCATCCGATCGCGAGCGTCGATGATCTGCTCGATGCGGTCCTTGACCTCGGCGAGCAGTTCTCGCAGCCGCAGCCGCGACAGCGTGTCGCGCACCGAGAACATACCGGTTAGCGCGTCATCGGTCATAGAGCAAGGTTATTTCACGCGCTGCTCGAAGTGAACGCTCGGCAATTCGCACACGGATCTGCGGCGTCAGCGGACACGGATCAGGAGTCAACGGTTGACCCGGAAGACCGGGACCGGAGTTTCGACGCGTAGACCGCCGCTTGGGTACGCCGTTCCAGACCGAGCTTGGACAGCAGCCGGGAGACGTAGTTCTTGACCGTTTTCTCCGCCAGGAACATGCGCTGCGCGATCTGCCGGTTGGTCAGTCCCTCACCGAGGAGGTCGAGCAGTTTGCGCTCCTGTTCGGTGAGGCCGGCCAAGGGGCCGTCCTGCTGGGTGTTCGCGCGCAGCCGTTGCATCAGGGCGGCGGCCGCGCGGTTGTCGAGCAGGGAGCGCCCGGCGCCGACTTCCTTGATGGCCTTGGCCAGCTCCATGCCTTTGATGTCCTTGACGACGTAGCCGCTGGCCCCCGCGAGGATGGCGTCGAGCATGGCCTGTTCGTCGGTGAACGAGGTGAGGATCAGGCACCGCAGATCGTCGAGTCTCGACAGCAGATCGCGGCAGAGTTCGATGCCGTTGCCGTCGGGCAGGCGCACATCGAGGACGGCGACGTCCGGCCGCAGTGCGGGGATCCGGGCAAGGGCCTGCGCGACGTCGCCCGCCTCTCCCACGACGGACAGTTCCGGGTCCGCCGAGAGCAAGTCGACCAGCCCGCGGCGGACTATTTCGTGATCATCGACCAGAAACACCGTGATCATGGTGGTGTCCAATCCGGGAAGAAGTGGTGGGGTCGAGAGTACGCACCGGAGCGGTCCGCTGGGTAAGGACCAAGGTCCCCTTTCCGGGCAACCGCTCGTCACATCGGAGGCCGGCGGTCCACCGCCCGGGACCGGGCCGAGCGCCGGCACCGAAGACCAGCGGCCGGGGAGCGCGGTCGAGGCACAGTCGGCCCGTTCGCGTGGTCCGATCGTGGCCGGAGGGCCCGGCATTCGGTGACCTTCGACTGCTATCTACGCCGCCGGATCGCGCAATGCTGAAGGAGGAACCAAGCCGGTATAGCCAGCTGGAAGGTGCCTATCGTGGCTGAGTTCAAGGGGCATGCGATGCCGTGCGCACAGCCCGACAGCGACACTCTTCGCTCCGTGCTGGCTTCGGCGATGCGGGCGCCGTCGGTGCACAACACCCAGCCGTGGTTGTGGCGGGTCGGTGACACCATTGCGCACCTCTATGCCGACGAAAGCCGATGGCTTCCGCACACGGACCCGGATGGTCGCGATCTGCTCCTGAGTTGTGGGGCGGCGCTGCATCATCTGCGGGTAGCGGCGCGCGGGTCCGGATGGGAGACGGTGATCCATCGGCTGCCGGATCCCGCCGAGCCGCGGCATCTGGCTGTCGTCGAGTTCCAGGCCGCCACCACCACTGCCGAAGCGGTTCGGATGGCGGCTGCCATCAACCGGCGGCACACCGATCGCCGGCGTTACG
Source organism: Nocardia sp. NBC_00508 (assembly GCF_036346875.1). Lineage (NCBI taxonomy): Bacteria > Bacillati > Actinomycetota > Actinomycetes > Mycobacteriales > Nocardiaceae > Nocardia > Nocardia sp. NBC_00508. The sequence goes on along the minus strand of NZ_CP107852.1, from coordinate 7,400,191 downwards.
CCCCCCGAGCGGTGCCGGGCGCATACGTCGAGACTGTCGCCGCCGCAGGCGCCACGAACGGAGTCCAGGCTCGCGGCATCGATGCCGAACCCGCTCGGACACAGTTGCTGCGGGCATTCGAGCAGGCGGCCTGGGAACATACCCGCGACTTCTCCTACGGTGCCGAACTCGCGCAGTGGAGCGATAGGCACGGCGTCCCCGAGCGACGGGCAGTACTGCTCGCCACCGATCCGACCGTGCGGCCATTCTCGAATCCGGGGCTGCCGCAGGCGGTAATCGGCGACGCCGACGCCGCCGACCGGCTGATCCTGCTCAGCACGCCCGCCGACGATCGTTTGTCGCGATTGCTGGCAGGTGAGGCCGCCAGCGCGGTGCTGCTGATCGCCACGACGCTCGGCCTGGCGACCTGCCCTTTGACGGAGCCGCTGGAGTTGGCCGGCACCAGAAACCGGATCCGCACGAATGTTCTCGGCGACAACGGTTACCCGCACATCGTCGTCCGGATCGGCTGGGCGGACGAGGGCGCGGGCCAGGTACCGGCCTCTCCGCGCCGCCCACTCGATGAAGTGCTGCATCCGCTGGACCCATAGGTCACCGACGCGGGTGCTCGAAAGAGGTGATCCAGGTGCCGCTGTATCCGTCGCCCGTAGTTCGTCTATGGCGGTCGCAGCCATGGAGCGCCAATCCGTTGATGCGCGCCTCGGACCGGTGGGAGGCGCTGGTGCGGCTGCTGGCCGCGGTGGTGGTGCTGATTGCCGTTCCGCTCGCGGGCGCGGCCGGGACGACGAGTTACGCGGCCGCGGCCGAGCGCATCCGTGCCGACAACACGGGGAAGGTCGCGGTGACAGCCACCGTCACGGGCGAACCGGTGCGCAGGGTGACGACGGGCCGGTTCGAGGGCATCGACAAGCAGCGGGAAGCGACCGTGCACTGGACGCGCGGCGGCCGAGAACACAGCGCGACCGTGGAGGTCGCCGGTAGGACCGAACTCGGCAGCCGCGTCACGGTATGGCTCGGCCCGGACGACAAGGTGACCGCGCCGCCGCGGCCGTCCGCCCATGCGGCGTGGTCCGGCATACTGACCGGCCTGGTCACGCTGGCCGGGATATGTTGTGGCGCAGTAGCTCTGATGCTGACTACGAGCTGGCTGCTGGGGCGGATCCATAGCGCGGCTTGGGAGTCCGAGTGGCGGCGTATGAGCAGGCCGATCGGCAAGGACACATAGTGACGCATCCGGAGCGTGCACAATGACAGAACTGCGGCCCCTCGATTCGGGCTTCATGGAACTAGAGGACGCCGACCGTCATCTCAGTCTCGGGATCGGCGCGGTGGCGATCATTGCCGGATCGCCGCCGAGTAGGGACGAGCTCACCGGTGTGCTCGCCGGCGGCGTGAAACAGAACGTACGTCTCGGTCAGAAGGTGCGCCGTGCCCCGCTCGACCTGGCCACACCGGTATGGGAGAACGACCCGAATTTCGATCTCGCACACCACATCAGATGGACCGCGCTGCCCGCACCCGGCGACGAGTCGGCGCTGTGCGAACTCGTCGCGACCGAACTGGAGGAGCGGCTCGACCGCGATCATCCGCTCTGGCAGTGCGTCGTCGTGGAACATCTCGCCGGGGACCGCTGGGCGCTGATCGTCAAAGCGCATCACAGCCTGGTCGACGGCGTGTCCGGGATCTCCGTCTTCGAGAATCTGTGCGATCCGGTGGCGGCGGGGACGGAGAAGGTGGCGCCCGAGTCACGGGTCTGCGCCGCCATGGAGTGGCTGAATTACGCTCGCCAGGGAATGCGGCTGCCGGTAGTCGTGCCCCGATACCTGATCGGCATGGTCCGCAGTCTGGTCCCATTGGCTGTCGCAGCGGTTTCGCCGACCGCGGAGTGCTCGCTCAACGGCCCCATCGGACGGCAGCGCCGGTACGTCGTCGCACGGGCCGCGCTGTCGGATGTCCACGCGATCGGCACGGCGTTCGGCGCCACCGTCAACGATGTCGTCCTGACCGCCATCGCCGCCGCGTACCGTGACCTTTTGCGCAGTAGGAACGAGCGGCCGACCCGGGACAAGTTGCGCATTCTCGTTCCGGTGTCGATGCGGCCCACGGAGGCGAAATACACGCTCGACAACCGGGTCTCAGCGATGCTGCCGTTCCTACCGATCGATGTGGCCGATCCGGTCGAGCGTCTGGAGATGATTCACGGGCGGATGTCGAAGCACAAGTCGAGAGGCGAGGCGCGGGCGCAGAGTTCGATACTCGCCCTGGCGGGCCGGGTGCCCTTCGCGGCCGTCGCGTGGGGTATCCGGCTGATGGCGCGATTTCCCCAGCGCAGCGTCGGTGCGCTCGCGACCAACGTGCCCGGCCCGCGCCGCGAACTGACCATCCGCGGGCGGAAGGTCCTGGAGTTGCTACCGGCCGTGCCGATCGCCATGCGGTTGCGCACCGCGATCGCGATCCTCAGTTACGCGGACCACCTGACGTTCGGCATCACCGGTGACTACGACACCGCACCTGATATCGCCGTGATCGCCGACGGGATCGGGCGTGAGATCCAGCGGCTGCGGGAGCACGCCGAGTTACGGCGGCTGCCCCGGCCGGGGATGGCCGGGGAGTGAACAGGGACGACGGGCCCTCCTGGATCAGCGTGTCGATGCGGTGGAGCCGGTCAGCCCTTCGGCGAGCAGAATCCGGTGGGCCTGCTGAGCCGCGGATACCCGCGCGGCGTTATGCGTTTCGCCGCCGAGCGGTTCCTCGAGGCCGCGAACGAGGGCTGCCACCGCGTCGGACAGCGCCCGCAGCCGGTTGTCGAATTCGTCGATGCGAGACGGCTGCGGTCGGGCGACCGCCGCCGATGCCGACAACGTGCTGGCGAGGTCCGATCCCCGCAGGATGGACCGCAGATTCTCCGGCAGCAGCGCGAACACGTGGTCTAGCTGTCCGGGGGAGAACAGGTCGGTGAGCGAATCGGTGACCGCGCCGGCGAGCGCCACTGCCTCGTCGCGCGAAACGCCTGCCTCGGCGGCGAACTGGGCGAGGAACGACGGCACATCGTGCCGGACGGGGACGTGCGCGGGAACCCAGCCTTCGTAGAAGATCCCGCGCAGCAGTTCGGGCAGCTGGGCGCTCAGGTGCGCGGCCGCACTGACGCCGATGCGGTCACGCACCGAATGCAGCCAGGCGCGCAGAGCGCGGTGCGCGAAAGGACGGTCCTCGGTACCGAGCCCGTCGGCAACGGCGCGCAGCCACTCGTGAGCGGTGTGGACCGCAGGGGCGAGGGGGTCACGGTGATAACTCATGGGTTCGCCTTTCACGGATGGGTCGAGGAGCGAATGCGCGGCGTCCGATCGGATCGCGCAGCACCCCGCGCCCGACGCTGAACAAGCAGACGTCGCGGCCCGGTGAACTCGTCGCGGTGGGCGCGCACGTAGTCGACGGCGGCGGGTAGGAGAGCCATGTCGTGTACCGCACTACCCAGCCCCGGAGTGTCGAAACGGGGCGGTCGGGAGCGTGCTGGATCTCCATATCCACGAGCCTGCTCGCGTGCGCCGGGTCGGGTGAGAGGCCTCGTGCCCGTGCCGGTGGGACCATCGTCACCGCTGGTCACGCCCGGCGATTCCACTGCAGACAGGCTGCGCCGCCACGCGCGCGAGCCCCAGTGAACCGGACGACGTTCGCCCCTACCGGTGATCCGCCCGCGCCGCCCCGCGCAGAAGTAGACCGTTCGGCCTCGCGGAGAGCCGGAGGCCGGGTTCGGCGCGGAGCCCGATCACGCCGGTGCCGGTTCACGGAGGCTCTCCAGCGCGGCGGCGAGTAGCCGGCGCGCGTCTTCGGCGACCGGCCGCAGCGCCGGCTGGGTGCCGCGCACCAGCAACTCGGGATCCGTGGCCTCGACCAGCGTGCCGGTGTCGACCGAGCGCACCACCACACTGCACGACAGCAGTAGTCCGGCCTGGCGATCGGCCGTCAGCGCGCGATAGGTCAGCCCCGGATCACAGACACCGAGGAGCAGGTAGTTCTCGATGTGTTCGCCGAGCGCCTCGTGCAGTGTGGCCTGCACATCGACCTCGGCGATCACACTGAGCCCCTGCTGCCGCAACGCCTCCCGGGTTCGTCGGACAGCCACGTCGAACGGCGCGTCGAGATGTATCGAGATGGCCGGCGCGGGGGCCACCGGCAAGCGGATCTCCGTGAGCAGCCGCCGTGGATCGGTCACCTCGTCGGGACCGATCAGGTACGCCTCGGTCGGCGGTCCGGTCGGCCGATAGCCGGAGTTGTGCAGCCATTCCCGCAGCGCCACATAGGCGGCGCCGAGATCGCGGTAGCTGCCGCGGTGGCAGGTGCGGGCGACGAGCGTTCCGGGCACCACCACCACTTCCGCGCCGGAACTCGGGCCCAGCTTCGGCGCTGGTTCCACCGGTACGCCGAAATCCACCGGGATCGCCTCGTCGACGGGCAGCTCGTGGTGGAACGTGATCGTCGGCGCACCACTGGCGGTCAATCCGGCGCGTTGCGCGATCTGGGTCAGTTCCCGCATTCCCTCGACGATGTCCTCGCCGAGCAAAGTCGGGTTCGGACGGATCTCCCGTGGTACCCGCAGCACCGTTTCGGGTGCCGACTCCACCAGAGCCACCCGGTACTCCATCGAGGCCTCCTCGGTTCATCTGCGATGAGCGTGCGCCGCGCGGGTCGCCACTGCACAGGGGCGAAGGTCCCGCGACAGGGGGCACTACCGCCGTCAGGGCGACCGGTGTCGTGTCGAATCCCGGTGCCACCGACCGGCACAAGGGAAGAAGATCCCGCCCCGCCGGGACCAATTGCCCTGACGGCCGCGACGCGCCGAGTCGCACGATGTTCCGATGGAGTTGACTGCGGTGCGTATCGACAAACCGGACGATCTCAACGTGATCATCGGGCAGTCCCACTTCATCAAGACGGTGGAAGACCTCCATGAGGCACTGGTCGGGATCGGTCCGCAGCTGCGCTTCGGGCTGGCGTTCTGCGAGGCATCCGGGCCGCGGCTGGTCCGTCGCTCCGGCAACGACGATGACCTGGTCGAGCTCGCCACGAAGAACGCGGTCGCGGTCGGCGCGGGACACTCGTTCATCGTGTTCCTGCGCGAGGGATACCCGGTCAATGTGCTCAACGCGGTGCAACACGTTCCGGAGGTCTGCGGCGTTTTCTGTGCCACAGCGAATACTGTCGAGGTGCTGATCGCGGAGACGGAGCTGGGCAGGGGCATAGTCGGCGTGATAGACGGGGCCGCGCCGCTTGGCGTGGAAAGCGCGGACGACGAGGAAGACCGCAGGCAGCTACTCCGCCGGATCGGCTACAAGCTGTAGCCGAAAAGGATGCCGCGATGACCGAGCCCGCGATCTGCATCACCGGTCTCACGAAGTCGTTCGGTACCGTGCGGGCGCTCGACGGTCTGGACCTGTCCGTGCGCACCGGTGAGATACACGGATTTCTGGGGCCGAACGGCTCGGGCAAGACAACGACGATCCGGATCCTGCTCGGACTGCTGCGCGCCGACTCCGGGACGGTGCGCATGCTCGGTGGCGATCCCTGGTCCGACGCGGTCGCCCTGCACGCCCGGTTGGCCTACGTGCCCGGTGAGGTCCTGCTCTGGCCCGGGATCACCGGTGGCGAGGTGATCGACGTGATGGGGCGACTGCGCGGGGATACCAATCGGCGGCGCCGCGCCGAGCTGCTGGAGAGATTCGATCTGGACCCGCACCAGAAGGCGCGCGCCTATTCGAAGGGCAACCGGCAGAAGGTCGCGCTCGTCGCGGCATTGTCCTCGGACGCGGAACTGCTGCTGCTCGACGAGCCGACCGTCGGCCTCGACCCGCTGAAGGAGGCCGAATTCCAGCGCTGTATCACCGAATCGAAGAGCGAGGGCCGGACCGTGCTGCTGTCCAGCCATGTTCTCGCCGAGGTGGAGGCGCTGTGCGACCGGGTGAGCATCATCCGGCGCGGACGCACCGTGGAAAGCGGCACGCTGTCCGAGCTGCGGCATCTGACGCGCACCACGATCACCGTCGAAACCATCCGGCCGGCAACGGATCTGGACGCGGTGACGGGCGTGCACGACCTGGTCCGCGACGGCACGCACACCAGATTCGACGTCGACACCGCCCACCTCGACCCGGTGCTGCGCATACTGGCCGATCTCGGCGTACGCAGTCTCACCAGCGCACCGCCGAGCCTGGAGGACATCTTCCTGCGCCACTACGGCGCCCCGGTCCCGGCAGCCGAGGAGAAGCGGTGAGCGTCGCGTCGATGCTGCGCCAGAACACCCCCGGAGCAGGCACCCTGCTGCGGTTCGCGCTGCGGCGCGAGCGATTCACGATGCCGTGCTGGGTGGTCGGCATCGCCGCGCTGCTGGCGTTCCAATCCCTTGGCAGTCAGCGCTTCTACGACACACCGCAGAAACTCGCGCAGATCCGCGAGACGATGAGCGCCAACGCGGCCGCCATCGCCATGGGCGGGCCGACCCAGCTGCTGCACACCATCGGCGGCGAGATCGTGTTCGAGATCTTCGCCTATCTGGCGGTCGTGGTCGCGTTGATGAACATGTTCCTGGTCGGGCGGCATACGCGCTCGGACGAGGAAACCGGGCGGGCCGAACTGTTCCGTTCAGCCCGAGTAGGACGCCGGGCCCCCGCCGTCGCGGCGCTGGCGCTGGCCGGGCTCGCCGATGTCGCCGTCGTGCTGGTGGTCTTCGCCGCCGCGGTCGGCACCGGGCTTCCGGCAGGCGGTTCGCTGCTGCTCGGACTCGTCACCGGCGGTGTCGGCGTCACCTTCGGCGCTCTCACCGCGGTCGCGGCGCAGATCTTCGAGAACCCGCGCAGCGTCTACGGAGCAGTCGGATTGGCTCTCGCGGCCGCCTACGTGGCACGCGCGATCGGCGATGTCCGAGGCGGTGCCGCTTCCTGGACATCGCCGATCGGGTGGGGGCAGCGCAGCTACCCGTTCGCAGGCGACCGCTGGTGGACTCTGCTGCTGTTCGCCGCCGCGACCCTCGCGCTCACCGCCGTCGCGTTCGCCCTGCTCGAACGGCGTGACTTCGGCGCGGGACTGCTCTCGTACGGGACCGGTCGCGCGACCGCGTCGTGGGCGCTGAGTTCACCGCTGGGCCTGGCCTGGCGGCTGCAGCGCGGCTCGGTGTGTGGTTGGGCGATCGGTGTTTTCGCGCTTGGCGCGGCATATGGCTCGTTCGCCGACAGCATCGAGGACTTTCTTGCCGACAATCCGGAGATCGCCGCCTACCTGCCCGGCGGTGTGGCCGACGCGGTGGATTCGTATCTGGCACTGACGGTCTCGATCGTCGCGCTACTTGCCTCCGCGTTCGGAGTCAGCAGCGTGCTACGCGCCCGCGGCGAGGAGACCGCGGGCCGAGCCGAACCGGTGCTCGGTTCACCCGTCAGCCGGTATTCCTGGCTGGCGAGCCACCTGGCGGTCGCTCTGGGCGGCAGTGCGTTCATGCTGGCTGTCGGGGGTTTCGGCATCGGGCTGGCGTACGGGTTGACGATCGCGGATGCTGTTCAGCCGCTCCGGATGACCGGCGTGGCGTTCGGGTACGCGCCCGCGGTCTGGCTGGTGGTCGCCGTCGCGGCGCTCGGATTCGGCTGGTTGCCCAAGGCGGCCGTCCCGCTGGCTTGGGCGGCGTTCGCCTACTGTGCCGTCGCCGTGCTGTTCGCGACGGCCTTCGATCTGCCCGACTGGTTCGACGATGCGTCTCCGTTCACGCATACTCCGCGGGTGCCACTCGAAACCCTCACCGCCGCACCGATTCTCGTGATCACCATGGCAGTAGTGGCCGCACTGGCGATCGGCATCGCCGGATTCCGCCGCCGTGATGCCGGGTACTGACCCGCGGTCTCGATGGCGGCGCGGAGTCAGCTCTCGGATTCGGGCATGTCGAGGATCTCGGTGAGTGGTCGGCGCGGTGTCGCCGGACCTTCCTGCGCGGGCTCGGGCTCGAGTCCCACCCGGATCAGGACCTGTGGCAGGTGGGAGCGGCCGGTCAATTCCTGGACGACGGCGCGACTGCCCGGCATCTCGGTGAGATGGGTCAGCGGACATGTCGCGAACCCCGCGAGGGTGCACTCGAGCAGCACGGTGGACAGCACCTCACCGCAGCGCAGCAGGTCGTCCGGCGCGTCGCTGTCGGTGGACAGGACGAGGATCACCGAATGGTCCGCGGTGATCTCGCTGCGCCGCTGTGTTCCAGTGGCCGCCGGAAACTTACGTCCCACGCTCACGCGCTGCCGTTCCTCCGGGGAGATCAGGGCTTCCCCCGGGACACCGGCATCGGCGACCGTGTGCCCCGTCCACCACTGCAATTCGGCGTGGTATCCGGAGTCGTAGCGACGCAGGGCCGCGGTCATCTCCGAGGCGCGGGCCAAGGTGGGCCGGCTGTCGTCCCGCAACACGTCCAGGGTGGCATCCTCCGGGTCGAAGGTGGTCCGCAGGACCGATTCGAAATCGGACCACCCGGTCGGCGCCGCGAACGGCAGCCGGTCGGTGTGCCGCCGGAGAATGGCGTCCGCGCGGGCTCGGTCGCCATCGGTCACGATCTGGGCCGGTCGGAAGGCGATGGTGGCCAGGTGCTCGCGACGGTTCGGGTCGGGGAAGCGGGCGACGAGGATCCGCCAGCCGGTCGCGGCCATGGCTGCGCGCAGGTGGTTCAGGGCGATACCGCAGCTGATCAGCATCTGCCTGCCGAATGTATCCGTCGCCGGCAGCATGCGTTCGGGCTCAGCGAAAAGGCGCAGCGCGTCGCCGTCGAATGTCCAGTGCCAGGGCTGGCTGTTGTGTAGCGACGGCGCCCTGGCAGCGAGCAGGACGGCCTTCTCGATGGTTGCACCGGTCGGTAGCTGTTTCATATCGCTGACGGTAGGTCTCGGACAGCCGGTGCCGGAGGAGTCGTTGGTCCCGGATCTCGCCGCGGTGGTCCCGCCTGTCCGGCTGCGGTAGCGGACCTTTGCCCCTGGACGGGACGAATCGACTCGTTCAGGCTGGACGAGTGGAGAACGGTGCACCGGCGGCGCCGCGGATCGATTCGCGCCACCACGACGCGGTGATCTTCGACATGGACGGGGTGGTGACCGACAGCGCGTCGATTCACGCCGCGGCCTGGGCGGAACTGTTCGACGACTTCCTGACCCGGCGTGCGGCGGGCGCCGGACAGGACCGGTCCCCGTTCACCGAATCCGACTACCTGCGCTTCGTGGACGGCAAACCACGATATCGGGGCGTGGAGGACTTTCTTGCCGCGCGCGGCATCACCCTGCCCTGGGGCAACGCCGCCGGAATCCGCACCGGCGTGTTCTCCGCCAGCCGCCACTGCGTCGAGGTGCTCACGGCCGCCCGGATCACCGACCTGTTCACCGTGCGGGTGGACGGCGTCGATGCCGAGGAGCTGGGTCTGCCCGGAAAACCCGACCCGGCAATGCTGTTCGAGGCCGCACGCAGGCTGGACGCCGAACCCGACCGTACGGTGGTCGTGGAGGACGCCGAGGCGGGCGTGGCGGCCGGCCGACGCGGCGGCTTCGCGCTGGTCATCGGCGTCGACCGGCATGCGAACGCCGACCGTTTGCTGACATCGGGCGCCGACGTGGTACTCGACGACCTCGTTCGGGTGCGGTTACGCGGGGGCTTCCGGCGGATGCCAGAGGTTCCGGACGTCGTCGAATGCTGTTCTCGCATCGAGGATCTGCTGAGCACGGAGAAGGCCGCGGTACTGCTCGATTTCGATGGAACTCTGGCCGATATCGTCGCCGCTGCTCGGCCATCTCGGCTACGAGCTGCCCGGCGAGATGATCCCCCGCACGATCGACTACTACCTGGCGCGCACCTCCCACGGTTCGACACTGAGCGCGCTGGTGCATTCCTGGGTGCTGGCCCGCGCCAACCGCGATCGCGCCGTGGAATTCTTCGATCTCGTGCTCGAGTCCGACGTCGCCGACATCCCAGGGCGGCACCACCGCGGAGGGGATTCACCTCGCCGCGATGGCAGGCAGCATCGATCTGCTGCAGCGCTGCTTCACCGGGCTGGAGATCCGCCGCGATCGGCTGATCTTCTGCCCCTACCGGCCGGAATCGCTCGGTTCCCTGTCGTTCCCGATGGTCTACCGCGGCCACCGGCTCACCGTGCGCGTCAGCGGCGACGGCGTCGAGGTCAGTTCGGATCCCGGCGCGTCGCCGCCGATCGAGATCACCTGCCGGGACCAGGCCGCTCGACTGGCGCCCGGGGATACGGTCAGGTTGCCGCTGAACCCGGCAGCCCGACCGGTGACGGCGAGCGAGTGATCAGCTCACCGACCTGACGATGATCACCGGCTTGTTCGCCCCGTGCAGCACCGCCTGGCTGACCGAACCGAGGGTCATCCCGGCGAAACCGCCACGCCCGTGGCTGCCGACGACGATCAACTGCGCATGCTCGCCCTCCTCGAGCAATCGCTTGGCGGGGCGGTTTTCGACGACGATGCGCCGCACCGGCACCTCCGGATACTTCTCGCCGTACCCGGCCAGGCTCTGGGCGAGCAGTGCCTCGGCCTCTTCCTGCATTTCGCTGCGCGAGGCATAGCGGAAGAACTCCGACCAAGTGTGCACCGCGACCAACTCCGCACCGCGGTGCGCGGCCTCGTCGAAGGCGATCTCGATGGCGTGGGCGCTGCGCCCCGACCCGTCGACGCCGACCACCACAGCCCCGTCGGAGGGGTCTGCGGTCTCCGGGATCACCGCGACGGGGCATGCGGCGTGCCGGGCCAGCGCCGTGCTGACCGAGCCGAGGACGGTGCGGCTGAAGGCGCCGAGCCCGTGGGTGCCGACGACGAGTAGACGCGCGGAGCCGGATCGGTCGCGCAGGACCGGGATCGGCGGTGCCTCGACCAGATCGGTACTGATGTCGAGTTCCCCGGTGGGGGAGGTTGTCGAGACGGCGGTTTTGCGCGCGAGGTCGAGCGCTGTCCGTCCCTCCTGCAGGTAGCTGTCGTAGTCGAGATACGGAACACTGATTCCGGGGCCGAAGTCCCTCGGCGCGCCGATCGTGTACACGATGTGCAGCGGCGCGCGACGGTTGGCCGCATAGATGGCGGCCCAGCGCACGGCGGCAAGCGCGGGCGACGAGCCGTCGACGCCGACGAGGACGGGGGGATTGTTGCTGGCGCGCACGGCCTGCTCCTCTGCGCGGTGTGCTGCGGAACTGGAGGATTACGACGCTACGGGCGGTGGGAAGCGGACGGACAGAGCCCACCGACACCTACCGTGGGACCTTCGCCCCAAAACTGATGATCACCATTGCCGGGCGGAGTCCGATTTCGGCCGCATCCTCGGCGGTCGGTAGGCGATGCTGGAACGGTGCTGGCACGTTTGCTCCCAGGGATCCGGCAATTCGAGGGTTACCAGCGGGCATGGCTGCGGTCCGACCTGCTCGCGGGTATCACCGTGGCCGCGTACCTCGTCCCGCAGGTCATGGCCTACGCGACCGTCGCGGGACTGCCGCCCGTGGCGGGGCTGTGGGCGGCATTGGGGCCGCTGGCGGTCTACACCCTGCTGGCGACCTCGCGTCAGCTCTCGGTAGGTCCGGAGTCGACCACCGCGCTGCTCACCGCCGTCGCGCTGGCTCCGCTCGCGCTGGGCGACCCCGCTCGGTACGCCGCACTGGCGGCGGTGCTCGCACTGCTGGTCGGCGTTCTGTGTCTGGCCGGTGCGGCCGCCCGGTTGGGCGTGCTGGCGGATCTGCTGTCGAAACCGGTTCTGGTCGGGTACCTGGCGGGCACCGCCGGGATCATGATCGTCGGCCAGCTCGAGTCGGTGACCGGGGTGCCGGTCGAGGGCGAATCCATTCTCGCGGAACTGCGTTCCTTCCTCGAGAACCTGGACCAATGGCACGGGGCCACCGTCTGGCTCGCGGCGGCGGTGCTGACGGGTCTCTTGGTGCTGGCTCGGCGTGCTCCGCGGGCGCCGGGGCCACTGATCGCGGTGTTGCTGGCGACCGCGGTGGTGGCGGTCTTCGCTTTGGACCGTTTCGGCATCCGCACGGTCGGCGCGATCCCCGCCGGGATTCCGGCGCCCGGCCTGAACTCGGTCGCCATGAACGACGTCGCGGCGCTGATCCTCCCCGCGGTCGGCATCGCGGTAGTGGCCTTCTCCGACAACGTCTTGACCGCCCGTGCGTTCGCGGCCCGCCACGGATACCGCGTGGAAGCGAACACCGAACTCGCCGCCCTCGGCGCGGCCAACCTCGGGGCCGGGCTGCTGCACGGATTCCCCGTGAGCTGTTCCGCCAGCAGAACCACGATCGCCGACGCCATGGGCGCTCGCACCCAGCTGTACTCACTGGTCACGCTCGGCGGTGTGCTCGCGGTACTGTTCGGAGCCCGCGGCATCCTCGCGGCCTTCCCGACCGCGGCGCTGGGAGCGCTGGTCATCTACGCGGCGCTGCGGCTGATCAACCTGCCGGAGTTCCGTCGTATCGCCCGATTCCGGCGTAGCGAGCTGGTGCTGGCGCTCGGCACGGTCGTCGCGGTACTCGGCCTCGGTGTGCTCTACGGCGTGCTGATCGCGATCGCGCTGTCGATCTTCGATCTGCTGCGCCGGATCGCCCGCGCCCACGACGCGATACTCGGCTTCGTCCCAGGGCTGGCCGGAATGCACGACGTCGACGACTATCCCGACGCGAAACCTGTTCCCGGACTGGTGATCTACCGCTACGACGCCCCGCTGTGCTTCGCCAACGCCGAGGACTTCCGGCGCAGGGCGCTGGCAGCGGTGGATGCTCGGTCCGGACGCGGAGGTCTTCCGGTGCGCTGGTTCGTGCTCAACGCGGAGGCGAACGTGGAAGTCGACCTGACCGCGCTGGACGCGGTCGAACAACTCCGGGCCGAACTGGCCGAGCGGGGGATCGTCTTCGCGATGGCGCGCGTCAAACAGGATCTGCGCGTCGACTTGGACGCCTCGGGGTTGACATCGAGGATCGGCGAATCGCACATGTACCCGACGCTGCCGACCGTGGTCGCTGCCTACCGCGCGGACCGGAATGCGGGGTCCGACGGCCCGTCCACCGAATGACCTTCGTCTCTGCCGGTCGCACGCAGGACGCGCGATGCTCGAAGTCGTGGCAGCAGAGAGGACACGCCTATGGCCGCCACCGAAAGCGCCTCGCACTCAACAGCGGTCGACTATCCCATCCTGGCGGCCGTGGACGGCTCGCCCAGCTCGTTTCAGGCGGTAGCGTGGGCTGCCGTCGAAGCAGCCCTGCATCACCGCGCCATGCACATCGTCACCTCGATGGCGATCCGGACCGGTTTCGGGCCGGGCATCTCGCTGGGCGAGGCCGACCTGGAGTGGTTGCGCAGCGACGGCGAACGCATCCTCACCGAGGCCACGCGCGTTGCACGGACGGCCGCGCCCGGCGAGGAACCTGCCATCACCACCGAGCTGACCTTCGAACTGATCATTCCTCTGCTCATCGAGCGGTCGGCGCGAGCGCGGATGTTGGTGGTCGGCAGCCGCGGGCGCGGCGCTTTCCAGCGGGGACTGCTCGGTTCGGTGAGTACCGCGACAACTCACCACGCGCACTGTCCGGTCGCGGTGATCCACGGTGCCTCGGCGATCGATGCCGTGTCGGCTCGGCAACCGGTGCTCGTGGGAGTCGACGGAACCAGCAACAGTGCGCCCGCCGTCGAGCTCGCGTTCGAGGAGGCGTCTCGGCGGAATGTCGACGTGGTCGCCTTGCACGCCTGGAGCGACAGCAGCGGGCTGGACGTACCGGTCCGCGGATGGGACGGCGCTCGGGAATCCGCCGAGGCGGTCCTGGCCGAGAGTCTCGCGGGCTGGGCCGAGCGCTACCCGGACCTCGCCGTGCGGCGCATCGTCACCGTGGACCGCCCGGCGCGATCCCTGCTCGATCAGTCGGCGAACGCCCAGCTCGTGGTGGTCGGCACGCACGGTCGAGGCGGATTCGTCAGCATGGTGCTCGGGTCGACGAGCAATGCGCTGCTGCACTCGGTAGAGGTGCCCCTGCTCGTCGTTCGTTCGCGATGACCTTGATAAAACACATCTCCCAGATCGAAGGGCCGGCTTATCCGCCGCGGGCGACGTAACCCCTCGCGCGATGCAGCTCATCGCCGAACTATTGTCCGGAGAATTCGCGGCGGAGGTGTCGGACGCAGAGCCGATACGCCTCTGATCGAGGTCGAGTTCCCTTGCGGGAATTACCCGCTGCCCAATGGCCCGCGCTCGGCACGGCCGACGAGCAGATCATTTCCGCCGCCAGGCCGATCCCGTTGCGCTGTTGGCCAGCTGACGCGTGACGTCTCACCCGCGACCGACCGGCACGACACCTGGTTCTCGGCCGCGACCGGCGGATGGCTGCCCGGATTCTGTTCGCTGGACCGGGGTCATCGCGGATACCGCAGCATCACGATCTGCCACGCCGGCCCAATAATGACCGGCAACCCTGTCGATAGCTTGCACTGAAAAGAAATTCGATAACCAGGCCATACTGTTGTCGCAAGTGATCTCGGCGGTTTCCGTCTTTCCGTATCCAGCATTGCCGCAATGAAGCTGGCACCGCAAGGATGAGCGGCTACGAACGGAAAGGAATTAAGTGTTGCCATGGCATTGCCATAAGCGTCACCGTGCACATCTTGCCGCAAGAGGTCGAGCCGGAGTGGGTGGGATGACACGCAGACTGGTCGGTACTGGCCGACCGACAGCCCGAGACCGCCCATCCCTGGCCCGTTTTGATCCGAACGTAGGATGTACCATCCCAGATCGCGGGTTTGGCCACGTGGATCTGCTTGTAGCGCCGACGACGCTGCGGACGATATGGGTGCGGAGTGGCCATGTCGACCGGGTCCATGGTGGTCACACCGCCTCGGATGAGGATCGAAACGCCCGGCTCGCAGACGGAGTTGGGCGGTCGATATGGCTACACTGAGCCTGACTGCTGTCAGATAGCTTGTACCACCCTGAGCGTTCCTGCGTCACCACGTATTCAAAGGTCTTGTTTTCAGATTCCGAGACGTTGAGAAATGCCGACATGCGGGAGGTGTGGGAGTCGCCGTAGAAGTCTCCACGGCGCTCGGTTGAGATACCGGGCGCGGACGGATCGAGCTGTACGCGGTACCTGATCGGCGCGTTGAAGAGCAGGGGTAGCGCCGTTTCGAAGTAGACAAAGTGCATATAAAAGGCAGATTCCGGATGCGGTGAGGCGACGTGCTTCCGCTGTACTCGCGCGCGTCCGGGTATGAATAAGGGGTCACGCGATGAATCTGAAGTCAGACGGAACTGCCGACGGCGATCTGGGGCTGATTCCACTCTCGAGGGCGCAGTACGGCATGTGGCTCGCTGACCACGTGCCCGGCGGACCGGCTGTCAACATCGCACAGTATGTCGAGATCCAAGGTCCGGTAGATATCGACGCGTTCGCCAAGGCCGTGTACGACGCCGGGCACGAAACGGAGTCTCTCGTCGTACGGGTAGTCGAATCCGACGGTCGGCCATACCAATTCGTCGACCGCAGCATCGGCTACGAAGATCCCGTGCTGGATGTCAGTGACGCGGACGATCCGGTCGCGACGGCGATGGAATGGATGCGCCGCGACTACAACACGAAGGCGGTCGACCTGAGCCGGGACCGGCTCACCGAGACGCGGCTGCTCAAGGTCGGCGAAGACCACTACTTCTGGTACGGACGCGCCCACCATCTCGTGGTCGACGGCTACGGCGCGTTCAATGTCGTCACCCGGATCGCCGAACACTACAACGCCCTGGTCGAGGGCAGGCCGCCGACGCGCTTGGTCGCGGCGAGCCTGCGCGACATCATCGAAGCGGAGCGCACGTATCGCGCCAGCCCCCGGTTCGAATCCGATCAAGCGTACTGGCTCGACAAGGTCGCGGACATCCCGCCGCCGGTGAGCCTGTCCGGCCGCACCGCGCGGTCGAGCAAATTCGACCGCGTAGCAGGCTTGCAGCTTCCGTCGCAGTTGTCCGACATGCTCGATCGATTCGCCGACGAGATGGATGCCTCGGCCGCCCAAGTGGTGATCGGCGCGTTCGCCGCATTCCTCTCCCGAATGACCGGTACCGACGACGTCGTGCTGTCCATGCCGGTGAGCGCGCGCGTGACGAAGCGCCTGCGCAATGCCGCCGCGATGTTGGCGAACATGGTGCCCATTCGATTCGCCATCGGCGCGACGACCACGGTGGAAGAGGTGGTCCGCGCGTCGGTGTCCGAGCTCGTGTCGGCCATGCGGCACCAGCTGTACCGCTTCGAAGACCTGCGCCGAGATTCGAAAGCGCTGGACGCGTCCGCGAACTCGTTCGGCCCGATCGTCAACATCCTGTTCTTCGATTCGGAGATCCGCCTCGGCTCAGCCGCAGGACGATACCGCGCACTGACCTCGGGCGTGCTCGACGACCTGCAGCTGAACCTGTACCGCTCCGGTGCCGATGCGCCGCTTCTCATCGAGCTGCACGGCAACGCGAACCTGTACGGGCAGGACGAACTCGAATCGCACGCGCACCGGTTCATCGACTTCCTGTCCCGGCTGATGGAGTCGCCGCTGGACACGCGCGTCGCCGACATCCAGCTCGTCGGCCCGGCCGAGGAACTGCGGATCGTCGAGGAACTCGCGGGACGCGACGGCGAATCCCCTTCTGCGACATTGGTGGACCTGCTCACCCGGCAGGCGGCCGCTACTCCCTCCGCCGTGGCCGTCACCTCCGGCGCGACCGCGCTCACATATCGCGAGTTGGATGAGCGTTCCAACCGATTCGCCCGCAGGCTGATCGCTCTCGGTGCGGGACCGGAAGCACTGGTGGCCATCGCGATGCCGCGGGACGCCGATCTGATCGTCGCTGTGCTCGGCGTGCTGAAATCGGGTGCGGGGTATCTTCCGTTGGACGTGGCCCACCCCGCCGACCGGATCGACTACGTGCTGAACGACGCTGGTCCGATCGCTGTGGTGACGACTCGAAGCATGCGCGAGCAGGTGCCGGGTGATCCCGGCCGCGTGGTGCTGTTCGACGACGTTCCCGCTACGTGCGACAGTGACGCGGATTCGATCACCGATGCCGATCGGAAGCGACCGCTGCGTCCCGGCCACCTCGCCTACGTCATCTACACATCCGGATCGACCGGGCGGCCGAAGGGCGTGTCGATCACCCATCGCGCCGTCGCGACGTACTTGGTGAACTCGTGTGCCGAGATCGGCATCCGCACCGAGGACGTGTGGACGTTGTTCCACTCGTTCGCCTTCGACTATTCGGTCTGGGAGATCTTCGGCGCGTTGGTCACCGGCGGCCGCATTGTCGTGGTGGACAGCCTCACCACGCGCTCGCCCGACGACGTCGTGCGCCTGGCGGCACGCGAGAAGGTGACTGTCTTCAGCCAGACACCGTCGGCGTTCTCCCAGTTCGCAGCCGCCCACCAGCGGTACGCGCACGCCGATGCGCCCGAAGGCGAGCTCTCCCTTCGATTGGTCATCCTCTCCGGCGAAGCGCTGAATCCGGCAGGGTTGGCCGACTGGTACGAGCACAACCCGAACCTGCCCGTGCTGGCCAACAGCTACGGGATCACCGAGACGACTGTGTTCGTCACCTACACCGATCTGACCGCGGACGTCGCGGTGCCCGGCGCGCCGAGCACGGTCGGTCCGGCGCTGCCGGGCTTGCGGACATATGTCCTGGACGAGCGGTTGCGTCCGTGCGCACTGGGCGCCTGGGGCGAGATCTATGTCGCGGGAGACCAACTCGCCCGCGGCTACCTCAACCGTCCCGCGCTGTCCGCCGGACGCTTCGTCGCCAATCCGTTCGGCACGACCGGCGAGCGTCTCTATCGCAGCGGCGACATCGCGCGATGGAATCACCAGGGCGAGTTGGAATATCGCGGCCGCGCCGACCAACAGGTGCAGTTGCGTGGGTTCCGGATCGAGCTGGACGAGATTCGCAACGCCCTGCTGACGCACAGCACCGTCTCGACCGCGGTCGTTGTCGTCCATCTGCCCGGCACGGAGGCGGCCCGGCTCGTCGGATATGTCGTGCCCGCCGGCGACGCCACGTGCACGGCCGACGCCCTGCGCGCGCACGTGGGTGCACTGCTGCCGGAGTACATGGTTCCGTCGAGCATCGTCGTCATAGACGCGGTGCCGTTGACCGTCAACGGCAAAGTGGACTATCGGTCGCTGCCCGAGCCGGTCTTCGATTCGGCCGCGGCGTACGTCGCACCGCGCACGGTGGTCGAGGAGTCGATCGCCGACGTGTTCGCCGAGGTTCTCGGCACGGAGCGGGTCGGCGTGCTGGACAGCTTCTTCGAACTCGGCGGCAATTCGATCACCGCGACCAGTGCCGCCGTGCGCATCGCGGAGGTCACCCGGTGCGACGTGTCGGTGCGTGACCTGTTCATCAAGCAGACGGTGGCCGAACTCGCCGCTCATCTCGAAGACGGGCACCGCTCCGACCGTCCCGTGCTGAAGGCGGCGCCGAGACCCGAGCCCATCCCGCTCGCCCCCGCCCAGAACCGGATGTGGCTGGTCAATCAGGCCGATCCGGAGTCGGCGGCCTACAACATCCCCCTCGTGGTACAGCTGTCCGGACGTCTCGACGCCGAGGCGCTGCGCGCGGCGCTGACGGACGTGATCGATCGGCACGAGTCGCTGCGCACCTGCTATCCCACCGTGGATGGTGTGGGGACACAGGTCGTCGTGCCCGCGGAACAGGTCGTCGCCGATCTCGATCTGACCCCGCAGCCGACCGATCCCGACGATGTCGCGCACCGGATTCGCGAACTGGCTTCCATCGGGTCCGACCTGCGTGGGCGCCCGCCTATCCGGGTCGCGCTGCTGGCGACAGCCGACCGGCGACAGCATGTGCTCGTCGTGGTTCTGCACCACATCTGCTGCGACGGTTCGTCGCTGCGGCCACTCGCGGCCGACGTCGCGACCGCCTACGAGGCAAGGGCGGAAGGCAAGACGCCGGACTGGCAGCCCTTGACCGTGCAGTACGCCGACTACAGCATCTGGCATCGCAGCCTGCTCGGCGGCGCGGGCGATCCGAATTCGCTCGCGTCGCGCCAGTTGCGCTACTGGGCAGCGCAACTGGCAGGTATGCCGCCGGTGCTGGAGCTGCCCGCGGATCGTCCGCGTCCGGCCCGCCAGTCGATGCGCGGCGACATCGCGGACACCGTGATCCCGGCCGAGACCTTCGCCGGAATCGAGCAGTTGGCTCGTGCGGCCAACGTCACGACCTTCATGGTCGTCCACGCCGCGCTGGCCGTGCTGCTGGCCCGGCTGTCGGGGGCGGCGGACATCACCATCGGGACACCGGTCGCCGGTCGTGGCGAGCGCGCGCTCGAGCCGCTGGTCGGCATGTTCGTCAATACCGTGCCGCTGCGCACCGAGGTGCGTTCCGAGGAGCAGTTCCTCGCGTTCTTGTCGCGTGTCAAAGCCGTCGACGTCGACGCTTTCGCCAACAGCGACCTGCCTTACGAACTCGTCGTGGAGGAACTGCATCCGAAGCGGTCGATGGCGTACGCATCGTTGTGCCAGGTGTACCTCGCCTTCGAGAACATGGACCGCGCGAGCTTGGAGCTGTCCGAGCTCACGGTCGAGCTCCTCGATCCGGGGGCCGAACCGGCGAAGGTGGACATCATCGTCACAGTCGCCGAAAACACCGCAGGCGGCGGCGATGTCGCATTGCGGATCAACTACGCCACCGACCTGTTCGATCGGGAGACGGTCGAGGAGCTGGCGGCGCGATTGAATCGAATCCTCGATACCTTCGTGTCGAATCCGCGGGCGCGGGTGGGCGATGTCGATCTGTTGTCGGGGATGGAGCGTCTGGGGTTGGTCCCCGCGTCAGGTGGACGTGCCGAGGATCCGCGGGTGTTGGCCGAGGTGTTCTCGGTGCGGGATCGGCGTGCGCCCGCAGTGGTGTCGGGCGAGCGTGTGGTCTCGTACGGAGAGTTGGACGACTGGTCGAATCGTGTTGCGCGGGCGTTGATCGAGTGGGGAGTCGGTCCGGGGGACCAGGTCGCACTGGCGATGGGGCGGTCGGTGGAGTACGTGGTCGGGGTGTGGGCGGTGGCCAGAACCGGTGCCGCGTTCGTGCCGGTCGACCCGCGGTACCCCAGCGAACGGGTCGCGCATATGGTCGCCGACTCCGAGATCGAGGTGGCGATCACCGTCGACGCCTCGCGCTCTCTGCTGCCCGGCCAGGTGCGGCAGCTGGTCCTCGACGACCCCGCGGCGAAGGCATTCATCGCGACGCAATCCCCGGCCGCGGTGACCGACGCGGAACGCCTGCGGCCCTGCCGGATCCTCGATACGGCGTACGTGCTGTACACGTCGGGGTCGACGGGCACGCCGAAGGGTGTTGCGGTCACGCATGAGGGCCTGGCGAATTTCGCGATCGAGCAGCGGGAACGCTATCAAGTCGACCACCGGTCGCGGGTGTTGCAGGTGGCCGCCCCCGGGTTCGACGCGGTGATGCTCGAGTTGCTCATGGCCCACGCGAACGGCGCGGTATTGGTGGTGTCGCCGCCGGAGGTGTTCGCCGGGACCGCGTTGGCGGAGTTCATTCGCGCGCACGAGGTGTCGCATGCGTTCGTCACGCCGAGTGTGCTGGCGACGATGTCGCCTGCCGGGCTCGATTCACTGCGGGTGCTGGTGGCGGGTGGGGAGGCGGTCTCGGTCGAGACGGTGACGGTGTGGGCGCCGGGACGTCGGCTGCACAACGGATACGGGCCTACCGAAACCACGATCATGGTCGCGATCAGTGATCCGCTGTGTGTCGGCGACCCGGTCACGATCGGCGGCCCGATCCGCGGCGTCGACGCGGTGGTGCTGGATGACCGGCTGCGGCCCGTTCCGGTCGGGGTGACCGGACAGTTGTACGTCTCCGGCGTACAACTGTCCCGCGGATACCTCAACCGGCCCGCCGCCACGGCCGTCACGTTCGTCGCCAACCCCTACGGTCCGGCCGGTACGCGCATGTACGGCACCGGCGACCTGGCGCGCTGGACCGCCGATCAAACCCTGGAGTACCTCGGGCGCACCGACTTCCAAGTGAAGATCCGCGGCCAGCGGATCGAACTCGGCGAGATCGAAGCCGCCCTCGCCGGCCATGCCACGGTGGCGACGGCGGTAGCGGTGGGCGTCACCACGGATGGCGGATCGCGCCTGGCCGCGTACGTGGTGCCCGCTGACGGCGCCGTCGACCCGGCGGAGCTGGTGAAATATGCCGCGCAACGCTTGCCGTCCCACATGGTCCCGGACACGGTGATGGTGCTCGACACGCTCCCGCTGTCCTCGGTGGGCAAGGTCGACCGTAGGGCCTTGCCGGAACCGGAGTTCGCGCCTGCCACCGAATTCGTCGCGCCGCGCAACGCGACAGAGCAGATCGTCGCCGATATCTGCGCGGAGGTCCTCGGCGTCGATCGCGTCGGCGTCCTGGACAGCTTCTTCGATCTCGGCGGCAACTCGCTGTCGGCCACCCGGGCGGCGGCGCGGCTGAGCGGCGCGTTCGGCGTCGAAGTGCCGCTGCGCACGATCTTCGAGACGCCGACGGTCGGGGCATTGGCGCAGCACCTGCGCAGCGCCGAGGCGGCAGGACGGGAACCGCTCGTGCCGCAGGAGCGGCCGGAACGGATACCGCTCTCGCCCGCTCAGGCGCGCATGTGGTTTCTCAATCAGTTCGACACGAGCTCGCCGCTGTACAACATTCCGCTGGTTGTCCGCATGTCGGGCGATCTCGACGCGGTGGCCATGCGCGCGACGATCGCGGATGTGCTGGAACGCCACGAGTCACTCCGTACCGTCTATCCGGACAGTGACAGCGGACCACACCAGGTGATCGTCTCGCTGGAGACCGCCCTGCCCCCGTTGACGCCAGTGCCGGTCGCACCGAGCGAAATCGAGGCGCGCATCGCCGCGGAGGTGACCGTCGGGTTCGACGTCACCTCCGAGGTGCCGTTCCGGATCGCCTTGCTGCGCAGCGCAGCCGACGAACACACGCTGGTACTCGTCGTTCATCACATCAGCTTCGACGGCTCGTCGCTCGCACCGCTCGCCGCGGACCTGATGACCGCGTACCAAGCCCGGGTCCGCAACCAGACACCGCAGTGGGCCCCGTTGCCCGTGCAGTACGCCGATTACACCCTGTGGCAGCGGAAGTTGCTCGGCAGCGAAAACGACCCGCACAGTCCGACCGTCGCCCAGACGGAGTATTGGCTCAGGGCGCTCGCCGATCTGCCCGAGGTGCTCGATCTGCCCACCGACCGTCCGCGGCCGGCGAAGCAGTCGTTCCGCGGTGCGACGGTGTCGACGACCCTGCCCGCCGAGCTCCATCGTGCGGTCGTCACGCTGGCCCGCCGCCACGACGCCACGGTCTTCATGGTGATGCACGCGGCGTACGCGGCCTTGCTGGCCCGGCTTTCGGGAACCGGTGACATCGCGGTCGGCACACCGATCGCCGGTCGCGGCGAGCCAGGGCTCGACGGCCTGGTCGGCATGTTCGTCAACACACTGGTGTTGCGGACGCAAATCGAGCCCGGCGCGTCCTTCCTGCGGATTCTGGACCAGGTCCGGGCCACCGACCTGGCCGCGTTCGAGAACGCCGACATTCCGTTCGAGCGTCTGGTCGAGGTGCTCAATCCGCCGCGCACGACCGCGCACGCGCCGTTGACGCAGGTGGGATTCTCGTTCCAGAACATCGAGATTCCCACCGTCGAGTTCGATGGCCTGACGGTTTCCACCCGGATGGCCGATCCGAGCATGGCCAAATACGACGTGCATCTCAATCTCGTCGACGCTCTGGAACCGGACGGCGAACCGGGCGCCATGGCAGTCGAATTCGGTTACGCGACCGATCTGTTCGACGAAACGACGATCACCGCGATGTTCGACCGCTACCTGCTGCTGCTGCGCGCGATCGTCGAGGATCCCAGCCGTGCCGTCGGCGACATCGATCTGCTGACCGCATCCGAGGCACGCGAACTGGCCGCGCGTTCGACCGGAGCGACGACGCGAGCGCCGTCGGCGACCATCGCGGCCCTGTTCGCCACGCAGGCGGCGGCGACACCGCAGAGCACAGCGTTGCTCGACGCCGAAGGCGGCGATCGGCTCAGCTACCACCAGTTCGCGGCACGGGTGAACGCGCTGGCCCGAGCGCTGATCGGACGCGGGATCGGCCCGGATACCGTGGTGGCCGTCGCGATGCATCGCTCTGTCGATCTGCTCACCACGCTGTATGCGATCCATGCGGCGGGCGGCGCGTACCTGCCCCTGGATCCGGATCATCCGGTCGAGCGCATACGTGCCGTCCTCACCGCCGCGCAGCCGAGGGCGGTGCTCACCCGTCCGGTCGACGGGGCGAGCCTGCCCGACGACGTGCCGGTATGGACGCTCCAGGAATTCGAGGCCGAGCTCACGGAGCCGTCGCCGGTGACGGATGCCGATCGAACCCGGCCGCTGCATCCGAACGATCTGGCGTACGTCATCTACACCTCCGGCTCGACCGGCGTGCCCAAGGGCGTGGCGGTACCGCATGCCGCGGTCGTGAATCAACTCCGGTGGATGCGGGAGCACTACCGGCTCAGCGGCGACGACGTCATGCTGCTGCGGACGCCGGTGACGTTCGACCTGTCGGTCTGGGAGCTGTTCTCCGCGTTGACCTGTGGTGCGGCGTTGGTTGTCGCGGGTCAGGACGCGCAGCGCGACCCCCGCGCCGTGGCCCGGCTGATGGCCGAACATCGCGTGACAACCGTGGATTTCGTGCCGTCATTGCTCTCGGCTTTCCTCGAGGTGGCCGACCCGCACGAGTTCCCGGACCTGCGGCGGGTGCTGTGCATCGGTGAGGCGCTGCCGGCCGAGACCGTCCGCCGGTTCCGGGATCTCAGCGACGCCCGCATCGACAACCTGTACGGACCCACCGAGGCCGCGGTCAGCGTGACCGCGCACCGCATCGACGCGGTCGACGGCGTCGCCGTACCGATCGGTGTCCCCGAGGCGAACGTGGTCGTCCACGTGCTGGATTCGCGGCTGCATCCGGTTCCGGTGGGCGTGACCGGTGAGTTGTACCTGGGCGGCGTTCAGTTGGCCCGGGGATACCACGACCGTCCCGGTCTGACGGCGGCGACGTTCATCGCCGACCCCTTCGGCGACGCCGGCGGTTCCCGGCTGTACCGCACCGGCGACCTGGTTCGCTGGGACGAGGCCGGTGCCCTGCGTTACGTCGGGCGCGCCGACACGCAGGTGAAGGTTCGTGGCCTCCGGATCGAGCTCGGCGACATCGAAGCCGCGCTGGTCGCGCACGAGCTGGTGAGCGCGGCCGTCGCGCAGGTGCGCACCGACGGACGCGATCAACGCTTGGCCGCCTACGTGGTTGCTGGAGAAGCCATGGATGCCAAGGAGATTCGCGGCTTCCTGCTGGAACGACTGCCCGCCTACATGGTGCCGTCGTCGGTGGTCAGGATCGACTCGATCCCGCTCACCGTGAACGGGAAGGTCGACTACCGAGCGCTGCCCGCGCCGAGCGATCAGCAGACCGAATACCGCGCGCCGCGAGGGCTCGTCGAACAGACCATCGCCGCGGTATTCGGCGAGCTGTTCGACCGGCCCGAGGTCGGCGCCGACGACAACTTCTTCGACCTCGGCGGAAATTCGCTCATCGCGACCCGCGCGCTGAGCCGCATCGGCGACGTCGTCGACGTGTCCATCCCGGTCCGGGTGATCTTCGAGGCGCCGACCGTCGCCGAACTCGCCGAGCGCATCGCGCAGTTGCGTGCGCTCCCGAGCCTTCCCGCGCCGGTACCGAAACCGCGGCCGGATCGTATTCCGCTGTCGCATGCGCAAACTCGGATGTGGTTCCTCAACCAGTTCGATCCCGATTCACCCGGATACGTTGTGCCGCTCGCAATTCGGCTGGATGGTGTCCTCGATCTCGAGGCGCTGACCGCGGCCATTGGTGACATCGTCGAGCGGCACGAGAGCCTGCGGACGATGTATCCGGCCGTCGACGGCACGCCGACCCAGGTCGTGCTGGATGCGGCCGACGTCCTCGCCGGCTTCGATCTCACCCCGCAGCCGATCGGTGAGCGGGAGCTGTCCCGCCTGCTGGCGGAGTTCTGCGGCGTCGGATTCGACGTGGCGAAGGGCGTGCCGCTGCGCGTGGCGCTGTACCAGCTGTCGGATGAGGCCTGGACGGTCGCGTTGGCCGCGCACCACATCAGCTGCGACGGCTTTTCGGTGGCGCCACTGGCCGCGGACCTGGTGACGGCCTATCGGGCGCGGTCGGGCGGGAATGCGCCCGACTGGGCGCCGCTGACCGTGCAATTCGCCGACTACGCCCTCTGGCAGCGCGAAGTGCTCGGCTCGACGGACGATCCGGGTTCGTATATGGCCCGCGACATCGCCTACTGGCGAGCCCAACTCGCGGGCATACCGGACCTGATCGAGTTGCCCACCGATCGGCCGCGGCCGGTCGAACAGACCCAGCGCGGCGCGGTGATCCATGTCGCGATCCCCGGTGAGCTGCAGGGGCGGGTCCAGGCGCTGGCGCGCCGAGCCGGGGCCACGACGTTCATGGTGGTGCACGCGGCACTCGCGGTGGTGCTGTCTCGACTGTCCAGCAGCGATGACGTCACCATCGGTGTGCCGCACGCGGGTCGTGGCGACCGGTCGCTGGACAACCTGGTCGGGATGTTCGTCAACACCTTGGTGATGCGCACCCGGATCACGCCCGACCAGACCTTCCTGAGTCTGCTGGATCAGGTGCGGCGCACCGACATCGCGGCCTTCGACCACGCCACCGTCCCATTCGAGCAGTTGGTGGAGGCGCTGAACCCGGCACGGTCGACCGCGCACACGCCGTTGTTCCAGGTGCTGCTCGCCTACCAGAACATGGCGCAAGCGCGCGTCCAACTTCCGGATCTGGCCGTCGAGAGCGTGGATCCCGGCGACAGTGCCGCGATCTACGACCTGCTGCTCATGATGACCGAAGGCCACGGCGCGCACAACGAGCCGACCGGCATGACATTGCGCCTGACCTATGCCACCGACCTCTTCGACGAGGACTCCGTCCGGCGCTTCGCCGAGCGATTCGTCCGCGTTCTGGACGCCGCCGCGACCGACGCCGAGTCGACCGTCGGTGCGATCGACCTGCTCGACGATGCCGAGCGGCACCAGGTGCTGGAGCGATGGAACGACACCGGTGGCTCCGCCGCGCCCGGCCGGACACTCGTCGACGCCTTCGACGAACAGGTCGCGCGCACTCCGGACCATCCGGCGATCCGCCTTCCGGGCGAAAGCGCGTTGACCTACCGGGACTTCGACACTCGGGTCAACCGCTTGGCCCGCTGGCTGATCGCGCGTGGCGCCGGACCGGAAACGGTTGTGGCGGTGGCGATCCGCCGATCGACCGAGCTCGTCACGGCGCTGTACGCGGTGGTGAAAGCGGGAGCAGCGTTCCTGCCGATCGACCCCGGTCACCCGAGCCAACGGATCGCGAACGTGCTGGGTGCGGCACAGCCGCTGGTGGTGCTGACCACCTGCGCCGATGGCGACACGCTGCCCGGGGGATTCGAGTCCGTTCCGATCGATGGACTGGACGTCGCCGGTCTGTCCGATGCGCCGATCCTGGACGCGGAGCGGAGCGCGCCGCTGCGACCGGACAACATCGCGTACGTGCTGTTCACCTCCGGCTCCACCGGCGTTCCGAAGGGCGTCGCGCTGACCCATGCCGCGACCATGAGCCAGTTGGCCTGGGCGCAGCGGCAGTGGCCGCACGACGCGTCCGACGCGGTGCTGCACAAGACTCCGATCACGTTCGACATCGCCGTGTGGGAGTTGTTCTGGCCGCTGCAGACCGGCGCGCACATCGTCGTGGCCGAGCCCGGCGGACACCGGGATCCGGTGTATCTGACCGACGTCATCGCGCGTCATCGGATCACCACGGTGCACTTCGTCCCGTCGATGCTCGATGTCCTCCTCGAGACCACCGGCGCTGAGTTGCCGTCGATCCGGCGGGTGTTCGTCGCGGGGGAGGCGCTGGCACAACGGACGGTCGATGCCGCGTCGCGCGTGTTCGGTAACGCGGACCTGGTGAACTGGTACGGACCGGCGGAGGCAGAGGTCGTCACAGCTCAGCGGTGCATGCCGAATGCGACGACCACGACGGCGGTCCCGATCGGTGCACCGGCGTCCGGGATGAAGGTCTACATCCTCGACTCGCGGCTGCGACCGGTTCCGGTCGGCGTCGTGGGTGAGCTGTACGTCTCGGGCGTCCAGTTGGCGCGTGGTTATCACGCGCGCGCCGACCTCACGTGCGGCGCCTTTGTCGCGCATCCGTTCGGCACAGCGGGTGAACGGTTGTACCGCACCGGCGATCTGGTTCGGTGGCGCAAAGCCGGAGAGCTGGAGTACTTGGGCCGCGGCGACTTCCAGGTGAAGGTGCGCGGCCAGCGCGTGGAACCGGGTGATGTCGAAGCCGCACTGCATGCGATTCCGCAGGTCGCGCGTGCCGTGGCGATCGTGACGGCGGAACGGATCGTCGGCTACGTGACACTGACGCCGGGCGCGGTCATCGATGGCCGCGCGATCCGCGACCAGCTCACCCGGACGCTGCCGTCCTACCTGGTTCCGGACGGCGTGCAGGTGCTCGACGCGATGCCGCTCACCGCGAACGGCAAACTCGACCGTGCGGCGCTGCCGCAGCCGGTGTTCGACAGCGGCGAGGCGTTCGTCTCGTCACGGACCGACCGGGAGGCGGTGCTGGCGCGTCTGGTCGCGGAACTCACCGGCGCCGACCGCGTGAGCGTTACCGCGAACGTCTTCACAATCGGTGTCAATTCGCTGTCCGCGGCCCAGCTCGCGGCGCGAGCCCGGGCAGCCCTCGGCGTCGACGTCGGAATCCGGGACATTTTCGACGCACCGACGATCGCCGGACTGGCCGAACGGATCGCGACGCGAACCCGATCCGCGGTCGTGCCGCTCACACCGCGGCCGCGGCCGGCGGCCATTCCACTGGCGGCGGCGCAACGACGGATGTGGTTCCTCAACCAGCTCGACACCGACTCGGCGGCATACAACATCTGTTTCGCGGCGAGGTTGACCGGCCCGCTGGACGTCGACGCACTGCGAGCGGCGTTCCGCTATGTGGTGACCCGGCATGAGCCGTTGCGAACCGTGTATCCGGCGGTCGACGGCGAACCGTGCCAGGTCGTGCAAGATGCCGCGGCGATGACCGCGGATGTGTTTCTCGACCCGGAGCCGGTCGGCGGCGAGACGGAACTGGCCGAACGCATCGGCACCGCCGTCGCGACGGGATTCGATATCGCGCAAGCGGTACCCGTCCGGGCGAGGCTGTATCGCACCGCGGCGGACGATCACGTGCTGGTGCTCGTGGTGCATCACATCGCGGCCGACGGCTCGTCGATGGCTCCGCTGGCCCGTGATGTGTTCGCCGCCTACCGGGCGCGGGTGAACGGCCGCGCACCGCAATGGGAACCGTTGACGGTCCAGTACGCCGACTACGCGATGTGGCAGCGCGAGGTACTCGGCTCCGAGGACGACCCGACGTCGCTGATGGCGCGCCAGCTCGAGTACTGGCGCAAAGCCCTCGCCGACGCGCCGGAACTGCTCGGTTTGCCGACGGACCGGCCGCGGCCGGCGACCATATCGACGGCAGGCGGCAACATCCGCTTCGAACTGCCGGCCCGGCTGCACGACGACATCGTGCGGCTGGCGCATCGTGAGGGTGTCACCGTGTTCGTCGTGTTGCACGCGGCATTGGCGATTCTCTTGGCGCGCACCGCGCACAGCGACGACATCTCGGTGGGCACCCCCGTCGCCGGTCGCGGCAGGCAGGAGCTGGACGATCTGGTCGGCATGTTCGTCAACACGGTGGTGTTGCGGACACGGGTCGACGACGACCGCTCGTTCCGGGAACTCTTGACCGAGGTACGCGACGTCGACCTGGAAGCGCTCGCGCACGCGGACCTGCCCTACGAACGGTTGGTCGAGGTTCTCGACCAACCGCGTTCAACGGCGTATTCACCGCTGTACCAGGTGATGTTCGGGTTGCAGAACACCCGCGCGGCCCGGTTCGAGCTGCCCGGCGTCGGAGTCGAACTCCTCGACCCCGGCATCGCGCAGGCCAAGGCCGACCTCACGGTGTTGCTGACCGAGCGCGTCGACGGTGCTCGACCCGCCGGGATCGACGGCGAGATCATCTATGCCACCGATCTTTTCGTCGAGTCCACCGCGATATCGATGGCGGAGAGGTTCGTTCGTGTCCTCGAAGCGGTCACCTCCGATCCGGCCCGCCCGATCGGGGCGATCGGGCTGCTGAGCGCCGAGGAGACCGAACAGCTGGTCCCGTCGAAAGGCGGCGCCGCCGCGCAGTCTTGCTTGCTGCCCGATCTGCTGGCTTCGGCCGTGGCGGCGGACCCGTCGGCGGTCGCCCTCGTCGGCAATTCCGAAACGCTCACCTACGCGGAGCTCGACCACCGGGCCGACCGGCTCGCCCGCCATCTGCTCGCCCGAGGTGTGCGGCCGGGCACACACGTCGCACTGGCCGTGCCGCGATCGGTCGACTACCACGTCGCGATGTGGGCGATCGCGAAAACCGGCGCGACCTTCGTTCCGGTGGATCTGCGGTATCCCGTCGAGCGAATCGCGCACATGGTGAACGATTCCGGCGTCGAGACCGGAATCACGCTCGCCGCCGCACGCACCGCACTGCCGGACGGCGTCCGATGGCTGGTGCTCGACGACCCGCGTTCGGCCGCCGAGATCGCCGCGCGGTCCGATCGCGCGGTGACGGACACGGATCGCGGTCGTGCACTGCGAGTTCAGGACGCGGCGTACCTGATCTACACGTCCGGATCGACGGGTACACCGAAGGGCGTCGTGGTCACGCACGAAGGGTTGGCGAACTTCGCGGCCGAGCAGCGGGAGCGCTATCGGGTGGATGCCACGTCGCGCGTGCTACAGGTGGCGTCGCCCGCCTTCGACGCGGTCCTGCTCGAGACCTTGATGGCGCACGCCGCCTGCGCGTCGCTGGTCGTATCGCCGCCGGAGGTGTTCGGCGGCCCGGATCTGGCCGAGTTGATCCGCACGCATCGGGTGTCGCACGCGTTTCTGACACCGAGTGTGCTGGCGACGATGTCGCCGGCAGGCCTGGAGTCGGTGCGGATGCTGGCGGTCGGCGGGGAGATGGTGCCCGCGGACCTGATCGCCGCCTGGGCGCCGGGACGACAGCTGCACAACGTCTACGGTCCGACGGAGACCACGATCGTGATCACGATGAGTGATCAGGTGCGGCCTGGCGACCCGATCAGCATCGGCGGCCCGATCCGGGGTGCGGAAGCCATGGTTCTGGACGCGCGGCTGCGTCCGGTGCCGGTCGGCGTCGCGGGAGAGCTCTACCTGTCGGGTGTTCAGTTGGCGCGCGGATATCTGAACCGCCGCGGCGCGACGGCGGCCGCGTTCGTGGCGAATCCCTATGCTGAGCCCGGTTCGCGGATGTATCGCACCGGCGACATCGTCCGCTGGAACGCACAGCGGGCACTGGAGTACATCGGCCGCAGCGACTTCCAGGTCAAGATTCGCGGCCAGCGCATCGAGCTCGGCGAGATCGACGCCGCGCTGCTCGCACATCCCCGGGTGGCCGCCGCGGTGACCGTCAGCCGCCGCGGACCCGGCGGGCAGCCTCTGCTCGCCGCGTACATCGTGCCGGAACCGGGAGCTGTCATCGAACCGGGCACCGTGCTCGATCACGTCGCCGCGGTATTGCCCGCTCACATGGTGCCATCGGCGGTCACCGTGCTCGATCGCATGCCGATCGGCTCGACCGGCAAGGTGGATCGGAAGGCGCTGCCCGAACCGGTGTTCCAGGCCGCCGCAGACGATGCCGTCGCGGCGTCGACCGAGCTGGAGCGCACCATCGCGGCCGCGTTCGCGGACGTGCTCGGCATCGCCTCGGTGGGGGTGACCACCTCGTTCTTCACCCTCGGCGGTGATTCCATCCTGTCGATCCAGTTGGCGTCTCGGCTGAAGTCGGCAGGTGTCGTCGTCACCGCTCGGGACATCTTCGAGCACAAGACCGTTCGGGCACTGGCCCGCGTGGCCGACGCCGCGGAACGGGTCTCGCTGGAGGAGCTGCCGGGCGGCGGTGTGGGCGAAATCCCGTTCACACCGGTGGTTTCCTGGTTCGTCGACCGGCTCGGGGCTGCACCCCGGTTCGCCCAGTCGATGCTGGTGCGCTTGCCTGGTGACACGCGCGTCGCGGAGGTGACCTCGACCGTGCAGGCAGTGCTCGACCAGCACGACATGCTGCGCTCGCGGCTGCGCGAACGACAGTTCGAGGTACTGCCTGCGGGCACTGTCGATGCCGCTGGTTCGGTGCTGACACGCACCTTCCGCGCCGACGCCGCGCCGGGCAGCGACGGATTCACCGCGGTGCTGGACATGGCACTGGCCGAGGCATCCGACTGCCTCGACCCGGCATCGGGCAGGATGCTGCAAGTCGTTTGCCTGCTTCCGGAATCGGGTGTGGCCGCGGATGCCCGTGCCCTCATCGTGATCCATCACCTGGTTGTCGACGCGGTGTCGTGGCGGATCCTGATCCCCGATTTCGTGGCTGCCTGGCAGCAGGTCGCGCAGGGGCGAGCGGTCGAGCTGCCCGCACAGGGCACGTCGATGCGCCGCTGGGCGCACGCGTTGGCCGACGCCGCCGCGGGCCGCGCCGGTGAGGTCGAGCTGTGGCAGCGGATGGGTGCGGCGGCCGATCCGCTGCTCGGCCGCGCGGCATTGGATCCCGCCGTCGACACCCACTCGACCGTGCGCCATCTGGCGGTATTCATCCCGACCGACGTGACCTCGGCGTTGCTCGACGCGGTGCCCGCAGCGGCGCGCGGCAGCGTCGACGACGCGCTGCTGGCCGGTCTGACCCTGGCGCTGACTCGCTGGCGCGGTCGGCGTGGCATCGCGCACTCGGGCATGAAGGTCCTGTTGGAAGGCCATGGTCGCGCGGAGCAGATCGCTGAGGGAGCAGACCTCTCCCGCACCGTGGGCTGGTTCACCAACACCTATCCTGTGGCACTCGAGCTGAACGGCACCGAGGCGGCGGACCCGCGCGCGGCGGTGAAGTCCGTCAAAGACCAGCTGCGCGACATCCCCGACAAGGGAATCGGCTACGGTCTGCTGCGCTACCTGAACACCGGGACGGCCGACCGGCTCGCGGCATTGCCGGAGCCGCAGATCAGTTTCAACAATCTGGGCCGGGTCGGCGTCGATCTCACGACACTGTCGGACCTCGCGTGGATTCCGACCGACGAGCGGTTCGACCGGCGGGCCGCGTTCGATCCGGATATGCCCGCCGCGGCGGCTGTCACGATCGATGTGAACGTCGTGGACACCGCGGCCGGGCCTCAGCTGTCGGCGCACGTGGGATACGCCGCGCGGTTGCTCGATCACGACGAGGTGGCCGAACTCGTCGACGAATGGGTCGATGCCGTGACC
Organism: Nocardia sp. NBC_00508; assembly: GCF_036346875.1. Taxonomy (NCBI): domain Bacteria; kingdom Bacillati; phylum Actinomycetota; class Actinomycetes; order Mycobacteriales; family Nocardiaceae; genus Nocardia; species Nocardia sp. NBC_00508. Next base: position 7,367,660 of record NZ_CP107852.1, on the reverse strand, counting down.
GAGATCGCCGCCGCGGCAAGCGCGGACGACGACTGGGGATTCTCGCGGGCCGACGTTCCGCTGGTCGACGTCACGCAGTCCGACCTGGACGCTTTCGCCGACCGGTACGGAACCCTGACCGACGTGTGGTCACTGGCGCCGCTGCAGGCAGGGTTGCTGTTCCACGCCGAACTCGCCGCGGGCGAACTCGACGTCTACACGGCGCAATCGGTGCTCGGCCTGTCCGGCGTCGTCGACGAGGACCGGCTCGAACGATCGGCGGCAGCGTTGCTCGCCCGGCATGCCAACCTGCGCGCCGCCTTCGTCCGGACGGCCGATGGCGTTCCCGCGCAGGTCGTTCCCGCCGCGACCGCGGTGCCGTGGCGAAGCATCGACCTGACCGGCAGCACGATGACACCGGATGAGCTGATCGCGGCCGAGCGGGCGGTCCCGTTCGATCCCGCCGATCCTCCGCTGTTGCGGTTCCTGCTCATCGCGGTGTCGCCACATGACTTCCGGCTGGTGCTGACCGCGCATCACCTGCTGCTGGACGGCTGGTCGTTGCCGCTGCTGTGGCGTGAGCTGATCGGCTTGTACGCGGTGGGCGCCCGGACGGACCTGTTGCCCGCTGTCGCGTCGTACCGCACGTACCTGGAATGGCTGGATCGGCGCGAGTTGTCCACCGGCGTCGAGGCGTGGCGAGACGTGCTGCGCGACTTCACCGAACCGACGCTGGTCGCCGATTCGCGCACGGACGCCACCGTCGACATTCCGATCGATCTCGAAGTCGTGCTCGATCGCGCCGCCACGGCCGAGTTGGTGGAGTTCGCTCGGGCACGCGCGGTCACGATGGCGACGATCGTGCAGTTCGCCTGGGCCATGGTCCTGGGGAACCAGCTCGGCACCGAACGCGTGGTGTTCGGAAGCACCGTCTCCGGGCGTCCCGCCGACCTGCCGGGCGTCGAGTCGATGATCGGCCTGTTCATCAACACGATTCCGGTCGCGGCGCACGTGCGCCGCGACCGGACTATCGAGGATGCGCTGAATCGGTTGCAGGCGAACAATACTCGCCTGCTCGACCATCACGACGTCGAGCTGTCGCAGATCCTGTCAGCCGCGGGCGCTGCCCAGTTGTTCGACACCCTGGTCGTCTTCGAGTCGTATCCGGTCGACAGCAGTGGACTGGGCGACGCGGACATCGACGGAATGCGGGTGGTCTCGTCGGACGGCAGTGACGCGGCGCACTACCCGATCACCGTCCAGGCGCACCAGACCGACGAGTTGCACGTCAGAATCCGATACCAGCGGGCCCGCATCGATGACCGGACCGCGGCCGGACTCGCCGCGCGTCTGGACACGGTGCTGCGCGCCATCACGACCGATCCGCAGGCGCGGCTCGGTGCGGTTGATCTGTTGTCCGCGGGGGAGCGCCGTGATCTGGTGCCCGCCTCGTGCGGAAGTGCCGAGTCGCCGCGCGCGCTCCCGGAGTTGTTGTCCGCCGGTGTGACGGTGAATGCGGATGGGACAGCGGTGGTTTCGGGCGAGCGCACGCTGTCATACGCGGAGTTGGATGCCTGGTCGAATCGGGTGGCGCGAGAGTTGATCGACTGGGGTGTCGGTCCGGGCGATCAGGTCGCGTTGGCGATGGCGCGGTCGGTGGAGTTCGTGGTCGGCATGTGGGCGGTAACCAAGGCGGGCGCGGCGTTCCTGCCGATCGATCCGCGGAATCCGGCCGAGCGCGCCGCGCACATGGCCGCGGACTCCGAGGTGCGGGTCGCGGTCGCGGTCGAGGCGTCCCGGGGACTGCTGCCTGACCTGGTCCGGCTGCTGGTTCTCGACGACCCGGACACCGAGAAGTCGATCGCGGCGCGATCGTCGGCAGTGGTGAGCGACGCGGATCGTATACGGGCAGTGCACGTCCGGGATGGGGCCTATGTCCTGTACACCTCAGGGTCGACGGGGACGCCGAAGGGTGTCGCGGTCACGCATGAGGGCTTGGCGAACTTCGCGGCGGTGGTGCGCCACCGCTTCGGCGTGGACAGCACGTCACGCGTGCTGCAAGCGGCCGCTCCAGGGTTCGATGTGGTGGTTCTCGAGGTGCTGCTGGCCCATGCGAACGGCGCTGTCCTCGTGTTGCCGCCACCGGACGTGTTCGGCGGCCCGGAATTCGCGGCGTTGATTCGGGCGCAGCGGGTGTCGCACGCGTTCATCACACCGAGTGTGCTGGCCACGATGTTGCCAGAGGGACTGGACTCGTTGCAGGTGTTGGTCGCCGGTGGCGAGGCGGTGACGCCGGAAACGGTCGCGGTGTGGTCTCCGGGCAGGCAACTGCTGAACGGGTACGGGCCGACCGAAGCCACGATCTTGGCCGGGATCAGTGATCCGCTGTACCCCGGTGATCTCGTGACGATCGGTGGTCCGATCCGTGGCGTCGAGGCGGTCGTGTTGGACGCGTGGTTGCGGCCGGTGCCGGTCGGCGTGGTGGGGGAGCTGTATCTCGCGGGTGTGCAACTGGCCCGCGAGTATGTGAATCGGCCCGCGACGACGGCGGGTGCGTTCGTAGCGAACCCGTTCGGTGCGGCCGGCTCGCGCATGTACCGCACCGGCGACCTGGCGCGCTGGACACCCGAGCACACCGTCGAATACCTCGGCCGCAGCGACTTCCAAGTCAAGATCCGCGGTCAACGCATCGAACTCGGCGAGATCGAAGCCGTCCTCGCCCGCCATCCCGGGGTGGAACACGCCGTCGTCGTGTTGCGGGAGGACGAGCGCGGTATCGACCGGCTCGTCGGCTACCTCGTCGGCGACGAGGAGGTGGATCCGAGTGCGGTCCGGGCGGACGCCCGGCTGCGGTTGCCCGGGCACATGGTGCCCGACGCCTGCGTGGTGCTCGATGAGCTTCCGCTCACCAGGACCGGCAAGCTCGATCGGCTGGCGCTTCCCGCACCGGAATTCTCCGATAGCCGGGAGTGGATCGCCCCGCGGACCGAGGCCGAGCGACGCGTCGCGGAAGTGTTCGGCAATGTTCTGGGCGTCGATCGGGTCGGAGCAGTTGATAGCTTCTTCGACCTCGGCGGCAACTCGCTGTCGGCGACGCGGGTGACCGCACAGTTGAGCACGGCGCTCGGCGTGCGCATCGGCGTCCGGGACCTGTTCGACACACCAACGGTGGCCGAACTCGCCGCAAGCCTGGCTACTTTCGAGCGCAGGGAGCAGGTGCAGCTGCGGCCACGCACTCGGCCCGCCCGTGTGCCCTTGTCTCTGGCGCAGCAGCGGATGTGGTTCCTCAATCAGCTCGACACTTCGGTCGGCGCCTACAACATCCCGCTGGTGATCCGGCTGAAGGGCGAACTCGATCTCGATGCCTTGCAACGCGCGTGCGAACTGGTCATCGACCGGCACGAGTCGCTGCGGACCAAGTTCCCGATCACCGAAGGAACACCGCATCAGGTCGCGGTCGGCGCCGACGAGGTCGTACCCGCGCTCACGGCGGTCAGGATCGATGAAGAGCAGCTGATGCCGCGGGCGGTCGCCGCGGTCTCGGCGAGCTTCGACGTGACACAGGCGCCCCCGCTGCGCATCGAGCTGTTCCAACTCGATGCCAGGGAGCACGTTCTGGTGATCGCCGTGCACCACATCTGCGCCGACGGACAGTCCATGATGCCGCTCGCACGCGACGTGGCGCTGGCCTACCAGGCGAGCAGGCAAGGGACGGAGACGATGTGGCCGGTCCTCCCGGTCCAGTACGCGGACTACACGATGTGGCAGCGCGAAGTGCTCGGCGACGAGCACGATCCCGCCTCGGTCATGTCCCAGCAGTTGCGCTTCTGGAAAGACACCCTCGGCGGGCTGCCCGAACTGCTCGAGTTGCCGACCGACCTGCCCCGGCCGCCGGTGGCGTCCATGCGCGGCGGCACGGTGGATTTCGAGATCCCCGCCGCGGTGCAGGCGCGGGTCGGCGCGATCGCTCGCGAGTCGAACGCGACGGTCTTCATGGTCCTGCACGCCGCGCTGACCGTCGCACTGTCCAGGTTGGCCGGTGTCGACGATGTCGCCGTCGGCACCCCGGTGGCAGGCCGTGGGGAGCGCGAACTCGACGATCTCATCGGCATGTTCGTCAATACGCTCGTGTTGCGATCGCGGGTGTCGTCGCGCCAGTCGTTCACTGAATTGCTCACCGCCACACGCGAGACGGACCTGGCCGCGTTCGCGCACGCGGACGTGCCCTTCGAGCAGGTGGTAGAGGCGGTGAATCCGCCACGCTCCACCGCGCATCTTCCGCTGTATCAGGTGACCATCGACGTCCAGAACCTCAGCGCGGCAGCGTTGGAGCTGCCGGGGCTCACTGTCGAGGCGGTCGAGAACGGGTTCGAACCCGCCCAGGCCGACCTGAACCTGAAATTGGTTGAGCGGCTCGGTGACCAGGGTCGTCCGGATGGCATCGTGGGACGGCTGACCTATGCGACCGATCTCTTCGTCGAAGAGACGATGACTCGGTTCGCGCAGGCGTACGTGCGGATCCTGGCGGAAGTGACCGCGAACCCGGAGGTCGCCGTCGGTGATATCGACCTCGTGGGTCCGGCGCAGCGGCGCGAATTGCTCGACGCGTCGGGCAATGATGGCGTCGCGGTTGCCGAGACGACCCTCGCGGAGCTGTTCGCGGCCAGGGCCGCCGCACAGCCGGATGCGGTCGCGGTGACCGATGGGGAGTCGCAGCTGACCTATGCGGAGCTGGATCGGCGCGCAGGCGCGGTGGCCGCTCGGCTCGTCGAATACGGCGTGGGGCCCGAGGCACTGGTAGCCGTGGCGTTGCCGCGCTCGATCGAGCTGATCGCCGGGCTGCTCGGCGTGCTGCGGGCGGGCGCGGGATACTTGCCGCTGGATGTGGCGTATCCGCCGGAGCGATTGCGGTTCATGCTCGACGACGCGAGCCCGGCGGCGGTGTTGACGTCGGCAGATCTGGTCTCGGCGGTGCCGGAGTACGCGGCGCCGGTCGTGCTCGTCGAGGATTGCGTGGACACTCCCGCAGGCGTTTCCGCACCGGCGGCGTCGGGTGCGCGACCGGGCAACGTCGCCTACGTGATCTACACCTCGGGCTCGACGGGCCGGCCCAAGGGCGTGACGGTCAGCCATCGGGAAGCGGTCACGTTGTTCGCCAACGCGGCCGAGCGGTTCGATGTCGGTCCCGACGACGTGTGGACGATGTTCCATTCGTACGCCTTCGATTTCGCGGTGTGGGAGATCTGGGGTGCGCTGTTGTCCGGCGGCAGGGTGGTCGTCGTCGACTACGAAACGTCCAGGTCGCCGGAGGCGTTCGTGGACGTCGTCGCACGGGAGCGCGTGACGGTGTTGAGCCAGACTCCCTCGGCGTTCTACGGATTCGCCGATGCCGAGCGCAGGTACCGCGAATCCGGTTGCCCGGCTGGTGATCTCGCCTTGCGTTACGTCGTCTTCGGTGGCGAAGCGCTCGACGCCTCGCGTTTGAGCGCCTGGTTCGCCACGCACGCGCCGGGGGCACCGCGATCGGTGAACATGTACGGGATCACCGAGACGACCGTGCATGTGACGTTCGCCGAGGTCACGCAGGCCGAGTCGGCCGGGATCGGGTCGCCGCTGCCGGGGTTGCGAGTTTATGTCCTCGATGGCCGGTTGCGTCCGGTGCCGATCGGAGCCGTCGGAGAGATCTATGTGGCCGGTGGGCAACTTTCGCGTGGCTATCTCGGAGCTCCGGCGCTGACCGCGGGCCGCTTCGTGGCGAACCCCTTCGACCCGAAGGGCACCCGGCTGTATCGGTCGGGAGATGTGGGCCGGTGGCGGAAATCCGCCAGCGGGCTGGAATTGCTGTACGCGGGCCGTGCCGACGCGCAGGTACAGTTGCGCGGCTTCCGGATCGAGCTGGGCGAGGTGGAGTCGGCGCTGCTGCGCCATCCGGGCGTCGCCGAGGCGGCGGCCGTGGTGCACCGCCACGACCGCGGCGTGGATCAGCTGATCGGCTACGTGGTCGGCGCCGACGGACAGCGGATCGATCCGAGCGAGGTCCGGATGTCCGCTGCTCAGGTGCTGACGAGCTACATGGTGCCGTCGGCGATCATGGTGTTGCCCGAGCTGCCGCTGACGGTCAACGGCAAGCTCGACCGGAAGGCACTGCCTGCTCCCGATTTCGACGAATCAGCGAGCAAGTTCATCGCGCCGCGGACCCACACGGAGAAGATGATCTGCGACGTTTACGCGCAGGTTCTCGGCGTCCAGCAGGTCGGCGCGTCGGACGGGTTCTTCGATCTCGGTGGCAATTCGCTGCTGGCCACGATGGTGGTGACCGAGTTGCGGGCCCACGGCGTGACGATCGCGTTGCCGTGGATGTTCGACGACGCGACGCCGATGGCGCTCGCGAGCCGGGCCGACGGCGCGGAGGGAGGCTCCGGCCTGCAAGTGCTGCTTCCGCTGCGTGCGAGCGGAGCGAAGCCCGCGGTATTCGCCGTGCACCCCGCGGGCGGTTTGGCGTGGTTCTACGGCGGACTGGTCGAACATCTGCACAAGGATCGGCCGGTCTACGGATTGCAGGACCCCCACGTCGTGGTAGGCGAACCAGGTGCGGCATCCGTGGATGAACTGGCGAAACGCTATGTGGCCGAGATCCGCCGAGTACAGCCGACCGGACCGTATCACCTGCTCGGCTGGTCCTTGGGCGGTGCGATCGCGCATGCCGTCGCGGTGCGGCTCCAGCGCGACGGCGCGCAGGTCGGCATGCTGGCCATGATGGACAGCGCTGTCGGCGCACCGGAGGCCCTGGCCGCGTCGATGAGCACCACCGCGGATGACCCCGCGCCGGGAGAACTGATGGCCGACCTGCTCGGCGGGTGGCGTGAGCTGTTCGATCTCGGCGGCGAGGTGACCGCAGGCACCCACGAGCAGGCATGGGCCGTCATCCGTGATCAGGTGACCGCGAGCGGGATGTTCACTTCCGAACAGGTCGATCGGGTCATGGAGAGCTTCGAAACCGCGAGCGGCATCGCCCAGGACTACCGGCCCGGAGTCTTCGACGGCGACGTCGTCTTCTTCACCGCAGGAAAAGACCGCGTCGACCACGACGCTGTCGTGCAAACGTGGCGACCCTTCATCACCGGCGACCTGCACAACACGGTCGTCGAAGCACGCCATCTCGAGTTGACTCACCCATACGCACTGGCCGTCATCGGTCCGACCCTCGAAAGGTTCATGAACGAATGCTGACGACTCTCCAGCAATTCCGTGCGAATTGTTGCGTCTGTACGGGCTGTCCGCGCAAACACGTCAGGACCCGAGCCTGATCAGAACCGAACTGCACGAGGTATACGCGGTCAGGCCGGGGGAGATCTGACCGGTTCCGATCGCGGGTCGGGCTCGAGCCGGGTGAGTGGTGTTGCACGTCGGCGCGTGTGACACCACTCACCTGTGATACCCGGGGACGGCCTGGCTGGTCAGCCGGATCAGGGTCGGCCCACATCCACTACGGCCGCGAAACCACCACAGCGACAGGCACATCCACCCGCACATCGACACACCGTGCCATCGCCGCCCCCGTCACCGCCGAAGATGCGCCAGCCGGACCTGCTCGATCTCCACCGCGGCTCTGTCGTGTGAGTCGGAGCGGAGGCGGCTCCCGGCTGAGCGGTGGGCCTACTGCCGGGCCATGTGCATGCGCATCTCGCTGTGCATATCGGTGATCAGCTCTCCGGAGAGGTCGACGACGACGGTGTGCAATGTGCCGGTGAACCGGAACGGAGGTTCGTAGTCGGAGACCACCGCGGAGCCCGGGTTGGCGCCGCAGGTCATCCCGCCGGGGTTGAACGCGACCGGCGTGATGAACGGGAAATCGGCCTCGCCGACCAAGCTGCGGTCGATGTAGAGCCGAGCGCGGCCCGGTGTGCCTTTGCCATTGGCGAAATCGGGCGCACCGGTGGGTTCGAATTCGAAGCGCAACTCGTGGCGGCCTTCGGGAACGAGGTCCGCGGGGGAGACCCGGTGGACGGTGCGCCGAACGTAGTTGTGGGCGTAGTGCAATCGGCCGTCCTTGACGAAGAAGGACCAGCCTCCGACGTTGGTGCCCTGGCAGAGCAGGACGCCTTCAGCGCCGCCGGGCGGGATCTCGACATCGGCGGTGACACTGTGCGGACGGTTCAATACCCGAGGGGAGACGGCCGCGGGCAGCGTCTCGGTGCCGGGCCGAAGTGTGTACCGGGTCTGTGCCTGCGTGATCTGCGGGCGCTCTGCCACCAGCCGTTGCAGGCCGCTGCCGTCGATGGGCAGTACCTCGTATCTACCGGCTTCCACGTACCACAGTGAGATCATTTCGATGAGCTTGTCGCGGTGTTCGGCGGCGAGGTCACGGGTCTCGGCGAAGTCCTCGGCGATGTGGTACAGCTCCCAGTGGTCGGCGTCCAGCTTGCCGAGGTCCTCCGCGGTGATAGGGCTGCCGAAGGGTTTGTCCGCCTCGGCGAAGGACGGCCCGGGCCACGGGCACACGGCCCGCCATCCGTCGTGGTCGATCGCGCGGTGACCGAGCATCTCGAAGTATTGCGTGTGATGCTGGGTCGGTGTGGTCGGGTCATCGAACGTGTGGGCGAAGCTGACACCGTGAATAGGCGACTGTGATACGCCTTTGATGGTGGCCGGGGGTTCGATTCCGAACGCGTCCAGGACAGTCGGAACAATGTCGATCAAGTGTGCGTACTGGGTTCGCACTTCACCCTGTGCCGCGATGCCGCGTGGCCAATGGACCAGAAACGGATCGCTGACGCCACCGCGGTAGGTCTCGCGCTTCCACCGCCGGAAGGGCGTGTTGCCCGCCGAGGTCCAGCCCCACGGGTAATGGTTGAACGTGGTCGGTCCGCCGAGTTCGTCGATGGCTCGAAGACTGTCTTCCAGCGGTTCCGGGGCGTTGTTGAAGAACTGCAGCTCGTTCGTGGTACCTGAGACGCCGCCCTCGGGGCTGGCTCCGTTGTCGGAGACGAGCATGATCAAGGTGTTGTCGAGTTCGCCGGTGTGCTCCAGAAACTCCAGCAACCGTCCGATGTGGTGGTCGGTATGCGCGAGAAATCCGGCGTAGACCTCCATCATTCGCGCGGCCAGGCGGCGCGCGTCAGGCGACAGGGAGTTCCAGTCCGGCACATCCGGGTCACGGCGGGAGAGCCGGGCGTCCGGCGGTACGACGCCCTGCCGGAGTTGGCGGTCGAAGGTGGACTCGCGGTAGGCGTCCCAGCCGTCGTCGAATCGGCCTCGGTAGCGATCCGCCCACTCCTTCGGTACATGGTGGGGTGCGTGGGTCGCCCCGGTGCAGAAGTTCAGGAAGAACGGCTTGTCCGGGGCGACCTGCTTCGCGCTGGCGATGAAGGAGATCGCCTTGTCGACCAGATCCGCGGTCAGATGGTAGCCCTCGTCGGGCGTCCGGGGCGGCTCGACCTGGTGGTTGTCGTGCACCAGATCCGGATACCACTGGCTGGTGTCGCCGCCGAGGAAGCCGTAGAACCGCTCGAAACCCCGGCCGAGGGGCCAACGATCGTAGGGGCCGGCCGCCGATTCCTGCTCCGACGGCACCAGGTGCCATTTGCCGACCATGTAGGTGTTGTACCCGTGCTGCAGCAGCATCTCGGAGAGGAATCCGTTCTCGAACGGAATGTTGCCGTTGTAGCCGGGATATCCCGTGGCTATCTCCGTGATGCCCGCCATCGCGTTGGCATGGTGGTTGCGACCGGTGATCAAGCAGGAACGCGACGGTGAGCACAGTGCCGTCGTATGCATGTTGTTGTACAGCAGTCCGCCCGCGGCCAGGCCGTCGATATGCGGTGTGGAGATGGGACTGCCGTAACAACCGAGCTGTGCGAATCCCGTGTCATCGAGCACGATGAACAGCAGGTTGGGCGCCCCCGGTACCGCACGCACCGGTTGGGGCCACGCGGGCCTCGACACGTCGGTCGTTCGCCCGATGATTCCAGGAAAAGCTGTTCCCCGCCGGTACTCCTCGAGCGCCATAACTCGTCCTCCGTCCTGCCGGATGGAACTGGATACCGCCAGCTTGCTCGTTCGAGCAGCGATGCAACGCATCGACACTGCGTCAACGAGATGGTTCGGCTGCGTGCCTTACTGGAATCGAATTCTTGCCCTGAAGCTCAGGCAACCCTCATCGTCAATGGCTCCGGAATGTGCAGGTGGCCGGGCCATGCCAATGCCGACCGGGGAGGACGAACGCGACCCATCCACTACTGCGACGGCACAGTGAAATGCTAAACGACGAGCAGCGCGGATGTCATTTTTTTCCGCTCCCGCGGCCAGTGCCATCTGGCCGCGGGAGCGGTGACTGCCGGGACCAGGTGACCCGGCGAGCCCACGTGTTCAGGCTCTGGTGTCAGAACGCGGCTTCGTCCAGTTCCATGACGCTGATGTCGACATCGGAGATGACCGACCATTCAGCGCTGAGGTGGGGGAGGACGGTCTTGGCGAAGAAGGACGCGACGGCGACTTTGCCCTCGTAGAACGCACGATCCCGGTCGCCGGTGCCGGAATCGAGGGCGGCGAGAGCGATCTCGGCGGCGACGATCAGCCGCCACGCGACGAGCAGGTCGCCGACTGCGAGCAGGAATCGCACCGAGTTGAGTCCGATCTTGTACAGCTCGGTGGGACTTTCCTGCGCGGCGAGCAGGTGCTGGGTGAACCTGCCCGCCATGTCCTGGACGTCCTCCAGCGCGGTGGCCAGCAGCACCTTCTCGGCCTTCAGGCGGCCGTTGCCGGTGGTGGACTCCGCTGTTTCCCGTATCTTCCCGGCGACGTGGGCCAGCGCGACGCCGTGGTCGCGGGCGATCTTGCGGAAGAAGAAGTCCTGCGCCTGGATGGCGGTGGTGCCCTCGTACAGCGAGTCGATCTTCGCGTCCCGGATGTACTGCTCGATCGGGTAGTCCTGCAGGAAGCCGGAACCACCCAGGGTCTGCAGCGACTCGGTGAGGTACTGGTAGGCCCGCTCCGAACCGACACCCTTGACGATCGGCAGCAGCAGATCATTGACCCGCGCGGCGAGTTCCGCGTCCGCACCCGAGATATGCTGGGCCACAATGTCGTTCTGGTGTCCAGCGGTGTAGAGGTAGATCGCGCGCAGGCCTTCCGCGTACGCCTTCTGCATCATCAGTGCCCGGCGCACGTCGGCGTGGTGGGTGATGGTCACCTTTGGCGCCGCCTTGTCCGCCATCTGCGTCAGGTCGCTGCCCTGCACGCGGGTCTTGGCGTATTCGAGGGCATTGAGGTAGCCGGTGGACAGGGTGGCGATCGCTTTGGTGCCCACCATCATGCGGGCTTCCTCGATCACCTTGAACATCTGCGCGATGCCGTTGTGCACTTCACCGGCCAGCCAGCCCTTGGCCGGGATGCCGTGCCCGCCGAAGGTGACCTCACAGGTGGTGGAGGCCTTCAGGCCCATCTTGTGCTCGACGTTGGTGACGAAGGCGCCGTTGCGCTCACCGATCTCGCCGGTCTGGTGGTCGAAGTGGAACTTCGGCACGAAGAACAGCGACAGGCCCTTGGTGCCGGCTCCCGCGCCCTCGGGGCGGGCCAGCACCAGGTGCATGATGTTCTCGAACAGGTCGTCGGAGTCGGCGGAGGTGATGAACCGCTTCACGCCCTCGATGTGCCAGGAGCCGTCCTCCTGCTGGATCGCCTTGGTGCGGCCGGCGCCCACGTCGGAACCGGCATCGGGCTCGGTCAGCACCATGGTGGCGCCCCAGTTGCGTTCGGCCATGAGCTCGGCCCAGCGCTTCTGCTCCGCGGTGCCGATGCCGTGCGTGATGTGGGCCATGATCGCGCCGGTCAGGTACAGGTAGGCCGCTGGCTGTGCGCCCAGGACGAATTCGCTGATCGCCCAGCTCACCATGGCGGGAGCGGGTACGCCGCCGATCGCCTCGGTCTTGCCTACGCGCCACCACTCGGCGTCCTGCCAGGCGCGCACAGCTTTCTTGAACGATTCCGGGAGGCTGACCGAGTGGGTGGCCGGATCGAAAACCGGTGGGTTGCGATCCGACTCAGCGTACGGTTCGGCGACCGGCCCTTCGGCCAGGCGCGCCGCCTCGGCCAGCATCGACCGCACGGTGTCGCCGTCCAGGTCGCCGAACGCTCCTGACTGCAAGATGGCGTCGAGTCCGTACACCTCGAACAAGTTGAACTCGAGATCGCGCACGTTGCTCTTGTAATGGCTCACGGGCCAAATGCCTTTCGGGAAACCGGCCGCTGTATCGGCGAGGGATGCGGTAGGGCGCACGGATCGGTGATCACCCACGGCATACTGTGCGGTACGGATGACCCGAAATCAATTCGAAGTTAATTACCACTAAGTTCATGGTCGAGCGTCCGGTTGCCTCCTATTCGCTGATAGCGCAGGATTGGCCCGGATAAGTGAATAGCGACTAAGTGGCGTAAATCACTATGTGGAAACTCGACCGCGGACCGGCGCCGATTCGATCCCTTCTCCGATCGCCACCAGGACGTCGACCAGATCGACGCGCCATCGAAAACGTGGATTGCGGACGGCGTCGATGACCACGGTGGCCACGGCGCGAATCAGCACGCGCGCGACCGGGGGAGACAACTCGGGCCGGACGGCCTGCAACATGCGGCCCCACTGGGCGATGCAGTCCAGGCGGACCCGCCGGTATCGCTGCACCGCGTCGACGGGCAGGTGCCTGGTCTCGCTGACGGTGATGGCGAGCAGATCGGGTTCGTCGGCGCCCAACTGGGCGAAGCTGCGCATGAGCGATCGCATCGATTCCTCGGCGCTGCGGCCATCGGCGACCGCACGGGCGAGCAGCAGGCGAAGCCATTCGTCCTGCCGGCGGACGATCTGGTCCAGCAACTCGGCCTTGCTCGAAAAGTGGTGGTACAGGGCGGGGCCCGTGACGCCTACGGCTGCGCCGATGTCCTCGATTCCTACCGCCGCATAGCCGCGAGTGCTGAACAATCGCGCCGCCTCCGCGAGCATTCGTTCCGACCGCAGCGCCCGGTCCAGTTCGGTGTTGCCGGTATCGGTGCGCGGTGGCCGGGTCGGCGCGCGGCCCGCCGGGTACTCGGGCAACTCGGTGGAGATCACGGCCGCGACGGCGGCGTCGAGCACCTGCGCGGCGACGGGTGCGGGCAATTCGGCACGGTAATAGGACGGACTGACCGCGACCGACAGCACACACCAGCTCAGCAGCTCGACATCCGGGGTGGTCAGCTCCGGCCGACGTGCGCGGATCGTGTGCCGCAGATATCTGGTGAGCCGCGAAACGCGGACCAGCACCGCGGCCTTGTCGGCAGGTGTCAGATTGCGGAACTCCAGCTGCCACAGCCTCGGCAGGCCGCGCAGTTCCAGTGCCACCCGCACCACCTGGGCCAGTACGGCGGCACCGGAATCATCGGCGCGGTACGCAGCGCCGAGCCGGTCCAAAGTGTCGTCGAGGCCCACCAGCAGGCACTGACCCAGCAGCTGCTGCTTGGTGCGGAAATGCCGGTACAGCGCGGCCGCCGAAATACCGACCGCCGCCGCGATATCGGCCATCGACGTGCCGTAGTAGCCGCCGTGTGCGAACGCGTCCACCGCGGCGTCCAGGATCATCGCGCGCCGATTCGGCGGCCTCCGCCGCGGCTCCCTGCCGTTGCCCTTCGTGCTCACGCGCACAGTGTCGCGTATCGAGCGCTCGGCAACCGGCCTTGGGGGCCGACCATCGGCGGGGACGGCTGCACCCGAACGTGGATGTCAGGAGTTGCGCCGGGCTACCAGGGCTACCAGATCGGCCGCAGTGCGAATTGCCTTCGTCCGCGGACGACCGTCGGTGGTTCCACCGGATCCGGGCCCAACTCGCGCCGCGGATCCGGGATCTGGGCCGCTCCACCCTGTGCAGGCCAACTTCTGGCCGACATCCTGCGACCGGGCACATCCGGAGTACAGCCAGAATGGGCTGATGAGCCCACTGCCCGCCTGCACAGCTTCAAAGCTTGACGACCAGATGCCTTCGTGTCATCGACGGTCGGAGCGCCGCACGGGTGGCCGCGGATCTTCGAGGGGTTCGATCAGCCGCATTCCATCGCATCGTGCCTTATCCCACTACAACGTGGAGTCCTCAACCAATAGTTGTGGCTAGCACGTGGATTGGTTGTTTGATGCCCGTCGCGCCATCTGGTTGCATTCTCACTCCGCACGGCACGCGGCTGCGAACGGGAGGAACATGGAGATCGGACTGAGATGGCTGATCGATGAGGAACTCGACGCTTACGTCGAGGAGAGTCGACAGTTCAATGCAGCCTCGAGAGCTGTCGCAGGCCCGACCACTGTCGAGGAGCTACGGCAGGCCCGGGACAGGCAGGCCACGTCTCTCACGCCATCGGGTAACAGGGCCACCCAGGACACCGCCGAATTCGGCGGGCGTCGAGTCCCGGTGCGGATCACCGTCCCCCGAGAAACCGAGATCCGTGGCGCCTACCTCGACATCCACGCCGGAGGGTTCTATCTCGGATCAGCGGCGAGTGGGGATGCCCGCAATGCTCGTCTGGCCGACAATCTCGGCGTGGCCGTGGTGAGCGTCGACTATCGACTGGCGCCCGAGCATCCATGGCCTGCGGCTCCCGACGATTGCGAAACCGCTGCCCTCTGGCTCCTGGAACGGGCGGAGTCATTGTTCGGGACAACGGAACTGGCGATCGGCGGAGCATCGGCGGGATCCACTCTGGCCATGACCACCTTGCTGCGTCTACGAGACCAGGGCCTCGCCGATCCGTTCGCCGGTGCTGTCCTTCAGTTCGGCGCCTACGACCTCAGCGGGCAATCTCCCGGCGCCAAACTGTACGCCGACGAGTTCTTCATCGAGGCGTATGTCGGCCACATCGCCGACCGGACCGACCCCGATATATCTCCCCTCTACGGCGACCTCTCCGACCTACCACCAGCGCTACTGGTAGTAGGACGTCTCGATATCCTCCTCGAGGACAACCTGGCTATGGCCGCCCGGCTCTCCGCGGCAGGAAACGATGTGGACATCCGGGTGTACCCCGAGTCCACACACGCATTCACCTTTCGCCCGACCGGCATGGCCGCCGCCGCCCTTCGGGATATCGAATCGTGGCTTGCATACCGTCTGGCCAGGAAATAGTCCAGCAGGCTGTTCGAGGGATCGCCTCTCTCCTCGAGGGCTGTCATCTCAGGAACTCTCGACGCATTGC
The DNA here is from genome assembly GCF_036346875.1 of Nocardia sp. NBC_00508. Taxonomy (NCBI): domain Bacteria; kingdom Bacillati; phylum Actinomycetota; class Actinomycetes; order Mycobacteriales; family Nocardiaceae; genus Nocardia; species Nocardia sp. NBC_00508. Next base: position 7,352,471 of record NZ_CP107852.1, on the reverse strand, counting down.
GCGACTGCCCGATCCCTTCGCATGCAACCTTGCCGGTCTCTTTCGAAACAGGTCGGGCTTCGACGGTGGCTGTACGGAACGCACGGAGAACCGCACCTGGGCTGACGCACCGGACGCGACCATGCGCAACAGACTCGGACCGACCGGGTAGGTAAGGTCTGAGGCGTCGTGGAACGGACTCCACGAGGCACCCGCCGAACGGCTTCGCGCGGACACGCCACACCTGTCGAACGAGAGAGCTGATTGATGCCGACCTCTACAGCACGTGCACAGATCGGGGTCACCGGCCTGGCGGTCATGGGTAGCAACATCGCCCGCAACTTCGCCAAGCACGGCTATACGGTGGCGCTGCACAACCGCAGCATCGCCAAGACCGACGCACTGCTCGAGGCACACGGCGACGACGGCGACTTCGTGCGCACCGAAACCACCGAGGAGTTCGTCGCCGCGCTGGAGAAGCCGCGCCGGGTGCTGATCATGGTGAAGGCGGGTGCCGCCACGGATGCCGTCATCGAGGAACTCGCAACCGCGATGGAGCCGGGCGACATCATCATCGACGGCGGCAACGCCCTCTACACCGACACCATCCGCCGCGAAGCCGCGCTGCGGGAACGGGGATTGAACTTCGTCGGCGCCGGTATCTCGGGTGGCGAGGAGGGCGCGCTCAACGGCCCGTCGATCATGCCCGGTGGCCCGAAAGAGTCCTACGACTCGCTCGGTCCGCTGCTGGAATCGATCGCGGCGAAAGTCGACGGAACGCCGTGCTGCACCCATATCGGTCCGGATGGTTCCGGGCACTTCGTCAAGATGGTGCACAACGGCATCGAGTACGCCGACATGCAACTGATCGGCGAGGCCTACCACCTGTTCCGCGACGCGCTCGGCTTCGACGCGAAGCAGATCGCCGACGTGTTCACCCAGTGGAACTCCGGTGACCTGGAGAGCTACCTGGTCGAGATCACAGCGGAGGTGCTCGAGCAGGTCGACGGGAAAACGGGCCGACCGCTCATCGATGTCATCGTCGACGCCGCCGAGCAGAAGGGTACCGGGCGCTGGACGGTGAAGTCCGCCCTGGATCTCGGGGTGCCGGTGACCGGTATCGCCGAGGCGGTTTTCGCGCGGGCCCTCTCCGGTTCGCGCGCACAGCGTAAGGCTGCCGCCGGTCTCGCTGCGGGCCGGTTGGCGGACAAGCCCACCGATGTCGAGCAGTTCACCGAAGACATCCGGCAGGCGCTCTACGCGTCGAAGGTCGTCGCTTACGCCCAGGGCTTCGATCAGATCGCCGCGGGAAGCGCCGAGTACAACTGGCACCTGCGCCCCGGCGACCTCGCGACGATCTGGCGCGGCGGCTGCATCATCCGGGCCCGGTTCCTGAACCGGATCAAGGAAGCCTACGACGAGAACCCGGAACTGCCGAGCTTGATCCTCGCGCCCTACTTCCGTGCGGCGATCGAGACGGCGATCGACAGCTGGCGGCGCGTAGTGTCCACCGCGACCCTGCTGGGCATCCCGGTACCGGCGTTCGCGTCATCCCTGTCGTACTACGATGCCCTGCGCGCCGAGCGCCTCCCGGCCGCGCTCACCCAGGGGCAGCGCGACTTCTTCGGTGCACATACCTACGAGCGCATCGACGCCGAGGGCAAGTTCCATACGCTCTGGAGCGGCGATCGCAGCGAAGTCTCTGCGGACTGAGCAAAGCCTGTGCGTTCCTGTGACCGCAGGGTGTAATTGTCGCTTGCCGCTGTATGCGTCACTGCGGCGAATGCGCCCGCCCGGAGAGATCATCCTGAGTTGTTTTCCCTGGGGCACAGTGATTCTCGGCCATGTGAGCAGGAACAGCACGAGTAGCCCGACTACTCGGATCGATGGCGGTTTCCGGCGGCGCGTTCCCAGGCTGCCCCGCGTAGCAGTCGTAGCCCGTTGAGCCCCACAATGACCGTGGATCCCTCGTGTCCGGCGACGCCCAGCGGCAGGGGCAGGGTCCCGACGAGGTCCCAGACGGTGAGCACGCCGATGAAGGTGGCGGCTATGGCCAAGTTGGCCACGACAACTCGACGCGCCTGTCGTGCCAGCGCGATCACCGTGGGAATCGTGGTGAGGTCGTCGCGAACGACGACGGCGTCGGCGGTCTGCAAAGTCAGGTCGGCACCCGCGCCGCCCATCGCTATGCCTACCTCGGCGGCGGCGAGGGCCGGTGCATCGTTGATGCCGTCACCGACCACGGTCACCTTTTGTCCGTCGGCCTGCAGTCGCCGCACCGCGGTCACTTTGTCGTCGGGCAGCAGTTCGGCCCGGACATCGGTGATGCCGACCTGCGCGGCAATCCGGCCGGCGGTAGCGCGGTTGTCGCCGGTCAGCAGTACCGGCGCGGTGCCGGTCAGTTCGGTGGCGCCGCGCACGGCCGTCGTCGCTTCCGGTCGAAGCTGGTCGGTGATGGCCAGCACGCCGATCGGGAATTGCTCGCAGGTCACGATGACAGCGGTGTAGCCGCTGGTCTGCAATGAGTCGACGGTGGCGCGCACTGCCTCGGTTTCGGGAGTGCTGTCGGTTTCCGGTCCCATGGTGGCGGGGGAGCCGACGCTGATCAGCCGGTCGCCGACGCGGGCGGTCACGCCGCGACCGGGATGTGCGGTGAATCGGGCTATCTCGGGCAGTCCGAGGTCCCGGACGCGCGCCGCGCGCACGATGGCCGCAGCCAGCGGATGCTCGCTGGGCCGCTCGGCCGCCGCGGCGAGTCGCAGCACCTCGGCATCGCTGAATCGCGAGTCCAGACAATGGATTTCGATGAGTTCGGCCGCGCCGCGGGTGAGGGTGCCGGTCTTGTCGAACGCGATCCGCTCGGTGGCGCCGAGCTTTTCCATCACCACCGCGGATTTGACCAACACGCCGTGGCGACCCGCGTTGGCGATTGCCGCCAGCAACGGCGGCATCGTCGCCAGCACGAGCGCGCAGGGGGAAGCGACGATCATGAAAGTCATCGCCCGCAACAGAGCGCGCTGCACGGTGTCCCCGAGCAGCAGTGGGATGGCGAACACCGCCGAGGTGACCACCACCATGCCGATCGAGTAGCGCTGTTCGACCTTCTCGATGAACAGCTGTGTGCGGGCCTTGGTCTGCGCGGCCTGCTCGACCGATGCCGCGATCCGCGCGACCATCGAGTCCTCCGCGCGGCGCTCGACCCGAATACGCAGGGCGCCAGTGCCGTTGAGAGTCCCGGCGAATACCTCGTTACCGACGGTTCTGTCCACCGGTAGTGGTTCACCGGTGATGGTGGCCTGATCGACTTCGCTGCCGCCGGAGATCACGGTCGCGTCCGCGGCGATCCGCTCACCGGGCCGCACCACGACGACATCCCCGACTCGGAGTTCGGCGGCGTTCACCGTCTCTTCCGCATTGTCGCCGATCACCCGGTTCGCAGTGTCGGGCGTGAGATCGAGCAGCCCGCGCACCGAATCCTCGGTCCGGGCGGTGGCCAAGGCTTCCAGGGCGCCGGAGGTGGCGAAGATGACGATCAGCAAGGCGCCGTCGGTGATCTGACCGATTGCCGCCGCACCGATCGCCGCGGCGACCATGAGCAGGTCGACGTCGAGCGTCTTCTCCCGCAACGCCCGCAACCCCGCCAGTCCTGGCTCCCACCCGCCAGCTGCATAGCAGGCCAGATACAACGCCCACCACGGCCACTGCGGCCCACCGATCAGCTGCACCGCCAGACCAGCCAGGAACAACACCGCGGCCAAGGCTGCCCATCGAACCTCCGGCAGAGCGAACAACCGGGTCCGGCGCACCGGCACCAGACCGGGTATCGGATTCGGACGAGTCGGCGCGAGGGTCGGCGCGGCCACGGCTCACCTCCAAGACAGCGAATGAACAGACGGCCCAACCATATCAGAAAATATGAACAGGTCTTCATTTATTCCTGGAGTATGCTCTTCGGTTATGGGACACGGCATAGGAGGCAGAGACCGGCCTGCCGCGCGCCTTGATCCCGATTCCGCCAATCATGTGGCGACCACGCTGCAGGCGCTGGCCACCCCGAGCAGGCTGATGATCCTCACCGAGCTGCGCCAAGGCCCGCAATCGGTGAGCGCACTCGCCGACGCGATCGGAATGGAGCAGTCCGCTGTGTCCCATCAGCTTCGGCTGCTGCGCCACCTAGGGTTGGTCACCGGAGCCCGCACCGGCCGCAGCATCGTCTACAGCCTCTACGACAACCACGTCGCCCAGCTCTTGGACGAGGCGATCTACCACAGCGAACACCTGCGCCTCGGATTGTCCGACCGTCCCGAAAGCACGGGGTGACCGTCCGTATCCGACGGGCGACACTCCGGATCAGCCGAGCCGGGGCCGAAATCTTCAGCGGCCTCGAGGCCGAGACGCATTGCGCCACAGGACGGGTGCCGAATACATCCTGAGCATTGATCGATCACATCCGTATCTTGTGCGCCACGGCACAGCGCCAGACACATTTCGCAACATTTCCCCCGAGTTCTGGCAACCAACCGGCTGACAAATCGTTGCTTAGCAAACCTATGGTCTTGAGCTGTGAAACACGGCTGCGCGCAGCGCACGACGCCCCGATACCGTCCACTTTGGAGTGGAGCGGGCTGAATTGGGTCCACTCGCCTGACCGGTCGGCACACGCCGCAAATCCGGAGCCGACGCGTCGCTATAACCCAGCACAGTCGCGGGTCGAGCACGTGCTCCTGGCGGCGCACTGAGATAGCACCGGAACCACTCCTACGCAGAACGATTCGCGCGCCTCGCCGATCCACCTGAACGGTCGGCGAGTTGCGACGCGTCCGAATGCGGCTCGTGCACACAACCCACGCCGCTTACGCACACGGGCGTAGGCGCGTCCCCGAAACGGAGCAACACGTGGTCATCAGTCCTGTCCAGGACATCCCCGCACGCAGCGCGCCGCGCTTCGCCCCGCAACGCGGCGGCGTGCCCACTTCGCTACTCGTGATCGTCGCGATGGTCAGCATCCAGCTCGGAGCGGTCGTCGCCAAACATCTGTTCTCGATCGCCTCGCCCACGACGGTCGCGTGCGCCCGGATCGTGCTGGCCGGCGCGTTCGCCATGCTGCTGTGGCGGCCTGCGCTGCGAGTGGAGCGCACAGCGCTGTTCCCGATCGCCGGGCTCGGGGTAGCGATCGCCGCCATGAATGTGTGCTTCTACGCGGCGCTGGACCGCATTCCGCTGGGTATGGCGGTGACCATCGATTTCCTCGGCCCACTCACCATCGCGCTGATCGGCTCGCGCCGCTGGCGCGACGCGCTATGGGTGGCGTTCGCGGGCGCGGGGGTTTTGCTGCTGGTCGATAGCGAAGGACCGCTGTCATGGACCGGCGTACTGTTCGCTATGGCCGCCGGTGTGGGCTGGGCTGCTTACATTGCGTGCAGCGCCGTGGTCGGCAGGCATACCTCCGGGCACGACGGACTGGCCTTGGCCATGGGATTCGGCGCGCTGCTCGCGTTGCCGCCAGTGATCGCGAGTGGTGCTGCGATAGTGCTGAGTCCGGTGTTCCTGGTCGGGGCGGCGACGCTGGCCGTACTGTCCTCACTCGTGCCGCACGCGATCGAGTTGGAGGCTCTGCGCAGGATCACACCAGCGGTGTTCGGCGTGATGATGAGCCTCGAACCAGCGGTGGCCGCGGGCGTCGGACTGCTACTGCTGGGCGAGGAATTGCAGGTCGTCCAGTGGCTGGGTATCGGCCTGGTGGTCGTGGCGTGCGCCGGCGCGGCGCGCGGTCCCGGCGAAACGCAGTCTCGAACAGTGTCGAAGGAGCGTGTGCGGATGTCGCGTTCCAGGGGGCTGAACAAGCCCTCAACTCGGCAGCATTCGGCGTCGTCGCGGGCGGAATTTTAGTGAAAGTCGATGTCGGTCAGTGTATTTTGGTGCCGCTACCAGCAGCGCCACGATTGCGTCGAATGCGCGGCGCTCCACCGGGCTCCGTTGAAACTTGGACTATCAGTGAGATAGGCAACATCAAATCTCGGTGAACTTTTCGCATCTACCGCCGGGTACGTGATCGAATGCTCTGCAACTGACGTCGAACCCGCTTGCCGGTGCGGGTCCATGGATCCAGGAGGTTGTAGCTGTGGCCGACGCAAGCGTGCCCACGCTACGTCCGTCCGAGCTGGAAAAATCGGCCGAGCGTGACGCCGTTGCCGATGGCCCTACCCGGCAGCTCGGATATCGACAAGTTCCCGATGCCCCTACCCGGCAACTCGGGTATCGGCAGGTTCCGGATGGCCCGACCCGGCAGGTTGGTTATCGCCAGCTCAGGTCGCGGCCATCACGGATGGTCACGTTCCCCGAGGCGGCCGGAGACGGGCTGTTGCCGCAGGTCTCCGATGGAGACGTCACGACGTTTCTGGCGGACGCCTACCGGAGCCTGCCGCCCGCCGAGTTCGCGCGCATCGACGCCGTCTACACCAACGGAATCCGCGCGACCTGCCGCTGGCTGGCCGAACACAACGGGCAGCCATGCGATCACGACCTCAATCGGCACGACCAACGCAGGTGGCTCGACCCCCTCGGCGCCGGTCTCGCGGCGCACATGCTGACGGTCCTACAGCCTCGCCTCGCCGTGCCGGATCGCCTCCGTCAGGGTTCCGGCGGCGGATTGGTCGCCGAGTGGAACGACATCCTGAGCCTGTACCGGTTCCTCGGTGGTCTCGTCGCCGATAGTCCCAGCCGCGGACACACCATCACCCGCCTCCGCGGCGCTCAAGCCGCATTCCTGCTCCATGGACTGCGCCTCGATCTGCCACCGGATCTCGCGTACTCGGTCGGACCGGGGCTGACCACGACCCCGATCGATCACGAGACCATCACCCGTATCCGTGCCAGGACCGCCAACCCGGTGGAAGCGGCCGCGCTGGCCACCGCACTGTTCACCGGCGCTACCGCAATGGAACTCAATGCGATTCCCTGCGTCGCCCTCACCGCCGACGCGCTGATCTTCAACGGCCCGATCGGTTACGCACACGCTCCCGACCTATATGTATGGGCGATACCGCCGTTGGCGCGCCCGCTGCTCTACGAGGCCCGCGTCTACCGGGAAGCGCACGACACACCCAACAGCAAACTCTTCGCCGGTGCAGTCGGTGGAGCGGGCTTCCGTCTGCGCAGACTCGCCGCGGCATGCGAGGTGACCCTCCCGGACCTGTACCACTGGCACCACAGCTGGATACGACAAGCCGGGCTGCTCCGCATGTCCGAACAACCGACCCCGGTTCGCAACACCGATTTCCTGTTCGGCCTGAAGCTCGCTCCCCGCCCTCGCCGACGCCGCGCGCGCTGACGACGGCGATGACCCGGATCCGGCGCGATGGGTTCAGCTGGTGCGACCCGACCCAGGACATCCCCGGTTCCGATTCACATGCTCGGGCGAGGACGACCTCGCGTTGCAATGGGGACCTCCGGAATAAGATGGCAGACCAGCAGTTTGAGATAGAACAGCGGGACGAACCATGCCAGTAGCGCCGGTACCGGGAATGCGATCAGATTGACCAGGAGCACGGCCATATAGGCCGCCATGGCAACTGGACGGCGCAATCCGGCCGGAACGGATTCGATCAGAAGCGCGGACCCGAGCAGCAGCAGGGTGTTGGCGACGAACCACACCGGATCATCGAGCAGCAGGAAGCCGACAACGGCGAGATGCAGGGTGTGGACCGCGACGAAACCCAACCGGCCCCCCGATGAGCGGGTGCGGTGGTACCAGCGTTTCGCCGAGTTCGTCGCGTTGGTCAATACGCCTCCGACGACGTCGCAGGCAATAACGATCGACACCGCGATCTCCGCGACGCTGCGATCGGAAAACTTTGGCCAGCAGTAGCTTACGAGAAGCAGAAGACAGATCGCGCCGCCGACGTATTCCACGGCCGCCTCTGCCCGGCTCTTCCCAGGGCCCATGAACCGTTCCAGGCGTCCGGCCCACCCGGCAGATGTCGCCGGAATCGCCCAATCCGCTTGCAGATCACCGCGCATGGGGAGGCCCCCACAATCCGGCTAGCAGGCTGAAGATCTGATCGGTATCGCCGCCACCCGCGAGCGCCCAGTGATCGCCGACGCGGAGCACAGCGGCGGATGCCGAAGTCAGGAGCTCACGGTCCACGTCCGTGCGGATGACGCCGAGGTCGACGCCGTTCTCGATCACGGCGGCCAGCCAGGATCGCTCGTCTGCGGTGGCATTCCGGGTGATGGCGGCATCGGCGAGGGCCCGATCGAGGGGGTTGTCCTCGAGGAAGCGGACGAGTCCGGCCGAGTCCTCGCGGAGGCGCGCCCAGAACGCGTCCGGCGTATGCGCTGGGATCCAGGTGCCCAGTTGTCGCCGCAGCCGATCGGAGACGTCGGAGAGCACCAGCCCGAGGACGTCGTCCTTACCGTCGAAGTACTGGTAGGCGGAGGTCTTGGAGATAGCCGCGTTGGCGATGATCGCGTTGTATGAGGCGGCCTCAGGGCCATGGTGTGCGAACTCGGTCTTCGCGGCGTCGATTATGGCGCGTTGTCGTTCGGGTGGGAGCCGGTAGAAGCGAGGAAGGGGCATGTACCAATGGTACATGCCTCTGGTGCGCACCATTGGTGCACTTCTGTGTCACCGAGCGTCGTCGACCAGATGCCGGGGTGCGGCTTGCCGCCAGGAGTCGAGAACGATGGTTTCCAGTTCCTCCCCGTCCTCCAGCGCGACGAGACGCACCCGCACCCAGGCGTTGTTGGCTTCGTGCGCGGCGATCCAGAACTTGTCCGGTTCGGCGACAACGAGTTCGTCGCGCTCGGCGATGGGGCAGCGGACGGCCATCGACGTCTCGGCCTCCGGCAGCGTGAGGAACAACTTGCCTGCGACCCGGAAAGTCGCCATGCCCCACGTGAACTGTTCGGATGTTTCCGGCAGCGACAGGGCAAAGGCGCGGGCATCGTCCCCAGTGGCACTCATGCGCTGAATCCTTCCAGGCGTCATCGACACTCCCGAACGTGGTCGGGCGGAATCGACGCCGAATTCCGGCCTGGCACACGTGGCAACAGCTGGGTCCGCATAGGGCGCTGCACAACCCACGAAAGCACAGTTTGTACCCGATGTAGCGGGGTAGTCCTACCCGATGACGCCACGGCCCTGAGGCCGACCCGTGTCCTGCTCGACGCCGCGACGTTCCGGCATCCGCCCTCGGGTTCGCGGGCTGACGGGTTAAGGTGGGCGGAGGTGGGTTACGAACGTCCGCGATCCGAGGAGGAGTTGCGGGCATGGAATGGTTCACCGCACCCGAATACTGGTTGGGCAGGCAGGTACTGACGCGCGGTGCCGCAGCCATCTATCTGATCGCCTTCGTCGCGGCTGCCCGGCAGTTCCGGGCGCTGATCGGCGAGCACGGCATGACGCCGGTGCCGCGGTTGTTGGCGCGGCGGTCCGTCCGTGCGGCGCCGAGCATCTTTCATGTCCACTATTCCGACCGGTTCTTCGCTGTGGTCTGCTGGTTCGGTGCGGCGGTGTCCGTGGCGATGGTCGCGGGCGTGGCCGACTGGGTGCCGTTGTGGGCCGCGATGCTGCTGTGGCTGACGCTGTGGATCCTCTATCTCTCGATCGTCAACGTCGGTCAGGCATGGTATTCGTTCGGCTGGGAGTCCCTGCTGCTCGAAGTCGGCTTCATCGCGATCTTCCTCGGCAACGACCGCACCGCACCGCCGGTGCTGGTGCTGTGGCTCGCGCGCTGGCTGCTGTTCCGCGTCGAGTTCGGCGCGGGCCTGATCAAGCTGCGCGGCGATCGGTGCTGGCGTGATCTCACCTGCTTGTACTACCACCATGAGACGCAGCCGATGCCAGGGCCGCTGAGCTGGTTCTTTCATCACCTGCCCAAGCCGCTGCATCGGGTCGAGGTCGCCGCCAACCATTTCGCTCAACTCGTCGTGCCGTTCGGCTTGTTCGCTCCGCAGCCGGTGGCGAGCATCGCCGCGGCCATCATCGTCGCCACCCAGCTGTGGCTGGTACTGTCCGGCAACTTCGCGTGGCTGAACTGGGTGACGATCGTCCTCGCCGCTGGCGCGATCAGCCAGTCCTCGGCGGCAGCGGTACTCCCGGTGCCCACCCCGCCCGCTCTGCCGGGACCACCGCTATGGTTCGCGGGCCTGGTCATCGGGTTCACGGTGCTGGTGGTGTTCCTGAGCTACTGGCCCATGCGCAACATGATCTCCAGTCAGCAGCTGATGAACCGGTCCTTCAACCCCTACCACCTGGTGAACACCTATGGCGCCTTCGGCACCGTCGGCCGGATCCGCTTCGAGGTGGTGATCGAAGGCACCGCGGAGCCGACGATCACCGAACAGACCGCGTGGAAAGAGTACGAATTCAAAGGAAAGCCCGGTGACCTGCGCCGGCTTCCACGACAATGGGCGCCGTATCACCTGCGCCTGGACTGGCTCATGTGGTTCGCCGCCTTCTCACCGCACTATGCGCGGGACTGGCTGGGCCCGTTCCTGATGCGACTGCTGGAAAACGATCGGGCGACGCTTCGCCTACTCCGGTACAACCCCTTCCCCATGTCCCCGCCGCGTTACGTGCGCGCGCAACTGTACGAGTACCGCTTCACCACACCACGGGAGCTGGCTCGCACCAGAGCCTGGTGGCATCGCACGCTGGTGAGCCGATACGTCCCACCGGTAACCCTCACCGACGACCAACCCCGCCACCTCGGCCTCGAATGACGGTGGTGCGGCGGCGAGGAATCCGATGCGACACAGTCGAACACGCCGATTTGTTTCGCTGACCCATTCGCATCGCGCCGCACGGCGTGGTCGGGCTACCGCAGAACGCGTTTCTACCGCCGGTCGAGCTGGCTGTGTCCACCGAAATCGAAGCGGCCGCACAGCTATTGGAGTCGCGGCCGGGACGGTATTCCCTGGTTTACCGGGCCACCTCGAGCCAGTCCTGGTAGTGCGTGGGCGCCAGTTGTGCGTCCGGTCCCGCGGTGAGCACATCGCCGGTGACGGCTGCGAACATGCCGGCCTTGTCGTCGGTGATGACGGCCCGGCTGTCGTGCTGTGCCGCCACGGTGATCCTGCCGAGTTCATCGAGGGGAAAGACGTCCGGTCCGGCGATGTTCCTGATCCCCTGCAGCGGGGTGCCGGTGGAGACCTCGACGACCGCGTCGACGACGTCCGCGGCGGCGATCGGCTGGAGGCGGGTGGCGGGCAGGTGGACGGTGTCGCTGTCGGAGGTCGAGGAGAAGACCGCGTCCATGAACTCGAAGAACTGGGTGGCGCGCACGATGGAGTACGGCGTCGGCCCCTGCCGGAGCATGTCCTCCTGCAGGGTCTTGGCACGGTAGTAGTCCAGCTGGGGCACCTGGTCCACTCCGACGACCGAGAGAATGACGTGATGTCCGACACCGGCACGCTCTCCCGCGGCGAGCAGATTGTTCATGGAGGTGCGGAAGAAGTCCAGGGACGCCTCGTCGAAGGTCGGCGAGTTCGCCACGTTGACCACGACCTGAGCGCCCTCCAGCGCCTGGTCCAGGCCCTTCCCCGAAATCAGGTCGACACCGGTGGACGGTGCCGCCGGGATGGCCTCATGTCCGGCTGCGGTCAGCTTCTGGACCACCTGCGAGCCGATCCGTCCGGTACCGCCGATGACTGTGAGCTTCATGGTTCTCACCTTTCACGTGGGAACCCCCGGCATCCCCGGAGGTACATACCGGTCGATTGCACGATGTCCGAAATCCTGAGCACATCCGACCGGTTCAGCAGGGCGCACGCGTTGGTGATTCGGTCAGGTTCCATGCGGTCACGCGCAACAGGGACCAGCGTATGAACACCCGGTCGAAGCTTGCTTCATCCTTTGCGAGTGAAACGCCGCTCCACCGCGCCGCTGCCGGTGATCACCCCTTCTCGCCGGAAGTCCCGCGCCGCGTTGTCGATTCGGCCCTCGCGCAGCAGCGGATGCCGCACCCGAGCATGCGGACCAGCCGCCGCAGGGGCCGAATCCACGAAACGCAGGCACTCGTCGGCTCAATGGATCACGAATCGGCCAGGCTTGCCCGGGCCGCGGTCATGAAAGAGATCTTGTACTCCTCGAGGTGTTCGTTCACCTCGGCATCGATTTCCCGCCACACCGCCTGGTTGAGTGCGCGCCCGTAGTCGTGAACCGGGCCTTGGAGGACCGGCGCGCAGAGCAGCACGAGGCTGCGTTCGCCGATCCACAGCTTCGTCATCGTCGCTTGGGCTCGCGTCATCCAATCGTCCTCATCCTCCCCCCACGATTCCGGACGGGTGTAGGCGGCTCGCTCGGCCTCCTGCGCACAGGCGATGAAGTCCTTGATCGCTTGGACTTGTTCGGCGCGGCGCGCTTCGGCGGTGGCTGCGGCCTGCCGCTGCCGCTCGGTGCGCTCCGCGGATCGCTGCGTGGTCCGCTGCGTGAACGCCGTCAACCCGCCGCCCAGGACCACGCCGACAAGCGAAAAGGCAGACGCCCATAGTTCCCCCGGCATAGCTAGACCACTCCTTTGAAACCGGCTTGGATCCGTCCGGTCACATGGTGTCATTCGCGACTCGACAGGGACAACTGACTTCTGACCGGCGGTGCGCCGGAACGAATTCGGTTGTGCGGCTCGGCGACGAGCTCGGTCCGCCAGAGCGCGCACGATTGCCCCCATGCCGCTGCTCAGATGCTCCAGGAGTTGGCCATCCCGTGAACCGCCCGAGCACCGGCGGCAGTCCGATATGGATCATCGAACCGCGGCGGCCGACGTCGGGCGGAGTTGTCCCGATCGTTCAATCAATGATTGAAACATTGTTCGAGCCATGCTTGACTGGTGACATGACTGACCAGGTCTCCGCAGCGGTGAGCACCCGGGAGCGACTTCTTGCCGCCGCGGAACGACTGCTGTTGACCGGTCGATACGACGATGTGTCGGTCCGGAGCATCTGCGGCGAGGCCGGCGCGAACCCGGCTGCGGTGCACTACCACTTCGGGTCGAAGGACGCGCTGGTCGCGGCGTTGCTCGAGGACCGGTTGGGGCCACTGTGGGCAACGCGGTTGTCCGCGGTGACCGCCGAGCGCGGTTCGGTGGCCGAGGTCGTCGACGCCGTCATCGAGCCCTTCGTCGAATTGGCCGCCGATCCGGTAGGCCGGTTGCACCTGCGGCTACTGGCCCAGTTCGTGCTGGGGCGGCATGCGACCCAGTGGCGGCAGCCGTGGTTCCGGATGGACTCGTGGGTTGCCCTCCTGCCAGGAGTCGACGAGCAGGAGAGCCGCCGACGCTGGATGTTGGCCTTCGACTTGATCATCACGCGATTCGGCGGCGCCGCAACCACTGAGCGGACGATGTCGGACGCGGCGGTGGACTCTCTGCGTGACTTCGTTGTCGCCGGGCTGACCACCGCCAAGGGAAAACAGCGATGAACGAGATATTCGCACCGGCCGAGTTGGGGCCGATCACCTTGCGCAACCGGGTGATCAAGGCGGCGACGTTCGAGGGCCGTACCCCGGACGCACTGGTGACCGACGATCTGATCGAGTTCCATCGAGAGACTGCGGCGGGCGGGGTCGGCATGACGACGGTCGCCTATTGCGCCGTCACACCGGGTGGACGAACCGACCGGCATCAGATCTGGATGCGCCCGGAGGCGGTGCCGGGCTTGCGCAAGTTGACCGACGCTGTCCATGCCGAGGGTGCGGCGGCGAGTGCGCAGATCGGGCATGCCGGTCCGGTCGCAAACGCGAGATCCAACGGCGTTCCCGCGCTCGCTCCCAGCAGAATGATCAGCCCGCTCACGATGCGCTTCACGAAGGTGCCCGATCTGGGGGAGATTCGCGAGCTCGTCGCCGCGCACGCGAACGCGGCGACGCTGGCCGCGCACGCGGGATTCGACGCGGTGGAAATCCATTTCGGGCACAACTACCTGGTCAGCTCGTTTCTGAGCCCGAAGTTGAACCGGCGCACCGACAGGTACGGCGGTTCCACCGTCAACCGTGCCCGGTTGGCGCGCGAAATCGCCTGTGCGGTACGCGAAGCTGTGGACGGACGGCTCGCGGTGATCGCGAAGCTCAACATGGATGACGGCGTACCGGGCGGACTGACAGTGCCCGAGTCGCTGCAAGTGGCGGCGTGGTTGGAGACGGACGGCACGCTGGATGCGCTGGAACTGACCGCTGGAAGCTCGCTGCTCAACCCGATGTTGCTGTTCCACGGCCGTGCGCCACGCCGGGAGTTCGCGAACGTCCTTCCCATACCGGCGCGCTGGGGTTTCCGCCTTGTCGGCCGGTCCTTCCTGAAGGAGTACCCCTATCGAGACGGGTACCTGCTGGATCGGGCCCGCCAGTTCCGCAGGGAGCTGTCGATGCCGCTGATCCTGTTGGGCGGCATCACGAATCTGCGGACCATGCAGCAGGCGATGACCGAAGGATTCGACTTCGTCGCTATGGGCCGGGCGCTGCTGCGAGAACCGAACCTACTGCACCGCATCCGATCCGACGGCGCTACGCAGTCGGCCTGCGTCCACTGCAATGAATGCATGCCCACGATATATACGCGCACCCGCTGCGTCTACCGGCCCGATCGATCCGGTGCGCCGATCCAGTTGACGGTGTCCGGCATGGACGGCGGACCGAAGGAACAGATCTGACCGGCCGCGTTGCGGGCGACGTCGTGCGGACCAGTGCATGCCCGCGCGCTCCTGATGGCGCACGGCGAACAGGCCCCTCATCGACGACCTTCGCGGTGCCCATGCGCGAGCGGAGCTGACCGTTCTCGATTCTGCGCGGTCAGACAGCCAGTGTCGGCGGTGTGGTGGCCGGTTGCGCGGGTGGGCGATAGTCGTGCCAGGCGGTGGCGAGACGGGTGACAGCTCTGATGAGGGTGCTTTCCGGGTGGCGGAAGTGCAGGCGTATGTAGTCGTTGCTGCCACCGGCCGCGTCGAGCCCGCTGCCTGCGAGCACGGCGACACCGTGGCGAAGAGCGGTCTGGGCGAACGAGTTGCCGTCGCCGTAGGGCAGCCGCACCCACAGTGTCTGGCCACCGCGGACGGCCGACACCGTCCACTCGGGAAGCTGTGCGGCCAGCGCACCCAGAAGCGTGTCGTGGCATGACTGCCGTTGCGCCGCATGGCTTGCGCACAGTGGATCCAACTGGAGGACCAGCCGCGCCGCGGCGAGTTGCACCGGTAGATTTCCCCCGAGGTCATGTACCGCCCTCAGACGGGTGACGCGTTCTACGACCGGGATCGGCGCGCGGATCCAGCCGATGCGCAAGCCGCCCCAGATGCTCTTGCTCAACGACCCGATGGCGATTGCGGCGTCCGCGTCGACGGCGAACGGCGGTATGACCTCATCCGGGAACGCGAGGTCTGCGAGTACCTCGTCGGCGATGAGCGCGACGCCTGCGGCAGCGGCCACTTCGGCGATTCTCCGTCGGATCAGGCGGGAAAGAACTGCGCCCGTGGGATTCTGGAACGCCGGGGTGAGGTAGCCGAGGACCGGACGGCGCGCTCGGACAGCCGCCTCGAACCCGGCGAACCCGACCGGCAGTGCATCCAAGACGGCCGCTTGTTCGCGGAATGCCTCGAGCGCGCCTGGATAGGTCGGCGTCTCGACCAGAACTCGATCGCCGGGGGCAATGAACGCGCGCGCCAACAGTGACAGCGCTTGCTGGCCACCGTTGGTGACGAGAATCCGATCCGGATGCGTCGGCGCCCCCAGCCGGGTGTAACGCTCGGCAATAGCCTCGCGCAGGATCGAACAACCGGCAGGGTGATAACCGATGTCAGCGGTTATCGACGCCAACTCGGGCAGCATGGCGGTGAACGCAGCGGTCACCTCCGGGGGCGGTGCGGCGGGCGCGGCACAAGCCAGCGAGATCAGCTCAGGGTCCGGCTCCAGCAGATGCAGGAACATCGGCGCACTGGTGGTATTCGTCGCCGCCACCGGCGCCGCACCCGCGACCCGAGTGCCGCTGCCTTGGCGCCGTACGATCCGGCCTTCGCCTTCCAGAAGCCCGTAAGCGGCGACCACCGTACTGCGTCCGACGGAGAGAATCCGCGCGAAGACCCGATCCGGCGGCAACACACTTCCCGGCGGGAGTTCGCCCTCATCGATCAACTGGCGCAGCCGTGCCGCGAGCAGCAGATACAACGGACCGCGCCCCGTGGACCAACGGCCGAGACGATGCACTACTTCGATTGGCTCCATCAGCGAACCAATTTTGCCGGATTGGCCCTGGTCGTGCCAAGCCGAGCCCACCACCATGGCGCACATGAGCAAAGAAACGACCACTTCACCCAGCCGAGCTGTTTCCATCTCCGACACCATCGCCACATTGCCGGGGCCGTTCCAGCAACGCGAGTTGGCACAGGTCAATGACACCGTGGTCCGCGCCGCCCGGCTCGAGGGCGAGTTCCCCTGGCACTACCACGACGAGGACGAACTGTTCCTGTGCTGGGACGGCACCTTCCGCATCGAACTCGAAGGTCGCCCACCGGTCACTCTCGGGGCGGGCGACCTCTTCGTCGTCCCCAAAGGAATCCGGCATCGCCCCGTCGCGGAGACCCGGGCCCACGTCCTGCTTGTCGAGCGACCCGAGACCAAGCAGTACGGCAACTGAATATGCTGCGGCCGAATAGCTGGGGTTCCGGTAGTAACCGCCGGAAAAACAACGGATATGGCGTAGCTGCCGGTCAGCGCCGCCGATTGGCTCCTGGACCGAGCAGGCTGGTCAGCTCACGCATTGCCTGCGGTGACGGCTTGAAGTAGCGGCGCAGGTTCTCGGCCTTTCGGTGTCGCGATTTGGCCATCAGCTCGAGCAGGCTGGCCCCGGACTCCCTGAGGTGGGTCAGGCCCGAATGCCTGAGTTCGTGCAGATCCCAGCCGGTTCCGGGTCCGGCGAGCGCGGTTCGCGACACCAGTTCAGCCATTTGGCTGTGGACCTGCGACACACCATGCCGGACCCGCGCAACTCCAGCGCGGCCCGGCACCCGGTGATGAGCTACCTGCGTACCCATTGCACAGAACCCGATCTGAGCGTTGACATCATCGCCCGCGATTGCGTGCTGTCGCGCCGCGCGCTGTATCGCCTCAACGAACGGACCTTCTATCGCACCTTCCGCGCCACGACCGAGTTCACTCCGCTCGAATACCGCATCGCCGCACGCCGCACGTCCAGCAGAGATGTCCCGATGCGGTAGGCAGCAGAGCACCCGGGCCGTGTTGATCAGTGAGCGATCGAGATGGCGAAGGGCGCGAAGCCGCGTGATCGGATCACGTGCGGTACGAACAGGATCGCGGCTTCGGTGGCGCGCGCGGTCTCGATCCCGCCGAGGTCGGTGATCCACTCTTGGTGCCAGCCCAGGTCGGTGAGAAGCCCGGCCACGACCTGCTTGGCCTGCGCGTCGTCGCCGGAGAGAAATACCGTCGGGGCTTGAGTGAGGGTGGTGGGCGCGGTCATCACCGTGTAGAGCATCGTGTTGAGTGTCTTGACCACGTGCGTGTCGGGCAGGGCCGCCTGCAGTTGCTCGGCCAGGCTCGAGCCGGGGTAGAGCAGCTCTGCGGGCAGCCCGTCGGGTCCGTCGACGGTGGCGTTGGCGACATCGATCAGGATCTTGCCGCGCAGTTCCTCGCCCAGCGCGGTGAGCCGCTCGAACGAGCCGGTGCCCAGGGTGGCGTTGATAACGATCTGCCCCGCCCGAACAGCCGCAGTAGCAGCGCCCGGCGAACGATCCGCCACGGTCACATCATGTCCGGCCGAGCTGAGAGCGCTGGCCAAGTTGCCGCCGACGCGGCCGTTGCCGAGAATAGCGATGTTGCTCATGGTGAACAGTCCTTCTGTGTAGCGGTGTTGTGGTCGGTGGGGTCAGCGCGAGAGGGTGGTGACCGCGGCGGCGTGGACGCCGGGGGCGGTGGCCAGGAAACTGTCGCTGTCGGGGGTCCAGGGGCGGCCGTCGGTGGTGCAGATCTGTCCGCCGGACTCGGCGACCAGCAGCGCTCCGGGCAGCAGGTCCGCGCGGGCCCCGGCGAACTGCCAGAATGCCTCGATCCGCCCGGCGGCCACGTTCGCCAGATGCAGGGTCGCGGGCACGGCTGTGCGCACCACGAGCGCGTCGAGAAGCATCTCGGTGATCGAGGAACCCACCCGCCGCACCAGGCTCTCCTGCTCGTCCGGGCGGGCCTGGCTCGTGGCCACGATGCTCAACCCGAGGTCGGTGGCCCCCGATACGTGCAGACGGCGACCATCGAGGTAGGCACCGCCACCGGCGAGCGCGGTGTAGGTGTGCCCGGTCAACGGCAGATGGACCACGGTGAGCACCGGCGCGTTCTCGCGCACCAGGGTGGCGGTCACCGCCCACTCCGGCAGGGCGTGCAGGTGATTGACGTTGCCTTCGGCCGGATCCACCACCCACCATTCACCGCCCGGCAGCGCGCCACCGTGGAGTTCCTGTTCCTGCTCCACCCAGCCGGCGTGCGGGCGCAGCGCGTGCAAGCGGGGGCGCAGGATGTCCAGGACCGCGTCGTCGTTGGCGGCCAGCGCACTCATCAATTCTTCACGGGTGCGGGACAGGGTGACCTCGCCAAAACGTTCACGCAACGGCGCGCTGGCCGCGCGGACGGCGGCCTCGGTCTGCGCGAGCAGTGCGGCGTCGGCGACGGTGGCGACGGGGGTGTCGGTCATCGACTCGGGCATGGTGGTGCTCCTTGTCTGAGCAGCGGTGATGTTCTCGGCCGGGTGAGTGGTCGTCGTTCGTTTCCCGGTCTTCTCGACCGTAGAAGCCGCCATCATTAACATCAAGTGCATGTAAGACACGCTTAAGATGACTGTCATGCAATTGGATTTGAATCTGCTCGCAGCCCTCGACGCGCTCCTGGAAGAAGGCAGCGTGGCAGGTGCGGCGGAGCGCTTACATGTCACCGCCCCGGCGATGAGCCGAAGTTTGGGCAGGATCCGGCGCACGACCGGGGATCAGATCCTGGTCCGCACCGGACGGACGATGACCCCTACGCCCTACGCGCTGGCTGTGCGCGAACAGGTCCACGATCTGGTGGGGCAGGCCCGCGGCGTGCTGGCACCCAATCGTGAACTCGACCTCGCCACGCTCGAACGCACATTCACCCTGCGCTGGCACGACGCCTTGGTCGCCCTCAGCGGCCCCCGCCTGCTCGCGGTCGTGCGCGAGCAGGCACCCCGGGTGCGGCTGCGTTTCATCGCCGAATCCAGCATCGACACCCCCGGGTTACGGCGCGGGGAAATCGACCTCGCCGCCGACGCCGACCCCCCGAACGCCCCCGAGATCCGCGCGGATCGCATCGCCCAGACCCAGCATGTGATCGCTGTGCGCCACGGGCACCCGCTCACCGAGGTCGAGACCCTCACCCCCGAGCGGTACGCCGCAGCCGAACACATCACCGTCTCGCGGCGCGGACGCCTGAGCAACCTTCTCGACGACGCGCTCGCCCGCCTCGATCTCACCCGCCACGTGGTAGCGAGCGCGCCCACCGAACGAGCCGCCCTCGAATTCGTGCGAGACTCCGACCTCGTCGTGACCACCCCGCAATCCACCGCGCGCGTGGGCGCGGCGGACCTCGGCCTGGCCCTGTTGGCGCTGCCGTTGCAGTTGCCGCCCGCTGCGGTGTACCTGTCATGGCACCAGCGCTACGACACCGACCCCGCACACATCTGGCTGCGCGAGCACGCACGAACCGCGTTGACCAGCGCGATGAGGTGACCAGCCACGCAGGAAGCCCGAGATCGGCTGCGGGACAGCGAATACGGCGGCATCGCCGCATCACGGCACAGCGACTGCTTCGGTCAGCCTCTTTCGCGCCATCGGCGAGGACAGTTGATCAGAAAAGAGTGTCGCGCACCCGCAGCGGCCGGTATCCGGAACCCCGTGATCACGCGGCAGGCGCGGCTTGGCCTGCGCGAGCGCGGGTCGGTGACGATCGCCAGCAGATCGTCGAGCAGGGCCGGTTGACAGCCACCGCAACCGCGAGATCCCCAGCGAGGCATCGGTCACCAGCAGCGCGTCCAGCTCCGCGCAGCGGGTCGGGGTGAACTCGTGGGCGAGGCGGTCGAAGGTCTCGCGCTGGGCCTGCTCGCGGGCGTGGGCGATGCGTTCGACCATGGTGACCGGGCCGAGCGGCGGCCGGTTCGGTCGAGGTCCTGTGGGCACGCGCCGCAACAGCCTCCGTAGCCGCCGCCCGACAGGTCAGCATCCCAACGACGCTCGGCACCGCCGCATCGGTCGGTGCCGAGCGCGCCCACCCGTGGGGAGAGGCGCACGCTCGACGCTCCACTTGCCACAGAGAAGTCAGATCGCTCGGTTGTGGCCAGTCACAGCAGTTCTGCATACTGCTGGCCAGTAATGAAAGCCGTCACATGCGGGGGCGGTCGCAGAAGTTAGCTGGTTCTCCGGGTCGGTGCACAGCCTCGGCGTGGACCTGAAGAGACTGTGACCTGACTTCCCATTGGTGCCGGAGTGCGGTACCAATGAATTCAAGAAGTAAATACCTGTTGGTCGGTATTAATTTCCACTTGTACCCCCGGTGAATGGGGTGTGAACAGCAGCGCTTCCAGAAATGGACACTTTATTGTGTCGCGCGGTAACAGTTGTTTCCTTTTTGCCCTGCGCATCGCCTTTGTCAAATCGTCTGAGACAGGGCAGGTCCGGCTGGGGTTTTCAGGCCTTGCCGATTTGTTTCGGAAACCAAACCGAAGGAAATTAGCTCAAAAGTTGCAATGGAATGAAACCCATGGTGCATCACGGGTTTTCACATTGCAGCCCGCATTGTGCGGGTGTACAGATGTGAGAACGCGTTGCGGTGCGTCGGCACCCTTGCGCGGTATGTGCGGGACCGCGGGATACGGCAGTCCCGTTCGCGGAAATCGGAGGGCATGTGATCGCAGACTCCGCGGGTGTCGAATCCTGCGCTGAACTGTGGAGATACGGTTCGTCGCAGTCGGAGGGGCGTCCAGTGGCACATATGTACCCCCGGTCGGGAAAAGCCTGCTGCGCGGCGGAAGGAGGCGCTCGATGAATGTATCCGATGCCATTGACGAACGGGTGCGCGCGTTGTTCTCGCGCGGTCTGCACGTGGCAGAAATAGATGTGGACACCCCATTGCTGGATTATGGCTTGGACTCGGTGCGGTCGGTGGAGTTGGTGATCGAGCTGGAGCGGGAGTTCGGCATCACGATCTCTGACGAGGAGGCCGCGACGCTACATACCACACGGGAAGTGATCGCTTGTGTGTCGGCAAAGGCGACACACAAGCGGCGCGCAGGGGCCGGAGCGCGAGCGTGACCGTGCATTCCAGGCTGCCGGAACAAGCGTCGCCCGCCGCATCCGGTCCCTTTACCGACTTCGCCGAGTACAACCGGCCTGGCTTGGCCCAGTTGCTGCGCGCCTGTCACCTGGACGTGGTGTACACCGCCGCGGAAGGCGACCATCTCGTCCGAGCCGACGGCACCCGGGTCCTGGATCTGGTCGGCGGGTTCGGCGCCGCGCTGTTCGGGCACAACCATCCAGCGCTGGTACGAGCGGCAACGGCGATGCTGAATCAGCAGGTGCCCTTCGTGGCGCAGGGCAGCGTCCGGCCGGGCGCCGCGAGGCTGGCGCGGCGGCTGTCGGAGTCGGTCGGCGCGAGCACCGGCCGGGAATACGTCGTCACCTTCGGCTCCACCGGGGCCGATGCGGTCGAAGCGGCGATCAGGCATGCCACGGTCGCCCATGCGCGAGCCCTGTCCGCATTGGACGCCGAGATACGGCGCACGCTGCGTCGGCTGCGCCGCGACGGCCTGCACGACGTCCGCCCGTCCGCGCCTGTCGACGACGCCGAGCCGCGGACGGCCGCAGCGGTGCTCACCGAGACGCTGGATCACATCGCGCGGTTACGTGAACGCGGGCCGGTGTTCGTCTCGCTGGCGGGCGCGTTCCACGGCAAGAGCGTCGGGGCCTTCGCGCTCACCGAACAGGCCGACACCCCACCCGACCTGGTAGTGCCCGGCCCGGAGCGGCGCAGGCTCGACACCTGGACGCCGGACGAGGTCGTCAGCGCGTTCGCGGATGAGCTGTGCACGATAGGCGTCATCGGCTTCGACGCCGCGGGAGCCCCCGTTCGCACCTGGCGGCGACTGTCGCCCGTCGCGGCGGTGTTCGCCGAGCCCGTGCAGGGAGAAGGCGGCGTGCGTGAGGTCCCCGCAGACACCCTGCGGGCACTGCGCGAACTCGCCGACCGGCACACGGCGGCACTGGTCTTCGACGAGATCCAGTGCGGCATGGGACGCACCGGAACGTTCTTGGCGTCGGCGCCGTCGGGAGTGCGCGCGGACTATTACCTGATGTCGAAATCGCTCGGCGGGGGACTGGTCAAGATCGCCGCGCTGCTGGTGGACCGGCGGCACTCCGTCGCCGACTTCGGGCGCTACCACACCTCCACCTTCGCCGACGACGAGCTGTCCGCGACGGTCGCGGACGCGGCACTGGACCTGTTGCGCGACAACCAGATCCGGATCAGCGACGCGGGGGCGCGGCTACGGTCGCGACTGGACGCGGTGGCGGGCCGCTGGCCGAAGGAGATCGTGGCCGTGCGCGGGCGCGGTCTCCTCCAAGGAGTGCAGTTGCGGGTGCCGGAGCCGGAATCGGCGCTGCTGCGCGAGATCTGCGCACCCGACCTCTTCGGCTACGTGGTGGCCGGATACCTGTTGCACCGGCACGCGATCCGGATGCTGCCGACGCTGTCGGCGCCGACTACGCTGCGCGTTCAGCCCTCGGCCTTCGTCACCGACAGCGACCTCGCCCGGCTGGCCGCAGCGCTGGACGACGTCGCCGCGCTGCTGCACCGCGGCCAGTACGCCCGGCTGCTGGCGCACTTGGCCACGCCGGTCAGCACCGAAATCTCGGCGCTGGACCGCGCTCCGCTCCCGCGGCGCGACGACACCCCACCGGCGCGGGACAGACACGAACGGATCAGGGTGGCATTCCTGGCAAACCTGCCGGAGACCACGGATCTGCGGCGGCTCGCCCCCGAGTTGGCGGAATGGACCGATGCGGAGTTCGCCGCGCTGTTCGAACGTCTGCGCGCGGTGGCCGACCCCTTCGAACTCACCAGGCAGACGGTCACTTCGCCGACCGGCGCCGAGGTGGAGATGTTGCTGATCGCGGTTCCGCTCACGGCCGAGCAGATCGTCGCGCACCAGCGCGCCGGCGAGCGCACCTACGTGCGCGATCTGGTGTGGCTCGCGGTCGAACAGGCGGTAGCGGCCGGTGCCAGGGTGATCGGTCTGGGCGGCTACACGTCGATCGTCACCGACGCCGCGCGCGAGGTGACGGAGGACGCCGTTACCGTCACTTCCGGCAACTCACTCACGGCGGCCTGCGCCCATGCGGTGCTGCGCGCCGAACTGGCCGCACTCCCGCCGGGGCAGCGGCGGGTCGGCGTGCTCGGGGCACTCGGCAACATCGGCGCCGTCATGGCCGAACTCGTCGCGCCGCTGGCTGATTCGCTGGTACTGGTGGGCAGGGCGGGCGCCGGAACGCGGCTGCGCCGGGTGGCCGCCGGGCTGCCGGGCGAGGTCGTCGTGAGCGAGGATCTCGCCGCGCTGCGCGATTGCCGGGTCGTGGTGACCGCCACCAACTCGGCCGCGCCGCTGGTTACGGCCGAGCATCTCGCCACCGATTACCCAGTGCTGATCTGCGATCTGGCCGTGCCGGGCGATGTGGACCCGGCGGTAGCCGAGCATCCGCACCTCACCTTGGTCGACGGCGGCCGCATGGCGCTGCCGCTCGGCCAGACGCCTGCTCTTCCCGAAACCGGGTTGCCCGCCGGAATCGTGTACGCGTGCATGGCCGAGACGCTGCTGCTCGGTTTCGAACCGCGCACCGCGAGCCCGTCCTACGGCGCGCTCACCGCGGCGGGCGTACGCGACGCGCGTGAACTCGCCGCCCGGCACGACATTCGCCCGGTTCTGCTGCCGACAGGAGCCACCACTGTGATCACCCCCGCCACCGCGCCCGGTCCTACGCCGATGTTCCTCGGCGCGGCCGACTTCACCCCGTCTCGGGCGGGCGGCAAAGCTGCCACCCTGCATGAGCTGCTTTCCGACGGATTCGCCGTCCCACCCGGCTTCGTCGTGCCCGCCGACCTGGACCTGGACGCCGTGTGCGACGACGAACTGACCGGCTGGGTGCGGGCGATCGGCGGCTTCCCGGTGGCGGCGCGCTCCAGCGGTGTGCTCGAGGACCTCGATGACGCCAGTTTCGCCGGGCAGTACGAGTCCTACCTCGACATCACCGACGCGGCCGCGCTCCGGACGCAGATCGAGAAGTGCCGCGCGTCGGTGCGTAACGAGCGGGTGCGGGCCTATCTGTCCCGGCACGGTCTGGCCGAGGCGAACGCGACGGTCGCCGTCCTGGTGCAGCGCATGGTCGAAGCCCGTTGCGCCGGTGTGGGTTTCAGTATCGACGTGCTATCCGGCGTCGAGGAGCACGCGGTGGTGGAGACCTGCCACGGCGTCGGCGAGCGCTTGGTCTCCGGACAGGTCGACCCGACTCGCTACACCCTGCGGCTGTCCGACGGGGGTGTGGTGGCGCGCGACGCGGGGGCGGAGGACGTCCACCTGGACGCCGCCGACACCGCGGCGCTGGCTGCGCTGCTGCTCACCGTGCAGGCGCGCCGGCATCGGCCACAGGACATCGAATGGGCGATCGACGGCGACGGCGCGCTGTGGCTGTTGCAGTCACGGGCGGTCACCGCGATCAGCTGGCGCACCGACATCGACCAGTTCTCCGATGCGGACCTGCGCGACGGCGGCGTCTCTGCACGGGTGTGCACGCCGATGATGTTCTCGTTGTACGACAACGCCTTCCAGTACTCGATGCAGCGGTTCTTCGAAGGGCTCGGGTTGGCCGAGCCGGGGGAGGAGCCGGACTGGATGGCCATGTACTACGGCCGTGCCTACTGGAACGTCAGCGCGGTGAAGAAGTGCTTCCAGCGCATTCCCGGCTTCGACGAGCAGCATTTCGACGACGACCTGGGCGTCCTCAACGAATACGGCCCGCAGGGGCCGATTCGTACCCCGAACACGCCGTTGACGATTGCCCGCGCACTGCCCGTCGCGTTGGCCGTGCAGCGCAGCTACCGTGCACAGCTCGACGCCGTCGACGCGTTCGCCGCGAGCTGGCCCGCCAAGCACGAAGCCTGGCGCGAACGAGTGCGCGCGCTGCCGCACACCGACGAGGCGACCTTCGCCGCCGACCTGGCCGATTGCCTGCTCACCGTGCATGCGGCCACCGAGCGCACCTATTTCACCACCATCTACCACAACTCCAGCGTGCAGACCGATTTCAAACAGCTGCTGGACAAAGTGGACGCCGCTACCGGCGCGACCACCTCGGCGATCGCCCTCATGGGCGGTCTCGCCGAGATCAGCCACATGGCGCTGCAGCGCGGCATCGTCGAATTGCACCGCGTGGCCGCCGAATCCGGTCTGGACGGCCCGGCCTGGGACGAGGCGCTCGCGGCTTTCCTGGACGAACAAGGTTTCCACGCCGACGCCGAACTCGACCTGACCTGCGCGCGCTGGTCGGAGGAACCGCAGCGAGTGCGTTCGATGATCGCGGTGATGCTCGACAACGGCACCGTGCCCGCCGATCCCGCGAGCACCCTGGTGGAGCAACGCAATCGGTATGAGACCGAATTGGCGGCGGTGCGCGCCCGGGTCCGTGCCCGGCCGACCACTCGGGTGCGGTACGCCAGGGCGCTGGACAAGCAGATCGAGCGGATGCGGCGCTATCTCGTCGCCCGCGAGCGGATGCGCGAATTCTCCTCGCAGTGCTACGCCGTGGTCCGCGCCTACGTGGTGGAAGCCGGTACCCGGCTGGCCACCGCAGGCGTGCTGGAACACGCCCATGACGCGTTCCAGCTGACGATCCACGAGCTCACCGATCTCGTCGCGGGGCGAGTGGCCGCCGCCGACCTCGCGCCGGTGATCGCCTACCGCCGCGCGATGTACACGGGCTATCGCGATCTGACGCCACCGCACGAACTCGGCGGCGGGGTGACCGTCGCGGCGGTGCGCGCGGTGGGCGATGGCGACCTGTCCGGCCTCGGGTGCAGTCCGGGCGTGGCCGAGGGCACCGCCCGGGTGATCACCTCGCTCGCCCACATCGACCAGCTGCGCGAAGGCGACATCCTCGTCACGCGGTTCACCGATCCGGGCTGGACACCCGCGCTGGGCTTGGTGGCGGGTGTGGTCACCGAGGTGGGCGGCATGCTGTCGCACGCGGCCGTGATCGGACGCGAGTACGGCATTCCGGCCGTGCTGAACGTGGCGGGAGCGACCACGGCGGTGCGGTCGGGTCAGCGCATCCGGGTCGACGGCGGTGCGGGTCTGGTGCAGGTCCTCGACTCTGGCGGCACGGCGGACGAACCCGTGCTGATCGAGTCGGCCTCCGACGCACCGCGACCGGACGCCGCCACGTGCGCCGTGCCGGACGCGGACCCGCCGCCGGTCCAGCCGATTCAGGAAATAGCAACGAGCACAACGGATCTTGTCATATCGCCGCGCACCGGTCGCGGCTCCGGAAAGGACACGACACTGACCGCACGCAAACGTCTCATCTGCCTCGCGGGTGGCGACGGTTCGGGCAAGACGACCCAGGTGGCCAGGATCGCCGCCGAGTTCGAGGCACAGGGGCACAGCGTCGCCGCGGTGACGATCTGGGACGCATTCCTCGATCCGAAGGTCTCCTCGAAGCTCCCCTGGCGCAATCCCGCCGAGATCTACGGCTACCTCCAGTTGCTCAGCCCGCTCAGTCGCGCGCACTTCCTGTTCCACGCCATGCAGCTGTCGCTCGACCTGGCCGCCGAACGCGGCGCGGACATCGTGCTCGCGAACGCCTATTGGTACAAGTACTACGCCACCGAAGTCGCGCACGGCGGAGATCCGGCCGTGCTGCGCAGCCTGGCGGCTGGATTCCCGGAACCCGACCGCACCTTCTATCTGGCCGTGCGTCCGCAGGAGGCGCTGGCCCGCAAGCGATTGCGCAGTGACTACGAGAGCGGCTACGGCGACGAGGAGTCGTTCCTGGCCTTCCAGCAGCGCAGTCACGAGGCGCTCGACGCGTTGTCGGAGGAGTACGGCTGGATCCGCCTCGACGGCGCCGCGGCGCCCGCCGAGGTCACCCGCGCCGTGCTCACCCAGTTGCGCGAGGACGACCGATGAGCGCCCCCCATACCCGCCGGGTGGCCCTGGTCGGCATCGACGGCGCGGGCAAGTCTTCGGTGCTGGCAGGGCTGCGCGCGCTGGCCGAGCCCGCGGGCGTCGGCACGTTCGCCTCGATGACCTGCCCCGACTTCCACGACACCGGGAACGTTCCGCTCGCCGATCTGTCCCGGCAGCTCCGGGCGTTCAGCGTCGGCTGCGACGAGATCGGTGACGTGGCGATGAAGGCCACCGCGATGTATCTGCAGATGACCCTGTTCGGCCCGGTGGAACAGCACTTTCTGCGCACCTGGTCACCGGATGTGCTGGTCTGCGAGCGGCATCCGTTGATCGAACTGCTGGTCTACGGCCCGCTGTACGTCGCGCTGGCGGGTACCGACGGACGCTGCCGCGAGCGGGAAGACGAGATCGCCGCGGTGCTGGAACGGCATCGGCCCGGGACCTTCGCCGACATCCTGGCTTGGCAGCACGCCCAGGCGGCGCGGCTGGGCAGTTCGCCGGACCCGTGGCTGCTGCTGTCGGAGATCGCGGAACTGGTGGGGCGCGACATCTCCGGCGCGGTGTCCGGCTTCGCCGAACGGTTCCGCACCACGCTGCCCGACGCGGTGCTGTGGCTTGACGCGCCGCCCGAGCAGGCCGCGGCCCGCTGTCTGCAGCGGTCTTCGCACGGGCCCGTCGAGGCTCATGAGACGGCGGAGCGGCTGGCCGCTCTGCGCACCGGCTATGAGCGGGTGCGCGAAACCCTCGCGACTGCTTTCCCCGAGGTGGGGTTCCACCGCATCGATACCGGCGACGGCGTCGACCTCGAGGAATCGGTGCGCGCCTGTGTGACGGAAGGGAAGTTGCTGGGATGAGCACGCGCGGAGACATCGGCGCGGCCGATCTGGAGGCGCGGGTACGCGCGATCGTCGGGGAAGTGCTGTGGGTGGCTGCCGCCGACTTGGACCCGGCGGCGCCGTTGATCGACTACGGACTCGACTCGCCGACCGCCATCGAACTGACCATTCAGCTGGAACAGGCCTTCGCCGTGACCATTCCGGAGGACGTCGCCGTCCGGCTGACCACGGTCGCCACGATCGTGCGATACGTCGAGGACCAGGCATGACCACACTATCCGAGGCACTACGCCCCGCACACGCGAGCATCGTGCACGCGCTGCTCGCGAGCGGTGAGCGTGGCGCGGCGTCCACGATCATCATGGCCGAGCGTGCCGCGGCGCACGGCGACGACGAGATCCGCTGGCGGCACGACGATCTCGTTGGCGTGGCGCGCCGGGCGGCGGCCGGTCTGGCCGACGCCGGGGTGCGCCAGGGCGACCGGGTGCTGCTGTGCCTGCCCACGTCGGCGGAGTTCGTCACGGCGTTCTTCGGCGCACTGCTGCTCGGCGCGGTGCCCACCGCGATCGCCACCCCGGGCGGGTTCGGCGCAGCGGAGATCTTCCAGGACCGCTTCACCCGGCTGCTGGGCTATCTGGAACCGGCGGCCGTGGTGGCGACCGGATCGGTGCTGTCCGGTCTGCCCCTGCCCGCGCCGGTGGCGGCGATCGACGCCTCGGCACTGCACGCGCTGGCCGGCGCGCCGGACGCGCCGGCGCTGGAGCCCCGCCTGCCCGCGCCGGACGATCTCGCGTTCATCCAGGCCACCTCCGGCTCTACCGGCGCGCCGAAGGGAGTCCAGGTCACGCACGCGAATCTGGCCGCCAATTGCGAGCAGATCGCGCGCGCCGCGGCGATGGGCCCCGGCGACACCTGGGTGAGCTGGCTGCCGCTACACCACGACATGGGCCTGATCGGCGGGTTCCTGACGCCGCTGTTCCGCGGCGCCGAGGCGGTGCTGATCCCACCGAGCCGTTTCCTGCGCCACCCGGGCGACTGGCTGCGCGCGGTCCACCGCCATCGCGGAACCATCACCGCCGCACCGAACTTCGCCTACGGCTATGCCGCGGCGCGGATCGCCGACAGCGAACTCGACGGAGTGGACTTGTCCGAGTGGCGGTTTCTGTTCTGCGGCGCTGAACCGATCCACCCGGCGACGGTACGACGGTTCGTCGACCGGTTCGGTGCCTGGGGACTTCCGGCCGACGCGCTCGTGCCTTGTTACGGGTTGGCCGAGGCCTCGCTCGCGGTGACGGTGTCCCGGCCGCGGGCGCCGATAGCGTACGACTCGGTCTCGCGCCGGGCACTCGCCGAAGACGGTGTGGTCGTGGACGTTCCGACTGGGGACGGCGACGCGCTCGAGATCGTCGACTGCGGTGCGCCCGTGGCAGGCACGGAGGTCCGCATCGTGGACGAGGACGATGCGCCGCGCGGCCCTGATCTGGTAGGTCGTGTGCAGTTCCGCGGACCGTCCACCACACCCGGCTACTTCCGGTTGCCCCAGGCCGGCGCCGCGACGCGCGTGGACGGCTGGTGGGACACCGGCGATATGGGCTATCTGCGGGACGGACGACTGCGGATCACCGGGCGGCGCAAGGATCTGATCATCATCCGGGGGGCGAACTATCTGCCCACCGACTTCGAGATCGCCGCCGAGCAGGTGCCGGGCGTGCGGCCCGGCGGCGTGGTGGCGGTGGGACGAACCGACGCCGAAGGCATGTCGGAGGAGCTGTATCTGATCATCGAATCAGCCCTGGAGCCAGTGGATTACGACGCGCTGGCCCGGGCCGTTCGCGCCGCGGTGAGCAAACGCACCGGCGTGCTGGCCGCGGGCGTCCGAATTGTCGCTCCGCGCAGCATTCCCAAAACCACCAGCGGCAAGGTGCAACGCGCCGCGGCGCGGCGCCTGCTCGAGGACGATCCGGAAGCACTGGTCGGCGCCGGGCACGGGGGAGATGTGACGCGATGACCCTGGTGACCCGAAACGGCGATCGCGTTCTCGACGGTCCGGTACAACGGCATCCGCTCGGTGCCTACCCCGATTATCGGGCCGACCCGCTCACCCTGTTCTACGAGTCCGCGCTCGCCTACGGCAGCGTGCGGCTGCGGCTGGCGCACCAGCACATGCACCTGCTGGTCGAGCCGGAACACATCGAACAGGTGCTGGTCACCCATGCGGCACGATACGAGAAGGGAATCAGCTACCGGAGCCTGAATCATCTGCTCGGCCCCGGCCTGCTGACCAGCGGCGGCGAACTGTGGAAACGACAGCGCGCCTTGATCAAACCGGCCTTCGCGCGCCGCCACGTGGAGACCGAGATCCCGCTCATGGTCGAGTGCGGACAACGGATGGCTACCCGCCTGGACGCACGCGCCACGGAGGGCGCGGCGTTCGACCTGGTGCCCGAGGTGATGGGATTCGCCGCCGACGTGGTGTGCCGCGCGGTGCTCGGCGCGGACATCGACGGCGTGCTCCCGCAGATCGAAGACGATGTGCGCGACGGGGTTTCCTGGGTGATGCGGCACATGGCCGCGCCGATCCAAGTCCCGCCCGAGGTGCCGACGCCGGCCAATCGGCGGCTGCACGGCGTGCGGCGGCGTTTGCACCATGTGGTGGACGAGGTGATCCGGCGTCATCGGCACAGCGACTCCGATGCCCACTCGCTGCTGGCTCGATTGCTCGCCGCGCGCGACGACGCCGGGCACGCGATGGACGACGCGCAACTGCGGCATGAGGTGCTGACCTTCCTGCTGGCGGGGCACGAGACCACCGGAGGAGCGCTGGCCTGGACGGTCTACGAGCTGTGCCGCAACCCGGCGGCGCTGAACCGGGTACGCGCCGAGATCGACGCGCTACCGAACGGTCTGGACGATCCGGACGCCGTGCGCGCCGCGCTGCCCGGATTGGAGCACACCGGCCGCGCCATCGACGAGGCAATGCGCCTGCACCCGCCGGCGTGGGCGTTCAGCCGCACGGCGCTCGAGCCGGACCGCTTCGACCGGTTCGATCTGGCTCCCGGCGCGATCGTGGTGATCAGTCCCTTCGTCAATCATCGGCTGCCCCGGTTCTGGGACTCGCCGCTGACTTTCGACCCCGACCGGTTCACGAAAGAGCGGAACCGGGCGCGCCCGCCGTTCCGGTACTTCCCCTTCGGCTGGGGCGCGCATCTCTGCGTAGGTCAGCAGATGGCGCTGATCGAGATCCGCGTGGGTCTCGCGATGCTGCTGTCCCGCTACGACATCGAACTGGTGAACGGGATGCGGGTGCGCGAGCGCCCCGAGATCTCGAACACCCCAGACCCGGTCCTGGTCCGCCTGACCCGGCGCGAGCGCGCCGCCACGGCGACACGGACAAGAGAGGAGGCCGCGCGATGACCAGTACCACCACCGGCGCGATACTGCGCGCCGAAACCCTCGCGAAAGACCCGGCGGCCGAGGCGCACGGGGGCGCCAAGGCAGCCAATCTCGCGAGGCTCCACGCCGCCGGACATCGGGTACCGCCGTTCGCGGCGCTGAGCACCGACGCGTGCGCGCGGGTACTCGCCCCGGCGGCGGACGCCGTCGCCGAGCTGCTGGCCGGGCTCGACCCGGACGACCCGACCGCGCTGCGGACCGTGTCGACCCGGATCCGCGCGCTCGTCGAGGGGCTGCCCCTGCCCGGGGACGTCGCGGCCGAACTGGACGCCATGATCGCCGAACTGTCCACGGCCGCGTCGTCCACGGCGCGGGACGTCCGCTTCGCGGTGCGCTCCTCGGTGCGCGGCGAGGATTCGGCCACCGACTCCTTCGCCGGACAGCTCGATACGGTGCTCAACGTCTCCGCAACGGACCTGCCGGTCGCGATCGGCACTGTCCTCGCCTCCGCCTGGTCGGAACGTGCGCTGTTCTACCGGGCGCGCCGTGGTCTCGACAGCGCGCCGATCGCCTGCGCCGTCGTGGTACAGGTGCTGCTGGACAGCGCCGTGTCCGGGGTGGTGTTCAGCTGCAATCCGCAGACCGGCGATCCGTCCGAAGCGGTCGTCGCGGCGGCACTCGGGCTCGGCGAGGGTGTGGTGGCGGGAACGGTGGACTGCGACACCTACTTCGTCGATCGCGGCACCCGCGTCATCACTTCGCGCGTCGTCGTCGACAAGCACAGTCGCGTGACACCGTCGCGTGGCGGTGCGGGCACCACCGTCGAAGATCTCGGCACCCCGGTGACCGCTGCCAGTTTGTCCGACCCGCAGATCCTCGAACTGGCCGACACAGCAGGCGAACTCGCCGACCGCTTCGGCACACCGCAGGACATCGAATTCGCCTACACGCCCGACGGGCGGCTGCACTTGTTGCAGGCCAGGCCGGTCACCGTGACCGGTGCGCGGGAGACCGTCTTCGACAACGTCAACGTCGCCGAATCGTATCCGGGATTGTCGAGCCCGCTCACCTTCTCCATCCTTCGAGCGGCCTACGAGCAGGTCTTCCGCGCGTGCCACCGGGATTTCGGCGCCACCGCGCGGATCGTGGAGCGCAACGCCGCAGACCTGTACCCCTATCTGGTCGGGACCGCGCGCGGCCGCATCTACTACAACATCAGCAACTGGTACCGGCTCTTCCTCGAGATCCCCGGCATGGACTTCGCCATCGAAGGATGGGAGGCCGCGCTCAACATCGAGAACCGGTACCGTCGGCCGGACGCGCCTGCCCGTGGCATCGCCCAGGTGCGCGCGATCGCCTCGCGGCTACGGGTCGTCGCGATCATCCTGCGCGGCTGGCTGCGACTGCCGCGGCGGCTGCGTGCGTTCTTCACCGAACTGGCGGCGGCCACCGCCGACCTCGAACGGCGCCTGAACGCGGAAACGCCGGAGCGCGAACGCGATGCAGAGGCGTTGCTGGCCTGGACCGAACGCTTCTTCGCCGAGCTCGTGCCCGCGTATTCGGTGCAGATCTTCAACGACTTCCTCGCCCAGCAGATGTTCCATGTGGTCGGGCTGCAGCTGGGTCGGGCGGGCCTGGCCGAGGACGCGGCGCTCACCTTGCGCAACGAATTGTTCTGCGGTGAGGACGGTGTCGACAGCGTCGACCCGGTGCGGTCGGCGCTCGCACTCACTGCCCGGGTGCGCACCGATCCCGCGCTGCGCGCGCTGTTCGACGGTCCCGCCACCGCGCGTGAGGTGTGGGCGGCGTTGTCGGACGACAGGTTCGCCGACTTCCGCGCCGCCTGCCTGCGCCACATCGCGGAGTTCGGCGACCGCACCGTGGACGAACTCAAGTTGGAGACCGATCCGCTGGGCGAGCATCCCGAGCGTTTGGTGCCGATGCTGCGTAATTACCTGCGCGGCGGGCAGAACGCCGATGACATGGTCGCGCGGGAGCAGGCCATCCGCCGCGCGGCGGAGGGAACAGCGGCACGACTGTTCGCACGTAACCCCGTGCAGCGCATCGCCTTCCGACTTGCACTCCGGCTGGCGCGCGAACACGTGAAGCAGCGGGAGAACATGCGACTCGGTCGCAGCCGCTCCTTCGGTTTGGTGAAGCGGGTGTTCCGCGAGTACGGCAGACAACTGCATATGGCAGGTCTGCTGGACGATCCGCGTGATGTCTTCTGGCTCACCTACGAGGAGATCGCCGCCCTCACCCGCGGCACCGCTGTGGACACCGACGCTGCCCGCACCGTTGCCCTGCGCAAGGCCGACCACGATCGCTGGCGTACGCAACGACTGCCATCCCGCATCACCACCACCGGGATCGCGGCGGCAGGCATCGCCGATCCCGGCCTGGAGGAACCCGGCGAAGGTGCCGTGGCCGGCGCCCGGGTGCTGCACGGAATCGGTTGTGCCCCAGGACGTGTCGAAGCGCCCGCGCTGGTGTTGCGCACCCCCGACCCGGACGTGGCGATCGACGGGCAAGTGCTGGTGGCCTCGACCACTGACCCGGGGTGGGTGTTCCTCATGGTCGCGGCGGGCGGCCTGGTGAGCGAGCGGGGCAGTCTGCTCTCGCACACGGCCATCATCGGACGCGAACTCGGCATCCCCACGGTCGTCGGCGTCCCGGGGATCACCCATCTGGTCGGCAACGGCGACGTCCTGGTGCTGGACGGCCGGGCCGGAACCGTGACGCTCGGACAGGAGCAGCGATCATGACCGCGCCCGATCTCGCCCATGGCGAGAACTTCAGCCTCGAACACTATCTCGACCCCGCGGCGCATACGTTCGAACAGCGTTTCGCGGAGTTCCGGCCCTACGCGGAGCACGCCCGCGGCAGCGGGTTCGTGCTGCGCGAGGTGGCCGGTCCTTCCGGCGCGATCGTGCCGGTGCGCGATCCGGCGACCGGCGCGACCGACGAGCTGATCATGCTCGGGTCCAACAACTACCTCGGTCTGGGCAACGAACCGCGGATCGCCGAGGCCGCCATCGCGGCGATCCGGGAATACGGTGTCGGGCATGGCGGCCCGCCGCTGCTCAACGGCACCACCACCCTGCACCGGCAGCTCGAGGAACGGCTGGCCGAGCTGAAGGGCTCCGAGGCGGCCATGATCTTCTCCTCCGGCTACGCCGCCAACGTCGGCTGGGTGACCGGTCTGCTGCGCAAGGGCGACGTGCTGCTCTACGACGAGCAGAACCACGCGAGCCTCTACGACGGCATCCAGCTCGGCCGGGTGCGCTCGATGGCCTTCGCGCACAACGACCTGCGTCACCTGCGCCACCGGCTGATGCAGATCCGGTGGCGCAACCCGGGTGCGAACATCGTGGTGGCCGTCGAAGGCGTGTATTCGATGGACGGCGATATCGCCCCGCTGCCGGAGATCCGCGCGTTGTGCGACGCGTTCGGCGCATGGCTGGCGGTGGACGACGCCCATGGCACCGGAGTACTCGGCGCCCGCGGGCACGGCACCGCCGAGCACTTCGGGCTCGGACCGGGCGCTGTGGACCTGTCCATGGGCACCTTCTCGAAGGTCTTCGCCGGCACCGGCGGTTTCGTGACCGGCTCCCGGGACCTGGTGGACACGCTGCGCTTCTTCGCCCGCTCCTACATGTTCTCCGCCGCGCTGGCGCCGCCGGTCGTCGCGGCGGTGCTCGCCGGGATCGACTTCCTGGCCGAGCATCCGGAACGGGTGCGGCAACTGCACGACAACGTGGCGTACTTCGTGCGCGGGTTGCGCTCCATGGGTTTCGTAGTGGATCCGCAGACCGCGATCATCCCGATCCTCGTGCCGCATCGCAGCGCCGTCGCGGACGTGGTCACCGCACTGCACCGGGAGGGGGTGTTCGTCAATGGCGTCGAATTCCCGGCGGTGCCCCGCGACCAGCAGCGCCTGCGAATCAGCATGATGGCCACCCTCAGCAGGGACCACCTCGACCGCGCGCTGAACCGGATCGACGCCGTCGCCCGCCGTTTCGGCTTCCATCCCGAACAAGAAGGGATCGCCTGATATGACCGACACCATGATCGCCGCAGGCGGGACGGACATCGAACGTCTGCTGGTGCACGCCGCGCTGGCCGCGCCCAGCGAATCAGAACGCGCCGAGCTGGTCGAGCTGGCCCACCGGGTCACGGAGTGGGCGGGGTTCTTCGAGCTGGCGCAGCTCAACGCGACCGCGCCGCTGGTGCGGCGCTCGCTGCTCGCCGCCGGGGTGTATTCGCTCGTCCCCCCGCTGGTGCGGGTACGGTTCGACGCCGTCGCGGAGCGGATCGGGGCCGCGAACGACCGCAGGCTGGCCGGTGCTGTCCAGCTGTTGCGCCGGTTCGACGAACGCGGTGTGCGCTGCGTGGTGCTCAAGGGCATGCTCTTCGCGACCGAGATCTACCACGACCCGCGCTACAAGCGGATGAACGATCTGGACATCCTGGTGGAACCGGAGCAGGTCGACGTCGTCATCGAGATCTATCGCGAGCTGGGGCTGTTCGCGACCTCCGAGCTGCTGGGCAAAGCGCCCAAGGTGCGAACCGAGCGCTCGCACCACCTGCCCTCGTTCGTCTCCCGCGACGGCGCGCTCGTGGTGGGCACACACTGGGGGCTGATCACGCCGCTCGCGCCGTACACGGTCGACTACGTCGCGATCTGGAAACGTGTGCGGCGCATCGACTTCCACGGTGTCCCCGCGTGGGCGATGGCGCACGAGGACAACTTGCACCATCTGGGTATCCACCTGCCCTACTACAAGACCGGCGTCCGCGAACTCGCGGACGTGTGGAACCTGGCCCGGTATGCGGGCGCTGATCTCGACTACGACCTGCTCGCCGCCGAGATCGCGGCAGCGGGCAGCGAAAGGCTGATGTACCACGCCCTTTCGCTCGCCCACCAGCTGGTGCCGAACTCCCGGTTCGCCGTGCTGCTGGACCGGATCGCGCCGCGCGTGGACCGGTTCACCCGCGGCGACACCGCGCGCAAGATCGCCGACGTGCACGCACTGCTCCGCAGCCGTTCCACGCACACCTCCCGAATCGAGAAGGCCTACACCGAGTTCAACATGACCGCCGACGCGCGGGAGAAGCTGGACGGGTTCGGCCGGCTGTGGTCCGGGCTGCTGCTGGTCCCGGGCGCGGAGGCGAACCGGATGAGCTCCCTTCGCGACCCCGGCGCGCTGTCCGCCCTCGGCGCCCGAGTTGTCGCGCCGTACCGCCTGACCCGCGTATTCCAGCGCGACCTCGGCCGATGGCTGTTCCCCGCCGCGCTCGCCAAGACGGTCTACGACTTGGGCGCGGCATATGCGGGGGAGCTGCGGTCGCGCACCGGAGTCGGCGGTGCGCGCCCCACGCCCCCCGGCATCGACGAATACGCGGCGCGGCTCGGGCTGACCAAGGCGGACCTGCAAGCGGTACTGGATAGCCAGGAATGAGCGCGAGACGCACCGTACTGTGGGACCTGGACGGCACCCTGATCGGGCTGCGGCAGCGCACGTTCGCGACGTTGATGCCCGCTGGGGCGGCCTGGGTGTTCCGCGATCTGATGCCGCCGCACCGTTTCCTGCCGATGTTGCGTCACACACTGCGGGACGTGCGCGCCAATGACACCGACCACACCAATACGGAGCTGATGCTGCGACTGCTCGCGGAACGCGTCGGCACCGGGCGCGACGTGGCCGCGGCCCGCCTTGCCCGGCTGTCGGAGGTCGAATTCGTCCGGCTGCGAGCGTGTTTCCCGCCGCTCTCGGAAGCAGTGACGGCGGTGAACCGGTTGGCGTCGGCGGGCGCGCGCCAGGTGGTCGCGACCAATCCGCTGTGGCCGCGAAGCACCGTCGAGACCAGGATCCGCTGGGGCGGACACGACCTCGCGTCGTTCGCCTTCGTCACCAGTGGCGAGACCATGCGCCGGGCAAAGCCGCGGCTCGACTTCTACCGCGAACTGCTCGACCGTCTGGGTGTGACGGCGGGGGAGTGCGTGATGGTCGGCAACGACCCACACCAAGACGGACCCGCGACGCAACTGGGAATTCCGGTGTTCCTCGTCGGCGCGCGGTTCGCGGACATACCACCAGCGGTGGCCCGGACCGGATTGGTCACCACGGGAGACCACCGCGCGCTTCGCCGGTGGCTCGGCATCGAGGAGAATTCGTGCTCGTCGTCCTGAACCCCCGCTCGAACGCGGGAACCGCGCTGCGTCGCTGGCAGCCGTTGGAATCCCTACTGAGCGAACGATATACGGACATGTCCGTCGAACTGCCCACGGGCGCGGAGCACGCCATCGAGGTGGTGCGCGCGGCCGTCGACCGGCCGGACCCACCATCTGTGCTCGTCGCTGCCGGGGGCGACGGCATGGTCAACCTGGTGTTGAACGCGCTGATGGACCCCGCCACCGACCGCCCGCGCGCTGCCGAGTCGGCGCTCGGCGCGGTGGGACTGGGCAGTTCCAACGACTTCCACAAGCCGGTGCCCCCGAGCGCACGCGTAGGCGGCATTCCGGTGCGGCTCGACGCGGCGCGTGCCGATCTCGTCGACGTGGGCAAGGCCAGCGTGCTGCTGTCCGATGGCACGCACGCGGTCCGTTATTTCCTGCTCAATGCCAGCATGGGACTCGTTGCCGCGGGCAATCATTCGTTCAACCACGCCACCGGCGTGGTCGGCTGGCTCAAGTCGCGCAGCGTCGAAGCCGCCATCCTCGCCACGGCG
Organism: Nocardia sp. NBC_00508; assembly: GCF_036346875.1. NCBI lineage: Bacteria > Bacillati > Actinomycetota > Actinomycetes > Mycobacteriales > Nocardiaceae > Nocardia > Nocardia sp. NBC_00508. The sequence continues at coordinate 7,314,304 of NZ_CP107852.1, read as the reverse complement.
CTCACCACCATCGCCACGCACCGTCCGCTTCCGGTCGCGGTGCGCGGTGGCGACTGGATCCATACCGCGCCGATCACGAACATCGGCGTGCTGAAAAGCGTGCACTTCGCGGGCGGGATGCACTACGACACCGCGGTCACTCGCAGCGACGGCCAGTTCGATGTGAACATCTGGTCTGCGGCGGGCAGGCTGCGCACGCTCGGACTGATCGCCGGGCTGTACGCGGGGCGGTTCCGGCGCTCCCGGCTGGCGGCGTGCTACCGGGACGCGGCGGTGGAGCTGCGGCCGGACCGTCCGGTGCCGCTGGAACTGGATGGCGAGATCACGATGGTGGAATCGGCGCGGCTGGAAGTGCTGCCCCGGGTGCTGAAGGTGTGCGCCGCATGACCATCGTGCTCATTACCGGAGCCGCGAACGGCATGGGCGCGGCCACCAGCGAACATCTTGCGGCGCTGGGCTACACGGTCGAAGGATGCGACCGAGTGGCAGCCCCCGGCGTCGCCGAGGTGGACGTGCGCGACGCCGAGGCGCTGGGCCGCTGGGTGAAGGACGCGCACACCAGGCACGGCCGGATCGACGCGGTCGTCACCTTCGCGGCCTACGGCGTGGTCGGGTCGGTCGAGGAGACCACGCCCGAGGAGGCCGCGGCGCTGTTCGACACCAACGTTCTCGGCACCCAGCGGGTGCTGCGAGCCGTTCTGCCGCGGCTACGCGACCAAGGCACGGGCCGAGTGATCGTGGTGAGTTCGGGCGCGGGCGCCATCGCCGAACCTTACGGCGGTTGGTATTCGGCCACGAAGGCGGCAGTCGAACGGATCGGCGAGGCCGCTCGGATGGAGGCGGCCCATTTCGGCGTGCACGTGTCGGTCCTCATCCCGGGGTGGACCGTCACCCCCATCATCGACACGGCGGAGCACGTGTCTGCCCCGATCGCCGCATACGACCGTGACCGCGCGGCCGTGCTGGAACTGGTACGCGGCTATCTGGCCGCCGGACAGCCCGCCGCGGCGGTCGCCGAGAAGGTCGCGGCGATCCTCGCCGCCGACCGGCCACGGCAGTCCTATCTGTGCGGCCGAGACGTCCGGTTGTCCTTCTGGACCCGCAGGCTGGTCCCGGCCTTCGCCTACGAGCGATTGGTGCGGCGATACTACGGATTCCATCGCCCCTTCGGCCGATGACCCGAGGCTCCGCGCAAGCGCGGCAACGACCTTGCGCTCGCCACACGCAGCGATCCGGATATCGGCACGCCTCGGCAGCGCCGAGCAGGGCGAGCGAGAACTGGTGCTGGGCAACATCTCCGCCGATGGCGAATGGCAGCGTCTCGGAGACGAACCGACCGACCCGATCGCCGACGCGGAACTCCTCGCCCTGAATATCCGGCTCACGATCGGGAAATGCACGGCATTCCGCGAACCGACATGGTTCGCGGAATGCCGCCCGAGGCGTGGATGTCCGACCCGGGGGCCGGACATCGCACCGGGATCAGGCCAGTTCGAACCGGTCGAGGTTCATCACCTTGTCCCACGCGGCGATGAAGTCCTGGACGAACTTCTGCTTCGAGTCGTCCTCCGCGTAGACCTCGGCGAGGGCGCGCAACTGCGAATTCGATCCGAAGACCAGGTCGACGCGGCTGCCGGTCCACCTGACCGCACCGGTGGCGCGATCCTTGCCGGCGTAGGTCCCGTCGTCGGCCGGCGACGGCTCCCACTTCGTGCCCATGTCCAGCAGGTTCACGAAGAAGTCGTTGGTCAAGGACTCGGGAGTCGAGGTGAACACGCCGAGGGGCGACTGCTGGTAGTTCGCGCCGAGCACGCGCAGACCACCGACGAGGGCGGTCATCTCGGGAGCGCTGAGGGTCAGCAGGTTCGCCTTGTCGATCAGCAGGTACTCCGCCGAGAGACGGTTGCCCTTCCCGAGGTAGTTGCGGAAGCCGTCGGCATTCGGCTCGAGTGCGGCGAAGGATTCCACGTCGGTCTGCTCCTGCGTGGTGTCCGCGCGTCCCGGCGTGAACGGCACCTCGACGTCGAATCCGGCGTTCTTGGCGGCCTGTTCGACTGCTGCGCATCCGCCCAGCACGACGAGATCGGCGAACGACACCCTGGTATTCCCGGTCTGGGCGGCGTTGAAGGCCTCCTGGATCTCTTCCAGGGTGCGCACCACCTTCGCCAGTTCGTCGGGGTTGTTGACCTCCCATCCGGTCTGCGGCTGGAGGCGAATACGTCCACCGTTGGCGCCGCCGCGCTTGTCGCTGCCGCGGAACGACGATGCTGCTGCCCACGCGGTCGAAACGAGCTGTGCGACAGTCAGACCCGCCCCCAGGATCCGGCCCTTCAGGGTGGCGATGTCGACCGAGCCGATGAGGTCGTGCGTCACCGCGGGGATGGGGTCCTGCCACAGCAGCGGCTCCTCGGGGACGAGCGGCCCGAGGTAACGGACGATGGGCCCCATGTCGCGGTGGGTCAGCTTGTACCACGCCTTGGCGAACTCGTCCGCGAGTTCGTCGGGGTGGTCGAGCCAGCGACGGGTGATCTGCTCATAGACGGGGTCGAACCGCAGCGAGAGGTCCGTCGTCAGCATCACCGGGGTGTGGGTCTTCGACGGCTCGTGGGCGTCGGGCACTGTGCCCGCACCCGCGCCGTCCTTGGGAATCCACTGCCACGCACCAGCAGGGCTCTTGGTTTTCTCCCACTCGTGGCCGTACAGGGTTTCGAGGAAGCTGTTGTCCCACTTGGTCGGCGTGGGCGTCCAGGCCCCTTCGAGGCCGCTGGTGATCGCGTCCTTGCCCACGCCGGTGCCGAAGGAGCTCTTCCAGCCGAGCCCCTGCTCCTCCAGCGGGGCCGCCTCGGGCTCGGGGCCGACGAGGTCGGCCGGTCCGGCGCCGTGCGTCTTGCCGAAGGTGTGGCCGCCGACGATGAGCGCCGCCGTCTCGACGTCGTTCATGGCCATGCGGTGGAATGTTTCCCGAATGTCGATGGCCGCGGCGAGCGGGTCCGGGTTGCCGTTGGGGCCCTCCGGGTTCACATAGATCAGCCCCATCTGGACCGCGGCCAGTGGGCGCTCAAGGTTCCGCTCACCGGTGTACCGCTCGTCGCCGAGCCACGTCTGCTCGGGACCCCAGTAGACATCCTCCTCCGGCTCCCACTGGTCGATCCGGCCGCCGCCGAAGCCGAATGTCTCGAAGCCCATCGACTCCAGCGCGACATTGCCTGCGTAGACGATCAGGTCGGCCCAGGAGAGTTTCTTGCCGTACTTCTTCTTGACCGGCCACAGCAGGCGGCGAGCCTTGTCGAGGCTCGCGTTGTCGGGCCAGCTGTTGAGCGGCGCGAATCGCTGCATGCCGGCCCCGGCGCCGCCGCGGCCGTCGTTGATGCGGTAGGTGCCCGCGGCATGCCAGGCCATCCGGATGAAGAACGGCCCGTAGTGGCCGTAGTCGGCGGGCCACCACTCCTGTGAGGTCGTCATGACCTCCTCGATGTCCTGCTTCACCGCGGTCAGATCGAGGGTCTCGAATTCCGCGGCGTAGTCGAAACCCTCGCCCATGGGATTCGCGACAGCGGGGTTCTTCTGGAGGATCTTCAGATTCAGCTGGTTCGGCCACCAGTCACGGTTGCCTCCGCCCTCGGTCGGGTACTTCAGGCGACCGGACGCGACGGGGCACCCGGTTACTCCGGGTTCCGTTTGGGCCTCTGCAATGGGCGGATGTTCCTGAGGCACGGGCATGTCCTTTCGGTAATGGGGTGAATCGGCTGTGATCATGGGTGTGCTCGGGACGCTTCCGATGTCGCGCAGTCGGGGCAAAGCCCCCAGTAGATGACTTCGGCCTCCTCGAGGACGAAACCGTTGTGGTCCGACGCGGTCAGACAGGGCGTCTCGCCGACGGCACAGTCGACGTCGGCGATGACGCCGCACGACCGGCACACGACGTGGTGGTGGTTGTCCCCGACCCGCGTCTCGTAGCGCGCTACAGAGCCCATCGGCTGGATGCGCCGGACCAGTCCCGCGGCGGTCAGTGCTCGCAGCACGTCGTACACGGCCTGGTGGGACACCGCACCGAGGGTCTCGCGCACGCGAGCGAGGATCGAGTCCGTATCGGAGTGGGGATGGTCGTGCACCGTGGTCAGAACCGCCAACCGCGGTGCCGTCACTCGCAGGGCCGCCCCGCGCAACATGCGCTCGAAGTCCGAATTCTTGGGCACAATCGAAGTGTGCCGGTTTTTCTGGAATCAATCAAGTATCTGGGCTGTGCAATTTTGAGCGCAGCTCCGACCGGCCCGAACTCACTCGGAGCGCAGCAGCAGCCATCCGAGCCGCATGCGCCGGGATGTTGACATCACATGCTGTTGACAACGTATGATGTCAGAACCTCGCTCAGCCCGATCAACTCGATGCAGAAGACGCCGCGAGAGCTGTGGGCAGGCAGGCGCTTGAACCGATTCAGCAACGACCGTGGCAAGGGAGCAGGGGTGAGGGCGAAACCACCCGCGCTGGGATACCTCCGCAAGGATGTGTCAGGTGTGTCCCAGGCTTGGGACGAGGCGCAGCTGCGGAGCTTGGCGAAACGGCTGGGCTACGAACTGTCCAAAACCGTCACCTTCGGCGCAGGAACCGATGAGCCGGTGGACCGCTTGATCGACGCCGTCCGAGCCGGCGCGGTCGATGCGGTCATCTCACCGGGCCTGCATCACTTCGATGGGGCGGTACCCGAGGAATTGGTGGAGGTGTGCGACCTGATCACCGTGACACCACAGCAGACCTTCTCGCGAACGGTACTACCGCAACTCTGGGCGTAGGCCTGACGACTGGGCAGCACGCCAGGTCTGGTAGGCCCACGCCGGTACCCGAGGGTGTGCTCTTTGTCGACGGTGTCGACATCGGCGCCCCGGGAAATGCGCGACCCGCCCGGCGCCGCAGCAGCGCCGGGCGGGTCACTTCCCCGTTACCGAGCGGACGCCGCCACGTCCACCGGGCATAGCCATGGTACGCAATTGCGAAGCCATATAGGTGAAGCCACGCAAGATTCCGGAGAATGCGACGGTGACCGATCAGGAGTGAGCACGTCATGGGCGGGTGCACGAATTAGCTGTCGAACTCGTCGTGATTCGTTTCCGGCGTGCGGTTGTGCCGGTTGTCCGGTTCGACGAGTTGTGGGCGTGTCACTGCGGCTGGCAGTGGTTGCCGGTGGTCATTGCCTCGTTCGCGTTGTGGATGATGGTGTCGAGCTCGTCTCGGGTATGCACCAGGTCGGTGATCTGCCGATCGATCCGATCGCGTTCGGCCACAAGTCGATCCACCAGTGCCGGAGCAGATTCACCGGTGGGACAGGTGGCGGCGTGGCACGTGGTGACCGATGCCGTACCCGCCAATGGGGCGAAATCGCCGACGAGGTAGCGGTTTACGCAGCGACTGCCCGGCCCGTCGTCGAGGCTGGGATTCGACGGCATCGAACTACACGACGCCAACCCGGCTATCTCGACTACCCGAGTCATCAGTACTGACATAGCGAGGCCCCAAGGACGTCCAATAGAGCGATCGAGATTCCGAACGGACTGGGCGCCAAATGCTACACGTCGAGACCAGTTCGTTGCTGTCGGCTATCAGCGGGTGAGGTTCGGGATCATGCCGTTATAGCCCGGCTCCCGGCTGTTCAGGCCACGGTCAACCGTCCGGAGTTGGATCATGGTACGGGTAGCTGGAAGGCGGTTGCCGGAGGGGTGATTGGGGCCCGACGATGGACAAGCACATTCAGGTGGGCGATCGGGGGAGCGATCCGGACGATCACAAGTACCGGATGCGGATCAGCCGGTTGGCGATCGACAAGCTCGGAATAAAGCTCTATGACCGGGTTTCGGCCGTGCTCGCCGAATTGATCGCGAACTCCTACGATGCCGATGCCACGCTGGTGGAGGTATCGCTGCCGTGGGGTGTGACATTGGCGGGCACGGTCCGCTCCGCGGAGGAACCGCAATACGAGATCGTGGTCACCGACAACGGCCACGGCATGACCGCGGCGGAGGTGAATGAGCACTATCTCATGGTCGGTTCCGACCGCAGGATGCGGATGGGCTCGGATCTGTCCCGGGAGCAGAAGCGTCCGGTAATGGGCCGCAAGGGTATCGGGAAACTCGCGGCCTTCGGTATCTGCCGCACGATCGAGGTGATTACCGCGGGCGGCAGCATGGCGGATCGGACATCGCAGGGTTGGCCGGTGTCGCATATCGTGATGGACCTGCACGACATGCTGTCCGACACCGAACGCGACTACTACCCGATGGTCGGTGGACGCGACGGTACTTTCGCTGCACGCCGCGGCACCACGGTGATCCTGCGGGACTTCTTCCGCAAGCGGGTGAATTCCGGTCCGGAACTGAACCGGCAGTTGGCCGCGAGGTTCGGGATCGAGCGTCCGGACTGGCGGGTCGAGGTGCACAACAGCGCCGTCGCGGGTTCGGAGGAGAGTTTCATCCTCAGCGATCTTCCGATCGACGTGATGGAGGAAACCCGGATCGACGTGCGGCACCGGCCGGTCCGTGCGGGGCACCAGTTCCTTCCGGTCTCGGGCTGGGTGGCGTACTCCAAGCAGCCGTACCGGGACGAGTCCATGGCGGGTGTCCGCATCTACGCGCGCGGCAAGATCGTGGCGCAGACCAGGGATTTCGGCATCGCGGCCGGGTTCACCGGTGAATTCAAACTCCGCTCGTACCTGGTCGGCGCCATCCACGTCGACTGGCTCGACGACGAAGACGATCTGGTCCGGTCCGACCGCCAGGACATCATGTGGAGTTCGCCGCGCGGTGAGGCGCTGGCCGCGTGGGGACGTGATCTGATCAAGGAGATCGGCCGGATGGGGGAGCGGTCGATTCGGCGGCGGGTATGGGAGGAGTTCGTGGAGCGGTCGCGCGTGCACGAGACCTTGGAAGCGATCGCGCCGGGCGACAAGTTGTTTCGCGATTCGGTGATCGACGCCGCACGAATCCTGGTCGCGCACAAGGATCGGGCCGCACTGGAAGACGCGGCCCATGTCGAGAGCATTGTCCGGCTGGCGCTGTCGCTGGGACCGCAGCGCAGCCTGCTGGAGACGCTGAAGGAGATCGCGGAAGACGGGGACACTCAACTGGATGTGGTCGTCGCGCTGTTCGAACGCGCACGGGTCGCCGAAATCTATTCGCTGGGTCAGATCGCCAGCGAACGAGTGGCCGTGGTGGATCGCCTCCGCAGCCTCATCGACGACCATCGGTCACTGGAGCGGCCGTTCCAGGAGTTGATCGAAAGCGCGCCATGGCTGCTGGCGCCGGAGTGGACACCGCTGGGCATGAACGAGTCCCTCAAACGGGTGCGGGCGAGCTTCGAACGGTGGTATGCGCAGCAGTTCGGTGTCACGCTGGTGACGACCGCGATCGGCAGCGAGAAACGCGAACCGGATTTCGTGTTGCTGCACGATTCCGGTGAGCTGTGGATCGTCGAGATCAAGCGCATGGACTATCACCTCACCGACGAGGAGTACAACCGGGCGATCAACTACCTCTACGCCCTGGACGCCTTCCTCAACGAGAATCCACGCATCGGCACGCAGTTTCCCCGTCGCAGGCTGACCTTCATCGTCGACCACACCGACAAACTGCGTCCGGCCTCATTGTCGTCTCTGGACAGCGACGCCCGCGTCGATCGGCGCACATGGCGGGAACTGCTGGACGCGACATTACGTGCGCACCGCGACTTCCTCGAGCACGTCTACACGATGCGCGGCGAGGAAGACGAGACCCAACCGGGCGGAGCCCGAGCGGGGTGAGAACCGTACGCCCGCCCACCACCACGAACCGTCTATTCGACGCTTCCGTCAGGGTCAGCCCGCGCTGCCGCTCCCGGCTTGAAATACGGACGTCAAGAGCTCGGCGAGAACAGTGAGGATTTCCACAATTACTCCATCGTGTTCGGAAACAGGAAAGCCAGGAGTTTGGCCGGTCCGGTTGTCCGTTTCATGAACGCGACTTGAACAAGAAAAGTCGAATTCGACCTATTGTTCGCCGAGATCGAGGCGATCGAAATGCGCCGGGTGCAGTGCCCGCAGGAGTTCCGGGGCGTCGGCGATCCGGCCGGCGGTCAACACCCCGACGGCGTTGCCGGAGTGAATTCGGGTCAACACCTCGGCGATGATGGGGGCGGTGGCGGCATAGATATCACGACCCGCGGCGACGGCCCGGCGTTCGGCGCCGTTCGCGTGGGCGACAACCTCCACCAGGAACTGCTGGGCGGAGCGCCCGGTGTCGTCGGCGGGTTGGGGCGGGGTGAGGTCGGGCGCGGAAAGGTCCCGCAGTGGAGCGGCCGTCATGTAGGTGTCGAGAACTGCCGTGTCCAGGTGGTGGGGGATCGTGACGCTGTCGGCGGTCGTGAACTCGCCTACCACCGTCTGCTTTCCGACCGGCGCCGGATAGGTCCAGTCCAGCACAGGCGCGGCGTCGGTGCGGTGGACGAATCGGCCGCCGGAGAAGACGAGGCGCCGGCCGTCGCGGCGAGTCTTCGAGGTCGCCACGGTAGCGCGGGTGCCGAGGGTGGGGATCCAGCTGTCCAGAGCGTAGGCGAGGGTGATCCGGTCGGCCGAGGACCAGCCGCCCATGGCGGCGGTGGCGAGCAGGTCGCCGAGGCCGCCGTAGAAGGCGATGGACGGGGCGATCACGATGCCCGCGGACCGAGCCCGATCCGGATACCGGGTGACGATCTCATGGGCGACCTCGACCTCGGCGGCCACGTCGAGATAGTGCGTTCCGGTCCGCAGCGCGGACTCGGCGACGGCATGCGCGGTCCGAGCGAACGGACCCGCGGCGTTGACGACGGCGATTCCGCCGCGGAGGACGCGATCCAGCGCGTTGGGATCGTCGACGGCCGCCGGACGGACATCCAGGCCCGGATGGGTCGCGGCGAGCGCCCGCAGCCGGGCTTCGTCGCGACCCGACAGGATCGGCGTCCAGCCGCGGCGCACCAGCTCGGCCACGATGAAACGCCCGGTGTGCCCATATGCCCCATAGACGACAACAGCCGGCATCACGCCCCCTGATCGCTCGTTTGTCCGGCACCTACCGTACGAGACCGAGGCAGAGTTCGAAACTCGGTGTGCCGCCGAGCAAATAGGCACCCGCGGACTGGAGGATGCGGTCCTGGGCGACGATGTGCTGGCACATCGTCGTGGTGTCGCGCAGCCAGCGGTCCAAAGGCGATCGCTGGTAGATGGCGGAGGTCTGGCGCAGATCGTACAGGCGCTGGACGATGGAGCGGGCGGTGCGGAAGGCGTGCAGACGGGACAACGGCAGCGCCGCGCGTTCGTCGGGGGTGAGCGCGTCGAGAGTGCCGCTTCCGGACAGGACTTCCCACTGCCGGTGCAGCGCGGTGTACACACCGGAGCGGGTGGCGTGCAGGTCGGCCGCGCAGTCGGCGAGGGTGACCTGCACGCGGTAGTCGTCCGCTTTTGCGGCGGATTCGGCGAGGACGTAGTCGATCGCGGCGCGCGCGACGCCGAGCGGGACCGCAGGCATATTCCGCATGTGTACCTCGGGCTGTGCCAGCGGGCCGGATTCGCCACGAACGGTGGCGAATTCCAGGGTGCGCTCCTCGGGAACGAAGATATCGGCGATGGTGTAGTCGCAGCTGCCGCTGCCCGCGAGGCCCGTGGTGTGCCAGGTGTCGATCACTTCGACCTGGGCCCGGGGAACCAGGAACAGTCGGGAGTCGGGTGCGCCGGTGGCGTCGCGCTCGGGCGTGCCGTCGCGGTGGATGAAGGCGCCGGAGACGACCCAGTCGGCGTGGGTGATCCCGCTACCGAACTGCCAGCGCCCGGTCAGGCGGAAGCCACCGGGGACGCGGCCGGCCCGGCCGGTGGGGAACAGCAGGCCCGCGGTCACCATGTCCAAGCTGGGAAACATCTCCTTGGCCACGGACTCGTCCAGGAAACGGGCGTAGAGGCCGGTATCGGAGCCGATCATGGCACACCAGCCCGCGGAGGCGTCGCCATAGGCGATGGCCTCCACCACCTCGGTCTGTTCGATCGAGGTGAGTTCCGGCCCGCCCCAGGTGCGGGCGAACGCCATCCGGAATACGCCGGTGTCACGGAGCAGATCGACGATATCCGCGGGCAGTCTGCGGGCACGCTCGATCTCCTGGGCCCGTTCCCGCAGCTGGCGCGCGAGAGTCTTGGCACGAGCGAGTATTTCGGCCCCCGGGGCGGGCAGCGGTGCGGTGCCGAGTTCGTCGATGACGGTCATGCGCGTATCTCCTTGCCGAGCGGACGGATCGCCTGGGGTGGCTGGAAGAAGCCGTCCGGGTCGTAGCGTTTCTTGATCTGGGCCAACCGCGGATAGTTCGGTCCGTAGTAAGCCGACTGCCAGTCGGTGAGGGCCGGGTCGGTGAAGTTCACATAGGCCGCTTCGGTGGCGTAATTGCCCATTTCTTCGTGCAGCCCGTCGAGCCATTCGAGGTTGCTCCAGACCGTATGGGCCGGATCGCTAGGGAGCCACGAGGTGTCCATAGAGACCAGGAACAGTGTGTCGCGGTGCGGAAAGGCGCTGTCGGCCACCGGAACCCGATTGATCGCACCACCCCAGGCGAACAGGGCAACACCCGCGCCGTCGGGATTGGTGCTGCCAGGCCATCGCTCGACTGCGTCCACGATCGCCTGGATACCGCTGTCGGACAATGGTTTCGGCGTGCATCGGGTGCGGACCGCGAACGGTTCGCCGGATGTCTCATGGTACATGTAGTCTTTCGCGCCCCAGTAGCCTCGATCGGCGATGTCGGCGCGGGCAGGCCGCGCGACGTCGAGGGCGGGGGCGAGCAGTTCCCGGAGTTCGGCCGCGGGCCCGAGATGCTGTCCGATGATGGACACCACACCGGGATCATCGCCCGCGCGGCTCGCGCCGATCCGCGCCGCGAACTGGTCGGGGGCCTGCGCCATGATCTTTTGCAGCACGGCGAGCACCTGCGCGGCCTGCCGCCACGGCCATAGCAGCAGGCAGGTCGAGCTGGGCACGGGCGTGCGAGTGCGGAAGGTGAACGATGTGTTGACGCCGAAGTGTCCGCCACCGCCGCCGCGGCACGCCCAGAACAGATCGGCGTTGTCGGTGGCGTTGCAGACGAGGGCGGTGCCGTCGGCGAGGACGATTTCGGTCTCCACCAGGGCATCCGCGGTGAGGCCGTAGGCGCGCGACACAGCCGAGACACCGCCGCCGAGCACGAGGCCGCCGATGCCGACCTCGTCGGAGTTGCCGAGCGGAATCGCCAGATCGTGCCGCTGCAGCGCCTGGTAGATCGCGCCGTTGCGGGTGCCGCCGCCGACGGCCACCAGCCCGCTGACGGGGTCCACCCGGACGCTGCCGAGCCCCCTCAGGTCCAGCACGAGACCGGCGCCGACCGAGTATCCGGCATAGCTGTGCCCACCACCGCGCGCGACGACGGGCATGTTCCGCTCACGCGCCCAGGTAATGGCCCGCGCGACATCGGCGGCATGGCGCACCGACAGGACAGCCGTCGGGCGGATATCGGCATAGCGCTTGTTGAACGGCCTTGTCGCGTCCTCGAAACCCGCGTCACCAGCCACCCGGACTCGCCCTTCGACGAGGCGCTGCAGTTCCTTCATCGCGTCCTCTCCTTCGTCGCGCGTCGTCGGCGGGAGCGGCCGATTCACCGGACCTCCTCCAGGTAGGAGACGCCGGTAGTCGAGTTCGGGCCGTATCGCTCCCATTCCTCGCGCAGCCGCAGCAGCCCGGTGCCGGTGTGTTCAGGTTCGGAGCGAGCGAAGCCGGAGACCACCTCGCCGTCGTGCAGAACCATCGTGTAGGCCAGGCGCAGGATGCCGTCGGCGTCGCAGGTGCCGTTCAGCGCGCCGCGACGCACCTTGCCGCCGGAGAATTCGGCCCAGACCAGGTTGTCCTGCTGGTGGTAGCGGGCGATCACGCCATCGTCGCTGTCCGGGTTGCGGAATCGGCGTCCGTCGTAGTTGATCATTCGGCGGCGTCCAGCAGTCCGGCGGGCAGGGTGAAGGTGGCCCCGGCCGCGAGCGGGTCGATCGGGTCGCCGATCAGTTCGACGGAAGCGCTTGCCGCCTCGAGCAATTCGGCGCAGCGCGGCGCGTCGTCGGCCTCGCACACGACAAAGGAGTGCCTGGCGATGTAGCCACCGGGCGGCAGGCGCAGTTCGACGCCCGGCTCCACCATGACCGCGGCGGTGACCAAACCGGGAGCGTGCTGCGGCACCGTCACCGAGCGCACGATGCAATCGCGTTCCGGGTAACCGAATCGGATGCCAACGGCGGCACTGCGGGTTGGAGCGGTCGAGGGCCGGTGTCCGGTCGCGACATCGACGAGCACCTCACCCGGGTCGATGCCGGTGGCGATCTTGCCGAGGAACGGGATGAGGTCGCCGCCCAGCCTGCCGTTGACCTCGATGATCAGCGGCCCGCGTGCGGTCGGTTTCACCTCGGTGTGGGTGATGCCGTTCTCCACGCCGAGTTCCCGATGCGCGCGAGCCACGGTGTCCAGCAGAGCGGCGTCGCCCAGCAGCGGATCGGCCGCGTCGACGATGTGACCCACTTCCTCGAAGTAGGGTTGCAGCCCGGTGCGCTTTCTCGCCAGGTACATCGGCAGGTATTCACCCTTGTAGACCGCGGCGTCGATGCTGATCTCCGGGCCGACGGCGTACTCCTCGACAATGGCGGTGTCGCGGAACGGCTCGTCGCCGATGGTGCTCGCGCTGGTTGCGGTGCGAAAGGCCGTGTCGAGTTCGGCGCGGTCGTCGGCACGGACGACGCCCATGCTCGCACCCAGCGCCTGCGGCTTCACCACCACCGGGTAGCCGATCCGCTCGGCCGCAGCGCGGGCTTGGTCGAGGGATCTGGTGAGTTCGAAACGCGGCTGTACCAAACCCGCCGCGGTGAGTACCTGGCGGGCGCGATTCTTGTCGCGGCAGCCCCGCACCCCGACCGAGGTCAGCCCGGGCACTCCGAGCTCGTCCGCCATTTCCGCGGCGGGCTGCACCAGAGGTTCGTCCCAGCACACCAGGCCGACGACATGATGGCGAGCGGCGATCCGGCGGGCACGGTCGCGCAGGATCTCGTGGTCGAAGACATTGGCCACGACGATCTCGTCGAAATACTCCTGTTGCCAGGTCGGTTCGATGTTGTTCAGCAGCACCGGTTTCAAACCGCGCGAGCGGGCCCGTGCCGCGACAGATTTCACGAGGTATTCGCGGTAGAGCCGCAGTCCGCTGCCGATGGCGAGCAGAACGTCGCTGGAGGTGTTCATGGCATCCTCTCCTTCTTCGGCATCATGCGGCGAGCCCCGCGGCCGCGAGCTGCACGATGTGGTCGGCGATCAGTGGCGCGGTGCGGAATCCGTCGCCGCCGGTGGCGGCCCGCGCCCATACCGCAGGGCCCGGCCGCGCGAGCACGGCGTCGCCGGGCCGGGCGGCGACTGTGTAATGGCACTGTTTGACGGCGGCCACGGTGTACCGGTCCGGGTCGGTGAGGATGCGGGCGACATGCCTGCGTGCAGCGGCACGGTCCTCGTCCGCCGCGGTGAATGCCGGTACGGCGCGGCACAATTCGGTGGAGCTGAGCTTGAGCAGGGTGCCCGCACCCGGCGGCATGAGCCAGCCGTGACCGCAGGCGCCGACACGTCCGGCGATCGGCGCCCGCTCCCACCAGGGCGCCAGGTCGGCGGGCGGTTGCAGGTACACCGTCGTCTGCCGGTGCAGCACGGTCCGCACGTCGACCAGATCGCTGGTCCAGGCGCCGGTCGCGAGCAGGATGACGTCCCCGCTGAGCACAGTCCCGTCGTCGAGCGTGAGCCGGCCTGCGTCGCTGTCGACCGCGACGACCGCCCGCCACGGCCGCAGCGTCACGGCGGCTCGACCGCGCAACCATCGGGTCGCAGCATGCAGCACGCGTTCTGCGAGCAGCACTCCGGCGTCGGTCTCCTGCACGCCGAGATACCCGGTGGGCAGCACGAGGTGCGGAAGGTCCGTCGGCGCGAGCAGGGTGATCGACAGCTCGGCCTGGCGCGCCAGGTCGAGCACGGCGTCCACCGAGTCTGCGGGCCACCCCGTGACCACTCCGATGCGGCGATAGAACCGCCCACCCAGCAGCTCCTGCAACCGCAGCCAGCGCTGGTGCAGCGTCGCGGCGGCCAGGGTCGCGCTCGCATCGCCTGGCGTCAGTGCGCGCAGTGCCCGATGCTGGTCGAACGAGCTCGACGCCGGATTCGGGATCGGGCCCCGGTCGACCAACGTCACCTGGTGCCCTGCCCGCACGCAGCGGACCGCCGTGATCAGCCCGGTGACGCCGGCTCCGGCGATGACGATCGCGGCCATCTCAGGTCCGCACCGGTTGCAGGCGGGGCAGGCGCACCGGCTCGATCGTCGTGCGCTGCGCGACCGTACGGAGATCGCTGTGCGGCAGCATGTCCGCGCCGCGCAGCCCTTCGGCAGCCAGGTCGATGAGGATCGGCGCGGCGCAACGCAACAGCACGTCGACCTGGTGGCAGAAATCCCCGCCCGACCCGATGGTTGCGCGGTCGAGCCGGGCCAGCTGCTGGGTGAGGGCTTCGGCGGCCCGGTGCAGACTGAAACGGGGCAGCTCGTAGGCGCCGCGGAACCGTTCGACGATGCGGACCGCATCGGCGCGGCCCCGGTCGGACACCGGCAGCGGGCCGCGCCACACCCAGGCGTCCACCTCGGCGGCCACCCGGTTCCACGGCTCGACCAGCCGGGTGCGGGTCAACGCGACGAACTCGTCGTGGTCGAAGCTGGTGCGCTGCAATTCCGGGCTGCCCGCGGCCAGATGGAATCGGATCAGATCGCGTGGGACCGTTTCGGCGAGATCCCGTCCCCAGACGAGATGACCGCGGCTGGTGGAGAACTTTTCGTGCCGCAGCTCGTAGAACTCATTGGTGAGGAACAGCTTCGGCAGCGCGTACTCGCCGTAGGCCAGCAGCATCGCCAGACCGGAGATGCCGAACGGGTAGATATTGTCGATGCCGAGGAAGTACACCACTTGCGCTGCCGCCTCCAGGCGCCACAACGCGTCCTCGGCTTCCGTTTCCAGGCCACGCTTTTCGGCAGCCAGCATCGAGCAGTACATGGTCCAGGCAAGCGGTTCGGCATTGGGATTGACCACTTGGCCCGGCAAACCTGGCGCCGGGATGCCCCACGAGACCGGATAGGTGACCGGGAAGTCCAGCAGCGGACCCGCGAGCAGTTCGTCGATCACCTGCGCCGCGTGCGGCCGCAGCGCCGCGGCCCCGTCGGTGAAGTGGGCACGCAACCGGTCTCGGTACCGCTCCAGGGGCAGGACGAGGACCTCGACGTCGCGGATCTCCAGACGCTGGGCGGGATCGCGGGTCGAGCGGGGATCCAACAGTTCACCCGGTGTCACCGGGTGTCCGCAGCTTTCACAGAGACCTGCGCAGCTGTCGGCCAGGCACACCGGACAATTGCCCGCCACATGGCCGTCGACGAGATACTCGCCGGTGTTGGACACATACGGAAAAGGCATGGGCCGCAGCCGCAATGCGCCCTTGGCACGCAGCTCGGCGACCACGCGGGCGACGAAGGACGTGAAGCGCTCCTCCCAGCCGGTGAACGCGTCGACCGCGATGCCGAGCGCGGTGAGCGTCGCCTCGACCTCTTTGGCCGAACGTTCGACCAGTGCCTGCGGCGTGGCGCCGATGCGGTGCGCGGTCGTGACGACATAGCTGGAGGTGTCCTGGACACCGGTGCCGAACAACACCTCCCGCCCCGTAGCCCTGGCATAGCGGGTGTAGACGTCGGCGGCGAGGAACGGTCCGGCGATGTGCCCGAGGTGCAGATCGCCGTTCGCGGTCGGTGCGGGGGAGATGACGATCACGGGACCGGTCATGATCGGTCGCCGTTGTTCTCATGGCGTGCGAGGAATCGCGCGGACATCTCGGTGTCCCACCAGATGGCGTACCACTCGAAGTCGGCGTCGCCGACGTTGCGGACATGGTGGGTGGTACCGGGAACGAGGTGGGCGAGGTCGCCCGCGAGAAACTCACGGCGCTCGCCGTCCACGTCCAGGGTCGCCCGCCCGGACATCGCGATGAACAGTTCGTATTCGTGGTGAGCATGCGCCTCGGAGACGCCACCGGGGCCGAGCACACACCACGCACCCTCGAACGGGGCGTTCAGAACTGCCCATGGCAGCAGCCGTTCGGTGGCGACGCCATAGGCCTCGGTGAGGCCGGCGCGGTCCAGCCTGCGGATCTCACTCATGTTGTGTCCTTCCGGGCAGGTGCGGAGCGCTCCGCGGTGGTGCTCGGCTCCCGCCGCCAGGCTCGGCCGCTCATGCCGTCCGGCTTTCCGGTACGACGCCGGTGGTGACGTGGCGGCGGTCGACAATGTCGTCGACGATGTCCTGCGATCGGTGCGCCAGCACACTGATCAGGGTGTCGGAGATGCCGTGCGTCGCCTCGTTGACGCCTTGCAGATAGACCGCGCCCCAGGCGGATTCGCCGAGATCCAGACGATAGCGGCGGCTCACCGCCAGCTCGGTGAGCCCCAGCCGGTCGCCGAGCTGCTGGACGATCGCGGGCATCCGTTGCTGGTAGCCGGTGCCGAGCAGCACCAGATCACAGCGCACGGAATCGAGCTTGCCGGTCTTGCGGTCGCGCAACTCCAGCACGATCTCGTCGCCATCCATACGCGCGGCGGCCACCTCGGTCATCGAGCGGACCGCGGAGCGCCCCTGCCCGAGCATCCGTTGCTGGTAGAGCATCGAATACAGCTCGTCGAGGAACGGCGGGGCCAGGCCGGCGTAGTTGGTGAGATGGACCTCCTCGAGTATGCGGCCGCGCACCTCGGGCGGGCAGTTGTAGAACTCGTCGACGAACGACGGGAAGAACAGTTCGTTGACGAACTTGCTGGTCTGGTAGTTCTGCAGCCCGATGGACCGCATCACCATCAGCGGCGTGCTCTGCGGCAGATCGCTGTGCACGGCCAGGAACATCTCCGCGGCGCTCTGTGCCCCGCCGACCACTACCGGACGGATGGGCCGGTCGGCGGCGACTCCTGCGATCCGAGTGCAGTACTCGGTACTGTGAATCACCTTGTCGGCGGGGAGGTTCCGGAACACTTCCGGAATGTGCGGATCACGCCCGGTGCCGATGACCAGGTCGCGGCAGTCGATGGTGTCGCCATCGGCCAGCGTGACCGTCCAGCCGATGAGGCGCCCGTCGGCCGTGCGGCGCGGCTCGATCCGTGCGCACCGGGCGTCATAGCGCACCCGCACATGCTCGAGCGAGTGGGCGACCCACTGTTGATATTCCGACAACTCCCAGCGGTAGGGGTTGAAGGTGGAGAGGTTGACGAATTCGTCCAACCGCCTGCGCTCGTATAGGAAATTCAGGAACGAGAACCGGCTGCGCGGATTACGCAGGGTGACCAGGTCTTTGAGGAAAGACACCTGGCTGCGCGCCCATGGCAGCAGCAGATTGCGCTGCCATTTGACATCCGGATGCTGTTCGAGGAGCAGCGTGCGCTCGGCGAGGCGCGGCGCGGCCGATTCTTCGATAGCGACGGCGAGGGCGAGGTTCGCTGGGCCGGCGCCGATCGCCAGAATATCGACTTCGTGATCGGTCACATTTCCACCTGGGTTGTGCTTGGACTTGCGGAACACCGCTAGCCAGTGAATGCGCCGAAGGTGTTGTCCGACAGCGTTTATCCGATCCGAACATCAACCCACCGACACCGGCCGGACAAAGACCGCGACGCCATGCGTCGCGCGACAGGGCCGGGCACGGCAAAAGGCCCTGGACCGTGATAGTTCACGGATCCAGGGCCGCTCGAGCAGGCTGATCAGTCGCCGTTCAGTGTGACGCTGATCAGGTCGAGTTCGCGGAAAGGCGTGACCACGACATCGCGCAAACGATGCGACCATCCGGACTGCACCGTCTGGAACCAGAATGGGATGGCGGGCATGTCGGCCAGGATCTTCCGCTCGGCCTGCTGGTACAGCGCGAACGCCTGCTGTTCGGTCGGTGCGGCGTCGGCCTGCGCCAACAGCGCGTCCACCTCGGGGTTCGAATAGCGTCCGCCGTTCACCGCGGCGCCGGTGCGGTACATGGGATTCAGGAAGTTCTCGATCGCGGGATAGTCCGCCACCCAGCCCGATCGGTAGATCCCCGGGATGCGCTGGGTGTCGATCATGGTGCGGAACTCGCCGAGCGTGGCGACCGGCACGAACCGGCATTCGCGCCCCAGCGCCGCGGTGACGGTCCGGCAGGTCGCTTCCATCCACTCCTGGTTGGCGGAGTCGTTGTTCGACGTCAGCTCGATCGGGCCGGAGAATCCGGTCGCGTCGAACAATTCCTTGGCGCGCAGCGGCTGATAGGTGCACAGCTCGCCGCACTGACCGGCGATCCGGCCCGGGATTTGCGGCGGAATCAGCCCATCGGCGACCTGCTTGTCCCCGCCGAAGACCCGATCGATGACGTACTGCCGGTCGATCGCCATCGACAAGGCCCGGCGCAGTCGCGGATCCGCGTAGCGGCGGTCGTAGAGCGGGAACGAGATCGACTGGATACCGAGGTAGGTCTGGGACACGTGCCTGCCGGCGAGCTCTGCTTTGTACCGCCCACCCGCCAGCGCCGAGGCCGGGGTGATCTCCAGGAAGTCCAGCTTCTCCGCGACGACGTCGGCGTAGGCCGCCTCCAGTGATGGGTAGAACCGGAACTCTACGCCGGGAATGCGCGGCCGTTGTCCACGGTACCGATCGAAGCGGGTCAGCACGATATTCCGGCCGGGTTCGCGGGATACGAACCGGAAAGGACCGTTCCCGACCGGGTGCCGCTCGTAGGCGGCACGATCACGGAAAAAGCTTGCGGGAAGGGGAAAGAACGCGGCGTAGCCGAGCTGGGTCGGGAAGGCGGAGAAGGGGGCCGACAGCATGACGACGAAGCTGAGGTCGTCGACGACGCGCAGTCCGGACAGGTCGCGGGCCGAAGGCTGTGGCGCTGCGAGCGGACCGGATCCGTCCGGATCAGCGGGGTTGACCAGGTCGAATCCGTCGATATGGGACAAGAATGCAGCGCCGTGCTGACCGTTCGGCGCGTACGCGGTGTAGTTCCACGCGTCGACGAAGCTCCGTGCCGTGACCGGGCTCCCATCATGGAAGGTCCAGCCCCGACGCAGCGTGATCCGGTACACCCGCGCATCGTCGGTGTCGATCCGGTCCGCCACCGCGTTACGTGGCTCGCCGCTGCGCGGATCGTATTCGACAAGCCCGCGGAAGAGCGCGCCGATCACCTTGACCCCACCGCTTTCGGTGGTGTCGCCGGGAATCAGCGGATTGGCAGGCTCGGTTCCGTTGTAGCTGATCGTGTTCGGGCCGGTTTCGGTGTCGCCGCAGCCGGTGAGCAAAGCGGCGAGCAGGGCCGCGACGAGCAGCACCACCCGTCCGGTCCGGCCGGCGGTCATGACGTCGGCTCGTCGGCGCTCGACTCCGTCTCGGCGCGCACGGCCTTGTTCTCGCGGATGCCCGCGTACGCACACCATGCGGCGAACACGCCCAGCGCGCCACACAGCGGCCAGATGCCCTCGCCGAGTTGCGTCCACGCCAGCACGCCGAGGGCCGGTCCGAGCGCCATGCCCAGACCGAAGGTGGCCTGATGTGTGCCGATGTAGCGAGCCCGCACCGCGGCGGGGAAGGTTGACGGATACGCGAACATGGTGGGGCCGTTGACCATCACACCGGAGACGAAGACGATCGTGGCGAGGATGATCGGCACCGGACCGAGGCCGGCGAGTGCGTAACCGGCCACGCCAAGGCCCATGATCGCGGTCCCGACCGCGCCGACGAGGTGGGGACGCAGGTGTTTCACGTATGCCGTGATCTTCAGCTCGCACAGGATCAGGGTCACCGACGCGGTGACCAGCACAGCGCTGTAGAGTCCCGTGGAAAAGCCGTCGGCTTCGATGTTCAGCGGCAGCGCGACGGTGTATTGCACGTAGATGATCGAACCGACCAGCACCGAGGCGAGAAACAAGTGATAGCGCCGGTCGCGCAGAATCACTCCGTACCCACGGGACTGCTTCGGGGATTGCTCCTTCTCATCCTGTGGCGCAGCAACCTTCGGCAACAGCAGCAGCGCGAGCGCCGCATAGGCCAGCGCCGTCAGCGCGTCCAGCCACAGCAGAAGATTCCAGTCGATCAGGATGACCGCCGCGGCGACCAGCGGAGCGAGCGCCGCGCCGATGTTCAGCGCGATACGCATCATCGAAAACCCCATCACCCGATGCTCTTCGGGCATCAGATCGCCGAGCAGCACCGCGGCGGCTGGACGGTATGCCTGCGTCACCAGGCCGGTCGTCGCGACCGCGATCAGCAGGACGGCGTACAGCCCGGGCCGGCTCAGCAGCGGGATCAGCGCCAGCAGCGCCGCCGACCCCGTCATCGCGGCGATGATGGTGGGGCGCGGCCCGATCCGGTGGGTGAGTTCACCGCCGAGCATGGTGCCGAAGACAGCTCCGGCGCTGTAGGCGGTCAACGCCAGACCCGCCTGGCCGACAGTGAATTCGCGGTGGGTCAGATACAGCACAAGGAAGGTCTGCACGAAAGCGCCGAGCTGGTTCACCAGCACGCCGATGAGGAGATAGACGACCGGCCGGGGCGTCTCGCGTAGCGCGGTGAATACCCCGGTGCGGTTGGGGGTTTGGGTTGCGTTCATCGAAGTGCTCCTCGTTCGCCGGTGCGGCGGCCCGTTGGGGGGCGGGGAAGACGGTTTGGGAGGTCAGCGGGTGAACAGCGATTCGACAGCACCGAAATCGAGCGCATCCGACAGCGTTGCGTAGGTGCCGTGCTCCAGCAGCTCCCGGGCGGCCTCCTGAGCTCGGCCGTAGGCGGCCTGCGCCACGGCAGGGCCGAGGCTGACCCGGCGGACTCCGGCGGCGGCGAATTCGGCGACACGCGGCGCTCCAGGCCCGGTCATCACATTGATCGGCAGCGGAGCCTTGCCCACCAGGTCGGCCAGCGTTTCCAGGTCGAGCAGGCCGGGCACGAACAGGCTGTCGGCGCCCGCCTCCGCGTATCCGGCCGCGCGGGCGAGTAGCTCGTCGAAGCGACCCTCGGGTGTGCCGATGCCGAACAGATACACGTCGGTGCGTGCGTTGATGACCAGTTCCGGCAGCCCCGCCTCGGTCGCGGCGATCCGGGCCGCGCGCAGGCGAGCCGCTTGGGCGTCGCGGTCGAACAGCGGTCCGCCGGGGGCCGTGGAGTCCTCGAGGTTCACTCCGACCGCACCCGCCGCCACCACGGCCTCGATCGTGCTCGCGACGTCCTCGGGCGCCGGGCCGTAGCCACCCTCCACGTCCGCGGTGACGGGCAGATTGACGGCGGCGGCGATGACGCGGACCTGACCTACCGCCTCCTCCCTGCTCAGCCGCTGTCCATCGGTGCGCCCCAACACCCAGGAAACGGCAGCGCTGGTGGTGGCGATCGCGGGTGCGCCCGCCTGTGCGATGAGGGCCGCGCTGAGCGGGTCCCAGGCGTTCGGCAGCACGAACAGACCCTCCGCGTGCAGGTTCCGGAAGGTCGCCGCCCGGCTCCGCTGGATGTCACTGCCGCGCTGGATATCGTCCACCACGATGGCTCCTCCTGAGTTGATCATTCTGTCGAACTCGACGAAGGTAACCCCGAAATCCGGCCGGGCCGCGGGATCGGCGAACAGTGCGGACAAAAGAACGACAATGCCGCGCCCGCCGCCGGATACCCGGCGGATGTCCGTGCGTTCCGGTCAACCGGTCAGCGAGCGAAACCGCCTTCACTGAAACGGATTACGGTACGCAGCGGGTCGGCATTCAGCGCCTCCTGGTCGCGCCGAATGGCGAACCGGTCGGCCTCTTGGGCCAACAGCTGGCCGATCAGCGACGGCATCACATAGCGGTCCGGCTGCGAAACCCGATGCAGCAGACCGCCGTCGATCAGGCTGTCCATCGCGTATTCGGCGGAGTCGATCGAAATGTGCAGCGCACGAGCCAAACTGGTGGGCGTAACCTCGTCCGCGCCGTGAGCCAGCATGTGTAGCACATGCTTGGCCAATGGCGGACGGGACAGGTAGGCGGGCAACACCGCCTCCGCGAGGCCGATATCGCCGATGCGCAGCCAGTTCGCCACATTGACCCCGTCGGTCAGCCGCCCGGCGATCTCGGCCAGCCGACGGCCCGGTTGCGCCGCGATCTTGCGTCCCGCGATGGTCAACGCGAGCGGCAGGTACCCGCAGAACTCCGCGATGCGCAGACCGGACGCGTGTTCGGCGCGGATACGGTCGCTGCCGATCAGCAGGCGTAACAGGTCGATCGCTTCCATTCGCGACAGCGGTTCGAGCGTGATGCGCCGTACGCCGTCCAGGCCGAGTAGCCGGGAGCGGCTGGTCACCACGATCTGGCTGGTTCGCGAGCGGGCCAGTAGCGGCCGGACCTGCGGTTCGTCCCGGACATTGTCGAGCACCACGATGACTCGGCGTTCGGCGATCATGGAGCGGTACAGGCCGATGCGGTGCATCTCGTCGTCCGGTATCTGATCGGGCAGTATGCCGAGCGCGTGCAGAAACCCGGACATCACCTCCAGCGGAGCGGACTCGTGGCCGCGGCGGGCGCCCAGATCGGTGAAAAGCTGGCCGTCGGGGAAGTCCCCCGCCAGCTGATGGGCAAACCGTAGTGCGAAGGTGGTCTTGCCGATTCCGACCGGACCGCGCACCACGACCGGCGCCCTGCAGTCGGACATGCCGGTCATCGCGGCGCTGGCAGCGGTGAATTCGGCCAGGCGCCCGACGAAGTCGTGCGGTCCGATCGGCAGCTGCGCTGGTCGCGGCGGGCCGGACTCCGGGATATCGTCCCCGATCGGCGTCAGCGGTTCGGTCGGTGCGCCGTCGCCGCGCACCTCGTGCCAGCGTCTTTCCCACTCCTCGAGGTCGCCGCCACAGGCTTTCACGAAGGCCGAGGTCACGGGCAGTGTCGGCAGCCGGTGCCCGCCTGCCGCGTCGGACAGCACCGAGGGGGAGTACAGCGCCGCGCTCGCCATCTGCCGGTAGGACGGATTTCCCGCCGAAGCACGCAGTTTGCGTAGATCACCCGCGAATGCGGCGATCGGGCCGGATCGGGTGTCGATAGGTTTTTCTCGTCGCCCCATCGCTCACTATCACATCCTGAACTGCGTTGTGGCACGAGATGTCCCGTTACCGAGTGATACCGGCCGACCGCGATGTCGACCCCCCACCGGCGATGCCGCCACGTCCTGCCGCGTGCTGTCCGTGCCCCTGTCCGTCACGATCACCCTCCCCACGGGATGTCCGTTTTCCGCTTAGCGGAGTTCGGACGCCGGTTCCGCGATGGTGCATCCGGAGGGTGAACTGCGGGCATCGAAGTGGCGTGCAGCAGTCGACGTACCGCCTAAGCGTAAATCGCGCCAGAGTACTTGGAACATTAACGATTTCGATGATCTGATCGGCAAACTTCTCGCTCACGTATCTTTTGCGTGCGGAACTAGACGTAGCCCGCACGGCGGCGCGCATCTGCCCTGTCGCGGGCTACTGTCGGCTGTCGCCGCGCTCGGGGCCGAGCGTGCCCGCCAGCGCATTCCGTTCGACGCGGTGATACATCTCCGCCGGGGTGGGACTGGATGCCGTTGTCGCGCAGGGCGCGCCGCCATCGGTGTCGATGCCCGGAGACGATGTGGACAACGCTGCGGCGACTGTGGGACCGGGCTCGACGATGCGGTACAGAATCCGTTCCGGTGCAACGGCGTAGAGCTCGCTGAGCGGAACGCACCGCCGGTCGCGGCGAGACGGCCCAGCCAGGCCGGCGGCTACGGCACCGCCGGCGTGCCTCCCGGTACCACCGGCAACCCGGCTGCCTTCCACGCTCGGAAGCCTCCGACGAGGTCGGTGACATGACGCAACCCGAGACGGAGTGCGTCGGCCGCGGCGAGACTGGACGCGTAGCCTTCATTGCACATGATCACCACCGGAGTGGCTGCGTCGATGCTCGGGAGCCGGTGTTCGCCGACCGGATCGAGGCGCCATTCCAGCACGATTCGCTCGACCACCACCGCACCGGCGATCTCGCCCTCGGCGAGCCGGTTCGCATACGGCCGGATGTCCACCACCAGCGCCCCGTCGGCCTGCAACACCGCCGCTTGCTCCGGGGTGACCCGATCCAGTTGCACGCGGGCCTGCTCGACCATCTCCTCGGCACCGGTGGCCGCTGTTCGCTCGCTCATGCCTGCGCCTCGCTAGCGCTCGGCCCCGGCACGAGCGAGTGCTCGGCTGCGTCTTCTGTTCGCTCGCTGCGCTCGCTCATGCCTGCGCCTCGCTAGCGCTCGGCCCCGGCACGAGCGAGTGCTCGGCTGCGTCTTCTGTTCGCTCGCTGCGCTCGCTCATGCCTGCGCCTCGCTAGCGCTCGGCCCCGGCACGAGCGAGTGCTCGGCTGCGTCTTCTGTTCGCTCGCTGCGCTCGCTCATGCCTGCGCCTCGCTAGCGCTCGGCCCCGGCACGAGCGAGTGCTCGGCTGCGTCTTCTGTTCGCTCGCTGCGCTCGCTCATTACGCCCGCGAAATCCGTCAGCCTGCGGTACTCGCGTACCGGCCGCAGCGGTGGCGAATACGCATGGACCGAGGCCGCGGGGCGAGCACTGCGATTGCGGAGCCGGTGCGCCCGCTCGGGTCCGAATGCGACCGTGTCGCCCACCTGCCATTCCGCTGTCCGGACCGGACCGCCAACGTACAGATACTCCTCGCTGAGCTGGCCGATCGAGACGGTGAAGGCACCGGCCGCGCCGCCGTGGTCGTGCGGTTCCGTGCCCTGCCCCGGAGCCCACGACAGCAGCCACAGCTCGACACCCATGGTCAGCGCGAGCCGAGTCCACCAGCGCTGCTCGGCGGAGAACCGTGCGATATCCAGCAGCGGCGTCGCTAGTTCCGCGGCCACCTCGCTGGTCAGGTGGTGTAGTTCAGTGGGTGTCCACAGTGTCCGCTCCGGGTGGATCGCCTCCTGAACCAGCGGCACGTCGATGTCGGGATGGATATCCCGGGCGTGCTTGAGATTCACCGCGAGGGAACTGGTCACATGTGCTCCTGACGTGATCGTACGAACAACCCGGTTGGTACCTGCCGCGCGTGGCGCGCCCCAACGTCGCGCCGCTTGGATTATCCGCCGTCGACCTGCGCATGCCACCGAACAGAATCAGCGCGAACAAAATTCGACCGGCCGTCGGACGCAGCTGCCACAGGTCACTCCGGTGAAGGTGCCCAGGGACTCCTCGCCCACCGCGAACTCATCGGTCACTACGCGCGAGGCGCCACAGTGGGAGGCCAGATCCCGGAGGCGGGGGTAACCACCTTCGGTGCTCACGCATGAAATCTTCGCGCCGGAACTGCTGCCGACCGGGAGTCCCGGCGGCTACGACGGCCCGGTCGAATGGGCGCGCCCGGCGACGCGGGCATCGATAGTGGGGTAGCCGTACGGCGATAGCGTCCGGACTTGGCAAATCGTCGCTAGGCTGACGCCGTCGAAGGCGCCCGAACGAGCATCCGCGGTGTGGCATGGTCAGCGCTGATATCCGGGCACGACAGCACTAAGGGGTGCGGGATGCGAGACAGTCGGTGGCGGCGGGCAATTGCGGTCGCGGCGTGCGGAATCGGGGTGCTGGCGGGGTCGCCGGTGAGCGCGGCGAATCCGGTGGGCGACGCGGGCGTTATGTGGTTGTGCAGGCCGGACCGGGCCGATGATCCGTGCCGCGCTGGTTCGGCGACGACGGTGCGGCGGACGGGGCAGCCGGATGTGCAGGAGAAGCCGACGTCAGCGGGCGACACGGGAGTGGACTGCTTCTATGTGTATCCGACGGCGTCGTTGGAGCCGACACCCAACTCCGATACCGAGGTGACGCCGGAGTTGCGAGCGGTTGCCCAACAGCAGGCGGCGCGTTTTTCCCAAGTGTGTCAGGTGTACGCGCCGGTGTATCGACAACGGACTGTCCCGGCGCTGGTCGCGGAGAGGGCGTACACCCCCGAGCAGCGTGCCGAGATGGCGCGGATCGCGTACCAGGACGTGTTGCAGGCGTGGCGGAGTTACTCCGCCGAGCGCGACCGCGGCAGGCCGGTGGTGCTGATCGGGCATTCCCAGGGTGCGCGCATGCTGCGCCAGCTGATCAGGGAGGAGATCGAACCGCAGTCGGCCGTGCGTGATCGGATCCTGTCCGCGATCCTGCTCGGTGGCAATGTGGTGGTGCCGAAGAACGGTGACGTCGGCGGCGACTTCCACTATCTCCCGCTGTGTCGCGCCGAGCAGCAGACACGGTGCGTCCTCGCCTGGCAGACCTTCGGCGCGATCCCGCCTCCGGACAGCCGATTCGGCCGCAACCCGATGACCCCGGAGGAGCTGCCTCGGCCGTACGGCCCGGACTACGAGGTGGCTTGCACCAACCCGTCCTCACTGGACCGCAATGAACCCCGCACCGCGGACACTGTGCTGCGCGCGAACCCGGTGCCCAGCCCGCTCGGCGTCGAGCTGGCGCTGCGCCATGGACCGTCCGCCGTTGCCGCTCCCACCCCATGGCTGGTCCCCGCGGAAACCTACCGGCTCCAGTGCGTCCGTAGCGGCGACGCGAACGTGCTGATGGCGACCCCGGAAGCGGGCAGCCCCGGGTTGTACCCGGTTCCGAACGCGACGTGGGGTCTGCACCTCGTCGATGTGGAGATCGCGCTGGGCGCGCTGGTGCGTATCGTGGCGTCCCAAACCCGCGCCCATCACGCAGCGCACCGCTGAGTTCGCCTGCTGCACTGCTCGAGCCGACCGTACCGCGGCGACCGGCCGTGTGAAACGACCTGCCTGCCGAGCAGGCACCCACTGCTGAACTGCGGCCGCCAAGCTCGTCCCCGCGGCGATGCCGGAGACGAGCCGGCCGGCCGGAGCGGTGCTCAGAGGGCGTACAGCGCGGCCCAGGTCTGCGGGCCGACGATGCCGTCCACCTTCAGGCCGAACGCACTTTGGACGTGCACCACGGCGGTCTCGGTCTCCGACCCGAAAACGCCGTCCACCGTGACGCCGAGCAGGCACTGTGCCTGGCGGACCGCGTCACCGGTGCTGCCGCGCTGGATGGTCGGCTGCGCGCTGGTGTACGCGCAGCCCGCGCTGCGGGAGGCAGGATCAGCGCCGGGGGAGGCGGGTTCGGCAACGGCGGGCCCGGCTGCGGCGGCCAGCACGGCGGTGGTGAGGGTGGCGGCGGCGATGAAGCGACGAAGAGCCATCGGTTTCTCCTGTCGAGGTGTGCGAACGGTGAGCTGTTTGCTCCCTGATCAGCAAGGTATGGGCCGCGTCTTCGAGGTTTCTGGAGGCTTTCTTCAGCGCTCGATCGTGCTGGAAATACTTGCGGCGGTGGGTCAGTCGCCGCGCGCCTCGAATCGCAGCGTGGTGGAACCGAGGCGGATGAGATCGCCGTCGTGCAGGGCCGTATCGGCCCCGATGAGGATGTCGTTGACGTAGACGCCGTTCGCCGAGTCGCGGTCCCGGATGAACACACCCTCGTCACGGTGCAGGATGCGCGCGTGCTTGCGGCTGACCCGGTTGTCGTCGTCGATGACCACGTCGTTGCCCGGCCCGCGGCCGATGCACAGTCCCGCGGCCGGGATGGGGATCGGCATGCCGCCGGCGCCACGCAGCCAGGCCTGTCGCCGCACACCGGGCGCGTCTCGCATCGTGGCGCGCTGCGCGGAGGTGCCATCGGGGAGCACCTGCTGGTTGCGCACCGCGTCCTCCAGCGCCACGGTCTGCGGATCGGGATCGACGCCATGCTCCTGCCGCAGGTTCCGGCGGATGCGCAGGCAGGCGGCCAGCGCGTCGGTCTGACGACCGGTCCGGTACAGGGCGGTGATCAGCAGCCGCCAGAGCTGCTCGTCCAGCGGGTAGTCGGCAGTGAGCGCGGTCAATTCGCCGATCGCCCCGGCGGCGCGACCGCAGGCGATGTCCGCCTCGATCCGATCGGCGACGGTGCAGCGCTGCAGCTCGCTCATCTTCACCGCGAAGTTCGCCGCGAACCGGAACTCGTGCAGGTCGGCGACCGCGTCGCCGCTCCACTCGGCCAGCGCGGCCGCGAAACGCCGCGATGCGCCCTCGAGATCGTCGGCGTTCCTCGACTCGACCCCGCGGGCGAGAGCGCGCTCGAACCGACCCAGGTCGCACTCGTCATCACCGATGTCGAGCTGGTAGCAGCCGCCGGTCACCGATCGCAGCAGTCCGTCGGCTCCCGCGCCGCGCAAGGCGGTGCGCAGATTCGAGACGTAGACGTACAGGTTGTTGACCGACCCGCTCGGCTCGTCGTCCCACAGTGCTTCGACGAGTTTCCCTTCGTCACCGGATTGCCGCGATTGATGACGAGGACGGCGAGCAGGGCGCGCACCTTGGTCCCGGAGAGGTCGATCGGGTGTCCGCCGACGAGCAGTTGCACCGGCCCCAGCACGCGCGCGTCGAGCGGAAGCCCTTGGCCGTGCGCGGATTCCACTGCCTATCCTCCCAAAGAGATTGCACGCGAGGCGGACTCGGCGCGGCAGTCGTGGCGAATGCGTACAGGATACGCGGTGCCGCCCGCCTACTCGAGTGCGCGAATCGGCCCTGCCCGACCGGCTTCACGGCGCTATTCTCGCCGGGGGAGTCGCTGAGGAGGATATCGGAGTGTCCGCTGCGGAACTGACGACCGGTACAGCGCTCGCGGGGTATGTGATCGAGAAGAAGCTCGGGTCCGGCGGTATGGGCACGGTCTATCTCGCGACGCATCCCAACCTGCCGAAACAGGTCGCACTCAAGGTACTCGCCGAGACCCACGACACCGCGGGATTCATCAACGAGGCACGGATGGCCGCGCAGCTCGAACACCCGAACATCGTGGACATCAAGGACTACGGGGAGGCGGATGGCGCCCTCTGGATGTCGATGCAGTATGTCCCGGGCGGCGATCTCGCTCAGGTGGTGGCCGGGCATCGCAGGGGCATCGCACCGGACCGTGCGTTGCACATCCTCACCGAGGTCGCGAAGGCGCTCGACTTCGCCCATGCGCGCGGTGTCGTTCATCGAGATATCAAGCCCGCCAATATCTTCCTCGCCCCTGGCGAAGGTGGCGTAGACCGGGTGCTGGTCGGCGACTTCGGCATCGCGCGGGATGTGGACGCCACCGTCACCGGGACGGCCAGCCGCACCGACGCGTACGCACCGCCAGAGCAGCGCGCGGTCGCCTTGGCCCAGCGCTGCCATTTCACCACCGCGGTGCCGACCGGCGACGGCTACCACGCGGTAGTGCCGAGTACCTCCGATGGCGGGCGGCGTTGTCTGCTGTCCTTTGCCGACTCCCATCCAACGGGATCGGCGGATCGGACCGCCGCACCCATCGAAGGGGTGCGTGCGCTGCAGGATGCATTGCGCCGCTGCTACCACCGCGAACTTCCCTCGGTAGACGGTATCTACAGCTCCGCGACCGGCCTGGCCGTCCTCTACGTGCAGGATCTGCACCGGATCGATCAGGACGGCGTCTTCGGTCCGCAGACTTCCGGTGTCATGCAGTGGCCGCAATTCCGTGACAGCGACGGCGAATTCGCCGCCTGCACCAGGATCGGGCCGCTGTAGCAGGGACGAACCCGGATTCCGATCCGACGCGTGAATAACTCACGAATGCACAACCCGGAGGCGTCCAACCCGGGTGCGCAGGAGCGACGTGCCGCGGATCCGACCGCCCGTACCTACCGCCGCGACCCCGTCGGCCCGTGAGTGGTGGCGCTTGGCGCGGTAGCACCGTAATTGACGCGATTTCGGACTCGAGGACTTGACGTAGATCACAATTTGATGTTGAGTTCAGTTTCAATCACCGCTCCTTGGGTGGTCCGCCCGACCTGGTCGGAGCCCCATCCGAGCCATGACCTCACGCCAAAGGGGAACCGCATGGCCTCACTG
The DNA here is from genome assembly GCF_036346875.1 of Nocardia sp. NBC_00508. Taxonomy (NCBI): domain Bacteria; kingdom Bacillati; phylum Actinomycetota; class Actinomycetes; order Mycobacteriales; family Nocardiaceae; genus Nocardia; species Nocardia sp. NBC_00508. The sequence goes on along the minus strand of NZ_CP107852.1, from coordinate 7,284,325 downwards.
ATCGCGGCCGGTCTCGGTCTGCCGCTCGGCCTCCCTTGGGCTTGCCGCTCGCCGGAGACCGCCCGGTTCACCTTCCGCGCTCTCGAACCGAGGGGGACATGCGGATGAAGGTCGATCCGGCAGCGTGGGAAGCGCTCGGTTCCCGGCGCATCGCGACGAACGGGATCGAACTACGGATCGTCGAACACGTAAAGGGACCGGTCGTAGTTCTCTGCCACGGGTTTCCCGAACTCGCGTTCTCATGGCCGCACCAGGTTTTCGCGCTTGCGGATGCCGGGTATCGCGTTATCGCCCCGGGTATGCGCGGTTACGGCGGTCAGTTCTCGGGGATCTGCGAGGTGGCGGGCGCCGGTCATTGGACTCAGCAGGAGCGACCCGAGGTAGTCGACGATGCGCTGGGGGAGTTCCTCGACTCCATTCAGGAATCGACCGAATCGACTGCACCGCCGCGTATTCGAGATTTCTCGAACGTGAGGTTCGAGGCACAGAGAAGAAGGAAAAAGATGAGGAAGACGATTGCAGCTGCGACGCTGCTGGTGTCGGCACTCGGCGTGACGGCAGGAACGGCGTCCGCCGCACCGGCCGATCCTGGGGCTGTCGGGTACAAGGTATCGGTCGGAGAGCGATCGACGATGATCGACGTCGAGACCGGCTCGCTTGCCGTCGAAGATGGCACCCTGATGATCAAGGCGCCCAACGGCGTTGTCATGGCTGGTTCGGAATTGTCCTTCCGGGTAGATGATTTCGTCTTCCCGATCGCCGCCGATATCCGCGACCGCACTGCTACGTTGACGCCGCGGTTCGACCTCGAGCACGCGGCCTACAAGCCGGTCGCCCTGCCCTACGAAGACCAGGCTCCCTGGAAGACCCAGTACGACCGGGAACAAGCCGCCTGGGCACGATTGTCCTCCACAATCCTCATGGGAGCGACGATCGGCACCGCTGTCGGCGGCATCGGCGGCGCGGCGGTCGGTTGCGTGCTGGGCGGGATCGCCGGGGCGACCGTCGCTTCCGCGGCGATCATCGGCTTGTTCGGGGCCTTCCTTCCAGCCGCCGCCATCGGATGTGTGGGGGGAATCCTCGCCCTCGGTGCGCTGGGGACGTTGGCGGGCCAGCTTCTCATCACCGCTCCCGTCGCGATCATGGCGGCTGTCCAGTATTTCACGACGATCAATCAGCCGATGCCATCCCCGGCGAAGTGACGCTACCTCGCACGTCACCCATCCCGTGACGCGATCTCTGCCCAGTCGGATTCCAACCCCGGCTGGGCAGGGCCCGGGTCTTGGAAGTTGGGCTGCGACGCGGACTGGAAGAGCCATGAACAAGGCAGAGGTCCCGCAGCGACTTGAAGGCGGGTTCAAATTCGACTAGCTTCGCGGTTACGAATCTATGTTCGAGCGATTGAGGTTGTCTCGATCCGATGGGTCGCCGGGCGGGTCGGAGCTGAGTACAGACCGACTACCGGTATGCGACGATCACTGAGAGAATCCAGGGCAGAGCAGGGAGGGTGGTTGATGGCCAGAACGGCCGACGACGAAGCGGCAGTAGGGGAGATCCCCTCGCTGGCCGATACTTCCGCCCTCCGGGAACCCCCTCTTACGGCCCGCGGTTTACGAACGCGGGCGGCGCTGGTGGCCGCGGCCCGAGTGGTGTTCGAACGCGACGGCTACCTCGACGCACGGCTCTCGGATATCACGGTCGAGGCGAAATGCTCCACGGGTAGTTTCTATACGTATTTCTCGAGTAAGGAAGAGATTCTCCAGGCGGTCCTCGAAGTCTCCCAGGACGACATGCTGCATCCGGGGATGCCGCGTCTGGGCGCCGAGGAGGCATCTCCGGTGGCGGTGATCGAGGCGAGCAACCGCGCCTACTTCGAGGCATACAAGCGAAACGCGAAGTTGATGCTGATCCTCGACCAGGTAGCAGCGATCGATCCGAAGTTTCGCGAAATGCGCCGACGCCGCGCACGTGCCTTCTCCGACCGCAACGCTCGATCCATCAGGGATCTCCAGGAACAGGGCCTCGCCGACCGCGAACTCGATCCCCAGGCCGCGTCACGTGCGCTGTCTGGCATGGTCGGCCGGATGGCGTACTACGCGTTCGCCCTCGAGGAAGAGGCTTCGCTCGACGATCTCGTTCGAACAGCTACGCGCCTGTGGACCAACGCACTGAAAATCGACGAGTCGGCTAGCTGACCGAATCGCTTCCGCTGCCACCTATTTCGCTCGCGAATGAACAGCGGGCAACCCTGGCGAGCACTCGGCCCGTTTCGGCGAGTGTATCGACCAGCGCATTCGGTAAGCGCGAACGTCGTCGTGCCGATTGAGCGCGATCTACATCGCCGGCCGGTAGTGAGCGTCCGACTCGCGGCCGGGGTTGGATCCGCGCTGCATTGGTGGCACGCCGCAGAGGCGGCATTCCATTGATGTGACTCACGTCATATGAACGGAATCGGCAGTGGCCTTGACCGCTATCCGGGCCATCCAGCATGGTGTCCGAAGCTAAGCAAGCGCTTAGTAAGCTCCACAAGAGTGGCAGTTTGGGCCATCGGAAAGAAATCACCCATGAAGAGGTTCGAAGGCAAAACCGCGATCGTCACCGGCGCCAGCCGGGGCATCGGGCTGGGCATCGCGCAGCGACTGGTCGAGGACGGCGCGAACGTCGTGATCACCGCACGCAAGCAGGAGGCCCTCGACGCAGCCGTCGAAGCGCTCGGCGGCCCGGACCGGGCGCTGGCGGTTGCCGGCCGCGCCGACGATGTCGACCATCAGGCCGAGACCGTCAAGCGCGCGATCGACGTCTTCGGCAGCGCCGACCTCCTGGTCAACAACACCGGCATCAACCCGGTCTTCGGCCCGATGGTCGAGCTGCCGCTCGATGCCGCTCGCAAGATAGTCGAGGTCAACTGCCTGGCCGCGCTGTCCTGGGTGCAACAGGCCTACCACGGGTGGATGAAGGAACACGGCGGCGCGGTCGTGAACGTCGCGTCGGTGGCAGGCGTCAAACCCGCCCCCGGCATCGGGTTCTACGGCTCGAGCAAGGCGATGCTCATCCACATCACGCAGGAACTCGCCGTCGAACTCGGCCCCGGTGTGCGAGTCAACGCCGTCGCGCCCGCTGTCGTGAAGACCAAGTTCGCCAGCGCGCTTTACGAGGGCAGGGAAGACGAAGTCGCTGCGGCGTACCCGCTCAATCGGCTGGGCGTACCCGAGGATATCGGTAGCGTCGTCGCATTCCTGCTCTCCGCGGATGCGAGCTGGCTGACCGGCCAGCTGCTGGTGGTAGACGGTGGGCTCACCCTGACCGGCGGGGTGTGACATGGTGCGCATGAAGGCGTGGCGGGTACACGAGCTGGGCGAGCCGAGTGCCGTCCTGCGGCTCGAAGACGTAGAGCGCCCGGAACCCGGCCCACGGCAAATCCTGGTACGGGTTACCGGCACCGCCGCCAACTTTCCCGATGTGCTGATGTGCCGCGGCCATTACCAGGTCAAACCGTCTTTGCCATTCACGCCCGGTGTCGAACTGTGCGGCGTAGTCGTCGCGGTGGGATCCGAGGTGACCGAGGTCTCGATCGGCGAACGTGTACTCGGCGGCACCGTTCTGCCGCACGGGGGATTCGCCGAATTCGCGATCATGGATGCGACTCAGTCGTTTCCGGCACCACAGTCGATGAACGATGCCGAAGCGGCGGCGTTGTATATCGGATATCAGACCGGATGGTTCGGATTGCATCGGCGAGCCGGACTGAAAGCGGGAGAAACACTGCTGGTACACGCCGCGGCGGGTGGAGTCGGCAGTGCCGCTGTTCAGCTCGGCAAGGCCGCGGGCGCCCAGGTGATCGGTGTCGTCGGTGGGGCCGAGAAGGCTTCCTATGCCAAAGAATTGGGCGCCGACGTGGTTATCGACCGTCATCGGGAGGACTTCGTCGAAGTAGTGAAAGACCTCACGAACGGCCGCGGCGCCGACGTGATCTACGACCCGGTCGGCGGTGATGTCTATCAGCGGTCCACGAAATGCATCGCTTTCGAAGGCCGGATCTTGGTCGTCGGTTTCGCGGGCGGCGACATCCAGCAGGCGGCACTGAACCACGCCCTGGTCAAGAACTATTCGATCGTCGGCCTGCATTGGGGCCTCTACAACACCTACGACGCCGCTTCGGTGTCCGAATGCCACAGCGCGCTGAGCACGCTCGCCGCCGAGGGGCTGATTCGGCCATTGGTGAGCGAACGACTGCAACTGGAACAGGTCGCCGACGGAGTACAGCGACTCGCGGACGGCAAGACCGTCGGCCGCGTGGTCTACGCGGCGTGAGTGTCCTTCTCCCTGAAAACACCCCTTGCTGAGGAGCACCAGATGAACAACGAGACCCAGCGGATCGCCATCGTCACCGGCGCGGGGCGAGGCATCGGAGCCGCCGTGGCCCGACGCCTCGCGAGCGACGGCATGGCAGTGGCGGTGCTCGATCTCGACGAAAGTGCCGGTAAGGCAATCGCTGACCAGATCGAGTCGGCGGGTGGACGCGCGCTCGCGGTCGGTGCCGATGTTGCCGACGAAGCCGCGGTGACACAGTGCGTCGACCGTGTCGTCACCGAACTCGGCCCCCCGACCGTGCTGGTCAACAACGCCGGGATCACCCGCGACAACCTGCTGTTCAAGATGACCACCGGCGACTGGGACGCCGTCATGAACGTGCACCTGCGCGGTTCGTTTCTCCTCTCCCGCGCCGCGCAAACACACATGATCGACCAGAAGTGGGGCCGCATCGTCAACCTCTCCAGCACATCGGCGCTGGGCAACCGCGGTCAAGCGAACTACGCAGCGGCCAAGGCCGGATTGCAGGGATTCACCAAGACCCTCGCGATCGAACTCGGCAAGTACGGGGTCACCGCGAACGCCATCGCCCCTGGCTTCATCGAGACGGAGATGACCGCCGCGACCGCCGAGCGCATGGGCATCCCCTTCGACGACTTCACGAAAGCGATCGCGGCGCAGACTCCGGTGGCCCGAACCGGCACCCCTGACGACATCGCCCACGCCGTCTCGTTCCTGGTGAGCGAAGGTGCGGGATTCGTTTCCGGCCAGGTGATCTACGTCGCCGGCGGACCTCGGAATTGACGCGGGAAGGAGCAGAAACGGTGCAGATATTCCACGGCCCGACCGAGCTGGAGTCCGCGGTCGGTACCCACCTCGGATTCAGCGATTGGCACACGATCACGCAAGAGCAGGTCGATCAGTTCGCGGAAGCGACCGGCGATCACCAGTGGATTCACGTCGACCCGGAGAAGGCGGCCGCGGGACCCTTCGGCACGACCGTCGCGCACGGGTTCCTCACGCTGTCCCTGGTGCCGATGCTGACCCAGCAGGTCTATACCGTGCAGGGCCTGTCCATGGCCGTCAACTATGGCACGGACAAAGTGCGGTTCCCCGCACCGGTTCTGGTCGGATCCAGGATCCGGGCGGGGGTCGAGTTCCTCTCGGTAACCGCAGGCGCCTCGGGCTGGCGGGCGGTCTCGCGCGTGACGATCGAGATCGAAGGCTCGAACAAGCCCGCCTGCGTGGCTGACTCCGTGGCGGTGCTGGTGCCCTGACACCCGCGTGCGGGACTCCGCGGATTGACCTGGTCCCGACCTGAACCGCCTGGCGGCATGGCCGGGGGAATCGACTAGTTGGCCCAAGGCGGCGTGAGGGTACTGCCGTCGGCGAGCTCGGCACTGAGGCCGACACGTGTAGTCACCCACATGTGTGCCGGCTCGTCGGTCGGATTGGCCACCGCTAGCGCGGAGCCTGCTGGAGCCACCGCCGCGTCACCGGCTCCGAGTTCGGCGGCCTCGCCGTCGATGGTGAACCGCAGTCGACCGGAGAGGACATAGAACGCTTCTTCGTGACTGATCACGTGCGCCAGCCCCGCGGTTCCCGCCGGGACTTCGGTGCGCCAGGCTGCGAGGTCCCGGCTGCCGGTGGCCGGGCTGACGTAGGACGTGAAGCGGGCGCCGTGGATCTCGTGAACGACGGCCTCGGTACTGCGGATGAAAGACATGCATACTCCATATGGTCAATCTGCTTGTCTATATAGACAAGCAGATTGACCAGCTACAGTCAAGCCATGGACGACGCCTTGGCCTTCTCCGCGCTCGTGCTCGCACTCTCGGGACAGTTGGTGCAGGAGATCCACGATCGGGTCTCAGAGCAGGGATTCGAGGGCCTGCGTCCGGCCCACGGGTTCGCCTTCGCCCGCATCTCCTTCGGCGGCGCCACCACGGCCGACCTCGCCGAACATTTGGGGGTGACGAAGCAGGCCGCCGCCCAACTGGTCAAGGAACTGGTCCGCAAGGGATATGTGCTGCGTCGACCGCATCCACACGATGCCCGCGCCAGGCTCCTGGAGCTGACCGAGGAGGGCTGGGCCGCCACCCGCGCCGCCGATCAGGCGGCTCGGGCTGCCGTCGCGCCCTGGCGAGAGGCGCTGGGCGAGGCACGCTTCAGGGAGCTCGTCGCCGATTTGGTCCAGATCGCGCCACAGGGACCGATCCGCCCCGCCTGGTGAGCAGGAGGCAACAGGAATCAACGAAGTTGAAATTGACGCCAGATTCAATTATTGTGCGGACTGAAGCCATGCCGGATAAGCCACGAGGAGGGCTCGGATAGTCAGCGCCGCCGGTTCGATTGTCGTGGGTCAGCTGCCGAAGGGCGTCACCGGAAAGATCCTGAAACGCGCCATCGGCTGGAACTTGCAGGCAGACCGACACCGAACCATCCCCCGGACAGCGCGAGGTTATCCGCGACGTCATCGCCGCAGCGGTGCGGAACTCACCGCCGATCACGAGGAGTTCGATGTTCGAGTTTTCCGATACAGCCCGCAAATACCAGGAGGAACTGCTCGCCTTCATGGACGAGCATGTCTACCCCGCCGAGCCGGTCTACGAGGCACAGATGGAGGAGTCGGGTGATCCGCATTTCCACCCGCCCATCCTGGAGCAGCTCAAGACCGAGGCGAGGAAACGCGGTCTGTGGAATCTGTTTCACCCGCATCCGGAATGGGGGCCCGGCCTGACCAATCTGGAGTACGCGCCGCTGGCCGAAATCATGGGCCGCAGTGTGCATCTGGCTCCCGAAGCCACCAACTGTAATGCCCCGGACACCGGCAATATGGAAGTCCTCACCCTTTTCGGCACGGCCGAACACAAGCAGACGTGGCTCCAGCCGCTACTGGACGGCACGATCGCGTCGGCGTTCGCGATGACCGAGCCGGAAGTCGCCAGTTCCGACGCCACCAACATACAATTGCGGATGGAGCGCGACGGCGACGAATACGTCCTCAACGGCCGAAAATGGTGGACTTCCAACGCCATGCACAAGAACTGCAAGGTGCTCATCGTGATGGGCAAGACCGATCCCGCGGCGCCCCCGCATCGCCAGCAGAGCATGATGGTCGTCCCGATCGACACGCCAGGGGTTACCGTCCTGCGCAATCTGCCGGTCTTCGGGTACCAGGATAGGGAAGGGCACGCCGAGGTCGTATTCGAGAATGTCCGGGTGCCACGAACGGCACTGCTGGCCGGCGAGGGTGACGGGTTCATGATCAGCCAGGCTCGGCTCGGGCCCGGCCGGATCCACCATTGCATGCGGTCTATCGGAATGGCCGAACGCGCGCTGGATCTGATGATCGATCGAGCGCAGGCACGAACGACTTTCGGTGAGCCGGTAGCCAACCGCGCCAATATTCAGGACTGGATCGCCGAGTCGCGCATCGAGCTCGAGATGGTCCGCCTGCTGACTCTGAAGGCGGCGTATCTGATGGACACCGTCGGAAATCGCAACGCGCGCATCGAGATTGCGGCGATCAAGGTGGCGGCGCCGCAAGTCGCCCTGAAGGTGATCGACCGGGCTATCCAGGTTCACGGCGGCGGTGGTGTCTCCGACGACTTCCCGCTGGCGAACATGTATGCCCTCCAGCGGACTTTGCGTCTGGCCGATGGTCCCGACGAGGTCCACAAGCGAACGATCGCGCAGATGGAGTTGCGCCGCCGGGACCCCGCTTGGGGTCGGAGCGCGTAACTACCGGCATCGACCCATCACCCGTCGGCGACCCGGAACTCGGCGCGCTCTGATCGGAAATCCTCGGCAGGCAATGCGCCGGGATCGACAGCACATCGACTTGCAGGAGAGGAAAACACGTGACGAAGACCCAGCAGGTGCGCCTTGCCAAAAGGCCCTCCGGGAAGCTCGAGGCCGATACCTGGAATGTGACGACCGAGGAACTTCCCGCCATCACGGCCGGTCAGATTCTGGTGAAGGTCGACTACATCTCGCTGGACCCGGCTATGCGTGGCTGGTTGAACGATGTGCGTTCATATGTACCGCCGGTGGGTATCGGAGAGGTCATGCGGTCACTGGACATCGCGACGGTCGTCGAGTCCTCGCACCCGGATTTCGCCGTCGGGGACACCGTGAGCGGCACGTTCGGAGTGACCGAGTACGCAATCAGTGACGGCCGGAATGTACAGCGGGTCGATCTCGGCATTGCGGCGGGGCCGACCTGGCTCGGCACACTCGGAATGCCTGGAATGACAGCGTATTTCGGACTGCTCGAGGTCGGCAAGTTGCGCGCCGGTGACACCGTCGTGGTGTCCGCGGCCGCCGGGGCGGTCGGCAGCGTCGCAGGCCAGATCGCAAAGGCAAAGGGAGCGAAGGTCATCGGCATTGCGGGCGGCGAGGACAAATGCCGTGTGCTGACCGAAGAGCTCGGGTTCGATGCGGCGATCGACTACCGGAACGAGAACGTCCTCCGACGGCTTCGAGAGGTTGCGCCCGACGGGATCGATGTGTACTTCGACAATGTGGGCGGGGAAATCCTGGATGCCGCGCTCGCCAATCTCCGGCGCGGCGCCCGGGTGGTGATCTGCGGTGCGATATCGGCGTACAACGAGGAGAAGCTGCCGCCGGGACCTTCCCGCTACATGTCCCTGCTGGTCTATCGGGCATCAATGACGGGGTTCGTGGTGTTCGACTACGCCGACCGCTACGGTGAGGCGATCAGCGAGATCTCGGAGTGGGTGTCCGCGGGCCGTATCAAGAGCATGGAGCACATCGTCGAGGGTGGGGTCGCGCAGTTCGGCGAGACGCTCGACATGCTGTTCACGGGAGCGAACAAAGGAAAGCTCGTACTCGCTCTGTGACGAGGCTGCTCGTGGGATCCTGTGACGCCCGTTTGCCCGCCGATGTGGATCCGGTGAGCGGCAGCACGTAGGCCGGGACCCGTCTCAGGGGGAAGTGGTGCCACTCGGACGGCGTGCGCCGACGATGCGCAGCGCGAGGTCCGCGTAGAAGTCGGCGATGTCCTCGGGAGACCACGAGCCGTCCTCGTGATACCAGCGAGCGATGTCGACACCGAGCGACAGAAGAGCGGTAGCGGCCATATGCGGATCCGGTGTGTTGAATACGCCGGTCTCGACGCCATCTGCGATCAGGCTGCGGAGCTCGTCGTGAATGTCGCGGCGGAGATCCTTGATCTCCTGCTGATGCGGCGCGTCGAGGGCGGCGAGTTCGTAGTTCACCACGCGAGCGATGACATGAGCCTTGGCATGGTGTTCAGCGAAGTCATGCATGACCGCGATCAATTGATCGGTGGGGTCCTCGGCCGAGCCGATGGCGGTACGCACCAGATCCAGCGTGGCCTGATGCCCGGTCTTCGAGATCTGATAGAGCAGTTCTTCCTTGGAACGATGGTGCACGTAGATGGCCGCGGTGCTCAAACCTGCGATAGAAGTGATATCGCGCGTTGTCGACCCGTGGAAGCCTCGTTGCGCGAAGGCGATCGCGGCAGCGTCGAGTAGTCGAGAGCGGGTTTCGTTCGCTCGTGGGCGGTCCTCGGCATCGGTCACCCGGATAGTCTCTCACCTGCGTGCCTGGCGGTCGGTGGCCCGCGTCAATCGGTCACACCCACCGCCCTCGGCGTCCAGGGCGCGGAGCCCTGAACGCCGACAGCTTCTGGAGTAGCGATTACCGGCTCAGACGAGATCGGTCAGGGCTGGACGGATGCGGAGACCTGCCCGCCAATCGTCGCGGACTGCTTGGGCGCAACGGTTTCCGGCAGCGCCCAGGCGCTGCCGAGAGTGCACAGCGCCATGATCATAAGGAAAGCGGAGACCGCCGCGGTCGATTCTGTCGCTGCGAGCAGCGCGGTCATCAGGAATGGGGTGCCACCACTGACCAGGATCGCGGCCAACTGGTAGGCCAGCGTTATGCCCGAGTAGCGAACCCGGGGCTCGAACAGTTCGGCAAGATACGCCGCTAGCGGGCCATACACCAGGCCGGAGCCGATGCCTGTGCCAACTACGGACGCGACCAGGATCCCGGTGAGCGAGCCTGTGTCCACCAGCCAGAAGTAGGGGAATGCCCAAAGCGCCATGATCGCTGCGCCGGTCAGCATCAACGGGCGGCGACCCATGCGGTCGGACAGCGAGCCGGCAAGATAGATGACCGGCACGCTGATCGCGGAGGAGATCAGGGAGACCGCCAACACGCTATTACGCTCCAGTCCGAGTTCCCGGACACCATAGTCGAGCACACCCGCAACGCTGATGTAGAACATGGCGTTCGTTCCGAACAGCAGGCCTGCGCCGAGCAGCACCTGCTTCCGGTGCTTCCGCAGCACTTCGAGAATCGGGGCCTGCGCGATCGCCGTCGAGGCTTCGTCGGCACGGGTTTGGAGCCGACGGAATTCAGGGGAGTCCTCGATGCGGAGTTGAATGAACAGCACCACAAGAAACAGCACGGCGCTGGACAGGAAAGGGATGCGCCAACCCCAGGCCAGGAAGTCGGCCCCTTTGACGAGTGCGCCGACCAGAAGAAAAGCACCCGTGCCGAGCAGCAGGCCGAACGGTACGCCCATCTGGCCGAAGGTGCCCGCTTGGCCTCTGCGGTTGGGCTTGGTGGTTTCCGTGAGAAGCAGGGTCACCCCGCCCCACTGGCCGCCGACGGCGATGCCCTGGAGGAACCGCAATGTAACCAGCAGAATCGGCGCGGCAACCCCGGCCGATTGAGCGGTCGGCAGCATACCGATCGCGCAGGTGGATACCGCGACAAGGATCAGGCAGGAGACCAGTGCCGGCTTACGGCCGAAAGTGTCGCCGATGTGTCCGAACAGCAGTCCGCCCAGGGGCCGGGCGACGAAGCCCGCCCAGAACGTGCTGAAGGACAGCAACGTACCCATCAGTGGCGACGAATCGGGAAAGAACAGCTTGCCGAATACCAGGGCAGCAGCCGTTCCGTAGATGAAAAAGTCGTACCATTCGATCGAACTGCCGATCAGGGCAGCGGCCATGAGTCGCCGTAATTTCTTTTGATCCGGTCTGCCGGAATCTGTGTTCGGAGTCATACCTATCTCCAATTCGAGAACGAACCTGATGTGACGCTGGTCACGGTCAGTGGGCGGCACGTTACTTGAAGTTGACTTCGAATTCAACTGCTGCGCGCACGCATCGCCGACTGCCCCGGAGCACAGGAGCCATCCCGGTCAGGTTCCCGAACCGCGCCAGTGACCGGCTGAGCGCCCGGAATCGGCGCATCGACCACGTGGGATGGGGCCGCCGTGGCAGTCCGAGATCCGGGCCGGTAACGCTCGCATCCCCAGCTACGACCTCCTTGGTGACGCATGGCTTCGTCGGGGGGCCTGTTCGTCCTTTTTTATTGGAGATCGAATGGGGATCAGGACGTGGCTTTTCGCGAGTTCATTGCGCGGCATCGCATCGCTTCGGCCGTTGTCGCGCCGGCAGTGCTGGGGGTGACGGCTGTCGTCGCCGCCTCATGGGCACTGACATCGGCGCCGCACACCGAGGATACGCAGCTCAAGGCATCCGTCACGGAGTGCCACGACATGGTGACCATCTCGGTGGCCGGCCGCGGCGACACTCCTGTCGCGGGCACCACCAAGCTGCTTGTCGATGCCAACGGTCAGGCATTGCCCGCCGCGCTGTCCGGCGACCACAGCAGCGAGTGGGTCGATCCGGTCGTCAACGCGCCGGCCGGCGCAGTCGATCCCGGCTCGTATGCCGCTGTCTACATTGCGTACCCGGCGAACATGGCCACCTACGAAGACGCCGTCACCGCCGGTGTCGCGAATACCGAACAGGTGATGCGGGAGATCTCGAGGGCATGTCCCGACACCAAGTTCTCGATCGTCGGGTACAGCGAGGGCGCCGACGTCGTCCGCCGCGTCGCGATGGAGATCGGACATCAGGAGACCGACGGGGACGGTGCATACGGGATCGTCGATCCGGCCGATGTCGTCGGTGTCGTCATCCTGGCCGACTCGGGGCGCTCGGCGGGAGACGGGCCATTCCCCGGTTCGAAGGACCCGTTCGGCAATCCCGACGGCTTCGATCAGCAATATCAGAACGGCGCGAAGCCGGTGCCCGGTCAGGGTGCGCTGCCGGGAACCAGTGGCGACTTCGGTGCGCTGAACGGCAAGATCGCGTCGTTCTGCTCCGACGGCGATCTCACCTGCGCGGCGCCGGAGAACATCTCACTGCTGCAGTTGGTGGTCAACGTGGGCCGGCAGTTGAACGTCGACGCGCTCGAAAAAGACGGGCTCACACCGGCGACAGGGCAGGACGTCGCTGTTGTCCTCAGTCGTATCGCGTTCGCGGCGTTCGCGGACATTCAGTCGCAGCCGAACTGGATGCAAAGCGACGAGACGTTTCTCCAGGTCCTGCTGAGGGTGTCGGATCCGGCATACAGGCCGGGTGAGACGCCGAAAGCCCCGGCGAAGGCGGAGTCGATCGCCACGAACGAGATGTCGCCGCTGGCCTACCTGCCGCAGAAGGTGCTGAACGAGATCATCGGTCTCATCGTGACGAACCAGAACACGATCCCGGTGATCATGAGCGACCCGTACCAGCAAACGCTGGGGCCGAACCACACCGGTCACCACTTCGACTACTGGCGTGACGCCGATCCTGCCGACGGCAAGCCGCTGACCTCCGCCGAGTACGCGGCTGCCTGGCTCACGCACCTGGCGAAGCAGGCGCAGGCGGGTAAGCCCGTCGACACGACCGCCAAGCCGGAATCGGCGGATCTCGCCGCCGTGTACAAGGCGGTGGCGACGTCCTCCGCGGCGCCGACGAGTGAACCGGCCAAGAGCACGGCCGCGTCAGCGACCACTACTGCCCCCGCGAAGACCGATGTCAGCAGCACGACGGCGAGCCCGGTGCCGACGACTTCGGCACCGGCGTCCGAGACCCCGAGTGCCTCGGCCACACCGCAGGTGACGACCCCACCGGCCTCATCTTCGGCCGCGGCACCCACCAAGACCACAGATCCCACTACCACGACAACGGGATCCCCGGCGCCGACCACGACCAGCGCCGGCCCGAGGACATCGAATTAACGGTCGCGTCGGTTCCATCGGCCCGCGATGATAGTTGCCAGGCGCGTCCCGCGATCCGCGCCTCGCAGCGCGTCCGGGGCGTCTGCGGCGAGATCGGCGCAGGCCCGACGGACATCGACGAAGGCGCACCTCGCCGCGGTCAGTCGTCAGCGCGGTGCGGCGGGCGCGCGTTCGGCCGGGCTGAACCGAGGTGAGCTCGAGCGCATTTCCGGAAATCCGCGACCAGGCGGCTGTTGTCGTCGGCGCGGGTCGCCACCACGACGTGGCCCGGCTCCACGTCTTCGAGCGGAACGGTAGTCAGGTCGGGGCGAAGGGTTTTGGTGTGCCCTCCGGTGGGCACGATCGCCACTGCCTGCCCGGCTGCGATGAGTTCGAATTTGTCCTCGACGGACATGACGAGAGGACCGTCGGGCGCTCTGTGGCCGTCGAGCCGGGGGTCGATGCGCCAGAAGGCATTCCAGGCCGGATCGTGCACTCGGGGTAGCGGTTCGTCGTAGTGAACCGTTACGTGCAGCTGGTCGGTGGCGAACGGCAACCGGGTGACCGCCGACCGCCGATCGCCTGCTGCGGGTGGCGGAGATCGCTGAGCATGTCGATGTGCTGGATTGCATTCGAGGTGCGGGTGCCGAGCTGGAAGCCCGCGGCCGGTGGGTCCGGTGCTGATCGTGGCCGGTGGGCTCGGTCTTGATCGTTGCCGGTGTGGCCGCGCTGATGTGGCGGCAACGGCGGTCAGCTGGGCGTGAACTGTTGTTGGAACCAGGCGAGAATCTCGGCAAGGGCGACCCGGGCAGTGCCGGAGTGATCCAGGTCGCCCAGGTTGTGCAGCGTCGCGTTGCCGCTGCGCAGGGCCTGGAGGCAATGCTCGGCATTGGTGTAGGGGACGGCGCGGTCGCCGGTGGCGGCGTAGAGGCGGACGGGCACGCGGGGAGTCCAGTCACAGGTGCCGTCACTATCGGCGAGCGCCCTCGCACCGGCGCCGGTCGGGTCGGCGGCCAATGAGAGGAAGCGCGGCGTCAGCAGCTGCGGCGGGGTGAGCGCCAGTGAGGTCACGATGGTGATCTCATTGTGGGTGCCGTCGAACAGCTGCTCCACCTTGTCGGCGTAGGGCTGCTGGAAGGCTTCGGCCGGATTGCGGTAGAGGTCGTGAATCCGGTCCATCGAGGTGATCCAGTAGGCGAGAAACAGGACCGCCGCGCCCGGCGTGACGCGCCCGTCGAGCGCGGCGGGCGCCTGGACGAACTTCAGGTCGTAGGGGCCGCTGACCGGGGCGAGTGCGGCGACCCCGAAGTCCGGGACCGCTCCGGCTTGTAACGCCTTACCCAGCGCCATCGCGGCGTGGCCGCCTTGGGAGAAGCCGGTCACCAGCACGTTCGGGTCCAGTTCGCGGCGATGTTGCGCGGCCAACGAAGCAGCGGCGCGTAGCAGGTCGGCAGACGCGCTGACCTCGGAGGGAGCATGGGTATAGGGATGCAGGCCCGGGCCGTTCCCGAGTCCCAAGTAGTCCGGAGCGACCGCCGCGTAGCCCACGGCCGCGAACATCACCGCACGCAGCCGGTCGGGCAGGTTGCGGGTATCGACCGATGGCGCGTCGCGCTTCAGCACCATGGTCCCGTGCTCATAGGCGACCACCCGCAGTCGACGAGACTCGCTGCGGGGCAGCACCACCAACCCGGTGGCGGTGGTCGGTTCGCCTTGTGGGGTGATCGTCCGGTAGTCGACGCGGAAGGCGTCGACACCGTTGCGGACGGGAGTAGCGATCCCACCGTCGGCCAACAGCGCCGCCGTTTGTTCCGCAGGCAGACTTACCAGGGCAGTGCTGGACACGATCTCGCCCCGGCTCGGCGGCAGCCCGCGCTCGGGGCTCTCGCATCCGGCGACGGCACCCAATAGGGCGACGACCGCGACCAGACAACGCCTCGGACCGTGCATAGTCGATCCTCCCGATGCTCATCTATCGGTTCGACTCCATCATCGCGCCCGCGATGTGGTGGAGTCTATGACCACGTTCGCGCGGTACCAGCGCCGACCGTGCCACCGCTGGTAATGCCAAGCAGCGGTGGGGACGACGCCACGTCGATGCAGCCAGAACCGTTCGGGCGCAACAAGTTCCGGCCTGCGAGAACCCGGTTCGATCTCGGCCTGCACGATCCCCTCGCCGTCCTCGCGGCGGCGTTCGGCAAGCACGGTTCCGTCCGCATCGACGATCATGGTCGCGCCCTCGAAGTGCCCGCGATACGAGACGGGTAGCCACGGCATCGGACAGGCCAGCTCACCAGCATGGCCTGCATGCACCACCGGTGCACCCACATAGCGGGAGAAGGTAGCCGCGGCATTGCGCGCGGTTGCGGCATTGCGCCGCTCGAGGCGAGCGAACACGCTGTGCGGCAGCCACTTCGGCACCGACCACCATCCGGATCCCGTCATGACCAGATCCACTCGACCGCGCAGCCTGCGCACTGTTCGAGTGCGCATCAGCTCCCAGCAGACGGCAGCCCCGATCCGGTACGCACCGGCGGTCAGCACCCCGTCGTCGTGGCCGCCGATGTAGAAGGCGTTCTCCCACATCGTCGGCAGATCCTTGTCGTGCCGCCCGAGGACACCGGTCGCATCGGCGAGCAGATAGGCATTGCGGACCTGCCCGTCGCCGTCGCGGCACAGAAACGACCCGCCGACCAGCGCCTCGAAGCGGCGCGCAACTCGGCACAGCAGCGCGGTCGCAGCACCGTCGAACGGCAACGCCGCATCGGCCAGCTGATCCAGGAAGCCGATCCCGGTGGAGAAGAACTCGGGCAGGGCGATGATCTTCGCACCGGCCCGGCCCGCTTCATCGGCAAGTCGCTCGCACGCGGCCAGATTCGCCGAAATATCGCCGGGTACCGCGACCAGCTGCACGGCGGCTGCTCTCACCATGAGTAAACGCTACTGCAGAATCGGCGGCATCCTGCGGTTCTTACCCGCACACCGCGGCCATCACGCCCCCGTGGCGCTGCTCTGATCGCATCGAGTGCTGGTTTCCAGATCGACCGGAAGGCGCCCGGGGTGCGGATCGAAAGCCTTCGCCACCGACGCCGATGTCCCGCTCGGCGACGTCGGTCGCTATGTCTGGTACGGCGATGAACAGGGTTTGCCGGTGACCGACAGCCTGGACCGGCCTGCTCTCGGGACCCACCTCGAGTTGGTACCCCCGGACTGCGATCCCACGGATCGTAACGGCCTGCTGCACGTGGTGGAGGGGGACATGGTCGTCGACCTATGGCCGGTCCATGCGCGTGGTCGATCTCAATAGCCCCTGAAACCCTTTTCGCTACTGCGGTGCTGTCGGTGCCCGGCTGACGTCGCGTGCGGAGCCGGATTCTTGCTCTGTTGACTTTCGTGCTCGCGATCGACCTGGCTGGGGCACAGACAACCTCCAGCTCGACGAGCGATAGGTAACCGTGAGCACCGAATGGTAGAGCATGCATGGCTCGCTCGCACGCGACTGCGAGATCGACAACAGCGGAACCGAAGACGCTTGACCTCGACCGCAGTCCGGGGAGGACACTGTGGCCCATGACCGACAACGAAGTCACCACTATCGACGTGTTCGAACTGCCCGCCGCGAACATCGGCGAGTTCATCGAGAACTGGCGCGACCTCGGCGGATACCTCACTGGCGCAGCCGGTTTCCGTGCAGCGCGTTTGCACCGCGCTATCGACTCCGACGTCCGGTTCCCGGTTGTGGACTTCGCGCGCTGGGACACCACCGAGCAGGCCACCTCCGCACTTCAGGACCCCCGAAGGCAGCAGTGGTCGGACGCACTGCCCGCTGACGTCCGCGCCACGACTGCTCTCTACGAAACGATCTACGACTTCCGGCCGCCCACGGATCGCGAATTCGACGGCCCCGGCGTCACCTTCATGAACATCTTCGAGATCTCGCCCGATGCGGTGGACAGCTTCGCCGTCGGGTGGAGCGACCGTGCCCGCCTCATGCGATCAGCTCCGGGTTTCCGCGATGTACGCCTGCACCGCGCCGTCACCGCGGAGGCTCGCTTCCGGCTGGTCAACATCGCCCACTGGGACAGCGTGGCTGCCTGGCGAGCCGCCGCACAGAACTCGACCATGACGGCAGCGACGGGCGCGGCTCGCACGCACGCCACCCCCAACACCGCGATCTACGAGATCGTGAGCGAAGTACCCGGAAGCGCATAGACGCCTATGCGCTTCCCGCTGGCCGACCGCCGCGCCCATCGGGGCACGCTACGGGCCTGCGACCGGGCTCAGGCAGCTGGCCGGTGGATCGACAAGGAAGCAGATGGCCGGGCTGCGGGTGGGGCGATAGCCATCGGGGACTCCGCCCGCCGCGACGATCCCGGTGTAGGTGTCGACCGCGTCGGTGGGATGGCGAGTGCGGCTCGGGTCGGCGCGCACGTCGACGGTGTAGAGGCCGAATCGTGGTGTGTAGCTGCCCCATTCGTAGTTGTCGGTCAGGCTCCAGTAGTTGTAGCCGATGACGTTCATACCGTCGGCCTTGGCGCGCTGGATCCAGTAGACGGTGTCACGGAGATGATCGGTGCGGGTGTAGCCGTCGGCGCGCGGACGGCCGTTCTCGGTGGGCATGCCGTTCTCGACGATGTAGAGCGGCTTGCCCGGAAACCGGCGCGAATAGTGTTGCAGCGCATAGTAGATGCCCTCCGTACGCAACGGCAGCTCCCAGATGTGCGGACCCGGCAGGCTGGGCATCGCCGATCCGGCCGCCGCCGCTATGGACGAGAGCAGCGACTGGGCGGGATCGTAGGCGAAGTAATAGTCGACACCCACATAGTCGAGGCGGTCCGCGATGCGGTCGATCAGCGCACCGTTGACCTGGGCCTCCGAGCCTGCGACATAGCCGACGTTGCTGGTCACCTCCGCGCCGGGCCGGACCTCGTGGATGTAGTCGTAGATGGCATTGTGCGCCTGCGCGATCCGCTCCAGCATCTCGGCCGCGTCGGCGGCGCCCCTGCGGGCCTCGTGCACGATGTAGGCCACCGGCTCGTTCACTGTGACCCACAGCGGATTGCGGGATGCGTAGCGGTCGACAACCGTGCGCATGTTGACCAGCCAGTCGTTCACCATGCCCGGATTGCGCCAACCGCCGCGGTCGACGGCCCAGCCGGGGTACACCCAGTGGTCCAGGGTGATCATCGGTCGCATCCCGGCCCGCACGATACTGGCGATGACCGCGTCGTAGAAACGGAATGCGGCGGGGTCCCAGACCCCCGGCGCAGGCTGCAGCCGTGCCCATTCGATCCCGATTCGGAACACCCGCACGCCCAACGCAGCCGCCATCTGGATGTCCGACGCATGGCGGTCGTAGAAGTCGACCGAATCGTGAAGCTCGTCGTAACTGGGGTTCGCGGCGATGTAACGCGTCCAATTGCTGTCGGGCGCATGGCCTTCGGACTGGAACCCGGAGGCCGCTACGCCCCAGAGGAATCCCTCGTCGAGTGGCGGTAAGGCGGCGGCAGGCCGTATCAGTGGGGTAGCCGGGGAGTGCGTACAGAGCAGCAGAGTCGACGCCGCGGCGGCGAGCGCGGCCAGGACGTACCGACGAAACCTGGATCGCATCGATTCAGGGTAACTGGATACTCGCTTCCAGATCGTCGAAATCCGCATGTCGAGATAGCTACTCGGCTGGTGCGGCACCCCAGAGCTTCGCAGAAGGTGCCCGGCCTATACCGCATTGACCGCGGCTACATGGTGTTTGTCGTTTCGGGGGGAGCGCGCCCCGCGGCGGAACCGGCCGGGTGCTACGCCGAATTCCCGACGGAAGGCGTTGGCGAAGCCGAATTCCGAGGCGTACCCGACCTGGGTGGCAATGGCGCGAGCGGTGCGTCGGTGTCCCGCAGCAGCCGGGCTCCGCTGCTGCGCCGCCACCACGTCAGATAGGCCATGGGTGGCTGTCCGACCATGGCGGTGAACTTGCGCGCGAAAGCTGTCTTGGACATGCCGATCTCGGCACCGAGATCCCGCACTGTCCACCGGCGAGCCGAATCGGTGTGGATGTGATTGAGCGCCGCTGATCGAACGGTGGGCGCCGTTCAGCCCGGTCGCGTGCAGGGGGACCGAGAGCATGACGGCACGACACACCAACAGGGACAGCTGGACAGCGGACTGTGCCGGACGACCGCGCGGCGCTTGCTCGAGCGACTACGCCGAGGGCGAAACGATTACGTGCTGAACCCGATTCGCATCGATAATGTGCCGCAGCAACCGATGTTCGAACCCCCGGAGGGTGACCCGTATGGACGATGTACTGCTGACGCCGCCAGACGCGGACGAGGTGCAGCTGCTGGCGCGCGGCGTGGTGTCGGCCGCGCAGGGGGAGAGCGGTCTGACGCCGTTGCAGCAGTTGCTGATTCCCACGCTGTTCCTGTCCATGACCGGCCACCCGGTCGAGTTGGCAATACTGGAGCCCATCACCGCGCCCGAATTCGCGGTCGGACTGGCCAGGCGCAACCGGATCTTCCGTGCACGGATCGTGCAGACCATGCTGCTGGCGGCGCTGGTGGTGCGCCCGCTGCCGCCGGTCGTCGCGACCCGATTGCGGGAGTTCGCCGACGCATTGGACGTCGACGATGACATGATCGCGGTGGCGCAGCAGTACGCCGAAGGCGCCATCGATCTCGCCGCGGTCGATTTCGCCCGTAACGGATACCTCGGCGACCTCGACCCGCGCAGGCTCACCGCGCTGCACACCCCGAGCCTGGACAGTTCCTGGGACCAAGTCAGCGACGACCCGGGGCTCGCCGCACGCTGGGCGTCGCTGCGCGACCTGCCGGTGGGAACCCTCGGCCGCGGCGTCGCCGACTTCTACCGCGATCGCGGCTTCGTCACCCCCGGTCTGCCCGGTTCGGCGCCACCGCTGCTGGCCCAGCACGATTGGGTGCACGTGCTCGCCGGATACGGCACCACCTTGGAGAACGAGATCGAGGTCTTCGCCTTCATGGCCCGCGCCAACGACGACCCGCGCGCGTTCAGTCTCCTCGCCATGGTGGTCTCGCTCTTCGAAACCGGCTACCTGCGCGCCGGCGCCGGCCTGTTCGAGGCCGACGCAGGCCACCTGCGGACCGCGGGCATGGCCAACCGCCTCGCCGACGCCATGCGCCGTGGCGCCCGCACCCAGGGCAGCCACGACTTCCTCGACCTGGACTGGTTCACCCTCGCCGACCGCCCGATCGCTGTGGTGCGCGACGACATCGGCCTGACGCCCAAGGCATCCGCCGCGGTCGCCGCCGGAGCGGTCGGCCCGTGGGAAGACGGCGGCATCACACCATTCCAGCTACATTCAGCCGAGCGAGCGGCCGAAGCCGATGGACAGGCATACGTCCCATGGCAACCCGACCCCTCGCGCGATTGACGGTGGCCAATGGCCACCAACCTCTCGGCCTCAGCCGTTGACGAAGGTGAGGCTGGTCGCGTCGTAGCGGGTGCCTGCGACCTGCTCGGGCGGGGCGGCGGCCTCGATCGCGGCGAGGTCCTCGGTGGACAGCTCGACGGCCAGGGCCGCGACGTTCTCCTCCAGGTACCGCTGCCGCCGGGTGCCCGGGATCGGCACCACGTCCTCGCCCCGGTGCTGCACCCAGGCCAGAGCGAGCTGGCCGGCGGTGACGCCCTTCGCGGCAGCCAGCTCGTCGAGCTTCGCGACGATCGCCAGGTTCCGTTCGAGGTTGCCCTCGGCGAAACGCGGCTGGCTGCGCCGCACGTCGCTCTCCGCCAGCCTATCGATCGAGCTGTATCGGCCGGTCAGGAAGCCGCGCCCCAGCGGGGAGAACGGGACGAGGCCGATGCCGAGATCGCGGCAGACCGGGGCGATCTCCGCTTCCAAGTCGCGGGTCCACAGCGACCACTCGCTCTGTAGCGCGGCGATCGGGTGCACCGCGTGCGCCCGCCGGATGGTTCGCGCACCGGCCTCGGACAGCCCGAGGTGGCGGACTTTCCCGGCGCGCACCAGCTCGGCCATGGCGCCGACGGTCTCCTCGATCGGGACCTGTGGATCGACCCGGTGCTGGTAGTAGAGGTCGATGTGGTCGACGCCGAGGCGGCGCAGCGACGCCTCGCACGCCTGCCGCACGAAGGCAGCGTCGCCGCGGACCCGGGTCGGCTCGCCGAGGCGGTTGGCGAAGCCGAACTTCGTGGCCAGTACCACCTCGTCGCGCCGCCCGGCGATGGCGCGCCCGATCAGCTCCTCGTTGTGCCCGGCACCGTAGAAGTCGGCGGTGTCCAGGAAGGTCACCCCGAGGTCGAGGGCGTAGTGCAGCGTCGCGATCGACTGCGCGTCGTCGGTGGCGCCGTAGCCGTGGCTCATTCCCATGCACCCCAGGCCCTGCGCGGGGACCGCGAGTTCGCCCAAATGCCGGGTGGGAATGTCGATCATGCCGCTACCTCCTGAGCTCGGAAACATCTGCCCGCGACGCTAGGTGCTGGAGCGCGCTCCATGTCAACCAGTCCTACGGCGACACCGGCCGTGCGGTCTCGAGGCGACCCGGGCAACACCGGCGCGGCCGCATCGGTCCGGGAGTCGAATAAAGCCGGCCGACAGGCTGAAGGATCTCGACGCGATCACCGGCCTGCACGGTGCCTTCGCCCAACTCGCGAGGACTACGCGATCGACACCGGGGATCTCGACGCGGAGCAGACCGCCACTGCATCCGGCGCATCCTCGATTCCGGCAAGCACCAACTCATCCGACACGACACGATCAGGCCGCGGTGAGATCCGAGTCTCCGTTCGGCACTCACCCCGGCTGGTGTCGAGGATCGCGACCTGGGCGACTGTCCGATGCCGTTCCAGTGCATCGCGTTCGAGCGCAACCCGGCAATCTGGGCCAATCGGCTCGTGTCAGCAATCTTCTAGGAAACTTCTGTGGCAAGGTAGTCGACCGTGAAGACAATCCTGATCACGGGGGCAACATCGGGCATCGGTCTCGAATCCGCTCAGCAGCTGGCGGCGGAGGGGAACCGGCTTGTCTTGGTCGGGCGAGATCCGCAGAAATTGTCCGATACGGCGAACCTGGTGCGGTCCGCGGGGGCGGCAGACGTCGACACGCTGGAGTGTGATTTCGCCTCGCAGTCGTCTGTCCGGCAGCTCGCGAAGGCGGTTCTTGCCGCGTATGACCAATTGGATGTGCTGGCCAACAATGCCGGCACTTACCACAAGACTCGAATCGAAACCGAGGACGGTATCGAGGCCACGTTCGCGGTCAACTATCTCGGCGGTTTCCTCCTCACCGAACTGCTGACGGATCTGATGGTGCACAGCGCCCCGTCGCGCATTGTGTTCACCTCGTCGGTCATGCAGTTCGGCGCCACCATGGATTTCGCGGATCTGGGCTTCCGGCACGGATACTCGGGAGAGAAGGCGTACAGCCGCTCCAAGCTGGCAAATGTCCTCTACACCCGGGCGCTGGCGCGACGCCTCGAGGGAACCGGGGTGACGGTGAATGCCTTTCACCCCGGTGCGGTGGCGACCGGAATCTGGGATTCGATGCCGTGGTTCGGACAGCCCTTGGTCGCGGTCGCCAAGCGACTTTTCATGATCTCCGCCGCGGAGGGCGGCCGGGCACTGACCTATCTGGCCACCGATCCTGAAGTCGCCAAGGTTACCGGCTGCTACTTCCAGAAGAACCGCATCAAGGCTCCATCGCGCCTGGCACAGGACGACGCGGTCGGACAGCAACTGTGCGTTATCAGCGCGTCCTTGGTCGGGATGTCCGGGTAGACGCAGTCGAGGACAGCGTTGTCGCCCAGCACAACACAACCTTTGTCGCCGACTGAAGCAGAAAGCAGGGGTCCATGCTTCGTACTCGTTTCGAGTCGATCGGCTCGTACACACCGACGACTGTCCGCTCCACCGAAGATCTGCTCGCCGAGCTGACGGTGCCGAGGTCATTTGATCTGGAGCGAATCACCGGAATCAGGAATCGGCGCGTCTACAACTCCGATCCGAACCGGTATGAATCGTCCTTCGAGCTGGCGTCGCGCGCGATAGAGGACTGTCTGCAGCACTCCGACTACGAGGCCGACGAGCTGGACGTCATCATCTCGGCCTCCATCACTCGGACCCATGGCAAGGAAATCTTCTGTTATGCACCGTCTTTCGCGCTGATGCTGGGCAACGCGATCGGCGCGAACTCGGCGCGTCACTTCGACGTCTCGAACGCCTGCGCCGGCATGATCACCGGGGTAATGGTGCTCGACCGCATGATCAAGGCCGGTGTGGTGCGCAACGGCCTGGTGGTCAGTGGGGAGCAGATCACGCCGATCGCCGAGACAGCGGTCCGCGAGATCAGCGAGCCCTACGACCCACAATTCGCGTCGTTGACGGTCGGGGATGCGGCGGTCGCGGTCGTGCTCGACAACCGCGGCGACGACAACGACGAGATCCACTACGTCGAACTCATGACCGCGGCCGAGGGCGCCGAGCACTGCATCGGTATGCCCAGTGACCGCACCAGCGGGATCGCGATGTACACCGACAACCGCGCCATGCAGAGCGAAGCCCGCTATCAGCAGGCCATCGACCGCTTGGCCGACTTTCTCGCCGATACCGGGCGCACCTGGGAGAGCGAGAAATACGACTACTGGATCCACCACCAGTTCAGCGCTCCGGCCATCGAATACATCTCGCACTTGACCGAACGGCATTTCGGCACGCCGATGCCGCAGGCTCTCAACGTGCTGCACGACTTCGGCAATACGGCTACAACATCGCATTTTCTGGTACTGCACGAACATCTCGCGCAACAAAAGATCCCCAAAGGGTCGAAAATTCTCATGATCCCCGCGGCATCGGGAACTGTCTCCGGATACCTCGCCGCGACCATCTCGCGTTTGGAGGGATGAGCATGGCAACGACGATCATCTCAGCCGCGACGAACTCCGACCTCGACACCGGCAGCTACTTCGAACTGGCTGCTCGCGCGGCACTCACCTGCGTAGAGCGCTCGGATGTCCGCCTCGACGAGATCGGAATGCTGATCAACACTGGTGTTTTCCGGGACAGCAACATCTCCGAGCCCGCGGTGTCGGCGCTCATCCAGAAGCGGATCGGCATGGGACTTGCCTACGAAGCGGGGCGTACCCCCGCTTTCTCCTTCGACCTGATGAACGGCGCCACCGGCTTGCTGCACGCCATCGTGACCGCCGAAACCTTCCTCGCCACTGGCGGTGTGGAGTACGCGTTGCTCGTCGCGGGCGACACCCACCCCTCGACCGAGCGGCGCGTTGCCGATTTCCCTTACACCGCTACCGGCGCCGCGCTGCTGCTCGGAACTTCGCCCAGCGCGGGCGGATTCGGTCGGCTCCATACCTGCGATACCGCCCGCGCGGCCGGCCCGATTGCCTGGGTTGCGCTGGGGGAAGCCGGCACAGGTGGCCGTCACGCGATGTGTATTCGTCCCGGTGCCGAGGACCCGCTCGACCTGGCGACCGCGGCCGTGCGCGCCTGTTTGGACGAGGAAGGGCTCGACGGAGGCGATTTCGCCGAGGGGCGTGCAGTACTGCTGGCTCCTGCACAGGCATCCGGATTCCACGCCCGCTTGGCAGATGCACTCGTCATCACCTCGCACTCGGTCGTGGGTCTCGACCCATCGATCGGTGACCCATACACCGCGGCCCCGGTGCATGCCTACCTGAACGCGCTGCATGCGGGCCTGCTCGACACTGCGCGCACAGTAGTGTTCCTGGCCGTGGACGGGGCATCGGCGGCTTGTCTCGCCTACCGCCCGCGGCTCGCGTCGCCGTCACACCCCAAGGCTCTCGCCTACGGGTGAAGTGAAGAAGTGAGGGCCGGTACCCGCCTGCGCCCCGCAGTGAGTTGACCTAGTGTCGAGACCCTTTCGGTGGCATGGGCGCATGATGCGGGGCGATCGAGTCCGGCAGGTGAACGAGGATCAGGCCGACGGCGGCGATCAAAAAGTTCTGCAGCGCAGCCGAGGACGCGTTCACCTCCTTGTTCGCCCACATCCGGAACCATTCACCGCCGACGGTGAGGAACCCACCCGCGAACAGCATGACCGCCATCGTCCAGCCCAGACTCGACAGTCTCACAGCCACGCCGAGGTCGGCGCGAAGTCGGCGCGGCCGTCCCGTCAGTACTCGGCCCCATACCGCCGCGGCGGCCAGCAGTACGAAGGCGATCAGGAACTCCCAGATCACGATCAGGATGTAGGCGACAAGTGCGACACCGCTGTTGGTGATCGCCCGCCAGTCCGTCCCCGGATTGTGGATCGTCGACCTCATCGACAGCACAGCGGCAACCGCGTTTCGATTTGTGTCGGTGTCCACGCAGTTGGTGATCGCGACGAACAGATAGTAGAACCCGGTGATCACCGCGAGTATCGCCACGGCCGTTCGACGGCTACCCGCGATGTCGAGAACCCGTGCACCACTGTGTCTCATATATCCCTACCTCAGATCGACTGGCATCAAGTTAGGCCGTCGCGGCCTCGGCGTCCTCGATTTCTCGACATGAACGCCGTTGCCGCAGCGGACATTACCGCCAGTAACAGCCAGACGCCGACCATCAGGTCCTCGCCTTGGTACGCCGCACGGACCGCGCCGCACCTCAGCTCGAGCGCAGCAAGTAGCGCGCCTGCGACAGGCAGTCCCGCATGTGCACGCTCCGCCGAGCTGGTCCTGGCGCATGGCACTAACCGACCGGCTACGCCCGGCGTGGAGGTGATGGCCTGCATCCGCAGGGGTTATCGGTGGATGTATCCCAGTGTGTAGGGTGCCTCACCCAGTCGTGGGGCGATCGATTCCCCGCCGAGTGCCTGCCGCAGTACGGCCTGTTCGTCTTGGATGACGTGCATCACGGCGTTGATCAGGGCGAGGTGGGTGAACGCCTGAGGGTAGTTGCCCCAGTGCCGGCCGGTTCGCGGGTCGATCTCCTCGCCGTAGAGGCCCAGAGGGCTGGCGTAGGCGAGGAGTTTCTCGCACAACTGTTTGGCTCGCTTCTTTTCGCCGATCTCCGACAGCGCCGAGACCAGCCAGAACGAGCAGATCGTGAAAGCGCCTTCTTCCCCGGCGCATCCATCATCGGTTTCACTGACGCGATATCGCAAGACGAGGTCGTCTTCGGTCAGTTCGTCGGCTATGGCCAGCACGGTGTTGCGTACCCTGTCGTCGTCGGGGGGCAGGAAACGAACCAAGGGGATGAGCAGGGTTGAAGCGTCCAGCGCCGTGCTGCCGTAGTACTGGGTGAACACCTGTCGGGAATCGACCGCATTCGTGCATATGTCGGCGTGGATTTCATCGGCGGCCTGTTGCCAGCGGTGCGCGCGTTCGAAGTCCTGGTGGATGCGGGCCAGCCGGGCACCGCGATCGGCGGCAACCCAGCACATGACTTTGCTGGAGGTGAAGTGTTGCGGCTTCCCACGAACTTCCCAAATGCCATGGTCGGGCTCGCGCCAAGAGGTGAGGGCGCTTTTGACCGCCCGGCCCAGCAGCGGCCATGCCCGTGCATCGATTTGATCTTGGTGGCGGGCATAGAGATAGACCGAATCCAGCGCCGCGCCCCACACATCGTGCTGGCGTTGCCGGTATGCATCGTTCCCGATGCGCACGGGCGCGGCATTGTCATAGCCGCGCAGGTGGGTGAGAGCCTGCTCGCCGAGATCGGTCTCGCCGCCGATGCCATACACGATCTGCATGTCCCGGACGTCTTCGGCCAAGTCGAGGATGTAGGAGAAGAAGTCGTTCGCCTCCCAGGTGAAGCCCAATGTGTACAGGCCCCACAGCGCGAATGCTGAATCGCGGATCCACGAGTAGCGATAGTCCCAATTGCGTTCTCCACCTGGGGTTTCGGGCAGCGATGTGGTGGCGGCAGCAGCGATGGCGCCGGTCGGGGCGAAGGTCAGGCCCTTGAGGGTCAGCGCGCTCCGAGTCAGCTGGGCTGTCCACGGGTGGTCCGGAAATCGCCCGCCCGCCAGCCAGTGCCGCCAATGGTGGATCGTCCGCAGCAACCGTTCATCGGCCTCCTCAACCGAACGGGGGGCGTCGCGGCTGCCCCAGGAGAGCGCGCAGAAGCGCGTATCGCCCGTCTTCAGCAGGGTGCGGGCGACCGCGTGCGTACCTTCCAGCCCCAACCGCAGGTCGGTGCTCAACGTCAACCGCAGGTCGATTCCGTCGGCACTGGCCTGCGCGAGGTGGTAGCTGTCGACGTACTCCCAGCGGACGCGATGCCTGCCGTAATCGAAGGCCGGCTGACAGTCGAGGCTGAATTGGATCTGGCCGGTCTCACAGTGCACCGTCCGCAGCAGGATGTGCTCGGCGTCGTAGTCGGTGGGAGTCCGACGATGAGCGCTACGGCCGGGTGTCTGGTGCCGCCAGGGCCCGACCAGCAGCACATCGCGCACTGTCGCCCACCCTTCGCCACTGCGCCAGCTCGTCTCCATGACCATCGTGCCCGGGATGTAGCGGCGATCGGTGGGCACAACGAAGTCGGCGGGGGCGAACCGAAATGAGCCGGCGGAACGATCGAGTATGGCCGCGAAGACACTGGGGGAGTCCATGCGGGGTAGACACATCCACTCGATGGCTCCGCTGGGGGCGATTAGGGCAGCGACCTCGCAGTCGGAGATGAAACCGTAGTCGTCGATACGCGGGAACGCCGTGAGCCGCGGCGTGTGTTCGATCTCGTCGTCCATGTGCTGCTCCATCGTCATCTCGGCGCTGACATCTGGCTGGTTATCCACGCGATTGCCTGGTGAACCGTCTTCTTCTCGACCAGGCCGCGAGCGGGATCGGAGACGTGAGCGATGTGGCGTTTCCAAAAGCCCACCACCTTGCCGGTCGGATCGGCAAGCCCTGCGTGCCGCTCGGCCGGTTCGTCCGATCAACCGTTAGCTGATCGATATCCGAGGCGCTCTGTGTGCCGGGTTGCTTGTCGTCCGAGCCGTCGACAAACCGGTCGTGTTGCCTGCGGAGCCGGCGCCGAGCCAATTGCCCGCGAGGAAAGAGCGGTACCGCTTCGACAGTTTCCCCATTCGGCCCGCTTCCAACTCGATTGGCCCTGAGCCCGCCGACATGTGTTCGAACACAAACGATCCCGCACGACACGCGCAGGCACGAGAACCGCGACTGCGAGCGACAGGGAACTCGCGCGCATGACAACTTCATCGGCGTGTCGCAACGCAGCGGCCCTTGCCGCCGATCCAGGATCGGCGGCCGCTACGGGTTGAACCGACCGGCTGGCGACGTCCGGGCTGGATGCCCGCGCATGTCTGATGTCGCAGCACTTGTGCCCGGTCATCAGTTGTTCTGGTCCCCTGATTGCGGACACGGCACTCCCAAACGTGAAAACGGGTCTCGAAGCGTCCACGCGGGTATTCTTGGCCGGTCTTGTCGTGCTCACCTGGCCGGTCCGGGAGATGAGCTTGCCTACGAGGGGGACACTGCTGGTGGCTCGGACTGTTCAGGGCATGGGAGCCGCAGCGCTCACGTCCCTGAGTTCGAGCGCGCCCAACGCCGCCAGTCCGCGCAGCGGTACTCGGGCGTGGTCGATGCGGGGTTCGGCATCGGGCTCGGCAGTTGCCCTCGGCATGGTGCTCAGGGGTATCCGCACCGACACCCACCGACGTGGGACAGACATTCGCGCTGCTACTACCGTTACCGGCGCGGTGGGATCACCGATATACAAAGCGCATGGGCAGAAGAAAGCTACACAGCACCCGAATTTGAGAGCCGCAAGCCTCGCCCGGTCGACCGGGCGAGCACTTTGGAGAGAAAGGGCTGTCGATTGTTCAGCCGTATCGCGATCGTGAACCGTGGAGAGGCCGCGATGCGGCTCATTCACGCCGCCCGGGACCTGGCGGCGGAGACGGGGACGCCGATCGAGACCGTCGCCTTACACACTGACGTCGACCGCACTGCCACGTTCGTGCGCGCGGCAGATATCGCCTACGATCTCGGTCCCGCGTCCGCGCGCCCGTACCTCGATTTGAAAGCGCTGGAGCGCGCGCTGGTCGAGACCGAAGCCGACGCCGCGTGGGTCGGCTGGGGCTTCGTGGCGGAAGACCCGGCGTTCGCGGAGCTGTGCGAGAAGGTCGGGGTCACCTTCGTCGGGCCGAGCGCGGAGGCCATGCGCAAACTCGGCGACAAGATCGGCGCGAAGCTGATCGCCGAAGAGGTCGGTGTGCCGGTCGCGCCGTGGAGTCGCGGAGCGGTCGAGACCCTGGACGCCGCCCTGGCGTCGGCAACCGAGATCGGCTACCCGCTGATGCTGAAGGCGACCGCGGGCGGCGGCGGGCGCGGCATCCGCGTGATCAGGAACGAGGCCGAGCTCGCCGACGCCTACGAGCGCACCAGCCAGGAGGCCGCGCGAGCGTTCGGCAGCGGCATCGTGTTCTTGGAGCGGCTGGTCACCGGTGCCCGCCATGTCGAGGTCCAAGTGATCGCCGACGGCGAGGGCACCGCATGGGCACTCGGCGTTCGCGACTGCTCGGTGCAGCGGCGCAATCAGAAGATCATCGAGGAGTCGGCCTCGCCGGTGCTCAGCCCGGAGCAGGCAGCCGAGCTCGCGGCGTCGGCTGAACGGCTGGCCCTCGCGGTCGGTTATCGCGGTGCGGCGACCGTCGAGTTCCTCTACCACCCCGGGGACGATCTGTTCGCGTTCCTCGAGGTCAATACCCGCCTGCAGGTCGAACACCCGATCACCGAGTCCACCACCGGGTTCGACCTGGTGAAGGCGCAACTGTGGGTGGCATCCGGCGGCAGGCTCGATGGCGAGCCGCCGAGGGAACGCGGGCACGCCATCGAGGCTCGACTGAACGCCGAAGATCCAGACCGCGATTTCGCGCCCTCCCCGGGCCGCATCGCGCGGCTGGACCTGCCCGCCGGGCCGGGTATCCGCGTGGACACCGGCGTCAGCGCGGGTGACACCATCCCCGCCGACTTCGACTCGATGATCGCGAAAATCATTGCCTACGGCCGCGATCGCGACGAGGCGCTGGGTAGGCTGCGCCGGGCGATGGCGGAGACCACGGTGATCATCGAGGGCGGCGCGACGAACAAGAGTTTCGTGCTCGACCTGCTCGACCAGCCCGAGGTCATCGACGGCAGTGCGGACACCGGCTGGATCGACCGCGTCCGCGGCGAGGGCAGGCTCGTCTCGCACCGGCACTCCGCTGTCGCGCTGGCGGCCGCCGCCATCGAGGCATACGAGGAGGAGGAGCGCGCCGAGCGGCAGCGGCTGTTGTCGACGGCGTTCGGCGGCCGGCCACAGGTGCAGCACGAGAGCGGCCGACCGCTGGACCTGAAGCTGCGTGGCGCCGACTACCGTGTGCGCGTCGCGCGGGTCGGCGCGCATCGGTTCCGCGTCGGCATCGAAGCGGGTGACGATGTCCGCACCGCCGACGTCGAGCTCGACCGCTTCGACCGGCACACCGGACAGATCGTCGTCAACGGCACCCGGTACCGCCTGGTGACCGGCACACACGGGCCGATCCACCTGGTCGAAGTGGACGGCGTCACGCACCGGGTCAACCGCGACGAAGGCGGAGTCGTCCGCTCGCCCGCGCCCGCGCTGGTCGTGGCCACACCGCTGGAGCTCGGCGCCGAGGTCGAAGCGGGCGCGCCCGTGCTGGTGCTGGAGAGCATGAAGATGGAGACGGTGCTTCGGGCGCCGTTCCGGGCGCGGCTGAAGGAATGTGTCGTGTCCGTCGGTTCGCAGGTGGAGACCGGTGCGCCGCTGCTGCGGCTGGAGCCGCTCGCCGACGACGCCGAAGAGAGCTCGGCCGCCGAGTCGGTCGAACTCGACCTTCCCGTGGCGCCCGGGACGATCCCGGCACGGGAGCGCCTCACGCGCGGCCAGGAGGACCTGCGCAGCCTGCTGCTCGGCTTCGATGTCGACCCGCACGACGAAGGCCGAGTGCTCGACGACTACCTCGTCGCGCGCCGGGTGTCCACCGAGGACGGCCACCGGCCGCTGGCCGAGGAACTCGAACTCGCCGAAGTCTTCGCCGATCTCGCCGAGCTGGGCCGCAACCAGCCGGCCGGCGAAGACGGCGCCGGCGGCGGCCATGTGCACAGCGCCCGCGAGTACTTCCATACCTACCTGCAGAGCCTCGACGTCGAGCGGGCCGGGTTGCCGGAGGCATTCCAGGCCAAGCTCGCAAAGGCCCTCGGGCACTACGGAGTCACCGAGTTGGAGCGCTCCGCCGAGCTCGAAGCCGCGGTGTTCCGGATCTTCCTCGCCCAGCAACGCCTGTCCGACGCCGCGACGGTCGTCACGACCTTGCTGCGCGTGTGGCTGCGGGAGGCGCTGCCGGATGAGGTGCTGCGCGAGCCCGCAGGCCTCGCGCTGGAGCGGCTGGTTGCCGCCACGCAGGTTCGCTTCCCGGTGGTCGCGGACCTCGCGCGTGGTGTGGTGTTCGCCTGGTTCGGCCAGCCGCTGTTGCGCCGTAACCGGGCCCGCGTCTATGCCAACGTCCGCGCGCATCTACGCCACCTGGACGCACACCCCGACGCGCCGGATCGCGCCGAGCGCATCGCCGAGATGGTGCGCAGCACCGAACCGCTGGTGCGGCTGCTCGGCCAGCGGCTGGTCCGCGACGATCTGGACAATACGATCATGCTGGAGGTGCTGACCCGGCGGTATTACGGCAACAAGGGTCTCACCGGCCTCCGCACCAGTGAGGTCGCCGGTTGCGCGTTCGTGGTCGCCCAGCATTCGGGGTCGTGTGTGATCTCGTCCGCGGTCGGCTTCGCGGCGCTGGGTAGCGCGTTGCAGGGGCTTGCGGAGCTGGCGAGCAGCGAGGACACCGTCGACGCCGACATCTACCTCGCCTGGGAGGAGCAGCCGGCGGACTCGGACGTGACGGCGGACACGCTGCACGCGGTCGTCAGCGCGTACCCGCTGCCGGACCGGGTGCGCAGGCTCACCGTCGCGATCGCGGGCCGCGGCGGTGCGGTGATGCACCACCACTTCACGTTCCGTCCGTCGCCAGCCGGGATGGCTGAAGAGCGGCTGATCCGAGGGCTGCACCCGTACATCGCGCAACGGATGCAACTGGAGCGGCTGAGCAAGTTCGACCTCACCCGGCTGCGGTCGTCGGACGAGGAGGTCTATCTCTTCCGATGCGTGGCGCGGGAGAACCCGTCCGACGACCGCCTCGTCGCGTTCGCACAGGTACGTGACCTGACCGAGTTGCGCGACCACGACGGCAGGTTGATCGCGCTGCCCACGGCCGAGGACACCATCGCAACCTGCCTCGACTCGATCCGCCGTGCGCAGTCGCGGCGACCGACGGTGAAGCGCTTCAACATCAATCGGATCGTGATCTACGTCTGGCCGCCGAGTGACATCACCCGTGCGGAGCTCGAGATGATCGCCGGGCGTGTGCTGCCGACGACCGCGGGTGCCGGGCTGGAGGAGATTCTGTTCATCGCGCGGCAGCGCGACCGGACGAGCGGCGAGCTGACCAAGATCACCGTACGGATTTCCTTCGACGCCACCGGCGGCACCGAACTGACCATCGGCGAGCCCTCGGACGAGCCGCTCGAGCCGCTGGACGACTACCGGCAGAAGGTGTTGCGCGCGAGCAGTCGCAACACGGTGTACCCGTACCAGCTGACCGACCGGCTCGGCGACTTCGTCGAGCACGACCTCGACGACGACCACGTGCTGGTGCCGGTCGACCGGCCGAAGGGGCACAACACCGCGGCGATCGTCGCGGGCGTGATCACCACACCCACCGCGCGGCACCCGCAGGGCGTTACGAGGGTTGTGCTGCTCGGCGACCCGACGAAGTCGCTCGGTGCCCTGTCGGAGCCGGAGTGCCGCCGCGTGATCGCCGCGCTGGACTTGGCCGAGCATATGCGGGTGCCGCTGGAGTGGTACGCGCTGTCCTCGGGCGCCCGCATCTCGATGAAGTCGGGGACGGAGAACATGGACTGGGTGGCGGCCGCGCTCAAGCGGATCGTCGAGTTCACCCAGGGCGGCGGTGAGATCAATATCGTCGTCGCTGGCATCAATGTCGGTGCGCAGCCGTACTGGAACGCCGAGGCGACCATGCTCATGCACACCAAGGGAATCTTGGTCATGACCCCGGATTCGGCGATGGTGCTCACCGGTAAGCAGGCGCTGGACTTCTCGGGCGGCGTGTCGGCCGAGGACAACTTCGGTATCGGCGGCTACGACCGGGTGATGGGCCCGAACGGGCAGGCACAGTACTGGGCGCCGAACTTGGCCGCAGCGCGGGACGTGCTGATGTCGCACTACGACCACACCTACATCGCACCTGGCGAGCAGACACCGCGGCGGGCGGAGACGACCGACCCCGTCGACCGCGACATCTCCGACTTCCCGCATGCCATGGTGGGTAGCGACTTCACCACCGTCGGCGAGATCTTTTCCGCGGAGGCCAACCCGGACCGCAAGAAGCCGTTCGACATCCGCAGCGTGATGGCGGCGCTCGCCGACCAAGACCACTCGCTGTTGGAACGCTGGGCGGGCATGGCCGACGCGGAGATGGCCGTGGTGCAGGACGCCCATCTCGGCGGAATCCCGGTGTGCCTGCTCGGCATCGAGTCACGGGCGGTACCGCGGCGGGGCTTCCCGCCTACCGACGGCCCGGACACCTATACCGCGGGCACGCTGTTCCCGCGGTCGTCGAAGAAGGCCGCGCGGGCAATCAACGCGGCCAGCGGTAACCGGCCGCTCGTGGTGCTGGCGAACCTGTCCGGCTTCGATGGCTCGCCCGAGTCGATGCGGAAGCTGCAGCTGGAATACGGCGCGGAGATCGGCCGCGCGATCGTGAACTTCCGTGGACGCATTGTGTTCTGCGTGATCTCGCGATATCACGGCGGGGCGTTCGTGGTGTTCTCGAAGGCACTGAACCCCAACATGACCGTGCTGGCGCTGGAAGGCTCGTTCGCCTCGGTACTCGGTGGTGCCCCCGCCGCCGCGGCGGTGTTCTCCGGCGACGTCAAGGCCCGAACCGCGGCCGACTCGCGGGTACGGGACCTGGAGGCCAGGGCCTCAGCCGCCGCTGGCGCGGACCGCGCCGCGTTGACGGCGGAACTCGATGAGCTCCGCACATCGGTCCGGGCGGAGAAGCTCGGCGAGGTGGCCACGGAGTTCGACGGCGTGCACAACATCCAGCGGGCTGTCGAGGTCGGCTCCGTCGATGCCGTCATCCGCGCCGCCGAACTCCGTCCGCGCATCATCGAAGCCATCCAGTCCTCGGTGAGCTAGCACGGCAGTGGAACAGCCGGGGCGGGGTTTTGCCTGCTCCGCCCCGGCGCCGAGATCTCCCGCTTCAGCTGACGGATCTCCCCGTTCGCTGCGGGGGTCGTGCCGCGCCCTGAACCCGGTGAGAACGTCACTGGCCATTCAGCTCGTGATGCCACAGCAGATCGCTCATCCGCTCCACACCGGTGGTGAGATGGCGGCGGTAGGTGCTGAACGGCAATCCGAGCAGCTCGGCCGCCACCTCTTGAGTGGGAGCACCCTTGAAATAGGCGACCGTGACCGCACGGTACAGCTTCTCGCCACCCCGCTCGCCTTGCAGCGACTCGGCCGCACCCGCGAGTATCTCGGGCAGGTTCTTGCCGCTCTCGAGTACCACGCGGCTGCGGGCGAGCGGGTTGTCGGCGAGCGCCGCGGGTCGATGCAGCGTACGCAGGGCTTCGCGGACCGCCCCATCGAATTCCGGACGGGACAGCACGACCAACTCACCGCGGCGGCGCACTGGTGCGCCGGCCATGGTGGAACCCGAGAGCATGGCATCCGACTTTTCCTGCAGCCACGGGCCCGCGGGCTGCGCACGCCAATCGTGCGCGAAGAGTGCATAGCGGTGATCGCCAACGGTGGGCGGAGCAACAATGGGCACCATATTGATGTCGCCGAGGTGTTTGTCCCAGTATCCGTCGTCGCGCATCACGACGTACGACCAGGCGAGCCGGTCACCGCGAATCATCTCTCCGGTTGCCCGCCACTGGGCGAAAGTGGTCGAGGGGGCGGGCCGCTGGTAAGCCGCAGCATCTATCGTGAAGCGGGCCAACGCCATGTACTCACCTGCGCGCAGGGGCCCGTTCGCCCTGGCATGATGCCACGCCGCCGCGACAACCGGATCGATATCCGATCCCACGGGCTCCGATAGCTCGAGCCAGGCCGAGAAGCCGGCCGGTTCTCCGGTGTGTGTCGAGTGATAGACCCGGAACGCCTCGGGCTGCCGGTCCAGCCAGTACGCGGCGACCGACGCAGATTCCTGCCCTTCGGCCTGCTCGACCAGCTCCAGCACGCGCTCGCGGTGCGCCCGTTGATAAGGCCGGTCTTCCACGAGTCCGACCTCACGCCAGATGTTGAACTCCGACATCTGCCGGTCGGTGCGGAAGAGGAAGATCAGCGCGCCGGTGGCAGGCAGCAGACTTGAATCCGGTGCCGCGCGCAGCTGCGCGAGATGCAGTTCCCGCATCTGGTTGTGCATGTCGGCGAAGCCCTCCGGGTCTCGCCATCTGAGGTCGGCTTCCAGCGCTTCGCGGACCACATCGTGCGGGAACAGTCCCGCGGCAGTCGACTCGATGAACGGCTGGACGCGCAGCCAAGCGAACAGTTCCGCGGCGTCCTCGCCCATCAGCGCGCGCAGCAGCGACTCGGAGGTGACGTAGGCGTGCGCACAGACCTCCAGCGCCCTGCGGTGCTCGGGGCTCGGGGTGTCGCCGACGAGTTGGCGCAGTAGCGTGGCGATGGTGTCCTGGTTGGGTTTCCAGCTGGGTCGCACCGCGTTGTCCCGGACCGTGACGGCCGCGGCGAGGGCGAGCGCGAGCGGATTGCCGCCGGTGAATTCCAGCAGCGCCTGCTGGGCGCTGACCGGCACCTGCCGGGCGTGCAGGAACTCGGCCGCCTCGTCCGGCGCGAGGTTGCGCAACGCCGTGACCTGGAGCAGATCGGCCCATCCCGGGTCGGAGGTCCACAGCGGATCCGGCGGCACCCGCCCCGCCACCACAACGACCGCGCCCGCGGGCAGCTGGGGCAGGAATCGCTCCCACAGCCAGCCCTCCAGGCCCTGGGACATTTCGAAGGTGTCGACGAGCAGCACCACCCCCGGCTCGTGCACCGCAATACTCGCGGCAGCCACGAAGCCCTCCGGGGTGGGCGTCACCGTCCGGCTGTCCACCTCGACCACCGAGCGGCCCGCCTGCCTGGCCTCGCGCGCGAATCGCCGCAGCAGCATGGACTTTCCGATCCCGCCCGGTCCGTGCAGATACTGCACCGGACGCGCGTCGGGGCCACCGGCCAGTGCCGCACGGAACGCGACGAGTTCATCGCCGCGCCCGACGAAAGCGCGGTCCCTCCCGACAGCCAGACTGTCCGCGAGCACCGCGGGACCGTCGTGGGACAAGCCCATGGGACTCCTCACGGCGTTATTCCTCGAACAGGCGAGGGCAGGCAGCGAGTCAGCCCTCGCAGCCAAGGCTACCGAACGCGGGCCCCTGTCGTTTCGGAGGCTGTTGCCGAAACAGCAACTCGACCGGATGGGCCAGGCGGAATTTCGATCACGCTCGTCGGCAAGAGCAGGCTCGGGTCCTGTCGCAGAATCGCGTGCTCGAGTGCGCGCAGCATCGGACCCGGTTCGATGCCGACCTCGGTGATGAGCAGTCTACGCACGCGGCGCAGAGTCTCGAGAGCTTCGACCTGCCTTCCGCTGCGGTACAGGCCGAGAGCCAACAGCTCCCAGCGGCGTTCACGGTAGGGGGCGGCAACCACCGCCTCGGTCAGTGCGGCGATGGCACGCGTGGTGTCTCCGACGGCGATCCGTGCCGCCGGCAGTTCTTCGATCGCCACGTCGTGCAATTCGGCGAGTTTGGCCCTGATACCGATCAACTCCGGCGCGGAACCGAGCTCTTCCCACGGTTCACCGCGCCAGAGTGCGACGGCCGCTTCGAGATCGGCGACGGCGGCCGCGGGATCGCCCTCGGTGAGGTGCGCCAGTCCGCGGGTGACCAAGGTGGGCAGCTGCCCGTGATCGGTCAGCGGTCCCGGAATGGTCAGCGCGTAACCGGCGCGGCTGCGTTCCAGGTAGCGCTGACCGGCCGTAGGGCCCAGCTCGGCGCGCAGCCGCCAGACGATCGCGCGCATCGCCTGGGGGATGTTGCCCGGTGGGGCATCGCCCCACACCTGGTCGATCAGCTCCGCGTCCCCGACCGGGGCACCGCGCGCGGCCGACAGTGCGGCGAGCAGCTTCCGTGACCGAGGGCCGCCGAGATCGACGGACACGCCGTCGATCTCGATCTCGATCGGGCCGAGGATCCGGCAGAACAGTGTCGGCAACGCGGCGCCGTCCGCCGAGGTGTCGCTCATGGCGTCCCGTGCGGCACGAAACATAATCGGGTCCTTCGCTTTTCGGGCTGCCGTCGAGGAGTGTCCGGTGCATGGGGTCGAGGGCGACGACCCGCTGGCGGAACGGGCTACATCCCGGCGAGAAAGTCGAGGAGCAACTCGTTGACCCGGTCCGGCGCTTCGAGCTGCATCCAGTGGCCGACCCCGTCGAGCCGCTCGTATCGCCACGAGCCGCCGACATACTTCTCGGTTCCGGTCATCGATTGCTCGGTCAGGTACCGATCCTCGCTGCTCCACAGTCCCAGCACGGGTGCGAGTACCTCCGGCAGGTCGATGGGCGGTTCGACCAGCAGTTGTGGTCCCGCGCCGGTGCGGTAGAGGCCGAGGCTCGTGCTCAGCGCCCGCGGGTCGCGCAGCCGGTCGATCACCTCCTCCAGATCCGGGTGTGTGGCCAGCCACTGCCGGACATCGCCAGCACATCGGTGATCGGTTCCGTGACCGAGTGACCTTCCTTGGCTAGCAACAGCGCCGCCGTCATACCAACCGGGCCGCCGCCGACAACTACGACATCCACCGTTCGACCTCCTGATTCGCCGTCGTACGGTGGATACCTTCGCGCCGGTCGGAGCTCATCGACCAGACCAGATGATGCTCAGTTTCTGCTCATACAGCAGATCTCGCCGAATCGACTCGGCAATCGCCTTGCCGTACAACCATTTCGAGACCATGGGTTACTGTCCTGCGGACCCGTGCGCTGGCGATCCAGCTGCTCGGGCGGTTATGTCGTACTCCGGAATCGAGGCAAGCGAATGAACCACAAGCTCTGGTTGCTCGGACGGTCTGTCACAGTTGGTGCTCACATCCTGGGCGAGAAGATGCTCCGGCCCAAAGCCCGGGACGTCGAGGACGTCCCGGTCTCCGGCGAAACCCTCACACCGCGGTGGCTGACGGCCGTACTGTGCCGCGATGTCCCCGAGGCCGAGGTGCTCTCGTTCGAAACCTCCAACGGCAGCCGCGGAACATCCACTCGCGTCGCGATTCGTGTGGAGTACAACGACGCGGGCAAGCAGGCGAGCTTGCCGACCGATCTGTTCGCGAAGACGACAACCGCCTTCTCCCAGCGCATCCTGCTCGGTGGCGGCAAAATGATCGACGGCGAAACCCGCTTCTTCAGGGACTTCCGGCCCCAGGTCGATATCGAGGCTCCGATCGGCTATTGGGGCGCCGCCGACGCGGGGTCGTGGCGTTCGATCGCCCTGATGGAAGACATCGCCTCGACCCGCGGTGCGCGGTTCATCGAGCCGAACGCCCCGGTCGCCCGTGACCAGATCGAAGATCTGGTACGCAATCTCGCTCGGCTCCACCGCACCTTCTGGAACCACTCGTCGATCGCGGACCTCAAGAGCACGACCGAAGCGCTCCAGGCATATCTCGCCGCCATCGACATGAAGAAGCGTTGCGAGGTCGGCCTGCGGCGAGCCGAGGAAGTGGTTCCCGAGGCGCTGCACGGCCAGAGCGAACGGCTGTGGGCGGGTGTCGAGCGCGCGATCGACAAGGCGACGAACGAGCTACCCCAGACCCTGCTGCACGGTGACCCGCACATCGGCCAAACATACAGCACCGGCACAGGGCGAATGGGATTCGTCGACTGGCAGGTGGTGATGCGGGGAGGTTGGGCACACGACTTCGCCTACACCGTCAACTCTGGATGCGAGCCCGAGGACCGGCGTGCCTGGGATCGCGAACTGCTGGCGGCATACCTGGACGAGCTCGGACCGCTCGACGGCAAGGCCCCGTCGTTCGATGACGCATGGCTGGCGTACCGCCAACAGTCCATGTTCGCCTACGCGGCTTGGGCGTTCACGATCGGCAGGGCGGCATATCAACCCAAGATGCAGCCGGTGGAGACCTGCTTGACGCTGTTGAAGCGAATCACCACGGCCATCGACGATCACGATTCGCTGGACGCTCTCGGCGTCTGACACCGATCTCCTCCACTACCCATCACGGTGTCGCGGCCAGGCGGCAGTCCGGCCGCGCATCGGGCTCGAAAAACATTCTGCGGAGCAGGTTTCGTATGCACTGACAATGCTGTGCCGTGCGCGCTATACCATCGACCGGTTCCGGCATAGCTCCGGTAACCCGCTCCAGTGCAGCGTCCGGCTAGGGAGCGGTACTTCAGCAATCATGCAGTGCCTACGAATAGTTGGGAGTTTGCTCCTTGAGTACGCCGCAGTCTCGGGTTTCAGCTCAATCGTGCCCGGTGGTGCACGGCTCTCCGATCGATTCCGACGACCCACGGGTGCCCATGTACGCGCCCGAGTTCGCGGCCGATCCACACCGCTTCTACCACGAAATGCGCAGACGCTACGGGTCTTTGGCGCCGGTGGAGCTGTCGCCCGGCGTCCCCGCCACCCTGGTGGTCGGCTACAGCACCGCAGTGCGGATCCTCAATGATCCCGAGCACTTTCCCGCCGACCCGCGCGCCTGGCAGAAGAACATTCCCGCTGACTGCCCCATCCTCCCCCTCTTGGAGTGGCGGCCGATGGCCAGTCGTAGCGCCGGGGCCGACTTCGCCCGCTACCGAGGGGCGATCACCGCGAGCATCGACGAGGTCGATCTGTATGCCCTCCACGCCATCGTGGAGGGTCTTGCCATCCCACTGATCAACTCCTTCTGCCAGGACGGGTCCGCCGACCTGATCCGGCAGTACGTGTTCCCGCTGGTATTCGAAGTCGTCAACTATCTGCTCGGCTGCACCCCGGAGATCGGCGGGCAGATCGCCGCCGGTACGGCCGCCCTGCTCGAAGGTGTCGACGCCGAGAAGGGCAACCAGATACTGGGGGAGGCGCTGATGAAGTTGGTGGCACTCAAACGCGCCGAACCCAAGCGCGATATCACCTCGGTACTGCTCCAGCATCCCGCCCGGCTGGATGACGTCGAGGCGTCCCACCACGTGTCACAGGTCTACGGCACCGGGATCGAATTCGAACTGAACCTGATCACCAACACCCTGCTGCTGATCCTCACCGACGAGCGCTTCGGTGACAGCATCCTCGGCGGCAACCTGTCGTCTCGCGATGCCCTCGACGAGGTCTTGTTCAACGACCCGCCACTGGCGAACCTGCTGATCACCTACCCCCGCCATCCGATCCTCATCGACGACATCTGGCTGCCCGCACACCAGCCCGTCGTCATCAGCATGGCCGCCTGCAACAACGACCCCGCAATCCGTACCGACGACCTGACCGGCAACCGCTCCCACCTGGCCTGGGGGCTCGGCCCACACGCCTGCCCAGCGCGACCCCTGGCCTACCTGATCGCGCAAGAGGCCATCGACCAACTCCTCGACGCACTGCCGGAGATCACACTGAACCTGCCGGACCGGACACCCGACTGGCGGCCAGGTCCCTTCCACAGGGCACTGACCGAACTGCCGGTCACCTTCCCACCCACCGCTCCGCTGAACACCTGACAATCGACGCCTCCCGTTCTTTCCGTCCGAGGGTGGTGTTCAGCAGATGCGATCGGGTGAATGCCACCTTCAGACGGTTCAGTAGGGGAGCGAGGGGGCGTGGATCAATGTCCTGGAGCGCCTCGGTGAGCAGGCGGATGGGCTCGGTGCACGAGTCGTAGCGGGCACCGGGGTCTTTTGCGAGCGACCGGTGCAAGATCGCGTCGACCTCGGGCGGGATCCAGTGCCTGCGCTCGGAGATCTCGGGGGGTGGGTCGTGCAGTTGAGCCTCTGCGGTGGCCATGAGGTCGGCGCGGGGGAATGGCGGGCGGCCGGTGAGCAGTTCGATGGCCGAGCAGGCGAGCGCGTATTGGTCCGTCGCAGGGGACACCGCGCCCGCCTGTAGCAGTTCCGGTGCGGCATACGGCACCGACACCACGACGAAACCGTTGTTGGCCAGGGGAGGTTCGGGCCGGTGCAGCCACCGGGCCTGGTCGAAGTCCGAGATTTTCACTGTCGCAGGTTCGTCCGCGCCGACCAGCACATTCGCCGGTTTGACGTCGAGATGGACCACATCGTTGGCGTGCGCGAAATCCAATCCTGCCGCGACATGGTTCAGCAGGTGCAGAACCCGTCGCAGATCCGGGTGTTGGTGTGGCATCCGCACCAACGTCGACCCCGTCGCGCCCGCCACGTACTCGCGCGCCGACCACAGCCTGCCGTCGGTTTCACCGTGTGTGTAGATCCGAACGATGGTGGGATGCCGCAGCGCGGACAAGATGTCGAACTCGTGCACAAATCGCGCACGCGCCTCGGGTGATCGGCTGTCGTCCGGCCCGAGAATCTTCAGCGACACAGGCTGCGAGCGTTCCAGATCCTCGGCCAGATACACCCCGCTGCTGCCGCCATGACCTAGCCGGGCTTTCACCATGAATCCAGCAAACCGGTCACCTGGCTCGAGCATCACCGCCTCACCATAGTTCGCCGGCGTCCGCTTTTCGACACGCTCGGCGGTGTCGGGGACCATGCTGATGCTGCAACCGGGCCGCGCCGGCTCGACAACGCCGAGCAAGGCAAATAGTGGCAGTTGCCAGGGACAGCGGGTGCCGGCCTACGTCACCGTGCTCGCCCGCACAGCCGATGCGCGAGAAGCAACGTCACGCCCATGCCCGCCGTCCGGCCCCCAGCGGTCCCGGCGGGATGAGTTTCGCCCAGAATTCGTGGCGGACCGCATCCCACAGCCTCGCCAGTTCTGGAAGAAGTTCTCGTGCTTGCGCGAGATCCGGATAGTTGCCGGGGCTGAAGGCTACCACCGGCGAAGCGTCGGATGCGTCGTGCACGGCGACAATCGCAATCAGATGATGCTGAACCAAACCCCAGGTCACACGCAGTCCGTCGACTTCCGTGCGGCGTACATCATCCATCTTCGCCACCCCGTCGCCGTGCGCTTGTCTCTCGCATTCGGCGACCATCAAGTGGCCGCACTCGGCTATGCGCCGCTATCTCGGCTGGCAACTCGGCTTGGTCACGGATGCACCACCGGAGGCGCTCGCCAGGACTGGTCGGGTTCTCGGACATCGGGGATTCCTGCTTCGATCGTGACGCCTGCGCGTCAAAGTACCCAAGTCGGCTGTTCGCACGGTCTTGAACATAAGACATTAGATTTCATAGTTCAATGGTTCCGCGTGAGTAACTTGTTGAATCCTGCCGCCCATCCCGCCCTCATCTCGGCAGCCGCAGTTCCGCGGAACGGTCTTCTGAGGAGATTCAGGCGTCCGGCGAGGACCCGGACCGCTCGATGGCCGCGAAACACGCCTAGGCTCCGGCGGGCGGTCCGGCCCGAGAATCGATACCCGACCAGCACGTCGAGGTCGACGGCGTGACTACTTCATATAACTTTATAGTTCATATTTCAATTGTTCAGGTCTAGAATAGTGTTACGCCCCGT
Organism: Nocardia sp. NBC_00508; assembly: GCF_036346875.1. NCBI lineage: Bacteria > Bacillati > Actinomycetota > Actinomycetes > Mycobacteriales > Nocardiaceae > Nocardia > Nocardia sp. NBC_00508. The sequence continues at coordinate 7,241,230 of NZ_CP107852.1, read as the reverse complement.
CACGAGGAGTCGTGTTGCCCCACCAGGAGAGTGCCGGATTGACCGCGCTCGGTGCTGTGCTGTCACCACTCGAGGGTGGCGGTCCGAAAACCGAGGCAGTGGTGCAGCGGCTATCCGCTGCGATCAGCCTCGGCGTGATGGCGGACGGCCAGCAGTTGCCGAGCGAGACCGATCTCGCCAACCAGTTGGGTGTGTCGACGATGACCCTGCGGGAGGCGCTGGCCGTACTCCGGCAGCAGGGAATCGTCCACACCAAGCGCGGGCGCGGGGGAGGCAGCTTCATCCGCGGCTCGGCGGAAGTCCTCGAGAACACCTCGCTGGTGCGGTTGCAGCAGATGAGCATCCAGGAGCTGCGCGATCTCGGGGACGAACACTTCGCCGTCACCGGAGCGGCTGCTGTGTTCGCCGCGCGCCGCGGATTGCGCGCCGATATAGCCCGGCTCCGCGCCCTCGCCGACCGGCTGAAGGACAGCACCGAACTCGCGACGGCACGCCGGGCCGACAGCCGCTTCCATATCGAGATGGCGGTGTGCGCGCAGTCCACCCGGCTGACCCGCGCCGAGGTCGCCCTGCAGGCCGAACTCTCCGCCCTGCTCTGGCTACCCCGGCTGAAACTGGACCCGGCGGCCGAGGCGACCGCCCATCGCGACCTGGTGGATGCGATCGAACGAGAAGACGATGGCCGAGCGAGAGAACTGGCAGAATCACATACTGAATCACGCATCCGCCGCCTCGTCGCCCTACGCTTGGAGCTCAGTGATTGATGAGGGACACCGATAACTTTCCCGCCTCGGTGACCGTCGAGTCGCTCGCTGATGCCGTCACGAAGCTGGCCGACGACGTTTACCTGTCGCTGGCAACCATCGGAACCGCGCTGACAACCCTATGGGATGGTCTCGCCGAAAAGCGGCGGTCCGCTCCCCGGTCGATAGATCTCGCACCGCTGCGCGAGATCATCGTCGGCGAGCTCGAGCGGCGCGGACGGCTGGTCAACGGTGCAGGCGTCGTGATGGCCGACAGCGTTCTCATGGATCGCCCCCGATACCTGGAGTGGTGGCTTCTGGACGCGCGACGTGGACCGCAACGCCTGGTGCTGGAATTGAATCCCCACAATGAATACTTCTACGACTACGCCGCAATGGACTGGTTCGCGATCCCGCGCGACGAGGGTCGGCGATGGGTGCAAGGGCCGCACCTCGATTACGCGTGCACCGATCAGTACGTTTGCACATTCGCGATACCGGTCACGACCAGATCGGAGACCTTCCTCGGAATTGCCGGTGCCGATGTGCCGGTGGCTTCGATCGAGGAGGCCTTGCTTCCGCGATTCCGGGCCGCCGGTCAGCGGGTAGTGCTGGTCAACAGCGAGGGGCGCGTCATTATGGGAACCGATCCCGAATTCACTACCGGATCCAGGACGAGCCGGATGGATCGATCTACCGCATCGGTCCCGATCGAGGCGGTGCCCTGGTCGTTGCATCCGCTGGGAACCACGACATCCCACTGACCCGCAGAACACCACATCGCCTCGACGCGGCGCCACGACGCACATCGGCGAATCAGTAGATGAGCCTCCAGGGTGACCGACGAGCCTGGCTGCGCGCAGGGACTCGGCTGCCGCTGTCAGCGCCTTCCGGTGCAGTACCCCTCAGGGGTGTACTGACAGGGGCGCTCGTTGCGGCCTCCGTACCCCCCGTGATTGCTGCTCCGGCTGCGCTCTCCAACCCCTGAACCACGCCGGTCCGCAGGGTCATGCGAATACCGGTCCGCGCTGACAGCCACCTGAGGCTCTGGCGAGACGATAGCTGGCGTCACCAGTGCGCCTCCGATCAAGGCGATGGCCACCACTCGACGCACCGGCCGCTGCTTCATTGCATGCTCCATAAGATTTACCCGTCGTTTAACGTGCCGTTAGATAACGACACGATAATCGATGGCTCAACGTCTAGGGAAGCGATTTGGCGGAATATGTGAACCGTTCGAGGTGGCCCCCAGGCGTTGGGAGCAGCGAGCACGGGCAGCCCCCGCCTGATCGGCATGCTGTGCGTGGTCGCCCACGACGGTCCGGATTCGACAACGCCCTCGCGTCGTCAGGGATACCTAAACACTTGGCGATGGATGCAGTTGAGCGATGATCGCCGCGCCCATCCAACGTCGCAGATATCGTCGAAGATCGTCCTCGCTCCGTGGTGGATTGCCCGGGGAAACGAAGAACGACTGCATGGTTCGCAGGACGTATTCGACGAGCTCGTGCAGAGATGCGTCGTCGTACCCGTAGTGCTCCCAGTCGACGTCGAAGCGTCTGATCATCGTCATTCCGAAGGTTCGCGCCTCTTCGGAAGTGAGGCCCTCGGGGTGGGCGTTCGAGTACGTTCCCGTCAGCAGAATGCCCAGATGAGGCGTTCGACGTACCTCGGCCAGCGTGTAGACCACTCCCTCGGTCATCGCTTCAGCAGGGTCTTCGATGCCGCTCACATGCTGCGTCAGCCGATCGAGAAATCCGTCGACCGATGCGATCGCGGCGGCCTTCATCAAAGCGTCCGCACTGGGAAAGTATCGGTACACCGTCTGACGGATGACGCCCAGGGACTCCGCGACGTCGGCGATGCTGATTTCCGAACCCGTTCGCCCGATCAGATCGACTGCAGCGGCAACAATCCGACAGGACGCTTCCTCGTCACTGCCCGGTGGACTCCCGCCCCACCCGCGCCTTCCTGCCACTGCCCCGCTTCCTCGGCTCGAACCATGTCGGTCGCACGCAGCCCTCCGCGTGGGAAAAGCCCGCCGACTATCCGGATCAGGGGCCCTGACGCTACCACAGCGCCGTCCCGTCATCTGTTGCGCGATTCGCGACGACGAATGTGATCATACACAGATTCGATCGTGTGTATGATCAGCGCCACCATGGCTTCGGCGCATCCCGAACGACGGCGCCGGACCAGCCCACTTCCGTACGACGAGGTATCGCAAAGTGACCGATCTTCATGTCCGAAAGATGAGTTTCGCGTTCGCGGATTACGATGTCCCCTTCCTCTGGAACGAAGAGAATCCAGCCTTCTCGAGCATGGCCAACGCGGTCTCGTTCCTGGCGATCGGCTTCGAAAAGATGATCGTGAAGATGATCCTTCAAACCAAGCCGCTGATCACCGATCCCGCGGTCGCCGAGGAGGCAGACGCGTTCATGCGTCAGGAAGGACAGCACTCGGCAGCGCACCGCCAGCATGTCAAAGGCCTGATCAAGCGGTACCCGAGGCTGCAGGAGACGCTCGACGAAGTAATCGGCGAGTTCGACCGGCTGACCAAGGAGACCTCGCTGAACTACCGGCTTGCCTACACCGCCGACCTGGAAGCGACCTTCACTCCGGTGTTCAAGCTGATGCTGGACAACGATTCGACTTTGTTCCGGCCCGGAGACGACCGGGTCGCGTCACTGTTCATCTGGCACTTCGTCGAGGAAGTCGAGCATCGAAGTTCCGCGCTCATCATCTTCGAGTCCGTTGTCGGAAGCGATGCCTACCGGATGCGCATGGCCCCATCGATCTTCCGGCACGTCATGAAGGTCATCAGGGTGGCCTGCGAAGGCTTCAACAAGCATGTCCCGCTGGAGGATCGGAAGATCGATGCCCTATCGATGTTCGCGTCCCACCGGCGTAAGCAGAACCTCCGCAAATGGCTACCGCTGCTCCATCCGGAGGAGAACGGCCCGATGGAGCGCGCGTTCGACCATTTGCCGCTCGGCGAGCAACTCGCCGCGTTGGTGGGGATCGTCCGCAGCCAGTTGCCGAAACACAACCCTGCCCACGAAAAGCTGCCCGCACTCGCCGATGTGTGGTTCGAGCGCTACGAGGCAGGCTACGACGTCTCGCACTGGTACACCGCCGACACGGTCGCATCGTAGGAGGACTGATGGCCGATCATTGCTCGCCCACCTTCGAGCACCTCGCGACGGAACTCGGCTTCTCATGTCAGGAGACCGGTGGACTCATCGAGGTCCGTAACCCGCTGTCGTTGGAGAACTGGACCCTGCCGGTCCTCGAGTTCACCATCGTTCTGGGCTCGGTGCTCGCGCTCGCGCTCGCCATCGTGCGACTGCGCCGTAACGGCGATCCCACCAACCTGGTGCTGTGGTTCGGTGCCACCGCATACCTGTTCGTCATCGAACCACCGCTGTATTTTCCCGCTGCATTCGGCATCGAAGACCATGTCGACACGATGTTCGCGCACAACGTGTTCACCGTGGACTTCCTGTGGGGCCGACTCCCGCTGTACATCATCGCGATCTACCCGCTCATGGCCACGCTGGCCTTCGAAATCGTCAGAATGCTCGGCGTCTTCCGGCAGCACAGTGTGCTCGTAGGCGCGGTCTGCGTAGGTTTCGTCCACCACGCGTTCTACGAGATCTTCGACCACCTCGGACCACAGCTGAGATGGTGGGAGTGGTCGACTGCGAACCCGATCAATCAACCCATGTTCGATTCGGTCCCGCTGCCGAGCGTGGTCGTCTTCGCCGCTCTTTGGCCGATGTCGCTGGCACTCTGTGTCCAGTTCTTCGTCGGTCGCTACGTCGACCACGGCCACCGATTCTTCGGCCTCCAGTTGGTATGGCGCACAATAGCAATCGGTATCCTGGCGTCGCTTGGCACTTTCATCCTCCCGATACCCGCGACAGTCCTCGGAATGGGGAGCACGACGATCCGGGGAGTCCTCTACGCGGCGGAACTGGTCGTCGTCACACTTGTCGCGATTCCGATTCTGGCCCGGCAATGGTTGCGCCTGCGACGGGAACCATCGGATGTGCCCCCGTACACGAACCACTTCGTGCGGTATTACAGCGTGGTGTACCTGTGCGTTATGGCGTTACTCTGGGTCACCGCGTTCCCCGACTTCTTCGGCGCCGTCGGCGGTTTCACAGGCGGGGGAGACCCCGTCGGGAACCTCTGGTACACACTGGCGTGCTTCGCCGTTGCCATTCTCTGTGTAATCTCCACATTCGCCGTGCCGCAGAAAGCAGCAGAAGAGAGCACGATCCCTTCCGCCAGAGAACCTGCGGGGTCCGATACGGCATAGTCGACCGCCGATCGGTTCCTCCCATGACCAGGGCGAACCGAGCAGAGGTACCGACAAGGGCGAGCCGGAGTACGGCCGTCAGGGGAGATGCATCAGCTGCCGGGAAAGGGTGAACAGCCGGCGGGCGAGCTTCACGACAGGGATGCCCAGCGGAAGCAGGATTACCGTCACGCACAACACCGCACCGACGAGCCACAGCACGGCTGCGAGGATCCCCAGCACCGTACCGAGCACGGCTGTGAGGATTCCCAGCACCACGCCGAGCAGGCCCTGTAGCAATCGCATGATGACCTCCTAGCTCCCAGTTTGCCCCTCTTGGGGCCGGGGCGCACTTGCCCGTGCCGTCCCGCCTCGACCGGCACGTCCGAACGCCGCCGGGGCGCATCCGGTCGCCATGGAAGCCCTTGCGCGACAGCTCACCGGATGGGTCGCGGAGTCGCCGGACCGCGGGAATCGGTCGCATCGGTCGTAGGGATCGCGGAGGTCGGCGGCGCCACGTCTTCCAGCGGGATCGGCCGGTACGGTCTCTAGCATGAGCAAGGCGATGGTGGAGCTGTCCCATCCGATCTCGGATGGCATGCTCACCTATCCGGGCCTGCCTGGACCGCGAGTCAGCACAGAGTGTTCGCGTGAGCAGTCGCCGCTCATCGACATGGCCTACGACATCGCGCGCGTGGATATGGTCGGCAAGACCGGAACCTATATCGACGCGCCTTTCCATTTCCACGCCGATGGCGCCGATATCGCCGACCTGCCGCTGGAGCGGCTGCTCAATGTGCCGATCGTGGTGATCCGCGTGGCGGAGACCCGGGTGGTGGGGCCGGATGTGCTCGGCGACCCGGCGCGGCTATGGGGCAAGGCGGTGCTGGTGCACACCGGATGGTCTGCCCGGTGGGGTTCGTCCGCGTACCGAGGCCCGGGGCATCCGTTCCTGGTCGGCGAGGTTGCGGACGCGCTGGTCGCCGCCAATGTGGCTGTGGTGGGAATCGACTCGCTGGATATCGACGATACGTCCTTGCCGACGCGGCCGTGCCACCACACGCTGCTCGGTGCGGGGATCCCGATCATCGAGCAGATGACGAACCTGGAGGCAGTCCCTGACGTCGGTGCCAGGCTGGTCGCACTGCCGGCGCCGGTGCGCGGGATGGGCTCGTTTCCGCTGCGCGCTGTCGCCTGGACCGATCACGGCAGCTGACCGCGCGGTAGGCGCCATCTGCGTCGCCGAGGGAACATTTGTCCAAGACACGACCATCGAAGTCGGCGATGGTAGAGGCATGCGCAGTTACGGAACCGGGTCCGCCGCTACGGACCGTGATGCCGAGAACGGCTGGGAGGTCGCCCGCCCCTTCGGCGGTACGTCTCTCGACGGCGTCGGGATGGCTGGGTTCCGCGACGTCAGCGCTATCGGGCTGGACATGCAGGTGCTCCCGCAGCCTGCTGTGATCGTCGTCATCGGGCTGGGGGACGCCCCGTTGACAGTCGAGGACTCCGCTGGGCACCAGCCCCTGCGAAGCTTCGTCGCCGCGTTGTCGCCAGGCGCTACCCGCATCCGCGGCGAGCACGTCGAGTGCATCGAATTGCGCTTGTCACCCCGGGCCGCCTACGCGCTGCTGGGAGTCTCCCCCTGCGAACTGGACGGGTCCGTCACCGGTCTCGACGAGTTGTGGGGGCGGACCGAGCGACGCCTCCGTGAGCAGCTGACCGACGCCACGACCTGGCAGGAACGCCTCATTCTGATGGGCGGGTTCCTGACGGAGCGGGCTGGGCGGGCACCGGCGATGGCGCCTGAGGTGGCCGCCGCCTGGGACAGCATCGTCGCGCACCGAGGCCGGATAGGCATCGGTGACCTCGCTGCGTCCTGTGGGTGGAGCCGCAAGCGGCTGTGGTCCAAGTTCAGGGCTCAGATCGGCCTCACTCCCAAGCGCGCCGCCATGCTGGTCCGGTTCGATCACGCCGCCCGAGCGCTCAGCGCCGGCGAGAACGCCGCCGACGTCGCCCTGGCGTGCGGATACACCGACCAGCCCCATCTCCATCGCGACGTGCTGGCGTTCGCCGGGTGCACACCGGCCGCCCTGGCCGGTAGGGCGACGTCCGCCGGCTGACCCCTGGAAGCAACGGCACAGACCGGTCACACGCACGGCCGCACACGTGGTTCGTGCGCGCGTCCAATACCCAAAGGAAGGAAGGCACCTATGACGAACACCGATGTCCGAGCGGCAGGCATAGTTGACCGTGACCTGATCGCCCGGCTCGCTTTTGGGAGCATGGCAGCGCAGACTCTGCGCGCGGCAGTCAGGTTGCGAGTGGTCGAGTTGATCGGCGACAGGCAGCGTCAGGCCGCCGACGTGGCCGAGGACGCCGCAGCCGCGCCCCAGCCGATGACCCGGCTGCTACGCGCCCTGGCCGGTCTCGGCCTGTTGCGGGAACACACCCCCGGCTCCTTCTCGGTGACCCCGGCGGGCGCACTCCTCGACCCCCACCACCCCGACTCGCTCACCTCGTTCGTGCGGATGTTCACCGAGCCCGCGGTGCTACGCGCCTGGGAGCACTTGGACGGCAGCGTCCGCACCGGCGACATCGCGTTCGACAACCTCTTCGGGACGGACTTCTTCACTCACCTTTCGCAACACCCCGACCTGTCGGCGGAATTCAACGCGGCGATGAGCCAAGCCGTCAGCGAGACCGCCGCCGCGCTGCCGAGCGCCTTCGACTTCGGCCGGTTCACCACCGTCACGGATGTAGGTGGCGGCGACGGAACACTCCTGGCCGGCGTACTCGACGCGCATCCGGGTCTCACCGGTTTCGTCTACGACACGGCGGAGGGCCTGGCCCGGACGCCGAAAACGCTGGAGCGGCACGGGCTCACGGAACGCTGTTCCCTGATCGCCGGGGACTTCTTCCGTTCAGTTCCCGCAGGCTCGGACCTCTATCTGATGAAGAGCGTCCTGCACGACTGGACGGACGAACAGGCGGTCACGATCCTGCGCCACTGCCGCGAGGTGCTGGCGCCCGGCGGCCGCGTCCTGATCGTCGAGCCCGTGCTTCCCGAAGTCGTCGACACCAACGCCGACGCCCACGCCGCCGACGACGGAATCACCTATTTGAGCGACCTCAACATGCTGGTGAACGTGGGTGGTAGGGAGCGCACGCGCAAGGACTTCGAGGACGTGTGCCACCGCGCGGGGCTATCCCTCATATCGATTACTCCGCTCACGGGGGCCGCACCGTTCTCCCTCATCGAGGCCGTGGCCGACCGACCGACCGACCGCGGAGCGCATAGTGCAGAACGCGACGACCACAGTTCACCCAAGGATCGGAGCCGCCGCTTCCCTCCCGAGCCTCGGACAGTAGCGGCCGCAATCGGGTTCCCGCCGCTGTGACCATCTGCTCGAATCCGGAGGTAGCCGAACGGCTTCGGGCAGAGTGGGCGGCGGGCGCCGGAGGCTACAGTCCTTGCCTGCGATCGAATCTGCTGATCAGCGCCTCGGCCGACAGCTGGAATTCGGCCGTCCAGGTGTCTGTTTCGAGTGCGATTATCTCATTGACTCTGCGAGAGAAGTCTCTGAGCAGTTGCATTCGTCGATCTATCTCCGCGTTGGAGTTCGCGGACGCTCTCGAAATAGATGCCCACTCGAGTTGAAAATCGCACAACATCGCATTGATCAACTGCGCGCTTCGGATGTCGCGCATCCAAGCGGTCGAGATTCCGAAGAATCGGTCGAATGCGACGCATCCGGCGGCGCATGCGAGCAGCGCAAAGCCCCAACTCGGATTGACAGCGTCGACTCCCGCGGTAGTCAGCAGGGGTACCAGAGTTCCGAGTAAGCCCAATATGATCATCGACGCGGTGAGGGCTCGACTGGCCTGGCGTTTGGTTAGTTTGTCTCTCGAATACCAATCGCGCGCCTCTATGGCATACGTCTCGACGCGACGGAACAACTGCGCAAGGGTCTCATCGGAACTCGACCAATCGGTCGAACGGATGTCGGGCGAGGGCGGCACGCCGAGGTCCTGCGAGCGATCCGCGCCGGTCGGCGATCGGTACTCTGTCACCGTCGTACTGTAGCGCCCGCACTCCGTCGGCTGGCAGCCGAGTCGGAGACCATGTGAGGCAGCGGGTTTCGCCCGTTTCGGCGATAGCCTCCCGGAGCGGTGCCGAACTCGCTCTCGAACGCCCAGATGTACCGACCGTGCACCGTTGCCAGTGGCGTCTCGGGCCGTCAGGGATGCCACGGCGGTGCGGACCAGGGCGGCGCCGCGGTGCAAAACGCTCGCTATGGCGGTTAGCGGCGGACCGCGGCGAGGATCGCGCCATCGCGGTCGAGGATGGCGCGAACCGCGTCGTGGTCGTCGGGGGTCAAGGAAGCTCGCCGCCGTTTCCAGAAGGAGAGGCTTGCCGCCAACCCGGGATCGACTGTGGCATGGGCACGGCAATACTCGGCCAGCGCCACCCGCAACTGCGGAGACGTCGTCGGCTGTCCAGCGAGATCGATGAGGCTTGTGAGCGTCTGACAGGCGGACACGAAGTCACGGACCGCGGCGGCCGGGCTTGTCGTGGGCTGTCTCATCGTCACCTCGTGTAGGTCGTACGTGTCCGAAACGGTCCCGCTTCTGCACCCGCTCACTGAAAACGCCTGCACCAGACGGCCTTTCGCGCTATCAGCGTAAGGCCTCACCGCCCTGGCCTGCGCAGCACACGCGCATCACGTGGCGACCTCCGCTACCGATGAGAGAACCATGCGTGGGCTGATCGCCAGGCTGGCACGCACTTCGCTTCCGTGCCCGAAGGCGGGATCAAGATCGAGCGCTCGATCGAATCTCCCTATCGGCGATCGGACCGCAGGACCGGCTGCGCGGTAGGTGGATAGGCCGTGCGCGGAGACGCAGTGGCACTGACAGCCAACCGTTCCGGCATCTAGGGCAACGGTTTCGGCAGCTGACCTCGGCGGTCCGGGTCGGCGACCGGGGGTCGATCGTCCTTCCGGGCGGTTCACTGATCACCAGAGTGCCGAAGGGTCACTGCCTCGGCAGAGTATGCAGGGATACCTGGCTCAGCCGACCCGACTCGATCCGTGCGGTCAGGGATGTGTGGTCTGGCTGCCTGCGTCGATCTGTCGACGAGTCGGGGTTGAGCAACCGCAGCCGGTATCGGTAACGCTGTGCATGTTGCTCAAAATTTGCTATAGGTGGCCTCCGCGTTGATGCGCACCCGTTTCGGCAACGCCCGTGCCCCGGGGTTGCGACTCGAGGCAAGCCCGGCTTGGCTGGTCTACATACGCAGCGAGGAGGTTCAGGACCAAGGAAGGAGTGGTCATGTCCAAGACAGCGACCAAGAAGGTCGGCGAATCCAGCTCCGAACGACCGGAGACGGCAGCTTCCGTGCCGAATGCCGAGACCGAACCCTCGACCACCGGATCGGACACAGCGACCACCGAGCGCGCTGGGTTACGTGTCCCGATTCCGACGCTCGGAGTGCGGATGGCGCGAGTCCCGCTTCCACCCGGGCCGCGCACCGTGGCCGCTGGTGTTTCGTCGGCGACGGGGGCGGTGCGCAATCAGGTGCCCGATCGGGAGTCGTTGCTCTACTACGGCGGACTCGGCGCGGCGGCGGTCACCGGCCTGGTGTCGTGGCCGGTCGCCGGTGCGATCGGCGCCGGGGTCTGGGTGGCCGAGCATGCCCGTCGGGAGTCGGGCACCGCGCGATAGTCGAACCGACGAGGTCGCTGAGCAGCGGCGGTTGCGCACCGCTGCTCAGCGATTTCCCCGCCACGGCCGTCGACGAAGCGCCGGTGCAGTCCGGCCGAGCCCCGCACCGGCCCGGCATCCGCTCGAAGAAGTCGCGGTCGCGCCCCAGCAGCGGCTCCACCGCCTACACGAACGTCGATCGGACTGGGCATTTCGGCGCGCACACCTGAGGCGATTCGGCTGCGCCGGATCCGGTCGACCTAGCCCTCGGTCCTGGTGTCGAGGCTGCCCACGATCAGGTCGGTCAGTGCGGTGATCGCGTCGGCGGCGGTTGCCTGCTCTCGGTTGAGTTCGGCGGCGATCGCCTCGGCCGCGCCCAGCAGGCCGACACAGCGCAGCCGCAGCGCTTCGGTCGTGCGGCCGGAGTGTGGCAGCAGTGCGGCGGCCATCAGGTCCGTGTAGCTGTCCAGCATCTCGTGCTGGATCGCCTCCATGTCCGGATTGCCTTTCAGCGCAGCGGAAACGGCGTTGAACTCCGGCATGTCGGTGGCGCAGGCGAAGTACGCGGTGCTCATGACGCGGGCGATCTCGTCAGCGGTGGGTTCGGCATCCCGCAACGCTCGTGTCGTCGCGGCCCGGTGTCGTTCGTCGAGTCGCCGGTAGAGCGCGAGCAGGAGGCCAGGGCGGGTGCCGAAGTGGTCGTACACGATCGGCCTGCTCACCCCGGCGGCCTCCGCGAGGGCGGGCAGAGTCAGTTCGTCGGCACCTCGGGCTCGCACGATCGCCAAGGCGGTGTCGAGCAACTGCTCACGCCTGGCCTGCTTGGACAGGCGAGTTGGTGTTGTGGTCATCGTCCTCCCTTGCGTTGTCGCCCCAGTCTAGCTACAAAGTGTAGGTTACAAAATGTAGCTTCTTCGGCGTTACGAGAGGACACCACGATGGAACAGTCGAAATCGGTACTGATCATGGGCGGTTCGGGGCAGGCAGGCGCAGGCGCCGCCGCGATGCTGCGCCGATGGCATCCGGCGCTACCGCTGACGATCGGGGGTCGTGATCTCGGTCGCGCGCGACGGGTTGCCGACGAACTCGGCAATGCCACGGCTGTGACCATCGAGCTGCAGCGCAGCGATCTCGGTCTCCCGCCCGACCACGGCTACTCAGCGGTGGTCGCGGCGCTGTGGGACGAGCGCCTGCACGGCCTGCACTACGCACAACACCGCGGGTTGCCCTACCTGAGCATCTCCAGCAGCCTGGTGGATATCGCGCCCGAGGTCGTCGCGGGCGCCCAACGCGCAGGCGCCGCGCCGATCCTGGTGGCCAGCCACTATTTCGCTGGTCTCGTTGTCCTCGCGACACTGGACTCGGCCCGGGAGTTCGATCGAATCGACACCATAAGGATCGGCGCCGTACTGGATGAACAGGACACCGGCGGGCCCTCGGCGATAGCGGATCTGCAGCGCTGGTCGGCCGTCACCTCGGCGGGATTGGTGCGTCGTGACGGCGTCTTCACCTGGGTCACCGACTCCGATGCGGAGGTGGGTGTGCTCAGCGTCGACGGCACTGTATTGCCGAGCCAGAGCATCGCCATCCTCGACGTACCGAGCCTCGCCCTCGCAACGGGCGCACCGAACGTCCGTTTCGACTTCGCGGTCGGTGAATCAGCGAGCAGGCGCCGCGGCGAACCCGCTTCCACCGAGGTCCGCATCGACATCGAAGGAACTGGGCCGGCGGGTGCACCGCTGAGCAGCAGCCGGTACCTCGTCCACGCTGCAGGCCAGCGCCCCTTGACCGCACTGGGCGTCGCCCTCGGTGTCGAACGACTACTCGGTCTGCGCGGCGAAGCCGTGGCGCCAGGCATCCACACACCGGAGGCATTGCTCGACCCGGCCTACGCGGTCGAGCAAATGGCGGAGATCGGCACCACCTTCGTCGGCGCACCGGGGGGAGCGGGGTAGTCGTCTATGCCAGCCCGTGCCGCACGGCGAATACTGCTAGTAGCACGCGATTTCGGCTACCGGTTTTCGTCATCGCCGTGGCGATGTAGGACTTCACCGCTGTTATTCCCACGTGCATCGCGTCGGCGATCTCCTGGTTCGTCGAACCGGAACCCACCAACGCCACGACCTCGCGTTCACGCGGAGTGAGATCGTTCTCGGTCGGCTCCTGACGCTCGGCGAGGGCGCGGTTCACCAAGCGGCGGAGTACATCCGGGCTGAACGGACTATCACCCGCCGCAGCCTGTCGGATCGCCTGCAGTAGCTGCGGCGGGCTGGCGTCCTTGGCCAGGAAACCGCATGCACCGGCCTGCAGCGCCGGGTAGAGATGATCGTCGTCGTCGAAGGTGGTGAGCACAACGACTCTCGACACGGGTACCGATGCGGTGATCGCGCGAGTCGCCTCGATACCGTCCATTCCCGGCATGTGGAGATCCATGAAAACTACGTCGGGCTTGGTGTCCTGGGTGAGCCGGACCGCTGCGGCTCCGGCGCTCGCTTCCCCGACCACAGCGATATCGCCTGCGCTTCGGCACAGCATGCGCAGACCGGCTCTGACGAGCGCCTGATCGTCGACGAGGAGTACCGAGATCACGATATTGTCCTAGGTGGAAGCGTGGCGTGCAGGCGCCAGCCGTCGCCGTCCGGCCCGTAGTCGAGATCGCCATCGAGGGCTTCGAGTCGCTCACGCATCCCGATGAGGCCGAATCCGCGGTTACGCCGCCGGAATTGCGACTTTCGATGATTGCGGACATTGCGGACCGATACCGAGATCGCGCCGCCGTCGGTGACATCGGCCCGCACGGTCAGCGCCGCGCCGGTTTCGGAATGCTTGATGGCGTTGGTGATCCCTTCTTGGATGGTGCGGTACAGCACCAGTCCACGAACACCGTCGACGTCGGTGATGGCGGGGTCGATCGTGGACTCTACGCGCAGTCCCGCCATCCTGGCATTCGCGAGCATTGTGTCGATCAGCTGAGGTAATGCCGAACGATCGTCCACCAGTAAGGATCCGACACCCGCGGTGCCGGTGTCGCGTAGGACGTTCATCAATTCGTGCAGATCGCTCAGCGCCGTGTCCGCCGCGCTGTGGATATCGGAAAGCACGTGCTCGATTTCGTCCGGGGCGAGGGTGGAGACGTGCCGTGCCATCCCGACTCGAACGAGTATGGCCGAGACGTGATGGGCGACGACGTCGTGGAGATCGCGGGCGATCTGCTCCCGTTCGGATCGTCGCGCCGATTCGGCCTGCAATCCCACATTCCGCTCGGCCTCCTCTGCGCGACGCCGCAGGGACGCGATGTAGCCGCCGCAGAGCACTGGAACGACGACCAACAGCAGCAGACGATAGACCAATGGCACTGATCCGGGATGGCTCGCCTGGCTCTCGATCGCGACGTATCCGCCGCACAGCACAATGACACCAATTGCTTGCTGTCTCGGTCCTCGCCTCAGGGCGACTTCGAACAAGGCGACGGCAGCCCACGCCTTGACACCGATGCCCACCGATTGGCCGTACCCATGGGCCACGACAAGAAGCACCGCCTGCCCGCACAAGACCGGCAGCGGCCGGCGGCCCCCACCGATCAGCAAGACGCCCGAGACGATCGAGATGACGATGTCGATGCCGTTGGCGCCTTGAACTGCCACATAGGCCAAGCCGATCGGTATCGCGAGTGGCCGAAATACGGCGAGCATATGGCGAACCGCCTTCAGCCGGGGACGCCCGGTGGCATCCTCATTTTCCCACCGCCGAAGGGGCCGCCACCGACGAGGACAGTCGAACCGACCATATAGCCGAAGTCATCGGAACACAGCGCGAGGATTGCGCGTGCGATCTCCTGCGGTGTGGCCATACGGCCGAGACCGGCGACATTGAGCGGGCCCCAGGCGTCGCGGAAGGCGTCCCACACCGGATCCGGCATGCCGCTCGGCCGAACCAGCGCGGTGTCGGTCGTGCCCGGCGCGATCGCGTTCACACGGATGCCCTGACTGGCGTAATCCAGCGACAAGGCTGCCACCAGGCCCTGCAGCGCCAGCTTGCTGGCACTGTATGCCGCGCCGCCAGGCCGCCGTGACTCCGAGGTCGTGCAGATGATCACGCCGCCTCCTGATCGAAGCATCAGCGGGACTTCATGTTTGACCGCGAGGAACACGCCGCGCAGATTCGTGTTCAGCACGTCGTCGAAGTGCTCGACCGGCATTTCGTGGGCAGGTGCGGTGATAGAGATACCGGCGTTGTTCAGCGCGACATCCAGTCGACCGAATTGCCGGTCCACCTCGGCGAGGAGGTTCTGGACCTCGTCGGCGACGCGGACGTCGGCACGGACAAATCTGGCCGCGGAACCGATGGAGCGCTCGATGCTGCGACCGCGATGTTCCCGGCGCCCACAGAAGACCACCGAGGCCCCTTCGTCGGCGAACGCGCGAACGGCGGCTTCACCGATTCCGGATGTGCCTCCGGTGACCAGGATGACTTTTCCCGCGAATCGCCCCTGCGGCGGTGCTGCCGGAAGTGG
Source organism: Nocardia sp. NBC_00508 (assembly GCF_036346875.1). Lineage (NCBI taxonomy): Bacteria > Bacillati > Actinomycetota > Actinomycetes > Mycobacteriales > Nocardiaceae > Nocardia > Nocardia sp. NBC_00508. The sequence goes on along the minus strand of NZ_CP107852.1, from coordinate 7,225,965 downwards.
TGCGGTGGGCGGATTTCGCAGGTAGGCGGGCACCGTTGTCGCCGTGGTCACCGCCACCGCACCGGCAGCAGCGGCGGCAAGCCCGACGAACGCTCGACGCGATCGGCTCGGCTCTGCCGCGGGGTCTTGTGGCGCATCGCTGTGTGTCACGTCGCTCATGTCCCCAATGGTCATCGCGGTCCTCCGGTCGCGGTACCTCCTTTCGGCCGCAAGGAATCAGCCGTCAGGGTGACAACATCGGGCCGACCGGCCCCTAACTCAGGAGCCCCACGATGGTGGCGGACAGGAAGCTGACCAGGGTGGCGCCGTAGAGCAGGCGGAGTCCGTTGCGGGCGATGACAGTGCCCTGTTTTTCGCTGAGGCTGCGGACGGCGCCGGTGACGATCGCGATGGTGGAGAAGTTCGCGAACGACACGAGATAGGTGGACACGATCGCGACGGTGCGGTCGGACAGTCCGGCGTGTTGCTCGTTCAGTTCCTGCATGGCGACCACTTCGTTGGACACCAGTTTGGTGCCCATGAATCGGCCCGCGGCCGCGGCCTCGTGCCACGGGATGCCGGACAGCCAGGCCAGTGGTGCGAAGACGTGCCCCATGACGTCCTGGAACGTGGTGCCGTCGAACAGCGCGGCAAAGACTCCGTTGATCATGGCCAGCAGGGCGATGAATCCGATCAGCATGGCCGCGACGGTGAAGGCGACCTTGAAACCGACCAGGATGTAGTCGGTGAGCATCTCGAAGAACGACTGACGCTTGCGGCTATCGGCGACTTCCTCGCTGAGCAGTTCGGCATCGTCGGCGTCGGTAACCGGGTAGGGATTGATCAGCGAGCACACTACGAACGCGCCGATCATGTTGAGCATGATCGCCGCGATCACGTATTTCGGGTCGATGAGCTGCATGTAGGCGCCGAGGATGGCTGCCGAGACCGTCGACATCGCCGATGCGGCAAGGGTGTACATCCGCTCCGGCGGGATGTCGTCCAGCATGGCGCGGAGCGAGATGAACACCTCGGACTGGCCGAGGATGGCGGCGGCAACCGCGTTGAACGATTCGATCTTGCCGTAGCCGCTCACCCATGACAGCAGCAGGCCGAGGTATTTGATGATCAGCGGCAGCACCCGCAGGTGTTGCAGGATGCCGATCAGAGCGGAGACGAACACGATCGGCATCAGCACCGCGAACAGGAATGCCGGCCCGCTGCTGCCAGTGGTGGGCAGGTCGCCGAAAACGAACGCCGTGCCCTGGGCGGCGTAGCCGAGTAGGTGGGCGAAACTGTCGCTGACCGCGCGAATCACGGTGCGCCCGATCCCGGTTTTCAGCAGCAGCGAACCGAGCGCGATTTGCACGATCAGCAGAACCGCGATCCGCGGCAGCCTAGCGACGGCGGCGCGGCGATCGGTACTGGGCAACCATGCCAGCAGCAGGAAACACGCCAGCCCGACAATTCCGATCAGATAATGCACGCGCACCTCGGATGCCTTGGCGCGCACCCGCTTTTGGCAGCACCTCTCATGTCGGTCCATAGTGAGGTGTCCCCGAGGCTGAGAACCCTTTGGCGAAATATCGTGGCGCAGAGGCTCGGCGGGCGACCGTCAGTCGCCGGATCCGTCAAGCCGACGCGCACGCATGAAGCGCGTGACAGGCCGTGACGGTGCGCCAACCGGGGAGGACTACACCCAGGGAGCCACGGGATACCACGGGATGATGTCGCGCATGGCCAGTAGGCGCACGTCCCAGTAGAGGAAGGTGAAGACGCCGACGACGAGTAGTGCGGTAGCGCTGAGGATGCTGACACGGCGCGGATCGGCTTGGAACCAGCGTTGCAGGCGACCACCGACGACAACGGTGAGGATCAGCAGGACGGCGAGGATGAGGATATTGCCGATGGACTGCAGGACGAACGCCCCTGCGGCGTAGAGGGGGTTGCCTTCTTCGGCGACGTCGCGGAACAGCTTGCGGAACAACGGGAACGGCCGTCCGATTAGGAAGGCACCGATCAGGCCGCCGAAGAAGATCAGAGGCGCGTTCGGGAAGCGGGCGGCGACGCGGGCGAACGGGTCGCGCACCAGGCCGAGGACGGCGAGTCCGAGGTAGGTCATAATCACCCCGATCACGCCGAACACCACCATGGACTGGACGAGGCGCGCGGGCAGCCGGCCGGGTTGGCTGGGCGCGGTGTCGAATTGCGGCATGTCGGTACCGAAGATGCCGACGACGACACCGTAGGCGGCGGACACGACGACCATGCCCGCCGCCATCCACAGCAGGGGCCGCAGCACCGCCCGCACCCGGTTCCACCAGCCGCCCGCGCTGCCCGCCATCGGCGCCACCGCACCGAACACGGCGATATTGCACGCGGTGAACGTGCCTGCCAGGCCGGAGACGAACGCGAACACGACACCCGCACCGATTCCGGCGATCGCGGTCTCGTCGGCATCGTGGCCGAGCAGCCCGTCGGCCACCGTGCCACCGATCGCGCTGTCCACGAACGACGCCGACCACACCACTGTCAGCAGGAACCCGCCGAGCGCACCGAGCAGCAGGACCAGTCCACGCCGCCGTGGATAGTGCCCGTTGACGAACACGCTGGTCGCCTCGGACTGTTCGGGTGCGGGCGAATCGATTGCGGTGGAAGGGGACTCGAGCTGGGTCATCGGGATCTCCTTTCGGCCACTGCCCGGCGACGAAATACCGGGACACGCCTCATTGTCGGGTATCCGTGACCGGCAGTCGCGCTGAGTGACCGAGAACATCACCTACCTCACCGCGGCCCGCCGCGACCTGTGCGGCCGCGGGAAACCGATCAGCCGATGAGCGTGGTCTGGTGACCGACGTGACGAGCGATCAGCGACGCCGCAGTGCCGGGTCGAGCAGGGCGGGCGGCGTGTCGAACTTTTCGTGTGGGGCAAGGTCGGTGCCCGGAGCGACGATCGCGTCGATCGCATCGAGCACGTCGGCGGAGAGCACGGTGCCTGCCGCGGCGAGCTGCGAGTGCACATGGTCCAGCGTGCGGGGGCCGATGATCGCGCTGGTCACGGCGGGGTGCGCGGTCACGAATCCGAGCGCGAGCTGAATCATCGTCAGACCGGCCTGGTCGGCGACCTCGGCCAGCTGCCCGACCGCGTCGAGCTTGGCGCGGTTGGACGCAATGGCGGTGTCGAAGCGCTGCGGCAGCGACGCCGAGCGGTTGGTGGTGATCTCCTGACCCGCACGGATCGCACCCGACAGCCAGCCCGAGGCCAGCGGGCTCCATACGAGGACACCGAGCCCGTACTGCTCGGTCACGGGGAGGACATGGGTCTCGATGCCGCGCTGCAGGATGGAGTAGCCGGGCTGTTCGGTGACGTAACGGCTCAGGTAATTGTCTCGGGCGGCCCATTGGGCTTGCACGATGCGGTACGCGGGAAACGTCGAGGAGCCGAAGTACCGGATCTTTCCCGCGCGCTGCAGGTCGGTCAAGGCCGACAGGGTCTCCTCATCGCTGGTGCGCGGGTCCCATCGGTGGATCTGGTAGAGATCGATGTGGTCGACACCGAGACGGCGCAGGCTGTTGTCGAGTTCGGTGACCAACCAGCGGCGCGAGCTGCCCTGATGGTTGCGCTCGTCGCTCATCGGCATGGTCGCCTTCGTGGCCAGCACGATGTCCTCGCGGCGGCCGGCGATGGCCTTGCCGACCATCTCTTCCGACTCTCCGTCGCTGTACCAATCGGCGGTGTCGATGAGGTTGATCCCGGCCTCGAGGGCGGCGTCGACGATGGCGGTGGCTTCGTCCTGGGTGGTGCGTCCGATTCTGCCGAAGTTCATCGCGCCGAGCACGAGAGTGCTGACCTGCACGCCGGTGCGGCCCAAGGTGCGGTACTGCATGACTGTTCCTCCATGCGGGGTGAAGCGAGTTTGCGATGCGGAGCTTGGTTGCGGTTCGCCTGTCTGGCATCCTGAACACCCGGAACCTTGTTCCGGTTAACACCATACGGAACATGGTTCCGTTTGGCGAGTGGAGTAACGGAGGTAGCGGCGCAGTGACCGACATCGACAGCGGATCAGGATCGCCGGCCCCGCGGAAGCGGGCCGACGCCCGGCGTAACAAGCAGACGCTGCTCGATGCCGCCGCTGCGGTCTTTGTCACCTCCGGCGTCGAAGCGCCGGTACGCGACATTGCGGCCAGGGCCGGCGTGGGGACGGGCACGATCTACCGCCACTTCCCGACCCGAGCGGATCTCATCATCGCCGTCTACCGGCACCAGGTCGAGGCCTGCGCCGAGGCCGGTCCGGCCCTGCTGGCGAGCAATGCCGCTCCGTACGCCGCACTGGGCCAATGGATCATCCTCTTCGTTGATTTCCTCGCCACCAAGCACGGACTCGCTGCCGTGCTGCAGTCCGGCGACGCCGGCTTCGACACGCTGCACGCCTACTTTCTCGACCACCTCGTGCCGGTGTGCACTCGACTGCTCGACGCCGCCGCCGAGGCCGGCGAGATCCGCCCCGACATCGATGCCTACGAACTGATGCGCGGCGTCGGCAATCTCTGCATCGGCGCAGCCGATGACCCCCGCTACGACGCGCGTCGCATGGTCGAACTGCTCATCGCAGGACTGCACCGCCACTAGGAGAGCCAGCCGCGAATTCCTCACGTGGCGGCGCGCCGGCAGCAGCGGCATGGGCGGTCGCTGAGCGGCCACCGCCGAATCCCGCCGCGCTGAATCTGTCGGCACGCCGGGCTACATTCCCCGAGCAGTACGGGCGCCTGGCCGAAATCCGGTGGCGCCCTTGCGCTACCACTACGGCGTCCTGGTCGCCTTCTTCGATGATGCCGCCCGCTCCGGTGCGGCGGCGGTCATGCACTTCGGATGACCCTGAACCCCAGCCTCAGCCGGGAGGGTGTCCGATTTGTCCCAAACTCTTGTACTACCGGCCGTAGTAAGACACAATGATGTTGTGGCCGTATGTAGTGGCTCCGCTACATATCGCCATGCCATCACTATGGGAGGACATATGACGGTCAGCGTGGACCGCCGTCCGATCATCGTCTCCGCCGGAGTGGGAATCGTGGTTCTCGCGGCGGCCGGGATGCTGGATCGGCTGCTATTGGGTGTATTCATTTGTGTCGGAATCGCATTGGGATCTGTCAACGCGTGGCTCACCCGAGTTGCCGTCGGATGGATATCGTGTGATACCGGATCCGGCAAACAGCGTTTGACAGCGACGACAGGGTTGCGGTTGTTCGGTGTCACGACGGTCGCGCTGATCGTCGGTGTCCTGACTCGACCTGATGGGCTCGGCATTTTCTTCGGGCTGTTGGCCTTTCAGATCGCCCTGCTGCTCCGAGTGGCGGCGCCGGTGTTGCGAGCCGGCCGATGACGAAAGTCGAAGTGGGCCATCATGAAACCGCGCACGTCCTCGGCATGGACTTCCATGTCGACACCATCCTTGCCACCGTGGTCGCGGCTGTTGTCGTGGTGGGGCTCGCATTCTATCTGCGCGTCAAGCTGACGTCCGGTGTCCCGAACGGGGTGCAGTTGTTCTTCGAGACCGTGACAGTGCAGCTGCGCGGTCAGGTGGAAAGTGCTGTCGGACTACGCATCGCGCCATTCGTGCTGCCACTGGCGGTGACGTTGTTCGTCTTCGTTCTGCTGTCGAACTGGCTGTCCGTGCTGCCGGTGCAGTACGGCGACGGCGAGCTGATCAAACCACCCGCCGCGGACGTCAACTTCACCTATGCGCTCGCGCTGTTCGTCTTCCTCTGCTATCAGTCCGCGGGTATGGCGCGACGCGGCCCGATCGGGCATGTGAAGCAGGTGCTGAAAGGGCATACCGGCTGGGGCCCAATGATTGTCATCAACATCATCGAGGAACTGGCGAAACCGCTTTCACTGGCCCTGCGATTGTTCGGCAATATGTTCGCGGGCGGGGTGATGATCTCGGTGATCGCACTGCTCCCGGCATGGCTCAGCTGGGGCCCGAACGCCGCGTGGAAGTTGTTCGACCTCTTCGTCGGGCTCATCCAGGCCTTCATCTTCGCCCTGCTGACAGTCCTCTACTTCGGTCAGGCCACCGCGCTCGAGCACGAGAACCACTGAGCTGTGCCACAGCATCCTTGTTCCGGACAGGCACATTTCGAATCAACGGGAAAGGGAAGGAACAGAAAATGGCAGATGTGACCCATGCGACGATCGTCCAGGCGGCGGCGCTGCTCGCGGGCGGATTGATGATGGTCGGCGGCGCGATCGGCGCAGGCTATGGCAACGGCATGGCGGGTTCGGCGCTGATCAACGGCGTTTCCCGGCAACCGGAGGCCGAGGGCAAGCTGCGCGGCAATTATCTGATGGCGGTCAGCCTGGTCGACGCCGTGTACTTCATCAACCTGACATTCATGGCGCTGTTCGCCTTCGCGGCGCCGGGCAAGTAGTGCCATGACCACGAAAACCGCGGCGGAACAGAACTTCCTGATCCCCAACGGGACCTTCCTCGCGGAATTGTCGATATTCCTGCTCGTGCTCGCGGTCATCTGGCTTTTCGTCCTGCCGCCGATCCGCGATGTGCTCGCGCAACGGGAAGCCCGCGTCGCCAAGACCGCCGCTGATGGGCAACGGGCGCGGGAGGTCTTCTCTGCGGCCGAGGATCGGTATCGGTCCTCGGTGGCACAGGCTCGCAGCGAGGCGTCGCGGCTGCGCGAACAGGCCAGGGTCGAAGGCCGGGCGATCCTGATGTCCATGCGCGAGCAGGCGCAAGAACAGTCCGATGTGATGATGGCCGGGGCCACGATCGAGCTACGGGGCCACGCCGACACGGCGACGGCGCGGCTGCGTGGACACATCGACGCGCTGGCCGGTGATCTGGCAGACCGAGTGATCGGAGGTAGAGACGATGAACGAACGTGACGGCATCTACGACATCACCTGGAACTGGCCGGTATTCCTCAGCCAGCTGCTCGGCTTCGCCGTCATTCTCGGTGCGCTCGCCAAGTGGGTTGTGCCGCAGGTGAAGGCAATGATGCAACGGGCGCAGCACACGATTCACGGACAACTGGAGGAGAGCTCGCAGGCCGCAGCCCGATTGGCCGCTGCCGAACGGGCATTCGCCGAAGCGGCCGCGACGGCAGACATCGAAGCGGCTCACATCCGTCGGGAAGCGCGCGCCGACGCCGAGCGGATCCTCGCGGAACTGCGGAACACCACGGCCGCCGAGGTCGAACGGGTGCGCAGACAAGGCATGGACCGACTCCAGCAGGTGCATCGGCAACTGCTGGAAGAACTCGGGCACAACCTCACCACCACAGTGCTCGACCGTGCCGAGTTCGTGGTGCGCGAACGCCTCGACTCACCCCGGGCCAGATCGGACAGTATCGACACATTCCTCGACGAGTTGGCAGGACTCGCCGAGGAACTCCCTAGTTCCTCGTAACCTCGGTTCGTCATCTCACCTCGGCCGAGCGCCGGACGTGGTGGCACATGCGATGGGTCCAGGCTGCATCCGCAAGCAGATCGTGGTCCTGGCCGTAGGGCCGGGAGAGCAGGGCTCCGGAGCGCGGCCCGGGCCCGGATGCCGGAGTGGGAAGAGTGATGCCGCATGTGCCGAGGTAGCTCAGCAGCATGGTGGTGCGCAGGGTGGATGCATTGACTCGGTCGTAGTGGATATCGTCGGAGTCGAGGTCGGCGATCGCGGGTGGCGGGTGCCGCACGGTGGGACACAGCAGCGTGGCGCCGTCGAGTTCGGCAGCGAATGCTCGCCGCAGACCACGCATCGCGTCGTAGACCCGGTGGACCGTAGCTCCGGTATGCGCGTTGCTCGCGAGGCGGCGCAGGGTCGCCGCCTCGGCAGGAATGGTCGAGCCGAGGCGTCGACGATGCAGTTGGAATGCTTCGGCACCGACTATCGTGCCGTTGCGGTCCATCAGATCTTGTGCGATCGACATCGACGGCAGTGCACGGCTGACAATGTCGGCACCTGCGGCACCCAATTCCGCGACAAGTCCGCTGAAATCTCGCGCGATGCCAGGTGTGCTGTCCTCGGACCATTCACCAGCGGGGATGACGAATCGCGGCGGTCCGGAAGGGTGTGGCGCGCGGCATCGGGTAAGGGTCTGGTCGAGGGCGATGATGTCCTCGACGGTGGTTGCGAAAGTGCCGATGCTATCCAGGGTGGGTGCGAGTGGCGCGAAGTCATGAGGTCCGTAGCGCCCGGGGCTTGCCCGGTAACCGATGATGCCGCAAAAGGCGGCGGGTATCCGGACGGAGCCGGAGGTGTCCGTGCCGACGGCGAGGGGGACGATGCCCGTGGCGACCGCGACGGCGGATCCGGACGAGGAGCCGCCCGGAACCAAACCGGCGTCCAGCGGGTTGGGCGGCGTTCCGAAATGGTGATTGACGCCCAGTCCCGAGAACGCGAATTCGCTGAGATTCGTCTTGCCGATGGTGATCAGGCCGCTCTCGGCGGCGCGACGGACCAGGTGACCGGCCGCGCGGGCGGGTGCGTCGTGGACGTGGGCGGACGACCCGCAGGTGGTGACGACGCCTGGGATGTCGAACACGTCCTTCCAGGCGATGGGGATGCCGTCGAGCCGGCTGCGGGGCTCGCCTCGGCGGTGCCGGGCCGCACTGGTTTTCGCGTCGCTCCAGGCTCGTTCGGCGGATACCGTGATCATCGTCGTGGCCGCGCGGGGCTCTCGAGCGAGGCCGACGGCCGCGTCGGCCAACTCCGTCGGAGTCGTGTGCTGGGCGGCGAGCGCGGCGGCAAGCACGGTGGCGGAGGTCATTGTGCTGTGGCGGTCATACGGACTGTTCCGGCCAGAGTGAGTGCGCCGGCGTCGATCGGGTGATCGCAGTGGGGATGTGACGTCGTCATCGGCGGGGTGCTTCCTTCGGCTAGAGGTGTGCCCTCAACACCGTATGGCACGACGCACTCGGCTGACATGTGCGAACATACAGGAAATCTGGCATTCAGTGTAGAGAACTCCATTGCTGAGTGCTCTGCCGAATGTGTTGACTGCTGACATGACATTGCTGCGCGATCCTGAGCCGGTCACGATTCCGGCCAGAGAAGCCCGATCGGTGAGTCTGCGTGCCGGCGACCGTCTGGTGATAACCGATGTCTGCGGCGGCCAAGTGGGAGACGTGTTCGCCTACAACGCCTACGACATTTCCGAGCATCACAGTGCCGCGCACACGCGAACCCACAACGGCCGGTTGTTCCCAGCCCTCCTCGGTCGGTTCGTCACCAACCGACGCCGGCCCATCCTCACCTATCTCGCCGACAGTTCCCCCGGTATCCACGACATGCTGATCGCCGCTTGCGACCCGGAACGGTATGCGGCACTCGGGGATCCGGTGCACGCGTCGTGCGCGGACAACCTCCGGCGAGCCATGGCCGAGCGCGGGCACGAGGCGCTGCCGTTCATACCGCAACCGATCAATATCTTCATGCGCGTCCCGGTCTCCGACATCGGAGATCTGCCCTGGCTCGATGCCCCCACCGCACCGGGAGACACGATCACCTTCCGCGCCGAAATGGACTGCATTGTCGTCGTCTCGGCTTGCCCGCAGGACCACACCGTCATCAATGGCGCCGGACCGACCCCACTGGCCATGACCACCTACCGCCACACCACCGAGGAGACCGCCGCCGATGCCCACCACTGACCTCGCGCACTCTGCACTGGAGTCCTTCGAGCTCGAAACACTGCATCTGCGCAATCGATTCGCCACCGCTCCGATGTCCCGAATATCCGCGCAGCCTGACGGCACCCCCACCCCGCACATGGCCGAGTACTACCGCGGGTTCGCCTCCGGGGGATTCGGCCTGATCATCACCGAGGGTAGCTACACCGACGCCACCCACAGCCAGGGCTACTTCAATCAGCCGGGGTTGGTCACCGAGCGGCACGTCGCCGGCTGGCGCAGCGTGGTAGACGCTGTCCACGCCGCCGGAGCGCCGATCATCGCGCAACTCATGCACGCCGGCGCGATCTCGCAAGGCAACGCCTACGGCTTCGAGACCATCGCGCCCTCCGCGGTCCGCCCCCGCGGCGAGATGATGCGGGACTACGGTGGTGTCGGCGGAGGCTGGCCTGTGCCCCGGCAGATGAGCCGGGACGACATCGATAGCGTCATCGGCGGGTTCGTCACCGCTGCGACGAACGCACGGGACGCGGGATTCGACGGAGTCGAGATCCACGCGGCGAATGGATATCTGTTCGACCAGTTCGTCACCGACTACACCAACCACCGATCCGACGAGTACGGCGGTCCAGTGGAAAACCGCATTCGACTGACGGCACGCGTCGTGGCGGCGATCCGGGAAGCGCTCGGCACATTCACCATCGGGGTTCGGCTGTCGCAGACCAAGGTCAACGACTTCGTATACCGGTGGCCCGGAGCAGACGGGGACGCGCGGGTCATCTTCTCCGCATTGGCCGGCGCGACGTATCTGCACATCGCCAGCGAAGGCAAGGACTTCGTCGAGACCGCGCGTTTCCCCAGCGGTTCGACCATCACCGAACTCGCTCGAGAGGTGTCGGGCAGACCGGTCATCGCCAACGGCGGAATGCACGACCCGGTACAAGCCGCGGAGGTGCTGGCCGGTGGACACGCCGATATCCTTTCCGTCGGCCGCGGCGCCCTTGCCAACCCCGACCTGCCCCGACGTATAGCGGCCGGTGCCGCGCTCGACGCGTTCGACCATGAGATGCTCCATCCGCTGGCTACCCTCGACTGCGCCAGGGCCTGGCGCGAGAACAGCGGTAAATAGCGACGCAGGGGAGCAGGAGCAGACGATGGACCAGGGTTGGGCTCGTGGTGCGGCCGCCGTGGCTACGTTGACATTCGATGTCGACGCCGAGACACCGATACTCGCGCAGGGGCGCAGGTTCGCCGACCAGCCCATGGTGATGTCGCACCAGTCGTACGGGCCCGATGTGGGCGTGCCGCGGATCCTCGACCTGCTCGACGAGATGAGGGTCCCCGCGACCTTCTTCGTGCCGGGCTGGGTCGCCGAACAACGACCCGGCCTGGCGCGGTCCATCGTCGACCGCGGACATGAGGTTGCGCATCATTCCTACAGCCACCGACCGCCGACATCGATGTCCACGGGCGAGGAACGCGTCGACTTCGAACGGGCACTGGATGTTTTCGCGGCGCAGAACGTCGATATCGCCGGGCACCGCGCGGCGATGTGGAGTGCGACTCGCGACACGGTCGGTCTCATCGCCGAGCATGGGCTGGTGTACGACTCGTCCTTGATGGGGGACGACCGGCCGTACCTGGTGGACACCGAGCACGGGTCGGTGATGGAGCTACCGGTGCATTGGTCGCTCGACGACTGGGAGCAGTACGCATTTCTCCCCGAACCGAACATCGGTTCGGTCATCGAATCACCGGTCGAAGTCGAACAGCTGTGGCGCGCGGAACTCGACGGGATGCGCCGCTACGGATGCCTGTTCAACCTGTGTATGCACCCCTTCCTGACCGGTCGGCCCGGCCGGATGATCGCCCTGCGCAACCTCATCGCCTACGCGCAGGAATGCGCGGACGTGTACTTCGCCCGCTGCCGCGACGTCGCCGAGTGGGCGCGGGACGATCCCGAGACCCCACGCCGCCCGCTGCCGGACTACGACGTCGATCCCGCGGTGTACCCGGACTGAATCCCGCTGCCCGGCCGGATCATCGCGACCGGCCTTCCCCAGCAACCGGGACACTCCCGTTCGAGCCGAAGGATTCGGCCTCTAATGCCAGAAAGAGGTCGACCTTGTCCTCGATCCGGTTTACGTCCCGTCCGGTCAGTTCGGTGATCCGAGTAATGCGATTGCGCAGCGTATTGACGTGGACATGCAATGCGGCCGCGGTAACAGCCCATTGGCCGTCATGGGCGAGGAAGGTTCGCAAAGTACGCTCGAGCTCGGTCCGTGCCCGCGCGTCGTGGTCGCGGATGATGCCCAGCACATGCCCGGAGAATTGTCGAAGACTCTGATTGTCGATGAGGCCCAGCAGCATCCGATACGTCGCGATATCGGCGAATGTCGCGGTGCGCATGCCTTCCTTCGCACGCAGGACGTGACAGATCTCGCGTGCGCGTATCAGCGGTTCCCGCAGCGCACCGGCATCAGCGGCGAGTTCACCCACACCGATCACGATTCGCCGGTGATCGACGCGTCGCCCGATCTCCGCGGACAGTTCACGAGCAAAATCCGACAGTACGTCGATGGTGCGGTCCCACGCGAAGATCGCGACGACGTCTCGGCTGCCTGCGCCGATGAATACCGGAATGCCCTTGGCGGAGAAGACCGCGCCGACAGCGTCGCCGATTCCGTCGGACGGTGCCGATTCGTCGGTGGCACTCGGTACGATCGCGAGCACGGCCAGTGTCCGATCGGGTGGCACTCCGTACGCGGCCAGCCGCTGACTCACCTCGCCGGCGCGCCTCGGTCCGGAGAGGACCATCTCCAGCAGTTCACCGGCGAACCGCGCCTCGATGGCGTGCACAGCTTGCTGCTTGGTGACCTCCAAGCTCAGGAACCGCGCGGCCTGTGCCAGCGCATCCTTGTCCGCCGGCGTGAGTTCAGCGGTTGGCCGCAGGCAGTACAGGCCCGCGTCGATGTCCCCCAGGACACCCTCGACGAGGTAGAGCGCCGACGATGCCGCCCCGGCGATGTCGACCTCGATCGGTGGTGGTGTGCGGTTGAGGGCGGCCGAGGCGCGTCGAATCTGATCGTCGGTCAGTTCGCAGCCGATGCTGGCCAAACATCGGCCCATACGGTCGACCACGAGCAGCGGCAGATCGGTGTCGCGGCGGAGAATCTCGAGCACGCCTGCGGCGCCGCCACCGCGCGACAGCGAGGTGGCCAATGCGTTGCCGCGGTGGACGGTGGCAGTCAATTCCGCCTGCAGCGTTTCGTTCTGGATGCGGGAGGCAGCTTCGGTGATCGCGGCGAAGGGCACACCGATGCACAGTTCGACGAGCGGAAGTCCGCGCGACCGGCACGACTCCGCGAGGCCAGGAGGAATGGCCGGTGTTTGCGCGGTCAACCCGAACACCAGGCCCGCAGCCCGCGCTCGCGCCACGGAGTCCACGAACGCTTCGGCCGTGACGTGCGGCTGCCACAGGCCGTTCGTCAAGACCAACTCCCTCGCACGGATATAGCGCGATGGGTCGGGCAGCTCAGTGGTGTGCAACCAGACGATCTCTCGGTCGAGGGAATCAGCGAGGTCGGGTGTGACCACCTCCAGTCCCAGGGCAGGGTCGGCGACAAGTCGGCGAAGCGTCAGCACATATCCGAATGTACATACGAACGCCGGGATAGTGTATGAATACACATATCTCAGGACCTCCCAGTAGTGCTTGCATGAGGCTCATCGCAGGCTGGTCGTGGCAGTACGGCCTCGTCCCTGCGATGCAGGGTCCCCTCGCGCGCACATTCGGCAACACCGACTGCTCCTGGATCGCCGGCGCCATAGTCGCCGGCGTTCTCTACTACACCCTCGCCCGGCCACACCGCCACATCTCAGCGGCGACAGGTTGAACCATCCGGCCAGGACCGCCGTCGCCGATGGATCGCCGAGCAGAGTCGATGAGGGGCTCTGCTCGGCACCTCGGCTCGCCTTCCGCACCGCTTGCGGTATGTCGTGCTTATGAGCGGGCTCGAGCCGGATCCTCGTAAGGGTGGGGCGGCGAGGCTCATACCCGGAATCGTTCGGCAGTTCGCCCGGGGGTAGAGACTCCAACGCTCGCTGGCCGCTCGCCGTGCGGGTACGGAACTTCGGCGTGCCGATATCACGGCACGGATCGACTATCACTTCCGTGAATGCGGCAATAGACTAACTCTCGTGTCGAATCTACGGATCAGCGAAGTGGCCGCGCTGCTGGGTGTCAGCGATGACACGGTGCGCCGATGGATCGATCAGGGCCGTCTGACCGCGATTCAGCTCGATAGCGGCCGCAAGGGGGTCAGCGGCTGTGAGCTCGCCCAGTTCCTGCAGGCGAATGCCGAGGCGCCGCAGCCGGGCGTGACGGTCGCGGCGTCGGCCCGCAACCGGATGCGCGGAATCGTGACCCGGGTCGTGAAGGACACCGTGATGGCACAGGTGGAGATGCAGGCCGGACCGTTCCGGCTGGTGTCGCTGCTGAGCCGGGAATCGGTCGACGAGCTCGGTCTGGAAGTCGGCAGCGTCGCTGTCGCGTCCGTGAAGTCCACGCACGTCGTCGTGGAGATACCGGAGAGTTGATGAGGATGAGAATGGTTCGCAAGTTGTGTGCCGCGACCGTGCTGGCTGTCGTGACCGCGGCGGGCTGCGGTTCGGACGACAAGACCGAACACACCGGCGCACAGCATGTGTCGGGGACGGTGACCGTGTTCGCCGCGGCATCGCTGACCGAGACGTTCACCGAGCTCGGTGAACAGTTCGAGGCCGCGCACCCGGGCGTCAAGGTGGTCTACAGCTTCGGCGCGAGTTCGGCGCTGGCCGAACAGATCAACCAAGGCGCGCCGGCCGACGTGTTCGCCTCGGCGGCGCCGAAGAACATGCAGCAGGTCCGCGACAAGGGTGAGGTCACCGCCACTCCGGTAACTTTCGTGCGCAACCGGCTCGAGATCGCGGTGCCGCGGGGCAACCTCGGGCACATCACCGGGCTGGCCGATTTCGGCAAGACCGAGCCCAAACTCGCGCTGTGCGCGATGCAGGTGCCCTGCGGTGCGGCGGCCAGAACGGTGTTCGAGACGGCAGGCATCACGCCGCAACCGGATACCCGCGAGCAGGACGTGAAGGCGGTCCTGACCAAGGTCACGCTCGGTGAGGTCGACGCCGCGCTGGTCTACCGCACCGACGTCAAGGCCGCGGGGGACAAGGTCGAGGGAATCGACTTCCCCGAGTCGGGCAAAGCCGTCAACGACTATCCGGTCGCACCACTGGCGCATGCTCCGAACGCGGCGGCCGCGACGGCGTTCGTCGACTTCGTGACATCGGCTCAGGCCAAGACGGTCTTCGCCGCGGCGGGATTCGACACCCCGTGATCGCGCCCGCACGACGGCGGGCGGTGCGCGGACGGCGACCGGTCGCGCTGATGCTGCCCGCCGTCTGCGGTCTCGCATTCCTGGTCCTACCGCTCATCGGGCTGCTGGTGCGAGCGCCGTGGGAGACCATGCCGAGTCGGCTCTTCAGTTCCGAAGTCGGTCAGGCGCTACGGCTTTCGCTGCTGTGCGCGACCGTGGCGACGGTGATCTGCCTGGTACTGGGCATTCCGCTGGCCTGGCTGCTCGCGCGCGCCGAACTGCCGGGGCGCGGCGTCATCCGCGCCCTGGTCACCGTGCCGCTGGTGTTGCCACCGGTAGTCGGCGGTGTCGCGCTCCTGTTGGTGCTCGGCCGCCGCGGGCTGATCGGACGGCATCTCTATGAATGGTTCGGCATCTCCTTGCCGTTCACCACGGCCGGGGTGATCGTGGCGGAGGCATTCGTGGCCATGCCCTTTCTGGTGATCTCTGTCGAGGGCGCCTTGCGGGCGGCGGATCCGCGCTTCGAGGAGGCGGCAGCCACCCTCGGCGCAACTGGCTGGTATGTCTTCCGCCGGGTCACGCTGCCGTCGGTCCTGCCCGGCGTGATCGCGGGCGGCGTGCTGTGCTGGGCGCGTGCGCTCGGCGAGTTCGGCGCCACCATCACCTTCGCAGGCAACTTTCCCGGCCGGACGACGACCATGCCGTTGGCGGTCTACCTCGCGCTGGAGACCGATCCGGACGCCGCGATCGTGCTCAGCCTGGTGCTGCTGGCCGTATCGGTCGCCGTCCTCGTCGCGTTGCGCGAACGCTGGATTCGGGGTGTGGTATGACATTGGTCGCCGAACTGCGAGTCAGCAGAGGTTCTTTCGTCCTCGAGCTGCCGCTGAGCGTCGAACCGGGCGAAGTGGTCGCGCTGCTGGGCCCCAATGGGGCGGGCAAGACCACAGCCCTGCGGGCGCTGTCCGGATTGATCGCCCTGACCGACGGGCACATCCGGCTCGACGACCACACCTGGGACGCACCACCTTCGGTGTTCACACCCGCTGAACGCCGCGAAGTCGGCGTGCTATTCCAGGACTATCTGCTGTTCGGACATCTGTCGGCGCTGGAGAATGTCGCCTTCGGGCTCCGGGCCCGCGGATATCGGCGCGCCGCCGCACGTGAGCGCGCCGCTCAATGGCTCACACGTGTCGGACTGGCGGATTACGCGCAGCGCAAGCCCCGAGCGCTGTCCGGTGGGCAGGCTCAACGGGTTGCCCTTGCCCGTGCGCTGGTCACCGAACCAGAGCTATTGCTGCTCGACGAGCCACTCGCCGCGTTGGACGCCGGTACCAAGCTCCAGGTGCGCGCGGACCTCGCCCACCATCTGCGCGATTACCCGGGACACACGGTGCTCGTCACCCACGACCCGCTCGACGCCATGGTCCTGGCCGATCGGCTGGTCATCCTCGAGAACGGCGCGATCGTGCAGCAGGGGCCGCCCGCGGAGGTCGCGGCGCGGCCGCGCTCGGACTATGTGGCCGACTTGATGGGTCTCAACCTCTATCGAGGCACTGCCCGTGGCGCCATCGCCCAACTGGAGGGCGGCGGCAGCATCACCCTCGCCGAACCCGCTGAGGGGCCCGTGTACATAGCCTTTGCCCCTAACGCCGTCGGACTGCACCCGGAACGACCCGTGGGCAGCCCGCGCAACAGCTGGCCGGTCACGATCACGGGTATCGAGCAACACGCGCACACGACCCGCGTCCGTCTCGACGGTGTACCCCCAGTGCTCGCCGACATCACTCCGGCCACCGTCGCCCAGTTGCGCCTGCATCCGGGCCAGCGGCTGTGGGCCGCGGTCAAGGCCACCGAAACCCGCTCGTATCCAGCATGACGGGTCGTCCGGTGAGCATCCGCGTCACCGCAGGTCCAGCCACCGGCTAGTGCTCGAGGCCGGCGACACACCGCATCCGGAATGTTCACTTGGGTACTCACTTTCGCGTGGTTTCAGCCGTCTCGAGCCGCAACTGACGTTGCGGCGTCGACACCGGCGGTCCCGAGCAGGGCGGTGCCCCGCAGCCAGGCGTTCAGGACACTCCACATCATGGCCAGGCCGGCCACGTCGTGCAGCGACGCCAGCCCGTGGTCGGCACCCAGGTAGGTGACGGTGCCGAGCGCGTCGAGTGCCGGCTGGTGTGCCTCGAAGTCCGGCTGCGGCCCGCAGACTTTCCGGAGAACCACTACCCCCGCCCGCACGCTCCGCCGCCGCGCCGACGGTAGCTGGTCGATCTACGTCGAAAGGCGGAGACTTGTTACTGCCTGCCCGCGCCATTGCGGTACGCGGCCACACGGGTCGCGCCGACCTCGGGACCGCCAGGGCGAGGTGCGTGGGTCTCCGCCCGTCGGCAGGAAGGAGGCTGACATGAATCAGTCGGAAATGGACCCGACCTTCTATCGGAGCGCAGCGGAGGCGGCTGCCGCCCCACCGGAGCGGCTCGCATACGTTGTCGCGTTCGACCGCGCGGCACAGAAGCCAGATGCGCTGTCGGTCATCGATGTGGATCCGGGCTCGGCCACCTACGGCCAGGTGGTGGGCTGGACCGAGGTACCTCACCTAGGCAACGAGCTGCACCATTTCGGCTGGAACGCCTGCAGCAGCGCGCTGAAGCACGAAGGCCACCACACCGAAGGGCTGGCGCGGCGGTACCTGATCGTGCCGGGTCTGCGCTCGTCGCGCCTGTATGTGTTCGACACCCGACCCGACCCACGCCGACCCACCCTGTCCAAGATCGTGGACAGCTCCGAGCTCGCGGCCAGGGCCGGCTACTCCCGTCCGCACACGCTGCACTGCGGGCCGGACGGTGTGTTCATGACCTGCCTCGGCGCGGCAGACGGATCGGACGGACCGGGCGGGATCGCGCTGCTCGATCACGACACGTTCGATGTGCTGCGGCAATGGGAGACCGACCGTGGGCCGCAATACTTCGCGTACGACGCCTGGTGGCATCTCAACCAGAACACGCTGGTCAGCAGCGAGTGGGGCACTCCGTCCATGATCGAGGACGGGCTGAAACCGGAGCTGCTGCTGGCCAACGAGTACGGCCACGCGATCCACTTCTGGGACCTCACCGCCGGTCGGCACCAGCAGCGGATCGATCTCGGCGAGCACCACCAGATGCCACTCGAGCTGCGCCCTTCGCACGATCCGGACGCCACCTGGGGGTTCGTCGGCGTGGTGATCTCAACCGAGGATCTATCGGCCTCCGTGTGGCGTTGGCACCGAGACGGTGGAGCGTGGGCGGTCGACAAGGTGATCACCATCCCGGCCGAGCCGGCGGATCCCGACCTGCTGCCGCCGGCGCTGAAACCGTTCGGCGCGGTGCCACCGCTGGTCAGCGACATCGATCTGTCGGTCGACGACGCATGGCTCTACGTCTCGTGCTGGGGTACCGGGGAACTCGCGCAGTTCGACGTGCGCGATCCGGCCAATCCGAAACAGACCGGGTCCGTCCGTCTCGGCGGGATCGTGAGCCGCACCGCCCATCCGGCCGCGCCGGACCAGCCGCTTGCCGGCGGCCCCCAGATGGTCGAGATCAGCCGCAACGGTCGGCGGGTCTACCTCACCAACTCGCTCTACGGCGCGTGGGACGACCAGTTCTACCCGGAGGGGGTCGGCGCCTGGATGGCCGTGATGCGCACCGATCCCGACGGCGGAATGACCGTCGACGAGTCGTTCTTCCCACACGACGAAGACTTTCGAGGTCTGCGTGTGCACCAGGTACGCCTCCAAGGCGGCGACGCCTCCTCGGACTCCTACTGCTACCGGTAGTCGTGGAACCCCGTCAGCCGCGGCGCCGCGACGTACCACTGCCATGTTCGGCATCCCGTCGATCCAGCAGGGCGGGTAGCTCCTTCTGTCAACACCTTCGGCGGAGTGGCTGGTCGGGCATAGGCCCGCGGGAAATCCCCGCGGCCCCGCGCTGGTGGTCCCGTTTGCTGTGACCTCGGTCGGGTAAACACCTGCTCGCGCAGAAACCCATCTTCAGCAGCGTCCACCGGCCAGACGACAGAGGGAGCATCAGATGACCGAATCCGGCCCCGCTGATCTCAAGACGCGGCATCGCGCCATGTGGGCACTGGGCGACTACCCGGCCGTCGCCACCGAAGTCATCCCTGGGCTGGGCCGGCGTCTCGTCGAAGCCTGCCGTATCCGCCCGGGTCAGCGTGTGCTGGACATTGCGGCCGGATCCGGCAATGCCGCAATCCCTGCCGCGGAGACCGGTGCGGACGTCGTGGCGAGCGACCTCACGCCGGAGCTGTTCGAGGCGGGCCGTCGTATCGCCGCCGCCCGGGGCGTCGACCTACAGTGGCAGGAAGCCGACGCCGAGGCATTGCCCTACGCCGATGCCGAGTTCGACGTCGTGATCTCGTGTGTAGGCGTCATGTTCGCGCCGTTCCACCGGGCGGCCGCGGATGAACTGGTGCGGGTCGCCAAGCCGGGCGGCACGATCGGGCTGATCAACTGGACGCCCACCGGATTCATCGGGCAGATGTTCGCCACGATGAAACCGTTCGCTCCGCCGCCCCCGCCCGGTGCGCTGCCGCCGCCACAGTGGGGCGACGAGGCGCATGTCCGGTCGCTGTTGGGCGATCGCGTTACCGAGCTGGAGTTGCGGCGTGAAAGCGCGGTCATCGATCGCTTCGCCGACGGCGTCGCGTTCCGCGACTTCTTCAAGACTTACTACGGACCGACAGTCGCGGTGTACAAGGCCATTTCCACCGAACCCGACCGGATCGCGCGGTTGGACGGGGAGCTCGCGGATCTCGCTTCCCGGCATGACCTGGGCAACGGGCGGATGGAATGGGAGTACCTGCTGGTCACCGCACGCCGATCGGCCTGAACCGGCCAGATGCGGTTGCTCCGCGCGCCACTCGTTCGGCGTCCGATTCGGAACGCTGGAGCGCCCGTTCCGGAGCCGCAGCGCGACTGGTGTGCCTGCGGGCGCCGAGGCGTTGCTCAGTCAGCACTCTCATCGGCCGGTGTTCGGACGGCTATTTCGCCACCCAGTTCGTGGTTGCCGGACAGCCGCAGTTTGTCTCCGCTCCAGAATCGGCCCGGGTCGTACCAGTCGGGGCTACGGTGTTGGGGCAGCAGTCCCATCGCTTGGTATGTCGCAGCGACGATTTCGGCGCAATACGCGTTCTCCAGTTCCCGGGCAGCCGACTCGCTCGTTTTGCGGCGGGGGAGGCGTGCGCGGCCGCGTAGCCAGCGCCCCGCCAGAGCGGCGGTGGAGGGGAACGGTGTGCCGTCGAGCCGGGCGATCGTGCGCAGCACGGTGTCCTCCATCTCTCGGGTGGCAGCAGGGTCCAACTGGCGCAACCAGGCCTGTTGGCCGTAGCGGTGTGCCCACACCAGCACAGCATCGCGCAGGTTGTGTAACTGGACGCCGCGGTGCGTGGTTCCCGACCACATGTCGGTCAGGGATCGTCCGAGCTCCGCGTGCCAGATCAGGGCGGGCAGATCGTCGATCACGACGGACATCCCGACATGGTTCACCGGGCTGTTGGTCGTCATACGGATCACCCGGTCGGCTGTCGAATGGCCACGGAAAAGCCAGATGTCACCCGTACGGGTGACATCGACCGCTCGATCAAGACTGATGCCCATCCCCGTCATGGTCGTAGCCTATGCGGTATGAGGTGGTGGAAGGTGTTGGGATTGGCGGGTGCAGCCGGTGTGGTCGCCACCGGTGTCGTGGTGGTGCGCGCCGAGCGCCGGCGCCGTGCCTACACCCCGGACCAGGTCCGCGAACAACTGCATGTGCGATTCGCCCAGGCGACGTCGGCCCCGGAATCCGGGGATACCGCCGTTCCGGGACCGCGGACACTTTCCAGTGTCGGTGGGCGTATCCGACGATTGTTCCGTCGCCGATCACTGCAAGAAAGGTGAGGGACTGTTCATCGTTCCCGGCCGGTGGTGTCCGGGTTCTCGACGGGTCCGAGAAGGTCCCAGCGGTTTCCTGCAATGTCGAGGAAGACGGCAACCCTGCCATAGGGTTCGGTGCGCGGTTGGGTCACGAACTCGACGTTCGCTGCGGTCATCCGCGTGTATGCCTGGTCGAAGTCGTCGACGCGAAGGAAGAAGCCGACGCGGCCCGCGGTCTGGTCACCGACAGCGGCGAGTTGACGGGTGCCGTCGGCGCGGGCAAGCAAGATCCCAGTCTGCGCGCCGGGCGGGCGAACGACGACCCATCGTTTCGGACGCCCGTCGTTCGTCAGTGACGGGATGTCCTCGACCAGGTCGAAGCCGAGAGTATTCACAAAGAAGTCGATGGCAGGGTCGTACTCCGCGACGACAATGGCGATCAGTTCCAAGTGCACTCAACGAGGCTAGAAGGCGGTGCCGCTGGTTCGACGTATAGCGGTGGGCCCAGGCTCTGGCAGACAGAGCGGCCATTGTCCGCAGCCGCTGGGTCAGGGGCGATTCGGCTGCCAGGTGGTGACGGCCCAGATCACCACGACATCGAGTGCGATCACAAGGATCGACCACCCTGGGTAATAGGGGAGCCACAAGAAGTTTCCGAGGATGGACAGCGCGGCGAGGACAACGGCTATCACCCTGGCCCAAGCTGCTCCGGTCATCAGCCCGAGCGCGGCGATCACCAGGAGGATGCCGAGGACGAGATGAATCCATCCCCATCCGGTCGTGTTGAACTGGTAGGTGTACTCGGGTCCTGCCACGTAGATTTCGTCTTTGGCGATCGCGGAGATTCCCTGGAGAATCGAGGCGATACCGGTGATCAGCAGGAGGATCGCCGCGCCGATCGACGTGCCGGCCGCAACAGCCTGTCTGGTCGGGTGCTGGTTGGGTTCGGTTGTCCTGGCCATGGGTCACACCTCTGCTGGGTGGTCGTGGATTCGGATTCGGCACTGGTGCCGGTGGTCACGGCGGACAAATACGTCGGAATCCTGGTGGTACTCGGCACAGCCTTGTCCATATTTGTCGCGCATAGTTTCGCCGAAGCGGTCGGACAGGGTGTGCGCCAACGAAGTCCGATAATGAGGGCCGAGAAGCTCCGCGAATTGGGCAATTCCGTCTCGATTCTCAGTTCCGCGGTACTAGCGTGCGCCATTCCGGCGACCGGATGGCTGGGGTGGCTGGAGCCGAGGAGCCACCCAGCACGTTGCTTCGACGCAGTCACGCCCAACTGTCAGGCCCAGGTGCGACCTCACATCCTGAGTACGCCGACGAGGACGGGCTGGGCCGTAGGATCACGGCCCGGTCGACGCATTGGGTGCTGAAACGGGTTGCCCCAGGGCTTGAGCCTTGAGCTGCTCGAACTCCACGTCGGTGATGACACCGGCGTCGCGCAGGGCTTTGGCGTCGGCGATGCTCTCGGCCGGGGACTTGCCCGCGACTTGCCGGATGTACTGATCGGTTGCTTGCTTCGCCTCCGCCTGCGACCGTTGGGCGCGCAGCGCCATGCCCCGCCCCCGGACGATCAGATACACCAGCGCCGTCAGGTACGGCAACACCACCAGCGCGATCACCCACACGGCCTTGGCCACGCCGGAGACGGAGTGGTCGCGAAACAGATCCACCAGAATCTGGAACAGAACGATCAGGTACGCCACGAAGGCGAACACGAGGATCGTGTACCACACGTAATCCCAGAACGAATCCATGTTGTGAACCTCCTCGGGCGAGCCTTTCCCGTGCCCGCCGTCGAGTCCGGCTGCGGCGTATTCGAATCCTCTGGCTCACCACGTTGTTGATCGGACCATCGGTCGGCATTAGGGCCGAAAACAGACTTCTATTTTTCTTTGTCAACTATTCATCCCGCATCACGCCTCGACGGCAGTCGATAGTTTGAAATAAGCGCAGATCGACTCGGCGCCGTAGGGTCCCGACGGCAAAAGTGCCGAGCATATGGGCAGGTCGTTCGATTCATCCGTCCGGCCGGAAGAACCACCGACTTGAAAAGGCCGACAAATAATCATCGACTCTGACGAAGGAGTCGTCAAGATCAGCACGTATCCGGCGTAGGCGACTTTCTCGATATGGCCTACCCGTCTACGTGGGCGCACGGTCTGGCGGAGCGCAACCTTGCTGCGATGTAGGCCAACTGCCATGGCACACCGACTGGAGACCAGTTGCCGACACGGGGGCCACCGAATCACGACCGATGAACGTTCGGCTGCCGAAATCGCCGCGGAGATAGTTGGACTCGCGGGCTGGCTCCCCCCGACACCCGGTTCAGCGACCCCGATCGAATAGTCCGTGAACTGCGGCTGACGCGGACAGCGGCCTATTCAGGAAACCGGCGGCCAACCGACCGGCGCAGCTCAACCGTTGTTCACGGAGTGGCACGGTTGCCCCAATAACGTCGGGTCCGTCGATGCATCGACGAGACCTAGGTCAGGGGTTGCGATGGGCCACCACGAGTTCTCCCGTAGGACCACGCTCACCGCGCTGGCCGCAGTGGCCGCGCTTCCGGTCGGCGGACTCGCGCTGCTGGCGCCCCAGCCTCGTTCGCTCATAGCCCGGGATCTGGAGCTCATCACGGTGAGCGATCAGTCGGTGGCGGTCAGCTGGACGACCGCAGCGGCTGACCCGATCGGGCGCTGGCGGCCGGTCGCAACGGACACCGAACTCGCACTCGGACCGGCGGATTCGCGTCAGCCGCTGCCGGTCGTGCACTCCGACCCCGCACCCACCGCCTTCCACTACGTCGAAATCACCGGGCTCGAACCGGGCAGGCACTACCGGTTGGAGGCCCGCTCGCGCGGCGTGCGGGCAGCCTCCGGTTTGACGATGGGTTGGTGGAAAGAGGATCAGAAACACGAGTTCCGCACCCTCACGCCGCCACCAGGGCGGCTGCTGCGCACTATCGCGCTGGCCAACGACCTGCACTTCGGCGAGGAGGTGAGCGGCCAGATCGTGGCCGCGTTGCCGACCGGAGTGCGGCAGGAGCCCGGGATGGCCCCGTACCCGGCGGTGATGCTCGAGGCGCTGTTGACCGACGTGCGTGAGCCGGATCGCAACGTCGACCACCTGGTGCTGGCAGGCGATCTCACCAGTGGCGGCACCTCGAGCGAATCTCGTCAGCTGCGGCGTCGGCTCGACGATTGGGGCGAGCTCGGCGGAGACCTGTTGGTGTGCCGCGGTAATCACGACCGGCCGCGGGTCGGCGCGGACTGGCAGTCGGGATTGCGACTGCCGGGGACTGCGCACCACGACTGCTGGGGCCCGCACTTTCTGCCCCGACAGCGACTGTCCAGCTACAGTCTGGACGGGCTGCGGGTGATCGGACTCGACACCACCGATCTCGACGGCTCCGGCGGACGCATCGACGCCGAGCAGATTTCTCGCCTGCGCAGCCTGCTGCGCGCCGAGCCCGACCAGCCGACACTGGTTTTCGGCCACCACCCGGTGACCCGAGAGTCGGGGTTGAGCAACCTCGGCGGCCCGGGCTTCGTGCTCAACCGGCATGATGCGGCCACCGTGCACCAGCTCTACGGGCGCTCACCCGGTGTATTCCTGCACCACAGCGGGCACACGCACCGCAATCGACGCACGCGCCCGGACATCCGCATCCCGGTGGAGTTCTTGGAGGTGGCCTCGATCAAGGAATACCCCGCCGGTTACTCGCTGCTGCGGCTGTACGAGGGCGGGTACATGGTCACGTTCCAGACCACCCGCACGGCCGCCGCCCGCCGCTGGAGCGCCCGCACCCGCACCCAATTGTTCGGGCTGCAATCACGCTACAGTCTGGGATCACTCGCCGACCGAAACCATGTGGTGCGCCGCGATCTGTCCGGGATCAAGCAGATACCTCAGCCCCGCAAAGCCGCATTTGCGGCCCATCAATCCCAGCACCGTCGACTACACAACGCTGCCCAGCGATAGTTCGAGTTCGCGGGGCACACCGACGTCGATCACGACCGGTCGCCGGGTGCCTGGAGCAGCCGTGCTTGCAGCGCCAAATACAGCAGGGCCGCGTCGGCCGGCACTGCGAACGCTGAACCGGTGAGCCGCTCTATCCGCTTGAGACGGTGCAACACCGTGTTGCGGTGCAGGTGAAGGCGCTCGCCGACCGCCGACGTGGAGCCACCGAGCTCGTACCAGGCCAGGGCGGTCTGCACGAGAGCGTCGGCGTCGTCGGGGTGGAGTCGATCGAATGCGGCGAGCGCATCCGAGAGGACGTCCTCGGCGAGTTCGGAGTTTGCCGCGATCAAGGCACGCGCAGGCGACGAGGCGTACATGTGGATTCCGGTGTCCGCCGAGCTCAGACAGCGGAACGCGAGGCGGGCCTGCTCGAACGCGGCAGGCGCGGATACGAGGTCGGTGAACGGTTTGCTGGCACCGGCTCGCGTCCTCGCGGCGCGTATCGCGCGGTCGAGCGTGACCGGGGAGTCTGCGGCGGCGAGGGTTACCCGGTCGTCGGAGAGAAAGGTGCGAACAGTGGTCACTCCGGTCGCGACGAGGCGAATGTCGCCGACCAGGACGACGAACGTGCCTCGGGCGGGCAAGCGCATCCTTCTGCACAAGTCCTCGCGCCGCGTCGGTGGGAGATCGGGATCGAGCAGTGCCCGCAACAACCGGTGACCGGGTTGTTCGTCCGCGGCGACGACTATGCGCCGGTAGGCGTCGGTCGCCGCGACGGAGTACTCGTCGATGGTGGCCCACACCAGCGTCGACAGCTGGGGCAGAGCGGGACGGTCGTCATGGTCGGCGCGCTCGACGATGACCTCCCAGAACGCCAAGCCCGCGACGCGGAAGGCGTGCAGCAAACTGTCCAGCGGGATCCCTCGCTCGGCCTTGAGCCGTCCGATTCGGCGAGCAGGTTCGAGCGAGTGGGGGGTGTCGGCGATGGCGTCCAGCAATGCTGCGAGGCTGTCGGTCACAAGAGTCGTCAATTCGTGGTGACCGATCGCGGCGTCGCCGTAGTCCTCATCATCCTGTTCGATTCTGGCCGTCACCATCTCGGAGATCGCAGCCAAATCGGCCCGCAGCTCGCGAAGGAGGCGCGGGCACTCGATGTGCGTGTCCTGGGTCACTGCCGTCAACCTAGCGTCCGTTGTGCGTACGCACAACAGCGGTGTTCGAAGTGGAGGCATGCGCCCGTCGCCACGCCAGGCGGCCTCCAGCGACACTGAATTGCCCTGACCCACGCCCCGCCTGAACAAGGAGATCACCAGTGAACTGGGCGGGGTCTCGCCGATCATTGTGGTTCCTGGCCGGTGGTCGAAGGCCGATCTGCGCTACCAAGCCGAGCACGTCGCGACCCAGCGGCTGCACAACGCAGGTCATAACTGCATCTCGGGTCAAGCCTTGATTCTCAGCAGTGACTGGGATCAGCGCGCGGAATTCCTCGATGCGCTGCGCGATGTGCTCGACAAACTCCCCGGCCGCGCTCCGTGGTACCCGGGCAGTGACCGCAAGATGGCACTCGCCGAACATGCTTACCCCGCCGCCGAACGCCATTCGGGGCGGCTGCTGGTCGAGGTCGACGAATCCGCGTCGCAGGAATTGTTCACCACCGAGTACTTCGCTCCGGTACTGGGACACACCGCCTTACCCGGCACAGGCACGGGCTTCCTGCGTGCTGCGGTGACTTTCGCGAACGAACGGCTCGTCGGCACCCTAGGCGCGAGCCTCATCGTCGCGCCCGCCGACCGTGCGGCCATGGGGCGCGATTTCGACGAGGCGATCGCGGAGCTTCGTTACGGGACGATCGGCATCAACGTCTGGAGCGCCATGGGATTCCTCGTTGCCGGTCTGCCGTGGGGTGCCTACCCAGGCCACACACTCGATGCCGTCGGCAGCGGTATCGGTGTGGTCCACAACGCTTACCTGGTCGACGGTCCCGAGCGGGCCGTCCTCAGCGGGCCGTTCCGGCCCTTTCCGCGCACGATGGTCAACGGCGAGTTCGCGCTCTCGCCGAAACCGTCCTGGTTCGTCACCGCCAAGAACGCTGCGAGGACGTCCCGGAAGCTGACCGGCTATGCAGGCCAACCGAGTTGGCTGCGGCTGCCCGGCATCGTCGCCTCCGCGTTCCGTGTTTGACGCCCAGATCGTTCGCCTCGCCACACTCCGACGAACGGAGGGACGACCAACGACGTAGTTACCTGGTTCAGCGTGATCTCGCGGAAGCTTCCCAGGTCACATCGAGGACGACTGCTTACACAACGATCGGAGTTTGCCCATCATGACCACTACCACTCGCGAACTGTTCGAGCGCTACCACGCCTGCTGGGTAGACCGCGACCCGGACCGGATCGCCGAACTCCACACCGTCGACTCGGTGTTCCACCTGCACTCGGGCCAGGAGCCCGCGCGAGGTCGGGCCGCCATCCGCGAGGCCGCGGCGGGGACGTTGGCCTTGGTTCCCGACCTGACATTCCACCTGGTCTCGCTGCGCGTCGGGGAGGACTTCTGGGTGGTGCAATGGCAGCTGACGGGGACGTCGGCCACCGGCAACCGCGTACACGTCGACCTCGCGGATTATGTCCTGGTCGAGGACGGCGCGGTCAAGGAGAAGCACTCCTACGTCGACGGGGTCGCCATGCAGGCCGCTCTCTCCGAGCGGCCCGCTCAGGTATGACGGCTCGAATATCACTGCGCCTCAAAGCTATTCGCGTAGGTAGGAGGTGCCCCGCCCGCAAGGCGGGGCATCTCGACGCACCTCGGACGCCAACAGCGCGGTCGCCGCTGACATAGGCCGTTCGGGGCTACGAAGCGGATCGATCGGCCGAGCAATCGCCTCCCGATATGCCGCATGCGAGGACAAACGCGTGCGGTTCGGCATTTCCGGGTCTTCGCTTGATGATCGAGCGCGGCCGCGGCACAGCCGCACAATCGACCACACGGTCGCGCACAGCAACAGGCCGTTGCGCACTGTCAGAACGATTACTCCTGGCCAGCTTCCGGTGGCCACCCGGTCGTAGACGAACGGGAATTCCACCTGGCTCACAAGTGCCGTCGCCAGCACCAGCATCAGCACAGGTCGCTGCATGGTGTGCCGGTCGAGCGCGCAGACCGCGGCCACCGCCACCGCCCACACCAGGTATTGCGGGCTGAGGACCCGGCTGGTCAGCAAAGCCAGCAGCACCGCGGCCAACGCCAGATCCGTTGCCGCAGGCCGCGCGCGCCACCAAATGATCAGCAGCACAGCCCCACCGATGACCGTGGCAGCCACGCACCCTCGCGCCATCGCGGACACCAACGGCCCCGACAGTTCCTCAGCCCCGTAGCGATGCACGATGCTCCAACGGCCGTTCACCAGCCGGGCAATCAACAGCGGTGTGGCAGCGACAGATTCGATCTGCAATCCACGCTCGGACTGAAACTGCAGGAACGACCACGCGCCTGGGCCCAACCTCGTCAGTCCCGCGGCGGCCAGCGCGCCGACGCCGGCCGCTGCCGCACCGATCCGCCACAGCGCCGGCCAGCGCAACCCCAGCACAACCACCACCGGCCACACTTTCAACAACACCCCCGCCGCAACCGCCGCGCCGGCCGCCGCGGGCCGGCGCGTCGCCCACAACAGCGCCACGACGGCGGTCGCCGCCACGATCAGATCGAATCGGCCGTAACAGACGCGGCCGAGTAGCACCACCCCGACCACCCATACCCACGGCCCGGTCTGGGCTGCCTCCCGACCGTCGCGTCGCACGTCCCGGATCAACAAACTCAGCACGCCTGCGTCCGCCGCGGCGACCAGCGCGAAGAACCACCAGTTGTAGCCATGCCCGCCGCCGAACAGCCAGGGCACCACCAGCAATGCTCCCGCGCCGGGCGGGTACTGCCATTGCTCGTCATACAGCGGGAAAACGTTCTGGCTCACGATCACCTCGGCCCATCCCCGGTACAGTGTCAAGTCCGCGGCCGAGGCATCCCAGACGCTGTGCGGCAGCACCGTCACACCGGTGAACACCACCATCAGCATTCGTGTAACCCCCCACACCAACCACAACCTCGACACCGCCGACAGCCTGCGCACAAGGCCGCAGCCTATCCATCGCGGCAGCCGTCCCCAACCCGAGACGCAGATACCGTCGAGTGCGGTACCTACGCCACTGCATGGCCGTTCGGGCAGTCCCACATCTGGCGTCGCGTCCTGGACGGTGACGCGGAAGCTGGCGGGTTGATCGTCAGCCGTGCGGCTGGCCCTCGCGGATCGACGCGGTGATCACCTTGTGCGACAAGGCCGGTGAGGTCTGTCCCGACTTCGGCGACGCCCCTAGGTTCTGTCTCGAAGTGAAGTGATGGGTGGCACCGCTGTGCGGTGCCACCCATCAGCATGTTCGGTGAAAGTTGTTGGCCGCTTTGGCATATGGGTGAGGTCTCCGGTATTTCGGGTTAGCGACCAAGCAAACCTGAATAGTCCCGGAGACCTCGTGCCCAGCGTAGCGGTGGCGGGGCGGGCGGATCTGACCGATGCCCAGTGGGCGCGGTTGGAGCCGTTGCTGCCTCGACCGAAGAAGGCGGGCCGCCCGCCGAAGTGGACGAAACGGCAGCTCATCGACGGGATCCGGTGGCGGACCCGGGCCGGGGTGCCATGGCGCGACGTTCCCGCCGAGTACGGGTCCTGGCAAGCGGTCTACGGATTGTTCCGACGCTGGCAGCGAGCCGGCGCGTGGGCGGCGATCGTGACATCGCTGCAGGTGCTGGCCGACGCGGCCGGGGTGATCGACTGGCAGGTCAGTGTGGACTCCACGATCGCTCGGGCCCACCAGCACGCTGCTGGTGGGCGCCGCGACAGCGACCGGCAGGCCGAACCGCCAGCCGGGCCTGGTGAACGCGAGCCGGCCGATCACGGGTTGGGGCGCTCTCGGGGTGGGTGGACCAGCAAGCTGCATCTGGCGTGTGAGCAGGGCTGCCGGGTGTTGTCGGTGCTGGTCACCGCGGGTCAGGCCGGTGACAGTCCTCAGTTCACGGCGGTGTTGGACGGTATCGCGGTGCCGAAACTCGGAGGCGGACGTCCGCGGGTGCGGCCGGTGCGGGTGTTGGCCGACAAGGCGTATTCCAGTCGCGGTAACCGGGAGTGGTTACGTCGTCACGGGATCAGAGCAACGATCCCGGTCCCGTCCGATCAGGCCGCGAACCGGCTGCGCCGCGGCCGGGCCGGTGGGCGGCCGCCGACGTTCGATCCGGTGATCTACCGTGACCGCAACGCTGTCGAACGCGGCATCAACCAGCTCAAACAGCATCGGGCCGTGGCCACCCGGTTCGACAAACTCGCCGTCCGCTACCAAGCCACGATCCACATCGCTGTCATCAACCAATGGCTTCGACACTCGTGAGACGACCGGCCACAGGCCAGCCCTCACCACTTCGAGACAGAACCTAGGCGGATCCACTGGAGCATCGTCGGACTGCTCGGCTGCCTGACCCTCGCCTGTACGTTGCCGATGGCGTCGGTACTGTCCGGCGTGGCGGTCGTCGTTCTCGGTGCCGCGATCTACACCGCCCACCGCAAGTACGCCACCGGAACGGCCACCCCAGCGCGACCCCGATAGGCGGCCGAGCAGTGCATTCGAGACCTCAGCCCATACGGCCGACATTGCCTGAACGATTCAGTGCCAGCCCGCCGAGGACTACGCCGATCAGTCCGAACGCCATCGCCGCCCAAGACCCGACTATTCCATTGCCGGTGCCGGGACCACCGTCGGCGGTTGCCGCGAACACGCTACCGAGGACCAGGCTGATCAGCCCCGAGACCAGCGCCACCAGAGCACCTTTCCGACTGTTGCCGGTACTCATGCCGCCGATGCGGCCCAGAGCGAGGCAGCCGAACACCACGCTGGCCAGCCCCACCAGCGCGGTCACGGTGGGGCCGAGTCGCCCCGAGGTCATGCCGGTGACGGCGGCGCTCTGCTGGACCGAGGCCGCCGCCGGTGCGGCAAGCATGACACCTACGAGCAGAGCGGTTGCCGCGACGGCGGGCAGACGACGGACGGACATGCGGTCCTCCTGGGTCGAATGGCTCGATGTCGCCTCATCATGTCGGCCAGACCCGCCCTCGATCATCCTGCGGGAGTAGACAATTCATGCTGCCGCCGATGCCGTAGCCGACTACCGCAGACATGGTAGGAGCAGGGGATATACCGCGTCCGTGGTAATCCATCGATCAATCGCCGGGAGGAGTCGCCCGGGCCGGATTCCGGCTAGGGTGCACCCATGAGCAGGGCAGAGATCCGTATCGGTGACTGGGCGGTCGCCGTCGGCGTGGCGGCCACCCTGCTGATCACCGGCCTGTCCGGGCAATATTTCCCCACCATGCTCGATCCGCTGGGCTTTGTGCTGCTGACCATCGGCGGTCTGGCGTTGATCGCGTACCGCCGGGCGCCGGTCACCGTGCTGGCGGTGACGGGTGTGTGCGTACTGGGTTACCAGGCAATCGGTTTCGAGGTGCCCGCCATTGCCTTTCTGGTCGCCGTATATGCCACCGTCCGGGTCGGGCACCGACTCGTCGCGGCGGCGGGCTCGGTGCTCATGGTGCTCACACTGCCGTTCGCGATGCTGGTCTCGCACCCGCAATGGCCTGTGGACGAGGCGTTCACGCAGGCCCGCGGCGCGCTGCAACTGGCCTGGCTGGTCGCGGCGGCGGCAGCGGGTGAAGCACTGCGGCAGGCCGAACGCCGCGCGGATGAAGCCGAACGCACCCGTGAGGAGACCGCGCGATGCCGCGCCGACGAAGAGCGGCTGCACATCGCCCGGGAACTGCACGATTCGCTCACCCACCAGATTTCGGTGATAAAGGTGCAATCCGAAGCAGCCGTCCACGTGGCTCGCAGGAAAGGCGAAGAAGTACCGACTGCCCTGCTGGTCATCCGGGACGCGGGACGTGAGGCGGCTCGGGAACTGCGCGCGACCCTGGAAGCACTGCGCGACGACCGAGCCACCCCGCGGCCAGGGCTCGACCATGTTCGGGAACTGGTAGAACGCGCCCGCACAACAGGCTTGGACGCGACGCTCACGATCGAAGGTCAACGACTGGACCTACCGGCCGCGGTGGAGCGCACCGTCTACCGGATCATTCAGGAGTCGCTGACCAATATCTCCCGTCATGCCGTCGCCGCGACCGCAGCGATCCGCATCGACTACCAGCCCGACGCCCTGGTCGTACAGGTCGACGACGACGGTACGGCCGAACCGGACACCGTAGCGGTGCACGGCGTCGGTTTGCTCGGCATGCGCGAACGAGTCACCGCACTCGGCGGTCGGCTACAGGCGGCACCGCGCACCGCGGGCGGGTTCTCCGTCCGAGCCGAACTCCCGGTGGAACCATCATGATTCGTGTCCTGCTGGTCGACGACCAACCACTCATTCGCAGCGGATTCCGCGCACTGCTCGACCTCGAGGACGACATCGAGGTAGTGGCCGAGGCCGCCGACGGCAGCCAAGCCCTGGCACTGGCCCGCCAGCACCTGCCCGATATCGCACTCATCGACATCCAGATGCCCCGCATGGACGGCATCGAGGCGACCCAGCGCATCGCGGCAGACCCAACACTGGCCGGAGTGCACGTCGTTATTCTGACCAACTACGGCCTGGATGAATACGTTTTCCACGCGCTCCGCGCGGGCGCAGCCGGGTTTCTCGTCAAAGACGTTCTGCCGGAAGACTTCCTGCACGCCGTGCGAGTCGCTGCCCGAGGCGACGCCCTGCTCGCACCGTCGATCACCCGCCGACTGATCAACCGATACGTCTCCCAGCCTCTGCACACCGACGCCAGCACGAGGATGCCAGAACTGACCGCGCGCGAACGCGAGGCCGTCACCCTGGTCGCCCAGGGCATGTCCAACGACGAGATCGCCAC
The DNA here is from genome assembly GCF_036346875.1 of Nocardia sp. NBC_00508. Lineage (NCBI taxonomy): Bacteria > Bacillati > Actinomycetota > Actinomycetes > Mycobacteriales > Nocardiaceae > Nocardia > Nocardia sp. NBC_00508. The sequence goes on along the minus strand of NZ_CP107852.1, from coordinate 7,193,176 downwards.
CCGCATGGTCATCAGCACCCTGACCGCGAAAACCCACATCAACCGGGCCATGACCAAGCTCCAGGCACGTGACCGCGCGCAACTGGTAGTCCTCGCCTACGAATCCGGTCTAGTCGCCCCTCGCAAATCCTGACATCTCCGGGCAAATGCCGACGGCTCGACGCTCAAATATTCTCGGCACGAGGATGAACGGAACCATCGCTCCCTACCGCGATGCAGGAGGTTCGACAGGCCCATGATCCAGCTGCGATTGCCGTACAGACAGCGGATGGGCGACGCACGGTAATCCAGCGGGCCTCTATACAGCGACAATTCGCAGCTCTCAATCAGCGGCCGAGTCGTCCGAGCACCGGGCGGCCAGCCGTAGAGAGCCACCAACAAGACAGCCACATCCAAGCCACACCGATACCCGTCGAGACACCCGAGCCCCAACAGCCCGAGCACCATTCAAGATAGAGGACACATTCATCCGTTGCCGTGTGGCGAACAGGTTGGGGCCCTTGGTGATACAGCCGGATTTCAGACCGACCACCGCGGTAAGGAATTCGCGCGAGTCGGCGATGGCGCCTGCCCGAATGGGGACTTGCACTGAGGGAGAGACGAAATCAGGCCAATGGTCGGACTTGCGGACCTGCCTCGAGCTAGCGTGTCTGGCGACAGGGCTCGGCGACGTCGATCCAACGGGGGCAGCGGATGCCAGATGTGGGACCCGGCAGTAATCCTGGCGAGAGAGATCGCCCACAGCAAAGCAATCGTCAGCGGGAAGGCACGTGGGCGACGATCGGTGGGGCCGCCGGCGCCGTCGGCGTCGTCGTCGCTGTGATCTTCGGGATCGTGCAATGCTCGTCGGACTCGTCCTCGACCAGCACCCCCTCAGGTGTACCGCTGTCCGGCACATCGGTTGTGGCACCGACAACCTCGCCGGAACCGGCGATCCTCACCCAGGGTCATCAAAAGCTGGCAAACGTTCAAGGCATCGATCTGGACACCGGACAGATTCAAGACCAGGACCTGCCCGGCGTCGATCTGAGCCCGTCGAAGACCGCCGACAGCCTCAATGCAATGAGCCACGGCACACCACGATTCTCGATCCCCACAGACGAGGCAACCGGTCACGACGCGCACGATCGCTGCCGCGTGGTCGCAGCGGGCTCATGGACCAAGACCCTGGCCAACCTCTACGCCCTGCATATCGGCAACACGATCTGTGTGCGCACCGATCAGGGCAATCTCGCCGCCCTGACGCTCACCCACGTCCCCTCCGTCGCCGAGCAATACCTCGAATTCGACTTCGTGACCTGGCAAGATCGCTGAAGCCGCCAGTACCTCACGTCTAGTCTTCGGGCAGTGGGTCGGGCCGGGTCCAGCCGAGGATCATGGCTGGTGTGCAGCCGCCCACGAGCAGCGCGGTCAATGCCATCAGTCCGCCGGCGTAGGACATGTTTTCGTCGGCTCCTTCGGTGAACACCGAACCGAGGATCAGATAGATGATCGGGATCATCACCAGGTTCTGGGTGACCGTCAAGCCGATGGAGCGTGCGCTGTCCCGCTGCGCGATCTCGAACTCATCCAGGGCAGCCTCCGGCGCATCCCCGCGACGTCCGGAAACGATCTGAAGCGTAGTCCACAGCGGGAAGAACACCAGGCAGGCAGGCAACCACAAGAGCGGCGCCCCTGGTACGCCGAAGGCGCAGAGCACGCTGACGGCGAACATGAACGTGAACGTCAGCGCCAAAGCCACCACCAGCTTTCGGCGACGGCTCCTGGTTCGCCATCCGGGCAGCGACTTGGACCAGGTGCGTTCGTACTTGACGAAGCGGCGCGTGCGGTAGTCCTGATAACGGTGGATCAGGTTGCGCTGCTGTTGGGTAGCAGGGTTCATCGGAGACCTCCTTCGGTCAGACGTTGCGGCGGTAGAGCTCGGTGGACAGCGGCGTGAACTCCGAGCGGGAGAACACCGCCTCCACCGGCAACCCGAAGACGTCGCAGATGCGCAATGCGAGATCGAGGCTCGGATAGTGGTCGCCTCGTTCCAGCGCTCCCACGGTCTGGGGATTGACATCAATACGGGCAGCGAGCTCGGCCCGGCTCATCCGCCGCTCCGCGCGGAGCACGCCGATACGGTTGTAGATCGGGAGGCTTTCACCCCTCTTCACCGGACTCATACAAAGTATTGTTGTAAAAACCCAACAGACTGTCAAGTAAAGTACACGGCATCGGAATCATGGGGCCGTGCGTCGCGGTCGGTGCGGTCGCTCGGGATCGTCATCCGTCCCAGCACGACGCCGTCAGCGCGGTGCCGCCGCGCTGATCAGTCGGCACGCATCGTGGATCCGCGCTACCTCGGTCTCCTCTGCGGGAGGTGAGTGGTCAGCCCGTTCAACTCCACAGCGTCACATGCACTTTCGGACGGAACCGTGTGACGCCCACGCCGGACCCGCGGATCATCGCCTGGATACATCGCGGAGTGGTGATGAACCGCAGCAGTTCCGACACTGCGGGCTGGCGGGAATCGGGCGGCAATGTGGTGGCGCACCACTCGTCGGATACCTGAAGCCCGGGTCCCTTGATGTGGATCAACCGACCGGCCGCGAGGTCGGAGGAGACGGCGAAGCCAATCGTGACGGTGATACCCCCGACACGGCGGACCTCTTCGAGGGCGGCGGCGTCGCTCTGGAAGATCCGCTGGTGCGATTCGGGAACGGCCAACTCACGCAGCATCGTCGCGATATGCCCGTCGACACTGCCTGCGCTCGGGCCCAGCATCCACTGCTGCTCCCGCAGCAGCGCCGGATGCGGTGCGGCGCCTGCCAACGGGCTGTCGGGGCGCGCGACCGAAATGATCTGATACTTCAGGAACGGCCGGGCGGCGATGGTCGTGTCGGTGCTGTCCGAACCGGGCCCGAGCGCGATGTCCACCGCACGGGTCTCGATCAGACTGCGGAACTGGCTGGTGGGATGCACACTCAGCTCGACCGACAGGTCCTTCGCCCGCGCCGCGAACAAATCGATGAGGCCGGGCGCGGCATGTTCGGCGAACGTGCTCGATGCCGCGATATGGAGCAGCCGTCGACCGCGCGCCGCCTCGCTCACCTCGATCGCCGTCTGGCGCTGCAGTCCGAGAATCTCGATCGCCCGGCTGGCCAGGCGCAATCCGCCGGGCGTGAAGGCCAGACCCATCGCCGCGCGGGTGAAGAGCGGGTCATCGAGTTCCTTGCGCAGCTGAGCGATGTGCAGCGAGACACCGGCGTCGGACATCCCCAGCTCTCTGGCCGCCGCATGGACGGAGCCGAGCCGCACCACGGTCGAGTAGGCCCGAAGCTGGGCGGGCGTCACGATCCGAGTCTAGTTTGGAGGTGGACGCCGTGCCTACCGCCGCATCGCGCCCGGAGGACGCATCATGCAGGACGTGCTCACGGATCTGATGACAACCTGGAACGCCGGGGGCACAGCTGGGGTCGCGACGGTCGTGCGGACCTTCCGTTCGGCGCCGCGACCGCCTGGCGCGGCCATGGTCGTCGCCCCGGACGGGACAGTCGGCGGTTCGGTCTCCGGCGGCTGCGTCGAAGGCGCGGTCTACGAACTCGCCACCGACGTCATGCGGACCGGTCGTCCGGTATTGCAGCGGTACGGCTTCTCCGACGACGACGCATTCGCCGTTGGCCTCACGTGCGGCGGCACCATCGACATTTTCGTCGAAGCGGTCTCGCGGGAGACGTTTCCGGAACTCGGCGAGGTCGCCGCGGACATCACTGACGACCGACCGGTCGCGATCGCGACCGTCATCGAGCACCCGGACGCCGCCCGGGTAGGGCGACGCCTGCTGATCCGGCCGAGCGATGCGCACGGCACGCTGGGGTCGGCGCGCACCGATGATGCGGTGACCGATGACGCAGGCGGGCTGCTCGCGTCGGGACGCAGCGAGGTGCTTTCCTATGGTCCGGACGGGCAGCGTCGCGGCGAGGGCATGGCGGTTTTCGTCGCCAGTTATGCCCGGCAGCCGCGGATGCTGGTGTTCGGGGCGATCGATTTCGCCGCCGCCGTCGCGCAGCAGGGATCGTTCCTCGGGTACCGGGTGACGGTGTGCGACGCGCGGCCGGTCTTCGCCACCTCCGCCCGGTTTCCGACCGCCGACGAGGTCGTCGTCGACTGGCCGCACCGCTACCTGGCCGCGCAGATCGCGGCCGGCGCGGTCGATTCGCAGACTGTTGTCTGCGTGCTGACCCACGATCCCAAGTTCGACGTCCCGCTGCTAGAGGTGGCACTGCGTGCGCCGGAGATCGGCTACGTCGGCGCCATGGGATCGCGCCGCACGCACGACCAGCGGCTGTCCCGGCTGCGACAGGCCGGCCTCACCGACGAACAACTCGCCCGGCTTGCCAGTCCGATCGGGCTGGATCTGGGCGGCCGGACACCAGAGGAAACGGCGGTGTCCATCGCGGCCGAGATCATCGCGCGCCGCTGGGGCGGGCACGGCCGCTCACTGACCCGAACCGGCGGACGGATCCACCACCCGCCAACGGCCGATTAAGTGATTCCTTAATTCGGCCTTGACGACGGCGTCAGCGGGGCAGAGGCTGAGCTTCTTCCCATTGATGTGAGGTAGATCACATGCAAGTTCCTGGGCCATTCGAATACGAGCGCGCGACGGGCGTGGATCACGCCATCGGACTACTGGACCGGCTGGGGGAGGAGGCGCGCATCATCGCGGGCGGGCACAGCCTGCTCCCGATGATGAAGCTGCGTCTGGCCAATCCGGAATATCTCATCGACATCAACGACCTGGCTGCCGAACTGGGATACATCGTCACCGATCCGACCCTGGTACGAATCGGTGCGATGGTGCGGCATCGGCATCTGCTCGAATCCGACGATCTCGCCGCGGTGTGCCCGATCTTCCGTGACGCCGAGCGCGTGATCGCCGACCCGGTCGTGCGCAACCGCGGCACGATCGGCGGCTCGCTGTGCCAGGCCGATCCCGCCGAAGATCTCACCACGGTCTGCACGGTCCTCGGCGCCACCTGCCTGGTGCGCGGACCGTCCGGCGACCGGGAGATCGCGATGGACGACTTCCTGGCCGGTCCGTACGAAACCGCCATGTCGCGAAATGAACTTCTGATCGAGATCCGAATTCCCGTGCGGCATCGAACGTCGAGTGCCTACGCCAAGGTGGAGCGCCGGATCGGCGACTGGGCGATCGCGGCGGCCGGCGCGACGGTGACGCTGCACGGCGGGACGATAGCGGCCGCACGGATCGGGCTGACAGCAGTCGATCCCGATCCGGCGGCGCTCGCCTCTTCGATGGACGTGCTCATCGGTGAGCCGCCCACCGAAGAGGTCTTCTCGGAGGCGGGCCGCCGGGCGAGTGCAGCGTGCTCACCGGTGTCCGATGCGCGCGGCAGCGCGGACTACAAGCGACACCTCGCGTCCGAACTGACGGTTCGGTCGTTGCGCACCGCGGTCGAGCGCGTACTGAATGATCCTGCGCTGAAAGGTAACTAGCCATGCAGGTAACCATGACCGTCAATGGCGAGCAGGTGACCGCGGAAGTCGAGCCACGCACGCTGCTCGTGCATTTCCTGCGAGATCAATTGCGGCTCACCGGAACCCACTGGGGCTGCGATACCAGCAACTGCGGCACCTGCGTGGTGGAAGTCGACGGCGAGCCGGTGAAGTCCTGCACGATGCTGGCCGTCATGGCCCACGGTCGTGCGGTGCGCACCGTCGAGGGACTCGAGGTGGACGGCCGGCTCGATCCCGTGCAGGAGGGCTTCATGCAGTGTCACGGGTTGCAGTGCGGATTCTGCACGCCCGGAATGATGATCACCGCCCGCGCCCTGCTGGACCGCAACCCGAATCCCGACGAGCGGACCATCCGCGAGGCGATCTCGGGTCAGATCTGCCGCTGCACCGGATATACCACCATCGTCCGGTCGATCCAGTGGGCCGCGGCGAAGCAACGCGGCGAAGCCGCGGAGCCCGAACCCGCCCCAACGGCAGCGCCGGTAGGGAGCGCGTCATGACCGCCGTCGAGTCCCGGCCCGAAGACCGGGTCGACAACGACCGCAAGCCGTGCGGTCACGGCAGGATGCTCCGTAAAGAGGATCCCCGGTTGATTCGCGGACACGGCAATTTCGTCGACGACGTGTCGCTGCCCGGCATGCTGCATATGGCGATCCTGCGTTCCCCGTTCGCGCACGCGCGGATTGTGAGTGTCGACGTCTCCGCGGCACAGGCCCATCCGAAGGTCAAAGCGGTTGTCACCGGTGCGGATCTCGCGGCGAAGGGACTGGCCTGGATGCCGACGCTGTCCAACGATGTGCAGGCGGTGCTGGCGACGGACAAAGTCCGGTTCCAGGGCCAGGAGGTGGCCTTCGTCGTCGCCGAGGATCGCTACTCCGCGCGTGATGCTTTGGAGCTCATCAACGTCGAGTACGAGATGCTCGACCCGGTGATCGACGCCCGAACCGCACTGGCCCCCGACATGCCGGTGATCCGCGATGATCTCGATGGCAAGCGGGACAACCACTGCTTCGACTGGGAGACCGGCGACGCCGCCGCGACCGAGGCGGTGTTCGCACGCGCCGACGTCGTCGTCGAGCAGGAAATCGTCTATCCGCGCGTGCATCCCGCCCCGATGGAGACATGCGGCGCCGTCGCGGATCTCGATCCTGTGACGGGAAAGCTGACGCTGTGGTCGACGAGTCAGGCGCCGCATGCCCACCGCACGCTCTACGCGTTGGTGGCCGGACTGCCCGAGCACAAGATCCGGGTGATCTCCCCCGATATCGGCGGCGGGTTCGGCAATAAGGTGCCCATCTATCCGGGATACGTCTGCGCCATCGTCGGGTCGCTCTTGCTGGGCAAACCGGTGAAGTGGATGGAGGATCGCAGCGAAAATCTCACCAGCACCGGGTTCGCCCGCGACTACATCATGGTCGGCGAGATCGCCGCCGACGCCGACGGCAAGATCCTGGCCATCCGGTCGACCGTGCTCGCCGATCACGGCGCCTTCAACGGCACGGCCGCGCCGTTGAAGTATCCGGCCGGCTTCTTCGGCGTCTTCACCGGTAGCTACGACATCGAGGCAGCCTATTGCAAGATGACCGCGGTCTACACGAACAAGGCCCCCGGCGGCGTCGCCTACGCGTGCTCGTTCCGGATCACCGAGGCCGTCTACTTCGTCGAGCGGTTGGTGGACTGCCTCGCCTACGAGCTGAAGATGGATCCGGCCGAGCTGCGGCTGCGGAACCTCCTTCGCCCCGAACAGTTCCCGTACACCAGCAAGACCGGCTGGGTCTACGACTCCGGCGACTACGAGAAGACCATGCGCCTGGCGATGGACATGATCGGCTATGCCGCCTTGCGAAAAGAACAGCAGGACAAGCGCGCCCGCGGCGAATTGATGGGTATCGGGATGTCCTTCTTCACCGAGGCCGTCGGCGCGGGTCCGCGCAAGGATATGGACATTCTCGGACTCGGGATGGCCGACGGGTGTGAGCTGCGCGTCCATCCGACGGGCAAAGCCGTTGTGCGGCTGTCGGTGCAGACCCAGGGGCAGGGGCACGAGACGACGTTCGCCCAGATCGTCGCCGAGGAACTCGGCATACCACCGGACGACATCGACGTGGTGCACGGCGACACCGATCAGACTCCGTTCGGTCTCGGCACCTACGGCAGCCGGTCGACACCGGTCTCGGGCGCCGCCGCCGCACTGGTGGCGCGGAAAGTGCGCGACAAGGCGCGGATCATCGCCTCCGGCATGCTCGAGGTCTCTGTCGCCGACCTCGATTGGGAGAAAGGCTCGTTCCACGTCAAGGGCGATCCGTCCGCGGCCGTGACGATCCAGCAGATCGCGATGCGAGCACACGGCGCCGGTGATCTCCCCGAGGGCATCGAGGGCGGACTCGACGCGCAGATCTGTTACAACCCGGAGAATCTCACCTACCCCTACGGTGCGTACTTCTGCGTCGTCGACATCGACCCGGGGACAGCTGTGGTGAAGGTCCGGCGCTTCCTCGCCGTCGACGACTGTGGAACCCGGATCAATCCGATGATCATCGAAGGCCAGATACACGGCGGCATCACCGATGGTATCGGCATGGCGCTGATGGAGATCATCGCCTTCGACGAGGACGGCAACTGCCTCGGCGGCTCCCTCATGGACTACCTCATCCCGACGGCGCTCGAGGTTCCGCATCTCGAGACCGGCTACACGGTCACCCCTTCGCCGCACCACCCGATCGGCGCGAAAGGCATCGGCGAATCGGCCACGGTCGGATCCCCTGCGGCGGTGGTCAACGCGGTGGTGGACGCACTGGCACCGTTCGGCGTCCGGCACGCCGACATGCCGCTGACGCCGTCCCGGGTGTGGGAAGCGATGCAGGGTCGGGCCACACCGCCCATCTGAGTAGGCGCGAGCGATGGGATCACCGACGAAGATCACCGAGCGTGCACAGCAACTGGTCCGCACCCGGACTCCGTTCGTGCACGCGACCGTCGTGCGCGCACAGCAACCGACCTCGGCGCACGCCGGGGATGAGGCGATCCTGTTGCAAGACGGGACGATCGAAGGATTCGTCGGCGGCCAATGCGCCCAGAACTCGGTCCGCAAGGCGGCACTGGGTGCCCTGCAGTCGAACGAGAGTGTGCTGCTGCGCGTGCTGCCCGACGGTGATCTGCACTTTCCCGAGGCGCCCGGCGCGGCGGTGGTAGTGAATCCCTGCCTGTCCGGCGGAGCGCTGGAGATATTCCTCGAGCCACAGATCCCGGCGCCTCTGGTGCGCATCTGCGGCGCGACACCCATCGCGGACGCACTGGCCGAAGTATGCGAACTGGTGGGATTCGGGGTGCAGCGCAGTGCTGCCGGAGCAGACTCGCTGGATTCGCTGGTCGATACGACCGCGGTGGTGATCGCAAGCCATGGCGGCCAGGAAGCCGAGATGATCCGCACCGCGCTCGACTCGGGCGTGGGGTATATCGGCTTGGTGGCCAGCAGCATTCGGGGAGCATCGATTCTCGACGAGCTCGGATTGACCGACGCCGAGCGTGCGCGCGTGCGCACCCCGGTGGGTTTGCCGATCGGCGCCAAGACGTCTGCGGAGATAGCCGTCTCGATTGCCGCGGAAGTAATCCAGGCGATCCGCAAGGGTGGCTTGGCCGTCCCGGCCCGCCCGGCGAGCGTCGCATTCGAGACGCTCGATCCGGTATGCGGTATGACCGTGACGGTCGGGCCGGACACACCACGTCTTACTGTCGACGATCTCGACCACTGGTTCTGCAGTTCCCGCTGCCGTACCTCTTTCGCCGAGGCGCATCCGGGCTCATGACAATCGGATTCGTCACCGGAGTCGTCCTCGCCGCGGGAACCTCACGGCGTCTCGGTACTGCGAAACAGCTACTGCCGTATCGGGATACGACGATTCTCGGCGCCACCCTCGACGTGGTGCGATGCTGCGATTTCGATCAGGTCATCGTCACCCTCGGCGGCGCGGCGGCGGCGATCCGCCAGCAGGTCGATCTCACCGGCCTGGAGGTGGCCATGGCCGAGGACTTCCGTTCGGGCTGTTCGTCGTCGCTGCGTTCCGCCCTGAGCTCGGTCCATCCCAGAGCCGCCGGAGTCGTGCTGATGCTCGGTGATCAACCGGGTGTGTCGGCGTCGACCATCGACCGTCTGATCACCGAGGGAACGACCGCCGCGATCACGGTCTGCCGCTATCGCGACGGTATCGGGCATCCATTCTGGCTGAGCCGCAGCCCATTCAGCGAGTTGGCCCGATTACACGGCGACAAGGCGGTGTGGAAGATCATCGAGTCGGGCCGCTTCGCGGTGTCGCGGCTCGACGTCGACGCACCGGTGCCCTTGGACGTGGACACCTGGGACGACTACCAGCGCCTGCGCGCCGCGACGTCGCCATGATGTCGCCGTTCGACGATATCGGGGACGTGGTGCGTCGATTCGACGCCGACGACTACCTGCTCGATACCGGGACCGCCGCCGCCTTCTATCTGGCCACCACGTTGGGTCGGCCGCTGCTGCTGGAAGGCGAACCGGGAGTCGGCAAGACGACGGCGGCGAAGACCCTGGCTACCGTGTTGGGCGCACCGCTGATTCGCCTGCAATGCTACGAGGGCCTCACCGTGAGCGAAGCGCTGTACGACTGGAATTACCAGCGTCAACTGCTCAGCATCCGGCTCGCCGAGGCCCGCGGCGTCGACCTCACCGAAGCCGACCTGTTCACCGAGGCATTCCTGGTCGACCGCCCGATCCTGCGCTGTGTGCGGTATCGCGGTCCGACGCCGCCGGTGCTGCTGGTCGACGAAATCGACCGTGCCGATGACGAATTCGAGGCGCTGCTGCTGGAATTCCTCGGTGAGTCCGCGGTGACCGTGCCCGAACTCGGCACCTTTGCCGCCGAGCAGCCGCCGCTCGCGGTGCTGACTTCGAACCGCAGTCGCGACCTGCACGACGCGCTACGGCGGCGCTGCCTCTACCACTGGATCGACTACCCGGAACCGGCCCGTGCGGTGGCGATCGTGCGACGCACCGTGCCCGGGGCAACCGATGCGCTGATCGAGCATGCCACCCGATTCGTCGCCCACGCTCGCGGTCTCGATCTCGACAAACCGCCAGGTGTCGCCGAGACCATCGACTGGATCGCCGCGTTGGCGACGCTCGATGTCGCGGATCTCTGCGCGCCGGAGGCGATTGCCGCGCTGAGCGCACTGGCGAAGACACCCGACGACCGCGACACCGTGCACGCGGCATTCGCCGAATACACCCGAGACCTGGCTACCGGATGAGAGGGATACAGCAATGAAGATCGCCAACGAGTTCACCGTCAACGCACCCGTCGAGCAGGCATGGGAGGTGCTGACCGACCTCGAACAGGTGGTCCCACTCATGCCAGGCGCACAGAAGGTCGGCTGGGAGGGAGACGACTTCCTCGGCCGGCTCAAGGTCAAGGTCGGCCCAGTGACCAGCGAATTCACCGGGAAGGCGAATGTCGTCGAGCGCGACGAACACGACCATCGCGCCGTCATCAACGGCCGCGGCCGGGATTCGCGCGGATCCGGAAACGCCGCGGCGACCATCACCACACAACTGCGCGCAGAGGGCGACAGAACTCATGTCACCGTGGACACCGACCTCAAGATTGTCGGCAAGCTCGCCCAATTCGGCAGCGGGACGCTGCAGCAGGTGTCCGAGAAAATGATCGGTCAATTCGTCGCATCCTTGGAAGCGAAACTCGCGGCGGGCGATTCGACTGCCGCGCAGTCGGTCGCACAACCCGAGTCGGCACCGCTCGACCTCGTCGATCTCGTCGGGCCTGCGATGATCAAGAAGTATGCGCCCGCGATCGCGTTCGGGCTGGCGGTCGTGCTCGGAATTATTCTGGTAGGCAGGCAGATACGCAGGAAGCGATGACACGAGCCGTACTCCTGCGCGGCGTCGATCTGGCGGCATTCGCCGTCGCGATGGTCGCGCGGTTGCGGCGTGGTGGGGTCGCAGTGGCGCCGAGCGGGCCCGCACTGTACGTGCAAGCCTTGCGTCGCATGACGCCGCGATCGCGCACCGAGCTCTACTGGGCCACACGACTCACACTCGTCGATCGCATGCAGGATCTGGCTGCCTTCGACGCGGTCTTTGCGACGGTGTTCGCCGATGCGACGCTTGGCATGGACCCGCCGAGCCGAACGCACGGACTTCCTGCCCAACGCGTGTCGGCGCCGGGTGCGGGCCGTCGCGGGCAGCCTCGGCAAGGCGGCGAAGCCCCCTGGGCGACGATGCAATCAGCAACTGGTGCCGACCGATCGACCGACAAGGGTGCGGCGCTGCCGGACGTACTGCCGAGCCGGTTCGCCGCACGAGCGCAGGAACCGTTCGCCCGCTTCGAGCCGGACGATCTGCGGACAGTCGGCGCCTGGCTGGAACAGGCGGCGGCGCTCTGGCCGCAGCGCCGAAGCACGCGCTACGAAAACCATGCGCACGGCAAGCGGATCGACTTCCGGGCGACGATGAACAACTCCCGCCGCACCGGCTGGGAGTCGGCGGTGCTGGTCCGCACTCGTCCCCGGCGTCGCCCGCGCCGAATCGTCATGATCTGCGACGTCAGTCGCTCGATGCAGCCGTATGCAACGATCTATCTGCACCTGATGCGGGCGGCGATGCAGCGCCGTTCGCCCGATCGACCCGAGGTGTTCGCCTTCTCCACCTCGCTGACCAGGCTTACCTCGGTACTCGCGCATCGTTCTCCGGATGTCGCGGTAGCCCGCGCCAACGACAAGGTGACCGACCGCTATGGCGGCACGCACATCGGCCGATGCCTCGGCGCGCTGCTCGCAACTCCGTCCGGTAACGCGGTGCGCGGCGCTGTCGTCGTCATCGCATCGGACGGCTGGGACAGCGACACCCCGGATCTCCTTGCCCGTGCGATGGCTCGGATCCGGCGCCGGGCTTGGCGCGTCATCTGGCTCAATCCCCGTGCGGGCGAGTCCCGATTCCAGCCGGTCACCGGTGCGATGGCGGCGGCACTGCCGTTCTGCGACGTCATGATGCCTGCGCACACAATGGCGGGTATACACGCGTTCGTGCAAGTTCTGGCATCGTCGGTGGTCACTTGATGCGCGCTCCCGCGCAGGATACGTACGCGACACCCGGTTGGAGCCCAGCCCCTGGGGGGAGAGGCGTTGCGGGGCATCGGATGAGCACCACCCGTGCGCCCGCGTTGTTCAGCACATGCGCGAGCTGTTCGGCCGACAGCGTGTTGTACACCGAGAACGAGGTGGCGCCAAGGTGTTGCGCGGCGACTTCCAACGGGTAGAAGTCGATTCGGTTCGACATCATCAGCGCGACTGTGTCGCCGCGCCGCACGCCGAGGGCCGCCAGGCCTGCCGCGACCAGCCGGACCTGGGCCGCGTACTCCCGCCACGTCATGGTGTGCTCGTCGCCGGACGTGCGCAGTGCGATGGCGTCGGGGTCGATGGTCGCGGTGTGCTGAAAGGCCGCACACAGCGTGTCGAAACGAGGGCTGGTCGTCATGAGAGTCTTTCGGTCCGTGTGGTCGCGTCGAGAATGTCGAAGACGAAGCGGGCGGCAGCGCGATAGGCCGTCCGCGCTTCCGGGACGAGTGCGGGTAGTGCGTGGAAGACATGCATCTGGTCAGGCCACACCTCCAGTTCGCATGCCGCGCCTGCCGCACGTAGTCGCTCGGCGAGCGCGATCGCGTCGGCGGTGAAGAATTCGCTGGCGCCGGCGTGAATCAACGTCGGCGGCAAGGCCATTCCAGGGCCGGGCAGTAGTTCGAGCCGGTCAGCGGTGAACTGCGCGATCGCCGCCGAGGCGACCTGGACCGACATGATGCCGTCCCGTTCGCCGGCTTCGTAGCCGGCCGCGATCTCGAGGCTGAGGTCGGTCATGGGGGAGAACAGCAGCAGCGCAGCAGGTGCCGCACTTCGGCTGCGCGCGTTGGCGATCGCGAGATCGGCGGCCAAGTAGCCGCCCGCCGAGTCGCCCGCGACGACAATGCGATTCGCCGGATATCTGGCGAGCAACCACCGATAGGCACCGGCGACGTCGTGCGGAGCGGCGGGGAAGGGATGCTCGGGGGCCAGTCGGTAGTCCACGGCGAATACCGGCAATCGGGTCGCCGTGGACAGCCGCGAAGTCATCCCCCGGTACGAGCGCGCCGAGCCCGCGACGAAGCCGCCGCCATGCACGTACAGGATGACGGCATCGGTGCGGGTCGCTTTCGGACCGCGTACCCACTCGCCGCGAACCGCGCCGTCGATGATCGATTCGACGGCCGTGTCGCGCAGCACCGGCGCGAGCGATCGCATGGCCCGCTCGATGACTGGTCGGGCGAACGACAGCGTGTTCGAACTGACGGGCGTGCGCTGCGCCAATCGGCGCACGGTCAGCGCCGATACCTGACGCAGCGCCCGGGCACGGCGTGAGCCGCGCACGATATCCCGGCCCCTCACCGCATACTCTCCAGTCGGCGGAGCAGCTGGGCGACCCGCGGGTCGCGGGCGAGTCGGTGATCCAATGCGATGTTGACGACGCCGCGCAGCAATGCGTACGGCTCCCAACTGGTCGGTGCGACGGTGCGGGCGGCGCGGCGGCCGATGCCGTCGGCGATCACCCGAGCCGCCTCGCCCGCCGAGATCCGCACGTTGAGCGGCCACGGCAGCAGGCTGTCGAGTTCGCGTCCGATCTCGTGCTGGTCCAGCGTCGCGCGCGTCATCGCCGTGTCGATGATGCCGAGATATGACACCCCGGCCGTGGCGCCGAGACCGGCGAGCTCCACCCGCAGTGCGCGGCCGAGTTGTTCGACGCCCGCCTTGCTGATCATGTACGGGGCGCCGCCCATGCCTGGGGCAAAGGCAGCGCAGGAAGAGACGACCGCGACATGTCCATGCGTGGCGACGATATGGTTCAGCGCAGGGCGCACGGTGTTGAACACACCGGTCAGGTTGATGTCGATGACGCGGTCGAAATCGCGCCCATCCATCGTGCGCAGCGTCGCCGGTTCGGGCACGACACCCGCGTTGGCGACCACGACGTCGAGTCGGCCGAAGTGTTCGACGGTGCGCGTCACCGCCTTCGCCATGGCCTCCCGGTCCGATACATCCGCACCGATCGCCAGTGACCGGTTCCCGAGTTCCGCCGCCGCAGACTGGGCGCCGGTGTCGTCGATGTCGATGATCGCGATCGAGGCGCCGCGCCGACGCAGGATGGTGGCGAGTTCGCGGCCGATGCCCTGGCTCGCGCCGGTGATCAGCACGGTCTTACCGTCCACGTCGTAGTGCGGGTCGGTGATCCGGCGCAGTGGGTTGAGCTGTCCGATATCCATCAGGCGCTCACCTCGTAGGAGTCGGTGTCGAATCGGCTGGTGCGGCGGCGGTATTCGAAGCTCCAGTTGGGATACAGGCCGGCGTTGCGGCCGTCTGGGGTTTGGTAGTAGCCGGTGCAGCCGCCGGTGACCCAGACGGTTTCCGCGCTTCGCCGTGCCATCTCGTCCAGGAAGGCATCCTGCACCTGCGGCTTCACCTCCACTCGGCGCGCGCCGAGCGCGCGCATCGTGGTCAGGGCGTCCACGATGTAGGCGATCTGCGATTCGATCATGAAGATGGCGGACTGGTTGCCCGCGGCGCCGAACGGGCCGAGGGTGCAGAAGAAATTCGGGAATCCGGCGAGGGTGGCGCCGAGATAGCTTTGCGGCTGCTGACGATAGAGCTCGGCCATCGACAGCCCGTCGCGGCCGGTGAACCTTTCGAATGCGCTTGGGATCGAGGTGAACCCGGTGCCGTAGATGATGGCGTCGACCGCCCGTTCGGTACCGTCGCGCAGCACGATCGAGTGCGGCCGCACTTCGGCGATCGGGTCGGTGACCACCTCGACATTGGGCTGGTCCAGCGCGGGAAGGTAGGAGTCGGAGAAGATCGCGCGCTTGCAGCCGATCATGTAGTCCGGGGTGAGTGTGCGGCGAAGCAGCGGATCCCGGACTTGCCGCCGTAACTGCAGCCTGCCGAGCAGTTCATAGGGGTGCCGGAATCGTTTGTCGACGAATCCGACCAGGCCGAAGCCTTCCAAGGCGGTATACCAGCTGCCGCGGATCAGCTTGCCCGCCATGGGGACCTGGCGAAGCAGCAGCCGCTCCAGGCCGTGGGTGCGCCGGTCCAGGCGGGGCACGATCCACGGTGCCGACCGCTGGAACAACACGAGTTCGGCGACCTTTGGCTGGATTTCGGGTACGAACTGCACTGCCGAGGCGCCGGTGCCGATCACCGCGACCCGCTTGCCGGTGAGGTCGTAGTCATGGTCCCAGTGCAGCGAATGGAAAGCCTTGCCCGCGAAGGTGTCCAGGCCGGGCAGCGACGGATACTTGGCCTCGGCGAACAGTCCGGTCGCGGAGATCAAGAAGTCGGCGGTGAACGCACCTCGGGTGGTGTCGATGCGCCAGCGCGACACCTGATCGTCCCAGCGTGCATCGAGCATTTCCGTATCGAACCGAATATGGTGCAGTGCACCGTGTTCAGTCGCCACAGCGCGGATGTACTCGAGGATCTCGCCCTGCTTGCCGTACTTGCGTGACCAGTCCGGATTCGGGGCGAAGGAATAGCTGTACAGCTGCGACGGCACGTCACAGGCGCAGCCGGGGTAGGTGTTGGCCTGCCAGGTGCCACCCAGGTCGTCGGCACGCTCCAGGATGACCAGATCGTCGAATCCGGCCTGCCGCAACTTGATCGCCAGGCCGATGCCGCCGAAGCCGGCGCCGACTATCACGATCTGTCGATGTTCGCTCGAGGTAGCCATCGCTAGCGCGTCCTTCCGTGCAGGGTTCGGACCCGGGCCGTGCCGTTGGCGATGGTCGAGGTGACGAGTCGATTGGCGGGACTGGCCAACGCCAGCAGCGGTCGCAGCGCGGGTGTGCCCTCGAGGGCAAATGTCCACGTGAGGCGGGTGCCTTCGGTGCGCGGCGCGAGCACGATGTCTTCGGCGAAGCGTCGCAGTCCGGGGATGGATGCGGCGTCGACGGTGAAGGTCATCCGCTTGCCCTCGTCCCAGCGGTAGAAGCGCTCGTCCAACCGCACCACGCCGCCGAGGGTGACGGTGCGGGTGGCGCCGACGCCGAACGGGCGCGGTGCGGTCCATTCCATGGCACTGATCACCGGCGACCACGACACCAGCGCGTCATCCGCGGTCAATGCGGCCCACACGGCCGCGGGATCGGCCCCGATATCGACGTTGTGGACATAGCGTCGCGCGGCGGTCATGAGAAAGTCGTCGTCGGATTCGGCGAGTGCATAGCGTTGTGCCATGGACGTTTTCGTCCCTTCGAATGGGTTCTACAGGTCGAGGACCAGTGCGTCGCCCGCCGCACGGGAGACGCAGGTGAGTATGTGGTCGGTGCGTTCGGGATCGGGCAGGGTCCGGTCGCGGTGCTCGATGTCTCCGGCCAGCACCCGCGTCTTGCAGGTTCCGCAGAAGCCCTGCTGGCAGGAGTAGACGGCATCGGGAACCGCGCGCCGGATGGCGGCGAGCGCGGTCTCCTGCGCACCGACCCGGATCATGCGCCCGGTACGGGCCAGGGTGAGGTCGAATTCCCTGCCGCCGGTCACCGGCCGGGCGGAGAAGCGCTCGGTGTGCAGGGAGCCGGTCGGGTTGACGGTGAACATGGTCCGCTGGGCGGCGGCGAGCACCGGCGGTGGACCGCACACGTACACCGCCGCACCGGGTTCGGCGCGGCCGATCAGCTCCGCGATGTCGGGCACTCCGCATTCGTCGTCCGGACGGATCTCCGCATCGGGCAGTTCGTCCAGGAACGGCATCGATGCCCGCGACCGGCCGAGGTATATGAGGTGCCCGCGTGATCCGGCGGCCGCGACCATCGGCAGGATCGGGGTGACGCCGATGCCGCCAGCGATGAACAGGTATGACGGCGCCTCGACGAAGGTGAACGCGTTTCGCGGTCCGCGCACCCGCAGCATGTCGCCGACGCGCACATCCCGGTGCATCTCGATCGACCCGCCGCCGCCGTCTGCGATGCGCCGCACCGCGATTCGGTAACAAGACCGATCGCTCGGGTCGCCGCACAGTGAGTACTGCCGCTGCCTACCCGAGGGCAGGGAGACATCCAGGTGTGCGCCCGGCCGCCACGCGGGCAGCGGCGCGCCGGCCGCGCGCAGTGTGAAGGAGCGCACGTCCTCCGCCTCCACGGTCACCCGGCCTACGACAACGTCCAGAACGAATCCATTGCGTCGCACCGGATTCGATTGCGACATCAATGGCGCCGCGGGCCCGGAGACGAAGACCTGCTTGTAGGCGTCGATGACGGCTCCCAGCATCCGCAGGCTCGGAGGTGGGGTGAATTCCTCTGCCATCGTTCTGATCGCCATCAATGCCCGGCCCGCGCTGCGGGGGAGTGCGCGAGATACCGCAGCGCCTTGTCCATCGGACCGAGCTGGGAGGGGTGGAAGCCCAGGCGAAGATACCGTGGCGTTTCTGTGAAAAACGTCGTCCAACTGGGTATTACGCCACGCTTGGTGGCACTGACTAACTGCAGGACCCAGAATCGGCCCTTGTCCGCCGACGGATCCTTCCGGTACAGGTGGGCGGTCGAGACGATGAACAGCGGCAGCAACGTCGCGGTCGCCAGTATCGCGGTGCGCGCCCGGCGGGCATAGCTGCCGTCTACATGCATGTACGCGTCGAATACCACGCTGCGATGCTCGACCTCTTCCGCGCCGTGCCAACGGACCAGGTCCAGCATCGCCGGATGCATGCCACGTTCTTCGAGGATGTCCGCGTTCAACAGCCACTCGCCGATCACCGCGGTGAAGTGTTCCATTCCGGCGAACAGTCCGAGCCGTTCCTTCAGCCACTCCTCTCGGGCGCGGCCGGTGAGTCCGTGACCGCCCAGGACGCGGTCAACCAGCCACGCGATCTTGGACACGTACGAGTTGACGTCCAGCCCGATCGACTGCAGATGTCGGCGGGCGCCCTCATGACTGGCCGCATGCATGGATTCCTGGCCGATGAAGCCCTGCACCTCCTCCCGCAGCCGCTCGTCGTCGATGAACGGCAGCGCCTCCGCGAGGCATTGGGCCATGGCTCGCTCGCCCTCCGGCAGTACCAGATGCATCACGTTGACGATGTGCGTCGCGAGAACCTCGCCGGGGATGTAATGCATCGGGACCGAGCCGAAGTCGAAATGAACGTCCCGGGCATTGATCGCGTGCACTTCGTCGCGGTACGGGCGCTGCGTCGCGTCAGCCTTCTCAGCCATGCGTCGAGCGTACAGAGCAACATATTGCATTGCAATGTTGCAGCAACAATCGAGTCATCTATGTTGCATGATGTCGGGATATTGCTAGCGTTGAGACCGTGACAGCAGCCTCGTCAACGCCATCGGTGAGCCCGAAGGATGCCGACGACAGCATCGAATCGCGCATCTTGGACGCGGCCTTGGTTCAGTTCGAGAAGGTCGGTGTCAAGAAGACGACCATCGAGGATGTAGCTCGGCAAGCGGGGGTGGACCGCGTCACCGTCTACCGGCGCGTGGGCTCGCGCGACGACTTGGTGCAGGCGGTGGTCAGCCGCGAGGTCCGCGTGGTGCTCACCGAGGTGGCGCGAATCGCCGAGCGGCACGACGATATCGGCGATCTGGTAGCCGACATCTTCGTCACGGTGCTCACCAAGTGGCGCAACCACCCGCTGGCTCAGCGCATGCTGGCGATCGAACCCGAACGGGTCATCACCAAGCTCACCACCGACGGCGCAACGGTATTCACGCTCTCGGTCACGACTACCGCCGCAGCGTTGGAACGGGCGACCGCACGCGGACTACTGCCCGAAATCCCGGACCTGCTCACCCGCGCCGAAGTGGTCTGCCGCGTGGTCCACTCACTGATCCTCGCCCCGGTCGGCGGGGTGCGACTCGAATCGGATACCGAACTCACCGAATTCGCGAGAACGTATCTGCTACCGATCATTGTGGCCTGATCACTGCTGGAGGCTGGTCTCCGCGGTGCCGCCTGCTCATCGCACAGTGTGATTCGGCTATCCGTCTCAGAGCAGAGCGTGCTCAGACTTCACACATGCGCGCGTCCGGTCGATTCTTTCGCACCATTGGTCGTGCAGTGTTCTCCAGTCTTCGGCGGCCGCGCGGATCCACTTCTCTTCCAGCTCTGCCGCAGCCGACGCAGGTCCCTCCCGCTCGACCTCGTTCTCCGCGTGTGCGGCGCGGTCGACCAGTTCGGCCCAGCGATTGAAGTCCTGAGGTAGTGCGTTTCCGCCCTGATTGCGCATTGGCAGCTCCTTCGTGACTGTAGTTAATTGATCTTTGAATCTGTCCTTCTGCTTTGGCTCGCCGGAGGTTGGATCCGCCTGTCGCGGGGGTTGCTGTGGGCAGCGACCCGGCCACGCGCGGCTACCGTCTCGTCATCACGTGACCGACCGCGATGTCGGCGGGGTAGCGTCCATAGGGTTCTACCAGCCTCCCCGGCAATCCTATTTTGATTTCAGCTTGGTCACAGTTTATGCACTATCAGTTAACCGTGCATAGAGCTAGTTATGGAAAACCGCAGGTGCGCCACCATTTGGCCGCCTATCCGGGGAGTTTGCCAGATCTGTGTGATGCACATCACATCGCGTGGGCATGGTCTCCGGTTGATACCTCGCCTGAGGCTGGATCAGGTACACCACAGGCTCAGAACGCGAAGCGGTTCACCATGTCGTATTTCCTGGCCGATGTCGCTTACATCAGCCGATACAGCAGCCGCGGCGGCGTAGATGGGATCCTCTCGTGGCCCGCCAGCGCCGAGGTCTGCTGGAGAAAGCGCAACTGCGGATTCCAGCGCTCCAATTCGTGGACGTCACGGATGCCCCATGTGACGATGCCTTTGGTGAATATCTTCGACAGGCGCGGCCCTATCGGCGACAGCGTGTCGAAGAGAAGCTCCCCGGCGGCGAATCGATCCGTCAGAGCTGAAGCAGCGTGCGCACCTCGGGCTCGTGGAGGTACATGAACAAGCCTTCGGCGACGATCAACGCTGGCCGGTCGGTCGGAGTCTCGTCCAGCCAGCCCGCATCCGTCACCGACGAGCCGACCATTCGGCAACCGTGGCGGTCGTTGTACAGCTTTCGCCGCAACTCGATGACGTTCGGCTGGTCCACGTCGAACCACCGCACGTCCTGCGGCGGATGCAGCCGGAATGCCCGGGTGTCCATTCCGCACCCGAGATGCAGCACGACGGCGTTCGGATGGCGGCCGAGGAAGTCCGCGCTCCAGTCATCCAGCTGGGTGGCCCGCAGCGCCACCAGCCACTGGTTCGCCCCGGCCGCATGTAGCGGCGCATCCTGGCCCAGTCGTAGTCGATCCGGTCCACCGCCTCCGCCGCCACCTCGTCGCCGAGAATCGGTTGCGGCGAACGACTTTCGCAGGCCCGCAAGTACAGCGTGCCGAGGTTCGTCCACTCCACCGATCCCCACCGCACGTCGCCGAAATCGACCTTGCCCGCCTGCGTCATGACCGCCTCCTGGATGCGCGATAGTCGATCCACCGCAGCAGGAACTCGTCGCGATAGTCCTGCGTGACGAACTGGCACCCGAGCCGTCCCATAGAACCGGGCCGAACTCGCGTGAACCCGTTCTGTCACAACACTATTTCGTTGCACGGACGTAAGGGGTGCGACAGCCCCCGTAGGGGTGTTCGTCGGGCAGCTCGTGCACGCTCGGTTTCCGGAGGAAGGCCGGAGAGGTGACCGAGGGCGAGATGACCGAACGGCGCAGCGGCAACGCTGTCCGCGCGCAGCGCCGCGACGACAGGCAGCGGATCGGATCGTGGTTGACCGCCCTAGCGGTCGTACTCAATCTCCTGCAGCTCTTCGCACTACCGCTTCTGCTGTTGCCCCGCGACCCCGCGTGGGGCTGGGCACTGCTGCCGTTGGCGCTGCTGACGACGACGTTCTGGTCGGTGATTCACGAGGCCGTCCACGGCAATCTGCATCATCGGCGCTCGCTCAACGACGGGTACGGACGCGTGCTCGCCGTGCTGTACGGTTCGCCGTTCGCGCTGCTCAAAGCCGGGCATCTGCTACACCACCGCTACAGCCGGACCCGTGAGCGGGCCGAGGTCTACGACCCGGCGACGTCCAGCTGGGCGAAGGCCGCGCCCGGGTACTACCTGAGGCTCTTCGGCGGGCTGTATCTGCTCGAGGTCGCGGCGGTCGTGCTTGCGGCGCTGCCCGCCGCGGCAGTGCGCCGGCTCGGCCGCGCGGTGGACGGGCCGGACACAGTGGCGCGGCCGTTGCTCGAACGCGTCGCGCAGGTCGAGATGTTCCGGCAGTTCCGCATCGACGCGGCCGCGATCACGGTGCTCCACGGCGCGGCGTTCGTCGCCTACGGTAGTCACTGGTGGACGCTGCTCGCGGCGCTGGCTGGGCGCGGCGTGATCGTCTCGCTGGCGGACAACGCGTACCACTACGGCACCGATCTCGACGAGCCGCTCGAGGCGCTGAACCTGAAACTGCCCGCGCCACTGGAGGTCCTGGCACTGAACTTCAACCTGCACGGCATACACCATCGACGCCCGGGTCTGCGTTGGTACGAACTCCGACCCGCCTTCGACGCCGAGCGCGGCCGGTACGACTCCGGCTGGTTCCGTGCGGTGGCTCGCCAGATTCGCGGCCCGATCGGGATCACCGATCGCTGAGCCGACCGGCAAGGCGCGACGCTGATGCCGCGCCGGGATACTCCTCGGTTTCCATGCGCGAGGGCGACGCTGACGGTCCGCCTAAAAGGCCCTGATTGCCGGGCCAGCGCCAGATGCAGGCTGTTCAGGGGAGCGAAGTCAAAGCCATGGACCTTGATCGCCGCCTGGCACTCCCTGGGCGAACGAACGAAGCCCCGGCGCGTGATGGAAGGTGAGGAACCAGTAGTAACCGAGGGGGCCGATGCGTTCCTTGGGCCGTCCTATGTCCGGACTACCCCTGTTACTCATGGAAATCGAGGCCCGGATGGATCCGACATCGTTACCAGCCGTAGATGGAGAAAGACATCCCAGGAGGCTTGAATGTCAAGCAATAGCCTTCTCGCCCAGGTGAGGCCAGGCGGTGGCCTCGTTGTAGTGAGTGCCGGTTTTGAGGCAGCCGTGCAGGATGCCGACGAGTCGGTTGGCGAGCTGGCGCAGGGCGGGGTTGTGGCCGACGCCGCGGGCTCGCTGCCGGTCGTAGTAGGCGCGGGCACCCGGGGACCACAACAACGCGGAGAATGCCTGTGTTGTGAGGGCGTCGATGAGCCGGTCGTTGTGCACGAACCGGGCCAGAGCGACTTTCTTCTTGCCCGACGCGCGGGTGATCGGGGAGGTGCCCGCGTAGTTCTTGCGGGCCTTGGCGCTGGCGTAGCGGTCGGGGTCATCACCGAACTCTGCGAGCACCCGGGCACCGAGGACCGGCCCCAAACCTGGTTGGGACAAGATGATGTCAGCGGCCGGGTGCTTGGAAAAATGGGCCTCGACCTGCCCTTGCAGAGTCTTGATCTGGGTGTTGAGGACGGTCAGAACCGCCAGCAGCGCCTGCACCGAGGCAGCGTAGGCATCGGTGACGACCTCGGGTTGGCCGAGCTGGTCGGAGCGCAACGCGGTCTGGATCGCGGCGGCTTTGTCCGCGACGTTGCGGCGGCGCGCCCGCTTCAACGCGGCGCTGATCTGGGCGATCGTCAGTCGGGCTGCCTGGGTCGGGGTGGGTGCCTTGGCGAGCAGCTCAAGGGTGTCAGCGGCGTCGAGGTCGTCGAAGGCGGCCAGCGCCGCGGGGAAATAGTCACCCAGCGCGTGCCGCAGCCGCTGGGTGTGGCGAGTGCGTTCCCAGATCATCGTCTTATGGATGCGGGCCACCACCTTCACCGCCTCCGCACGCGCGGAATCCCCAGCGACAGACCGCAGTTCATGCGAGTGGGTGCGGACCATATCCGCCAGCACGTGCGCGTCGCCGGCGTCGCTCTTGGCGCCGGAGACCCCCAACCGGTCACGGAATCGGGCCGCCTGCAACGGATTCACCGCCAGCACCGTGTATCCCGCGGCGACCAGCGCCCCAACCCAGGGACCCCGGTCGGTCTCGATCCCGATCAGCACTTCGGCCTCATCGACGTCGTCGCCGACCAGATCCCCGATGATCGCGTGCAACCTGCCCATCCCGGCCACCCCCGCAGGAAGGCGCGCCTTGGCCAGACGGCGACCGGAGCCATCCATCACCTCCACATCGTGATGATCCTGAGCCCAGTCGTCTCCTACGAACAGTCGCAATGGTCCTCCCATTCTCGATGCCGATCACCGTCGAGCAGCCAGCGAGAGAACCATCAGCGACCTAATCAAGCAGTGCTCACATCACCACGAACGGGCACGACATCCCAGCAGCGATCAACTCTCCCGACCTACCGGCAGGGGCACAGTCTTTCTTCAGGACTCAACGTCCAGGACGCACGAGTGCTCACCTACCGGTCGGCTACCACCAAGGAGTTTGCCGGATGGCTCACTCCCCGAACTGATTAGGACGGTTGGCGGCGATGTGCTGCATGGCCTCGCGGCAGTAGCCGATCATCCGGTCGGGCAGCTCATCCGATGGAAACCATTGCAGTGCAGCACATTTGTCTGCCTCCTGATTTTTCGCCTCGCCCTCCCAAGAGCGCACATGACTGCGCTCATCGAATCTCCCCAACCGGGCTCGTCGAAACGCCCCACCCATGAGCGGTCCTGATTATAGGGGCTGCCGGTTCCCGGTCGTGGCGCGGCGGAGGTTGTCGGCGGTGGCCTGATGATCACGCAGCCGATAGGAATCGCCGTCGAGGTTGATGACCATCGACCGATGCAGCAAGCGGTCCAGCAGCGCTGCCGCGACGGTGTTGTCGCCGAGGATCTCGCCCCAGGATCCGACACCCCGGTTTGTGGTGATCACGATGGAGGTCTTCAAATAGCGTTGCGACACAACCTGAAACAACGCTGATGCCGCCTCGGCGGGTAAGGGGAGGTAGCCGAGTTCATCGATCACCAGCAACGCCGGACCGGCGTAGAAGCGCATCCTGGTCGCCCAACGGCCCTCGATCGCCGCCCGGTGACAGCGGGCCGCTAGATCGGCGGCGGTGGTGAAGTAGGTGCGGTAGCCAGCGTGCGCGGCCGCCCGCGCGAGCCCGGTCGCCAGATGCGTCTTGCCTGTGCCGGGCGTTCCGATGAGCAGGACGTTGGTGCCGGTTTCCAGGTAGCGGCAAGTGCCGAGCTCGTCGAGCAGCGGCCGGTCGATCCCGGACGCGGCATCGACGTCGAAGTTCTCCAGCGACGCCGGGGTCGGCAGGTTTGCGAATCGCAGCCGGCCGGTGAGGCGGCGGGCTTCGGTGTCGGCGACCTCGATCCGCAACAGTTTCTCCAACGTCGCGGTCGCCGAAAGATTCTGTGCGGTGGCGTCTTCCAGGATCTGCGGTAAGGATTCCGCGGCCGCGTGGAGTTTCAGGGTGGCCAGGTGTGACCGGAGTTGCTGGTAGCGGGTCGCGGTCTCGTCGGCGCCGACGGCTTTCGTGGTGCGGCGGCCGGCTTTCTTCGGGGCGGGTGTGGTCATTTGCGGCTCCTGGCAGTGGCGGCGCGCTCGTAGGCGGCCAGATCGGTGACCGTCGCGCCGACGGCGTCCGTGGCGGCGGTCGAGACGGTGGGGTCGGCGGCTGCGCGCAATGCCGCGGCGGCGGCGCGCGCGGCGTCGCCGGGCGGGATGCGTTCCTTGCGGCGGTGCGGGCGACCGGTGTTCGCCGCGGCCATCGCGGCGGCGTCCAGCGCGACGACGTGACCGTGGTCGCGGACGGTGGCGCCGAGCCCGTCGGCGGCGCGTTCGTGGCGGGCGATCACGATGCCGGCGGTGGTGGCGATGTCGATGTGGTTGCCGCGCAACGGTTGCGCAACGACCACTGTCGCCGACGCCAGCTGCGGTGGGACCGAGTAGCGGTTGCCGCGCCAGGACACCATCGCCTGCCTGGATGCGACTCTCGGTTCGGCGACCATCGCTGGATAAGGGTCGGCGGGCATGGGCCGCAACGGTTCCCGAGCCGCGACCGTCGCGACACTGGCGCGGCCGTCGGCGGTCGGCCGTAGCCGGGTGTCTCCGCGCAGCGTGCAGAATTTGTCGAGTGAGGCATGAGCTTGCTCGACGGTCGTCTCGTCGGCGAGTGTGCGCCACCAGCGTTGCGCGGCAGTGTGATTGACCTTCTCTACCACGCCCTTGCGGTTCCCGCGCCGGGGCGGGCAGATCGCCGGCACCACGCCGTAATACTTGGCGACCGCGGCGAACGACGCGGTGACCTGCCCGCTGGCGGGGTGGCAGACCGTGGACATGCGGTCGAACCGCCACGACCCGGTCACCCCGCCCAACGCCCGGGCGACGCGGGGTCAAGTCCAAGCGGGTGGTGTATCGGGGTGATTGCCGCGTGACCCTGTTCGGTCAGGCGGTCAGTGCTGGGGTGGTGTCCTCCTGTTCGGCGGGGTCGGTGAGGCCGCGGGAGCGGGCCAGCACGTCGAGGCCGAGGTAGCGGCGGCCTTCGATCCATTCGTCGTGTTGCTCGGCGAGCACGGCGCCGACGAGCCGGATGATGGCTTGACGGTCGGGGAAGATGCCGACGACGTCGGTGCGGCGGCGGATTTCCTTGTTCAGCCGCTCTTGGGGGTTGTTGCTCCAGATCTGGCGCCAGATCTGCTTGGGGAACGCGGTGAACGACAGCAGGTCAGCGCGTGCTGCGTCGAGGTGTCCGGCCACCTTCGGCAGTTTCTCGGTCAGTGCATCGAGCATCCGATCATATTGGGCAGCAACCGATTCGGCGTCTGCCTGGTCGAACGCCGAGTGCAACAGAGTCCGCACCCACGGCCACGACGATTTCGGGGTGATCGACATGAGGTTCACCGTGTAATGCGTACGACACCGCTGCCAGGCAGCTCCGGGCAGTGTCGCGCCGATCGCGGCGACCAGCCCGGCGTGGGCGTCGGACGTGACAAGGCTGACGCCGGACAGGCCGCGGGCGACCAGGTCGCGGAAGAATGCCAGCCAGCCCGCGCCGTCCTCGCCGCTGGTGACCTGGATGCCGAGGATCTCGCGGTAGCCATCGGCGTTGACACCGGTCGCGATCAGGGCATGCACGTTGACCACGCGGCCGTTCTCGCGGACTTTGAGCACCAGCGCGTCCGCGGCGAGAAACGTGTACGGGCCTTGGTCGAGTGGTCGGGTGCGGAACGCTTCGACCTGGGCGTCGAGGTCGGCGGCCATGATCGACACCTGGGACTTGGAAAGCTTTGTCACACCGAGTGATTCGACCAGTTTCTCCATGCGGCGGGTGGACACACCGAGCAGGTAGCAGGTCGCCACCACCGAGGTGAGCGCGCGTTCGGCGCGTTTGCGGCGCTCGAGCAACCAATCCGGGAAATAGGAGCCCGAGCGCAGCTTCGGGATCGCGATGTCGATCGTGCCGACACGAGTGTCGAAGTCGCGGTGGCGGTACCCGTTTCGTGAGTTCACCCGCTCGTCGGATCGTTCGCCGTAGCCGGCGCCACACACCGTGTCGGCTTCAGCGCTCATCAATGCCTGGATGAACGTGGACATCATGTTGCGCAGCAGATCCGGGCTCGCGACGGCGAGTTGGTCCGACAGCATCTTGGATGGGTCGATAGGCTGGACAGAGGTCATCGCGTGAAACTTTCTTCCTTCAGTGACTTGGTAGGTCTGTTGAAGGATCACGCGGTGACCACCCTCTACTCGGCTACGACACGCCCAGACTTTGCTGGTGTCCGGTCGTACACCATCCTGCTGGACTCAACCCGACGCGGTCCAGGCCCTCGATCAGATGCGGCTGATCGGTCGACGGGGCAAGGTAGCCGCGCCAACGCCCGGAATGGGCCAGCGATCCGACGAGCAGATGCGCGTTCGCGCCCCAGCCCCAAGCTGCGGGCGGGTTCGGCAGATCCACCCAGTCCCACTGGGTTTCACCACCGGGTGCGTGAGGGATGACGGCGTTGGGGCGTTCGGTCGCGGTCCGGCACGCCTGGCAGACCGGCCGCAGTCCGCGGGCGCGGATGTTGCGGGTCAGCGACTGATACGACAGCGGGAAACCCAGCGGTTCCAGCTCGTCCATCAGCGTCTGGGCCCACAGGTGCGGGTCCTCGGCCAGGCGTGCGGTCACGTACTCGACGAACGGCTCGAAAGGGTCCGGCAGATGGCGTTTGCGGACGCCGGGGGTGCGTTCCCCGGCCAAGTAGGCGCGGATCGTCTTGCGGTCGCGGCCGGTGTGGCGGGCGATCTGGGAGATCGTCCAGCCTCGGGCGCGTAGGGCACTGATTTCCACATCTTCCTCACGTGTCAACATGGAAAAGCGGGCCTCCTCCGAACGAAAGCGCTGGTCAGGTGTGGTAACCACCAGCATCGAAGGAGGCCCGCCCTTCACGGCGGAGCCACACGGGACAAATGGGGAATTTCGGTGAGCGTCAGTGGGGAAATTCAGTGAGCGCCGTCACACAGACAAGAATGCCATTCGACCACCGGATGACGAGTTGTGCATGATGTGCGCAAAGTTGACATCGTCGGGGTTGATGCTGATGCCGATCTCTTCTTCGGCCTCGCGGATGAGCGCGGTAATCACGGATTCGTCGGCTTCCAGGTGGCCGGACGGCAGATGCGAGCTTCCATCCTCAAAGCCCGTGTTCTGCCGCTGGCCGAAGAGCACCTCATTGCCGCGGCGCAGAACCAGGTGAACATCACCGGGTGACTTTGTGCCGCCGGGTGTCTGAGCCGTGCGCCTTCTTGGTGACTGTGTCAGTCATGAAATGAAAAATCCCCTTGTCTGCCTGGGACTGCTGGTCCGCTTATACAAGTCCGCGCCTGCCTGCAGCCATGGCCAATGCACTCAGCAGGCCCCCTCCCAGCCTCTATTTTGCCTGCTAGTACTCCGCTTTCCACGACACCCACGGCCGTTCGCCATGCTTGCCGCGAAGACACGCCACCCGGCGCGCTGCCTGTTCCTGCAGACGTGGATGCTCGGCCGCCAGTTGCGCCAGCCAACTGGTCATGCGGAACTCACGAATATCGCGGAGCAGCTCGAAACCATCCCACTCGGTGATGTCGTGGCCGTATGCGGTGACGAACTCCTTGTACTCGACCTCGGTGATCCATCCGCATGTAGCCCAGTTGACGGCCGTCTGGACGGTGTCCCACTCAGGCGGACCGATACAGAATCGTTCCAGGTCGAGCATGATCTGCTCACCGTCGTCCGCGGTGACGATGTTGCCTTCGTGGGCGTCTCCGTGAACGGCGCACCATGGCAGCCCGCTGGGCAGGTTCGCCCATCGCTGTTCCAGCGACGCTAGGTGCTCGTGCATCCACGCCCGGTCATCGTTGGTCAGGCTGGGCGTTTGGTTGATCCGCGTATCGAGTCGGACGAACGGTTGGACGTAGCCGACGCCAATATCTGTTGGCGCTGGAAGGTCGTGAAGTTGCCGGAGCATGCGGCCAACCTGCGCGGGCCGACTGATGTGATGCGGTGGCAGCTCGTGCCAGAAAACCACCGGGCGCCCATCTACCGCGATAGGTTGCTCGAAGTCCCGGATGACTTGCACTGCCCGGATACCGGATTCCTCCAGCCACTTGGACACCGCCACCTCACGCCGTGCCGCGTCCATCTGGCCCGGCCGGGAGATCCTCGCGACGATGCGTCCCGGCAAGCGGTAGACGGCGTTCTCGTTCATGCTGATCACCTCAGCTCCAGCAGCCGACAGGCCCACTGCCACACAGGCGGATTCAAGGACTGCGCGGGTCTCAGCTTCCGGGCTCATACAGCAGCTATACCACCAAGACGCTGCCGAAGGTCGGCCACGCCATCCAACCTGCGGTGGGGTGCCGCCAGGCCGTTCAGTTCGCGCAGGTACCAGCCTGCCCGTTGCGAGCGGACATGGGAGGCATCGCTGACTGCGGCTTGCCCGATCACGGCGGCTTCCTCCGGTTCACCGGTCGCCATCACCAAGGATGCCAACTTCAGGCGAGCGAAGGCACGGGACCGGACGTAGTTGTCGCCATGCCCATCGACGGCTGTCTGAAGACGGCACCGGGCCTCGGAAACGAACCTGCCGCGAATCGCCAAGTCATAGAGGGCATGGCCGGTATCGCCACCGTGCTGGGCCACGTCGTAGTAACCCATCCAGATCGGATCGTTCTCTGGACGGCTGTCACTGAATTCGTCATCGGCTTCACCGATTGCCCGGACAGCGTCATCGACGCGTTGCAGCTTGGCCAGGGCTCTCGCTCTGACAGTGTGGATGTTCGCACGTTCGGTCGCTGTTAGCATGTCAGCCCGCACCAGTGCCAATTCGGCGAACGTCAGGCCGGTATCGGGATCTCCACACCAGATGGCCTGGCGGGCCATGCGCGTCAGCACCTCGGCCCGGAGGTGCGGATCGCCTGCTTGTTCGGCACAGGTGAGGGCGAGTCGCATCATGCGCCGGGCGTCGTCGTGGGCAAAGGCGTCGAAGGCCATCCAAGCTGACGTATGCCCGAGAAAGCCCACTGCGGTATATAGATCCGCCCGGTTGTTGGCCGAACACCGTGCGTTCAGCAGCTCGACGGCGTAGGTCAGCTGCGCGGCAACGGCTTCACGGACCAAGCCGCCGCCGTATGTGTTATCCCATGTCGAAAACACCTGGGCGGTGTTCAGTACCTGCTGGATCTCGGTTTTACCGACCAAGGATGGGACCGGGGTCGGTTGGGTGACTACCGTCAGTTCTCGCAGTGGTACAGACGCGGCGAACGCGGCTGCCGTGCCGAGAGCCACACGGAAAAAGTCTGAACGGCGCACAGGTTCCTCCTCCAGCAGATCGGAGACCAGCACAACTGGGGAGCGCTGGTCGTGGAACCCCACGTCCTGGTCGGATTCGACATTGAAGACATGGCGAAAAGCCGCGCGGTAGCGAGGGTTCGGCCAGGTTCGTTCGCCTCGCAAGTAACGGCGAATAGTTTCGTCGGTGTAGCGGCCAGGTTTGCCACCCGACTGCTCGACGCGCGCGTTCAGGAGATCCGCCAGTCGCTGCTGCGTCATGTCCGCCTCACTCATGAGGCGCTGCAGTTTCACGTTGGGCACCAGCTGTTTCGTCATCGCCGCCTCCCCTTGCGGTGCCTTGTTCACGGTTAGTCGGAAGGCTACGCCCGGTTGAGGTTTCGCGACGAGAAACCCCCGCTAGACCCCCCTTTCTGCGCGCCGGAACCCCCCTTTTAGCGCGGTTCTAAACGGGGGTGAGTGGTGGGCCTACCGACGTCCGTCCGTCGGGGCGACCCTCAAATCGGCACTTAACATTCACGGGGTTGCCGACACTCCGCACTTCGCTGAACGTCAGGGTGCCCCCTACCAAATCTGCCAGGGGTGGCCGCATGCAAACCGATTTGCTTCTCATCGCACAACCGACCGCGGTCCGGTGTGCGTGCAATCTCGTGCAGCTCAGACTGTCCCACTGGGGGTTGTCCCATGTCTCCTCGGTGATGGAAACGCTGACAAGAGATCTGGTTGATGCGGTCGTTCGCACCATCGGTTCTTCGAAGCACGACCGACCGGAACCCGAAGACAACATTCCGCTTATCCGCTGCGTGCTGTGGCTGCGCAGTGGCGTCATCGGCTTTGCCGTCGAAGACCCCACAGAGGTCAACATCCCAACACCGCCCGTCGCCACTCTGTATCCAGCAGTTCGGTGGGATCGAACAAGGCTGACGACCGGCAAGGCGACCTGGTTCATCGTCCCGGTGCCATCGACGCTCTCCAGATCGGACCAGCGCAGTAGTGCCCTGTCTCCCAGGAGGGTAGGCCATGTCTGAATGCCATATCCGTGTGCAGCTCGAGGGCTTCCCGCCGCTCGACTTCCGCGCCGAGCGGGATGCCGCGCTGAATTTCGCCCACGCCGCGTCTTCCGTCGGAGTGATTGCGAGCACCGACGACGACATCCGAGATGATCTGCCGCTACTGCCATGTGCACGCCTCTGGCGGTGGCCATGACGCGAACGATCCACCGTCGTCGTGGCGGCACTGCATCCACCTGCACGGAAGCTGCCATGGAACTGACGATGCGGGACCTGGAAGTCGTCGCCCGCGTCTTCGGCTTCGCCAACGCCAGAGCCCTCATCGACTTCATGACCAGATCCAATTCATCGCCAACAAAGGAGCAGCTTCGTGATTGTTGATCTCGCCAACGCGCCTCTGGCGCCGAACCTTTGGGGCAACAAGGCGGCCCAACTCAGTCGGCTTGCGACCGAAGGATTATCGGTTCCTCCTGCACTGTGCCTACAGCCCGGTGCCGTGACTGGCCTGTGGCGAGGAAGCATCCTCGGCAATTGGCTAACCGCGCTGACATCCGATCGCGTCGTGCTGCGCTCATCAACCCAGGCCGAAGATCGGACGGACGACGCCGGGGCCGGCCGAACCGTGTCGCTAACGGGTCTGCCACCGTCAGCCGAACATCTCATCCGCGTGATAGAGCAAGAAATCGAGCCAGACCTGAACCGCTACGAGGGTGGACGCTGCTGCATCCTCCAGGAGCAGATCCCGTGCGTGCTGGGTGGCGTCGCGTTCAAGACGCCGGAATCACTGTTGGTGGAGGGCAACTACGACACGCCGCTGGCGACGACCGGCGGAGAAGTACCTCAACTGAGGCTGGTGTCCCAGGATGGCATTCGCGAATGGGAGTTCATCGACCACGACTCAGTCCAGTACCAGCGGTTTGCAATTCAGATTGAAGATCTTGCCGTCCGAATCTACGCCGTCATGCGGATGCCTGTGGATATCGAGTGGGTGTTCGACGGTCGGAGCGTCTTCGCGGTTCAGGCCCGGCCGGTGACAGCACCTCTGGTGAACGAGGTGCAGTCGTGACGATCACCAAAGCCCAGGCGGTCGAACTGTTCCAACGCTTCCACCTGGACGGGTTGCCTGCCTTCCTACTGCATCTGCCGTCGCCCGATCCCGTCGACGCCATCCGCACTCAGCTGCCGAATGCCTCACGGTTCACGCTCCGGGTGTGCGGCAATGACGAGAACCAGAATCTGCCGCGGATCATCGGCTGCGACCTTGGTGACGCCGAGCAGTGGCTAAATGAGGCCCATGGGGATGGCGTCAGCACCGTGGTGGTGCAGCCCTACGACGATCTGCTCTTCTCCGTGGAACTGGCGGTGGCCGAACACACCTACGTTGCGGAGTTGGTCCCAGGTATCTGGGAACTGGACAACCAGGCCGAACCCACCACCATGACGCTGACGCCTGCCGAGGAAAGTTGCGTCCGGCTGCGCGGTCCAGTGGCAGCCCAACCTGCTAAGTACTGGATGATTTCCACCGGATATGTGGTGCAGCAGGCCCGAGTCGAAGACTGGCAGCTGAGCGATGTGATGCGCTGGGTCGGCGAGAACGCCAGCGAACTGCAACAGCTGCGGGACGCGGTCGGCACCGATGTTGTGGGCGTCAAACTGCACTACGCCCGTCGGTATGGCTTATCGCCTCAGAACATCCACACCAAGGGGCTGTCGGTTCCGGCTGACGTCCAACCGACGGCACCGATGCACCTTCCCATTCTAACGTCCGTCCAACAGGCACCACCCCAGACGACGGCTGTCCGGCTGGCTGTCAGTATCGGCCGGGAGCGCTACAGCGATCTGCTGGCGTTCGTGGCCACCTTGCAAGCGGCAGGCGTGAAGACGGTGTACGTCCGATCCGGCCTGCTCTCCCACATGGCAATCACCCTGCGGCAGCATGGGTTTGAAGTGAGGCGATGGTAATGCACTGGGTTTCAATTGACGGTGTGGACGGCTCAGGTAAGACCACCCTTGCCCGTCAACTGCAAGAGATCGACCTCGAGCGGACCCGCATCCTGGTTCGTGACGACAAGCCTGAACAAGCACTCGACAATTCGCTGCTCGTAAACCAGCGGCTGATCGCCCTGCGGGAACTCGTCTGGGACTACGACCCCAAGGAAGCGGTCTGGGAGTACGGTACCCGGTACTGGCTGCATAGTCTGGCCAGCTGGTTCTGGCTGTACTACGAAACCGTCATCACCCAAGCTGGCAGGGCGGCCCCCTTCGTTGTCACAGACGGCTGGGCCATCAAGCACTGGGCGCGGTTTCGAATGCACGAATCACTGGCCATCTGTGCTGCGGCTGACCGAGTGTTTCGCCAGCTGCCGTGGCCCGATCGAACCGTACTGCTGCCTCCGGGAGCTGTGGCCGGAGACCGATCAACGAAACAACTGAAGCCCTCGGAGTTCGGCGCGTTCCAGCCGGGCGGCACGACGAAGTTCGATACCTACCAGCAGGCCACGTGGGTTCAGATGCGCGATCTGGCCGAGGAGATTGACGACGAGCTGACCGACGTCCGCTACATGCCATCTGGCGAGACGCCGGATGCTTCCTCGTTCCTGCGGATTGTCGAGGTCAGCTGATGGCCACTCGTATTGTTCCTCCGACACCGCCCGCGGATCACACCATGGGCGAACAGTTGCATCGCTACGTACTGCCGAAGGTGCCGGAGTTGGATCTGCGCGATGTACAGGCCATCAAGGTGTACGGCTCGCCCTCGCTGGCCTTGCTGCTCAACGCCAAGCCGCTGGATTCGAAGTTGTTCAATTGGCGCCGGCCTGAGTTCATCCGCCTCGGCGGATTCCTCCACTGTGTTGCCTCGCCCGGCCGCGACTACACCTGGCACTACGCGAAGCTAATAGCTACCGCGGGACTTATCAGGGGGCAGCAGCGGCCGGTCGTGCTGACACAGCCGCGACGGTACGAGGTGGAACGGTTTATCGACCGCTGGTTGCCGCTCTCCCTCCCAGATGCCGATTTGGTCATCCTCGGGTACGTGCAACACCTCTTTCGCCAGGAGGCCGAATCGGTGCCATGGACCCACTGTCACGGCTTCGGCTGGAAGCGTATTGAGGTTGCCGGAGCAACGGTCCTGCTGCTTGGCTGCGAGTTCAGCTACTGGGGCGATCTCTCCGGCAGCCTAACCGCCGCGATCTTGCGCCGCGGCATCACTTCGTGGGTGATGTACGTCGGCAAGCTGGGAGCGCTCGATCCCAGTCTGGCCCCGAATCAGTGGCTGGCGACCGGTCAGAGTTCCGTAGTCGATGGCGTGCCGTTTGGCTGGCAGGGCCGTCTGCAGTATGTACGGCCGACAGGGCGGACGCTGCGGGACATCTGTCACGTAACGATGCCCTCGGTGATCGATGAGACCCGAGAGTGGGCGGTCGAGGCATCACAATCGA
Organism: Nocardia sp. NBC_00508; assembly: GCF_036346875.1. Lineage (NCBI taxonomy): Bacteria > Bacillati > Actinomycetota > Actinomycetes > Mycobacteriales > Nocardiaceae > Nocardia > Nocardia sp. NBC_00508. The sequence continues at coordinate 7,158,383 of NZ_CP107852.1, read as the reverse complement.
GTCAAGTGGTTGATCCCGAAATCGGGCACATGGGACGGGCGGCCGTCAAGGCTGGCGCGTCGTTCGACTACTTGCATCTCGTGACGGATAACCTCGTCAAGGATTTCGGCCAGGGGCTGTATGACGAGCGTTTGAAACGCGTTGCATCGCAACGGAAATCGTTGGTTATGGAGGCAGAGCAAATGATACGAAGGAGTATAGTTCAAACATGCTGAGGGGACCATTTCTGTATTGCGGCTCGAGCTGGCGCGAAGATGGCCGGTGGTTCCACGAAGCTATTTCGCCCAACGGTGTGGTTGAATACTGGCCGGGCGCGAACAAGCGACTGGCGTTTCGCATAGCCGATGAAAGTCGCTACTGCTTGGGCTATTTCACCTTCGATAATGGAACCAGCACAAGGCAGCCATGCTCGGGTCACGCAGCTGTGAGGACCGGCAAACAGTGTGACCGGTGCCGCTTTCTCGAAGGCTTCTCGACTGTCCACCAGCATCAGGGATCTATCGACGGATTGCCTGTGCAGATTCGGGACTACATCGGCCAGCCCCACCTGCTCTACATCGCCTGTTTCGGAACTGGGCAATGCAAGGTGGGAACCGCTGCATTGTCTCGGCGAAACTCTCGCCTCTATGAACAGGGAGCCATCCTGGCGCGAATCGTCGCCAGTTCGCCGGACGGCCTCCATGTCCGTCACCTCGAACGCATCGTGTCCGCAGCCGGATTCAAGCAGGCGATGTCCAGCAGTGCCAAAACGAGTGCCCTAACTGGCGCGCTGGATGGATGGTCGACCCTCGAAGGTTCGCTCACCACCGCAGCGGCCAAGGCTGTCGACAGTCTGCCTCCTGACGCTACGATCCTGTCCGACACCTGGACTGGCGGTGAGTGGTTCTACAACAAGCTGCTCGACCACGGCCGGATGCTGGATGCTGCGCCATCATTCGACGGCGCCGGCGAGTACGTCATCGATGGTATCGACGCCCTTGGGCACACCATTCTGTCCCACGACGGCGACGGATCTTCAGATCTGGTGCTGATCAACGAATCCAAGTTCATCGGCCATCTGATCGAGCTGGACGACGCGATCGAAAACGAACCAAGCTCGGCGCAGGCCAGCTTGTTCTAATCCCTGCCTTTAGGAGTACCAATGAGCACGCTAGCGGACATCTGCACCTTCTGCTGCGAGGTTAGCGGCGGAACGTCGTCCAACTTGTTCTATGACCTTGGTATCTCGCAGGAAGGCAGCCTCGACTACATCCTCGATGAAACCCCGCACTTCGTGGTGTTTCCCTGCATCGGGGCGCTTGTGCCGGAGTATGTGCTGATCGTTAGCAAGCGGCACACGCTATCGGCAGGCTGGTTCAACAACGAGGAACGAACTGATCTGCGACAGCTGATCGAACGATGGAAAGGTCGGCTCGGCCCGGCCGGTGGCAACGTGGTGCTGTTCGAGCACGGCAGCTATGACTTCCGGGACAAAGGCGGCGCCTGTTACGACCACGCCCACGTCCATTTGATCGCCACCGATGCCCAGCCAAAGGCCTTCGTCAGATCCGTCGCCGAGGATGTCGTCCTGCATGGCTCCGATGATTGGCTATCCGCGGCCGTTGACAGTGTTCAGCGACAGGAACGTTCGTATCTGGTGATGAGTACCGACGGACACGACTACATCGGCAACTCGCGCCAGGCGCGTTCGCAGTTCTTCCGACGGCACCTTGCTGAGTGGCTGGGTGCTGAACCGGGTGGTTGGGATTGGTTGGTATATCCCGAGATTGAACGGGTACGAGGGATGATCGAGTGTCATAGACATACCTCCGGGCTTAGCGAGCGGAATTCCCGGCAGAGTGGTGGCGGGTAACTGGCGGAGCGACCGGCGAAGTACCGATACCCCCCGATTGAGCCCGGGACTGCTGCACGATCGGGTGACAGATTCGATCACGCGGCCTGACTGGCCGGTGGGGTCATGATGGTCTCGTATTGGACCGGCGTCAAACGGCCGAGGGTAGCTTGGCGTCGGCGGCGGTGGTAGGTCCGTTCGATCCAGGTGACGATCGCGATGCGCAATTCCTCACGGCTGCACCAGGATCGGCGGTCGAGGACATTCTTCTGCAGCAGCGCGAAGAAACTCTCCATGGCGGCATTGTCACCGGCCGCGCCGACACGGCCCATCGACCCGGCCATGCCGTGACGAGTCAGGGCTCGCACGAATTTCCGGCTGCGAAATTGCGATCCGCGGTCGGTGTGCAGAATGCAACCGGCCACCTCGCCACGGCGAGCCACCGCATTGTTGAGCGCGTGCACCGCCAGCGCCGATTTCATGCGTGAGTCGATGGAGTAGCCGACGATCCGGTTGGAATAGACGTCCTTGACCGCACAAATGTAGAGCTTGCCCTCGCCTGTCTGATGTTCGGAAATGTCGGCCAGCCACAACCGATTCGGAGCCTCAGCGGTGAAGTCGCGTTGGACCAGGTCATCGTGGACCGGCGGGCCGGCCTTGCCCTTTCCGCGTCGCTTCTTGCCGAACGCACTCCACCAGCCCTGGGCCGAACAGATCCGCCATGCAGTGCGGTCGGCCATCGGTTCACCGGCGGCGCGGGCCTCGTCGGCGAGAAATCGGTACCCGAATTCGGGATCGTCGCGATGGGCGTCGAACAGCGCGTTGGCCCGATACGCCTGGTCGAGTTCGGCGGCAGTGACCGGTTCGGCCAGCCATCGGTAGTACGGCTGACGAGCCAGTTTCAGCACCCGGCACGTCACCGTGACGGGGATCCCGTCTTCGGCCAGCTCGCGGACGAGCGGGTAGATCATTTTCCCGGCAGGTTCGCCTGCGCGAAATAAGCGGCGGCCCGTTTGAGGACCTCGTTCTCCTGCTCCAGCAACCGGATTCGCCGTTTCGCCGCCCGCAGCTCGGCCGACTCGCTCGTGCTGGTGCCCGGTTTGGTTCCCTCGTCGACGTCGGCCTGACGCATCCATTTCGACAGCGTCATCGGGTGGATCCCGAAATCGGCGGCGATCTGCTCCAGCGTCACACCATCGTCGCGATTGCGAGCCACACGCACGACATCGTCGCGGAACTCACGGGGATAGGGCTTCGGCACGATGACATCCTTCCAGCCCACCCGAAGGGCAAGCCAACTCGGTTGTCACCTATCCGTGCAGCAGTCCCGGTTGCTGGAACAGGGGCAGCAGATTCAGCGGGCACGTGGAGCCGGGCCGGTCTACTTCGCGGCACCCTTCCGCGTGCAGTGCATCGTAGAAGCGCCGTATGGGAAGCCCTCCCAGCTCGTCGGCCCGGTATCGCAGAGTCAGCCCGTACCAGGACGGGCGCACCCCGGCCGGTACGTCGGGCACGGTGATGCCCGAGAAGTTCAGCAGCACATCGGCTTTCGACCCGGCGAGGTTGCGCACCTGCGGTTCCACGGTCGGGTCGGTGACCTCGTAGCTCTGCCCGGCAACGATCCGCACCCCGCTGCCTGCCACCGCCGCGCGGAAACTGTCGAGCAGGTCCTTGCCGAAGTCGTCGTTCTGATAGAGCACCGCTACGGTCGCGTCGGGCCGTTCCTGGCGGACATATCTGGCGAATGCGCCCCTCGGACTGGTAGCTGGGCTGCCAGCCGATTGTCCACGGATGGGCGGTGTCGGCGCCCCAGTGAGCAGCCCCAATTGCTCGAGTGAAACATTCCGAATGTCCGGGTTCAGGCGCGAGAAATCGTGTAGCTGACCTCTTCTAGAGTGAAATCATGCCCCGCCCAATCGAATCAGTGTCCGCTGTCGGCGCTACCACACAGCGGGTCGTCACTCTCGACGTGGCGCGAGGCTTCGCCCTCTTCGGGATCCTGATCACCAATGCCGCCGTTCTGACCGGAATCCTGTCATCCGACGGGCCGACAACGCCGATGCGGTTGTGGACGCACGCCGGCCCGGTCGACCGTGTCACCGACGCCGTGGTGGAAGCGTTGTTCCAAGGCAGGTTCTATCTCCTGTTCGCGTTCCTGTTCGGTTACTCCTTCACCCTTCAGATGGAGGCGGCACGGCGTGCCGGGGCGTCGGGGTCGATGAGAATGCTCCGCCGGTGCTGCGCGCTGTTTCTGATCGGAGCTGCCCACGCACTGCTGTTGTGGGTCGGCGACATCCTCACGCTGTACGCGATGCTGGGTCTGATTCTGTTGCTGCTGCGGGGCATCCGGCCCAGCGTCGCGGTCGGCGCGGGCGTTGTGCTCTTCGTGGCATTCAGCCTGCTGGCGTTTCTGCCCGAAGGTGCGACAGACTGGAGCACTTGGCTGCTTCTCCCCGAGATGCGTTCGGGGTATGCGGGTGGCGCGCTGGACACGCTGGCCGTACAGCTGGATGTGGCGCCGCGCTTCGTTCGGATGACCTGGCTCGGTCAGGGGGCCACCAGCCTCGCACTCTTCCTCCTCGGAATGGCCGCGGGCAAGAACGGGCTGTTGCAGGACGCCGAGAGAGTGCGGCGATGGACACCATTCGTGCTGTACGTGGGATTCGGTGTCGGGCTGCCTGTTTCGGCCGTGACGTTCACCGACGTGGCGGGCATCGGATCTGCGCCCGCCAATTGGAGCGGTGTGCAGCAGTTGGTCAACCCCCTGATGACGTTCGCTTACCTGGCGCTGGTGATCCGGCTGGCGCAGACTCCCCGCTGCGCGGCCGCGATCGGATGGCTGGCGCCGATCGGCCGGATGTCGGCCAGCCACTACATCGCGCAGTCGGTGGTATTGATGGTGCTCTATAGCGGGTACGGACCAGCGCTGGCCGGTCGAGTTCCGGCGCCGGTCGTCATCGCACTCGGCGTGCTGACCTTCGGATCGCTGGGGGTGGCAAGCCGGTGGTGGCTGGCGCGGCATGCATACGGACCGGTCGAATGGTGTCTGCGCGCCGCCACCTATGCACGCATACCTCAATGGAAGCGCGATTCCCCTCCGTACGGGCAGCGACCGGCATTCGACGAAGAACGGGCCGACTTCTCGCAGGATCGAAACGAGAGCGTCTGATCAACAGCCCGGAATCGACTGTGAGCGTTCCGCTGTCGGTGATTGCCGAGCGACTGTAGCTCCTCGCGGCGTGTCGGTGACGCTGGAAGTGGATTCCGGAGGCTTGACCGAAGTACAGGAGCCGGTGTCCGGAGTGATCGACAACGTGGGCGGACAGCTATTGGGCCTACGCCTTGCTTGCTCCGGCGCCCGTGTAGATGGGACGCAAACGCAGCTCCTGGTCCGCGGCTAGAGCGAGCAGGTCGGCGTCATGGCTGATGAGGACGACCACCGCACCGCCTGCGGCGATGTCGCGCATGGCCCGCGTGATCGATTGCAGGTGGCGGCGGTCGACACCGGAGCTGGGTTCGTCGAAGATGACGATTCGGCGGCCGCTGAGGCGGGCCGTGGCGACGACCAGGCGCTGCTGCTGACCGCCGGACAGCGACAGCGGGTGCCGGTCGCCTAAATCCTCCAGGCCGAGATCGGCGAGCACGGCGGCGGCATGTCCCGCGTGATCCTGGCGCGCACCAAGCCGGAGTTCGGCGGTAACGCTGTCGGTGAACAGTTGCCGCTGTACATCCTGCATGACGATGGCGGATTCGCGCTGCCGCTGCGAGCGGGACAGCGGGCGGCCGTCGAGGAGCACCTCACCGGCGTGCCGTTGCAGCCCGGCGAGGATTCGGGCCAAGGTGCTTTTTCCCGCACCGTTGGGGCCGGTAACGGCGGTGATGGCGCCGCCGGGCAGATGTGCCTCCACGATGTCGAGCACGCGGCGTCCGCGGAATGCGCAACGGATCCCTCGGAGGAGGATACCGCCACCAACCGCGTCCGGGCCGGGTGTTGCTGCGATGGAAGTCTTTTCGCCGACTTGGTCCTCTACTGCGGTGCCCTGCGGCAAGGGTTGCCCAGCCCCGATGCTGGGTCCGTGAGCCAAAGCCGGTGCCAATACCGGTCTTTCGGGTGTTTCGAGGCCGCGCAATCCCTCCGCGCGGAGCATCTGGTCGGTCAGTCCGGCAAATTCGGCTCTGGTCCACTCCTTTCCGATTCGGCCATTGTGGGGGAGTACCACGAACCGGTCGGCGAGTTCGCGCAGATAGTGCAGCCGGTGTTCGGCGATGACGAGGGTCACGTCCAGGTCTCGCAGCCGACGCAGCGTAGCGGTGAGATCTGCGATGCCCTGCGGCGAAAGGTTGGAGGTCGGTTCGTCGAACAGCAGCAGGGGTGGTTCATGGGTGACGGCCGCCGCGCACGCCACCCGCTGCTGCTGGCCGCCCGACAGATCCCGCAACCGGGTGTGGGCGAGATCGGTGAGCTCGAAGTCGGCGATGACCGCGCCGACCCGGTCGCGGATCCGCTGCGGAGGAGTACCGAAGTTCTCCAGCGCGAACGCCAATTCGGCATCGACCGCGTCGGTGAAGAACTGGCGGCGCGGATGCTGCAGCACCGTGCCCGTCACTCGCCCGACCTGCGCGAGATCGGTGATCGGCTCCCCACCGACGCGGACCTCCCCGTGCAGGGTCCCCGCATGGATGTGCGGGATGAGGCCGTTCATCAACCGCAGCGCCGAACTCTTGCCCGATCCGCTCGGCCCGCACACCACCACCGTCTCACCGCGCCGGACGTGCAGGTCCAATCCGCCGAGTACGGGGGTGGCGCCGCCCTGATACGTCCACCGGACATCCTTCAGGAGAATCATCGCTTGGACCTCCACAGCACCGTCACCGCCACGAGCATCACGACCACGGCCCCGGCCACCGCGTCGGCGGGGCCGAACCGAAGCGGATACATCGACGTCGGCCGCGTGTGCGAGCCCAGCCCGCGCAACAACGCCGACGCCGAAAGATCTTCGGCCGCAAGCAGGCTCGACGCCATCAGCGGCACCGTGAAGTACTCGATGCTGCGGATCGGATGCCGCAGCATCGCCCACCGGCCGCCCAGCCCGCGCAGCTGCATGGCGTCACGCACCGCCCGCGCCTCGGCGACGATGGTGGGCGCGAACCGCAGCATCACCGCACCGGACACCGTGACCGCGGACGGCACCCGCGCCGACCGCAGCGCAGCGGTGAACCGGGTCGGTGAGACGGTGCGGATCAGGTGTGCGGCTATGCCTCCCACCGCCACCAGCCGTAGCGCGTATCCGGTGACGATCCCGGCGACGCCGACCACCGGCCATGCGGCGACCGACGGCAGCAGGTAGGCCACCGCGGCAACAGCCCCCGCGGCCAGCGGCAATCCGATCGCGCGCCGCCAGGCGCGCTCGGAGATCGCCAGCAGCACACCGGCAGTCAGCGCGGCCGGAATGAACCACACTCCCCCGGGCCCCATGACGGTGATGCTCGCGGCCAGCAGCAGCGCCACCACAGTGCGCGGGTCCGGCGCCCACCGTGGGACGGTCCCCGTCGATGCGGCGGGGACCGTCTCGCCCGTTGCGGCTCGGCCCGGCTGCGGGAAAGTACCGCTCACGCCAGTCCGGCTTTCCGGAAGTGCTTGTCCAGCAACCGAAGTCCCAGCACACCTCCGATCAGGCCGAAGACAAGTGTGGACAGGGCGAAGGTGAGCAGCACGGCCGGCGAGAGCAGCGCGTCCAACTGTTCGATATAGCCCGCACCCCTCTCCTGCATAGACGTGCTGGACAGGAATTCGTCGCGGGCATAGAACAGCGGCAGAAAAAGCCCCACGAACCAGGTGCTGAATACGGCATAGGCGAGCACACTCAACTGCCGCGAACGGTATCGGCCCACCCACAGCAGCACCTCGGCGATCACCGCCGCCGCCATCCCGACGACGAAACCGATCGGCGGCCCTCCGATGAGCAGCATGAAACCGCTGACGATGACGGCCAAGACGGTGATCATGCCGGCATGCCGAACCCTGGTGAGGAACAGCATGAAAGGCACACCCGCCCCGACGATGCTCGCCGCGACCGATACCAGTGTCGCCACCGGATTGAGGTATTCGAGCAGGCTGAATACGCCCACGGTCACGACGTAGAGCGCGCCGAAGACTCCGATATTGATGAGATCCCTCGGACTCATCCGGAAATCGATACGGCGACCGGTGGATTCGACGTTCACGGTGCTTACTGCTCTCATGTCGGCTGAACTGTGTTCGAGAAAGGGGACCTGTTACTCATTCGCCTGCTGTCGGTATCAGGGAGAGATTCCAGACATCGGCGTAGCGGCCACCGCGGCGCAGCAACTCGTCGTGGCTGCCCGCTTCCACGATGCGGCCGCGGTCGAAGAAGACGACGCGATCGGCTCGTCGCACGGTCCGCAGCCGATGCGCGACCATAACCACGGTCCGGCCCGTCATCAGGCGCTCGATACCCTGGTGGACAGCCGCCTCGTTCACCGGGTCCAGTGCGGAGGTCACCTCGTCCAGCAGCACGATAGGTGCGTTCTTCAGCAGTGCGCGTGCGATCGAAACACGTTGGCGCTCACCGCCGGACAGCAGTGCGCCACCCTCGCCGACTTTTGTCGCCCAGCCGTCGGGCAGCCGCTCGATCACCTCGTCCAATCGCGCCGCGGTCGCGGCCGCGCGCACCTCGGCGTCGCCGGCGTCGGGACGGCCCAAGCGCACGTTGTCCTCGATGGTTCCGTCGAAGAGATAGACGTCCTGGAAAACGATGGCGATCTGCGCCATCAACTCCTCGGTGCTGATCGCGCGCACGTCTACGCCGCCCACGCGCACCGCGCCCGCGTCCACGTCGTAGAACCGTGCAAGCAGTTGCAGCACTGTGCTTTTGCCCGCACCCGACGGTCCGACGATGGCGAGCCGCTGTCCCTGCGGCACGGACAGTGAAACGTCGTCGATCACCGTGCGGCCGCCGTGCCGGAAGGTGACGGAGTCGAACTCGAGGTCGTGGCGTTGCGGCTGGATCGATTCGCGCGGCTCCGGCAACGGCTCGGTGCGCAAGAGCGCATCGAGTCGCACCAGCACGGAACGCGCGCTGCGGAGTTTGCCGCCGATATCCGCCAGCGACAGCAGCGGATCCGCGCAGCGGGCCGCGAGCACCAGGATCGCCAAAGACTCTGCTGCGCCGATGTTTCCGCCGAGCGCCAGGTGAGCGGCCAGGACCAGCAGCGCGGTGAACATCGCCTGCACCGTGAGCGTCAGGCCCACCACGCCGGGCAGTGCGGACACGGTCGAACGGCGGGACGCGCGCTCGAGCTCACGCAGCGAGTCGTCGAGCAACCGGAAGCGTTCCGTGGTCCGGCCGCCGGCGCGTAGCACCGGCTGTGCTCGGAGAAATTCGATGACCCGCCCGGTGGCGTCATGTTCGCGTTCGGCGCTCTCGGCGTCGCAGGCGGCCGTCGACCGTCCCGTCCAGACCTGGACCGCCGCCACGAGCGGGGCGGCGAGCACTGCGGCCAACCCCAATTGCCAGTTGAAGGCGAGCATGACGACAACGATCGTCAGCGGAGTCACCGCGGCGGAGATGAACGGCGCCAGCAGATGCGCGATCACGCTCATCGCATCCAGAACACCGCGGCTGGCCAGGACGGACACTTCCCCGACCCGGCTCGCGCTGTACCAGCCGAGGGGCAAGCGGGCCAGGTGATCGCCGAGCCGGTGGTACATGCCGCGCAGCAGCGTGGTCCCGACGCGGAAACCGGACAGATCGCTGAGATAGCGCAGCGCCGCGAAGGCCGCGACCGCGGCCCCGAACGCGGTCAGCCAGGGCCAGGCATCCCCGGGCGTGCTCCCGAATAGCGCCCGCAGCACCGGAACCAGCAGTGCGTAGGACAATCCCTCGACGACGGCGGTCGTCGTCATCAGCGCCACAGTGCGGCGCACCGGAGGGGCGTACTCGGGTCCCAGCACGCGCAACAGCATTCGAATCATCGGTACTCGTCTCCTCGCAGCGCCCCGGAACGGGTTTCGACCTCGTCGGCGATCGCGGATCGATGGGATTGCCAGAACGCGGCGAACTTTCCGTTGTGCGCCAACAGCTCGGCGGGCCTGCCGCGCTCGACGATCGTCCCGTCCTCCAGCACCACGACGGTGTCGGCGTCGGCAACCGTCTCCAGGCGATGGGCGATGACCAGGATCGTCCGATCACCCGACAGCGCCGAAAGTGCTTGGCGCACTGCCTGTTCGGTTTGCGGGTCGGCGAAGGCGGTCGCCTCGTCGAGCACGAGCACGGGCGTGTCGGCGAGCAGCGCGCGGGCGAGCGAAATCCGTTGTGCCTCACCACCGGACAGTCCGGTATCCGCACCGATCACCGAATCGTAACCCCGCGGCAGCTCGAGAATTCGATCGTGAATATTCGCCAGCCGGGCGGCGCGGACTACGTCGTCGAGGTCGGCATGCGGTACCGCCAGCGCGATATTGTCCGCGACCGACGCGCGCAGCAGGCGAACGTCCTGGAAGACGAAGGAGACCATCCGATAGAGCTCCCGGCTGCCGAGCTCACGCAGATCGACTCCGCCCACGGCGACCGAACCCTGAGTGGGGTCGAAGAACCGTGGCAACAGCTGCACCAGCGTGGATTTGCCACTTCCCGACGGACCCACGAGCGCGGTGACGGTGCCCGGCTCGAGCACCAGGTCGATCCCACGCAGCACCTCGCGGCCGGCGTCGTAGCCGAATCGGACGCCACGCAGTTCCACCCGGTGCCCCTGTGGTGCGAGCGGATGCGCGGGCTCCGGCAGCGACGGCACGGCCAGCACGTCCCGGATCCGGCCGAACGCGCGCCGGGCGGCCTGCATCTCGTCGAAGCCGTGGCCCAGCGCCGCCACCGGAGCAGTCAGGCCGAGTCCCAGCAGCAGGAAGGGCAACAGATCCGCACGCGCCAGCGAACCGTTCGTGATCAGAACCGCACCACCGACCAGCACAACCAGCAGCACGAACGGCGGCGACAGCGCCAACTGCATCCCCGCGGCGATCGGGGCGAGACCGCGCACCCACCGGAAGAAGGTGCCGACGAAATCGTCCACGGCCGTGCGGAATGCACGGTGGGCGCGCCCGGACCCGCCGAACGCCTTGACCACCGCGATACCCTGCACGAACTCGACGACCGAACTCGCGACCCGTCCCATCGCCGCGTCGAACTCCTCCTGCTCACCCAGCCGGGGCGGGGTCATCATCAACGGGACCAGTGCCACCGCCAGCACCACCGGAATCAGCGTGATCAGCGTGAGCCGCCAGTCCACGGTGAACAAGTAGGTCAGCGACACCAGCGGCACCACGAAAGCGGAGACCAGTTCGCCGGGGGAGTGGGCGATGAACGGGTGCACGGCGCTCACATCGTCGCCCACCAGCTGGGCCAGCTCACCGGTCCGGCGGCGGGAGAACCAGCCGATCGGTACGCGGCCCAGCCGCGCGGCCAGTTGCCTGCGAAACGACAGCTGCACCTGGCCGTCGAGCAGATGTCCGATTCCGGACGACGCGGCTGTGAACAGCAGTCGGACGAACAAGCCGGCCGCACCCGCGAGCACGACGATCCGAACATGACCGTGATCGATCGGACCGGGCGACAACAGGGTTCGCCCCAATTCGACAACCGCCAGCAGCGGGGCCAACCCCGCGACAGCGCCGATGACCTGCAGGATCGCCACGGCGGCGAAACTGCCCAGATAAGGGCGCAGCAGCCTGGAGACACTTTGTCCCGCAGCGGAATCGGCATCCGCGGGCGCCGGGGACAGCGCCCTCGCCTCAGCAAGATCGGTGGTGGTCATCGCCGCCCTGCCTTCGTCGCTCTCGTCGCAGCACTGCCCGAGCGCTCCAGCAGGTGGCTGCGCAGGTGAGCGAGGATCTCGGCGCGTGCGGGCCGGGCCGCGGGGACCAGTCCGGGCATGCTCAGGAAGGCGTGCACCGCTTCCGGGTAGCGGGTCAGCGTCACCTCGACTCCGGCCTCCCGCAGCCGAGCGGCATAGGCCGGTGCCTGATCTTCCAGCGGGTCCGTACCCACGGCTTGGACAAGGGCCGGAGGGAGTCCCGCGAGGTTGTCGCTGTGCACTGGTGACATCACGCGAGGGTCGAAGGATTCGGGAAGCACGATGCGCTGCACCGCGCGGCAATTGGCCGGTGTCGCGGTGGGGCTGTCTGCGTTCTCGGTGAACGACGGGTACTCGAAGGCACGGTCGGTCCAATCCAGCTGCGGATTGATCAGCACCTGGGCGCGTACCGGCAGCCCCAGTCCGACCGCCCTGATCGCAGTCAGTGTCGCGAGCGTGGCTCCCGCGCTGGCACCCAATAGGGCGAGTCGAGTGGGATCGGCTCCCCAGCGCGCGGCCTCGTCGACGAGGTGGGATACGGAGTCGTAGGCGTCCTCGACGGGCGCGGGCACCGGGTGCTCGGGCGCCAGCCGATAGTCGACCGAGACGACCACGGCCGGACAGTTGGCCGCCAGGTGACTGAGCAGCCAATCGTCCTGATCCGGTGCGCCGAGAATCAATCCACCGCCGTGGAACGCGACGATCAGCGGCAGCTCCGAACCTCCCCGCTCGGGCCGGTACACGCGGGCACTCAGCCGACGCCCCGGCAGATCGAGTACGGATGTGGTGATCTGTGCGCCGCGATCGCGCTTGCCGGTGACGAACCTGCCGAGCGCGGACCGGCGCTTGCGGTGCTGGGCTTCACGCACCTCGATGACCTGGGCCGGGGTGATCGAATCCCAGTCCGGTTCGGTCGTGAGTGCGGTCAGAATCCGCACCCCCAGGGGAACCTTGCCTCGCATGACTTTGCTCTCCAGACTCCTCGTGGACCGCCGTGCTCCGGCGGCGTACCGATACCCTGGCAGCGTGACCATCGACGCGCTTTCGGAAATCTGCGGTCCGACACGGACGCCGGTGGCGTGGGTGCGGTCCGGTCACGTCGGCTATATCGGGCCGGATCTCGGCGTCGACCCGCATTCCCCCTCGGTCGCGATGCTCAGTGTCGGCCTGGACGCGCCGCTCGTCCTGCATACCGCGCAGGGGCCGATAAGCACCGGCAGTTCATTCGCCCCCGCCCGCACGACGCAGCGCATAGTCGCCACCCAGGGATGGATTCTGGTGCTTTTCGTCGACCCCACGGGAGCGCCCGCCACCGCTATCGCCGACGAGATGACCGCTGCCGCAGGACCTTTCGGCCTCGCTCACCGGCGAGAGCGTGAGCTTGCCGAGCTATGCTGTGCTCCCATCGTGGATCCGGACCACATCTACGCCCGAGCCATCGCCGGCGCCGCACCCGTCACCGATCCACGCATCGAGCAGGTCGCCGCCACCATCCGCAGCGACCCGGCCCGCTCCTACCGCGCCGACCACATCGCCGCGAACCTGGGCCTGTCCACCACCCATTTCCTCCGCCTGTTCACCCAGCAGTCCGGCACCACATTCCGCGGCTATCAGCGGTGGAACCGCATGATCCACACCGTCCGCGGCGCCGTGACCGGCCACGACCTCACCCGATCCGCCCTCGACGCCGGCTTCGCGACCCCGTCCCACTTCAGTGAAACCTTCCGCGACATGATCGGACTGTCCGCCACCAAGATGCTGCGCGCCGGTATCCGATTCGATCTCGGAACCTCGCCTGCGTCCTAGTGTTCGCGATACCCCGGTGGGCGTTGATGGTGCGTGAGCAGTCGAGTGAGCAGGCGGGTCAAGTTCGTTCGGTCCTCGGCCGACAGCGGTACGAGGAGGTCGTCCTGCACCTTGTCGAGCGCTCGGTCCAGGCGTCGCAGTTGCCGTTCGCCCGCCTCGGTGAGGCTCACAATGTTGCGTCGTCGGTCACCCGGGTCCGGTGCCCGCTCGACGAAACCAGGCTCGGCCAGTTCGTTGATGGCCGCTACCACATCGCTGCGGTCCATATTGCACCGGCGACCGAGTTCGGCCTGACTGGCCACCCCGAACTCGTCCAGCGCGGCCAGAATGCGGTAGTGGTACCCGCGCGCACCCGCCTCGCCGAAGCCGTCGGATGCCAGCCGGTGGGCGTGCACCGCCAATTGGGTGAGCAGCCAACTCGGCTTCACGGTCAGGCGTGCGGGCGTCTCCTCCACGGCAGCAACCATACATGTTGGCACTGCCAATGAATGGCCGTGCCGAAATCACTCACCGACGGGGCGTGTCGGGTAGCCTGTCGGCCGCGGTACGCAGACGACCACGTTCGGCAGCAGCCGCACCGCGTACTTGTCCGACGGACATGGCTCGAAGACAGGCCGCCCGTTCTCGCAGCGGAAGTAGCCCGACGCGTCGTCTGCGATCCTCAGCTCGCCATTGCGGCACTCCTGGGCGACAGCCTGCGGTGCTTGAAGACTGACGAACGGTGTCGCGATCACCGCACCGAAGCACGCCAGCGCAGTAAAACCCCGAGAAGGTCCAAAGACCATAGATACTTCCACTTTCTTGGACGATCGAGCACCTGGCGGCCCAACCGTAACAGGAGGTCGAATGCGGTTGTGTGGCAATGAATTAGCGGACAGAGCATCTGACATCGACCGGCGTGAGGTGGAACGCGGTGTACCGGCTGAGCTGAGGCCGCAACTTCTCTCGCCGACAAGCTTTCGACAGGCCAGGGTTGCAGATTTCGGTACGTGCTACCCCCTGTGGCGTCGATGATGGAGAGTATGACGACTACGCAGCGGTACGCTTTCGTAGCAGCGGGATTGCTGGTGACAGGGGGATTGATCGTGGTTGCTGTGGTTTGGGGGCGGCGCGGCGTGGAGTTGGTGAGCTGGCTGGCCGGAGTCGGCAGTTTTGCTGCGGCAATACTGACTTTGCTGATCACCGTTCGTCCGAGCGGCGGAACTGCTCGGGTGCTTCGACTTTCGGCGCGGGCGCGCGATAATGCCCAGGTATTCCAAGCCGGTGGGGACATCAGCACCGGAGATATCCGGCGGCAACCATGACGCCTTTTCCGATGCGTTCCAAGGCGCAGGCACGGGACCAGGGCCGCATCTATCAGGCGGAGACCATCACGATCCACAATTCCCCGGAAGGCCACCCCTGGCGCGAGCGAGTTCCGCGGATGATCCCATCGCTGGATCGAATGGTGGAACGCCCCGATCTCGGCGATCAGCTACTGGAGGCGTTGACGGCCCTCGAGGCCGGCGAAGTGGGATTGGTGACCGGCCTGCAGGGGGTCGGCGGCTTCGGGAAGACGACGATGGCGGCCTGGGCCTGTCAGCACGCGGAGGTTCAGCGGCGCTATCCCGCGGGCATCTTGTGGACCACCCTCGGCCAGGATGCGCACGGCGCGGTCTTGGCCGACCGAATCAATGATCTGGTGTTCGTTCTCAGCGGATACCGCCCCGCAATCTCGGATCCGGATACGGCAGGATCGGAACTGGGTCGCTTGCTCGATGGGCTGGAGCCGGTGCTGCTGGTTGTCGACGACGTGTGGGATCGCACGCAGCTGCGGCCCTTTCGGCACGGAGGGCGCGAATGCACCCGCCTGGTCACCAGCCGCATCATTGATGTGCTGCCCGCGGGTACCAGGCGCATCCATGTCCCCCCGATGACCGACGAACAGGCCCGCTCGATGATCACCGCCAACGTGACGGGATTGCCCGACCGGGTGACCGATCGGCTCGCGCGGTCCGCTGGCCACTGGCCTGTGCTGCTGAACCTGGTCAACGGCGCCTTGGAGCGGCGAGTGAGCCGGGGGCAACCACCCGAGGTGGCGGCGGACGAGGTCGCGACTCAGCTGGCCGTGGACGGCCCTGCCGCGTTCGACCCGAGGCGGGTGGCCGATCGCAGCCATGCGGTGACGGCGACGGTGGAGGCCAGTCTGGCGCTGCTGGAGGACGACGATCGAGAGCGCTATCTCGACTTGGCGATCTTTCCCGAAGACATCGAGATCCCGCTCGCGGTGCTGCGGTTGCTGTGGCGGCAATCCCGGGTCGACGCCCTGTGCGAGGAACTGGTGCGACTCGGCCTCGTCGCCGACTACCGGTTGGATGCTCCTGGTCCGCGATTGATCCTCCACGACGTCATCCGCGCCCACCTGCACAAGCTGTGCTCGCCAGGCGACCTGATCGCGCGGCATGACCTGCTGATCGCCGCGGCGCGAGAATTGTTGCCCGACGATGCGCCGAGTCCCTGGTGGCGGTTGCCAGCCGAGCACCACTACCTGGTTCGCTTCCTGCCCTACCACCTGCTACAGGCGGGCCGGACAACAGAACTGGACACACTGCTCGCCGATTTGCGCTGGACCGAAGCCAAGACGCGGATTCTAGCCTCGGCGGTGCCCGTCCAAGCCGACCTGCAACTGGTGGAATCAGCGGCGGCGAGTCATTTGCGCCGGGCCCTCGGACGATCGGCGATCGTGCTCGGTCCGATCGATCCCCCAGAAGCACTGGGGGCCACACTGGCCAGTCGTCTTCGGGACGTGCCGGGCTTGGAGTCCGCCCTCGATCGCTACACGTCGACTCTACCTCGACCACGGCTGGAGCCCGCCCGGCGCCTGCCGGACCTGCCCGACCCGGCGCTTCGCCATAGCCTCATCGGTCATGCCGGTAGCGTGTCGGGGCTGGCCTTCTCTCCCGATGGTGTCTTCCTGGCGACGGCCGGCTATGAAGCGCGAGTCCGGTTGTGGGACTTGGCCGCCGGGGCGGAGGTCGGCGCGCTGAGTTGTGCGGGAAGCGTGCAGGGCGTTGCCTACTCTCCGGACGGGCGGCTACTGGCGTCAGGCGATCTCGAGGGCACTGTACGGCTCTGGGACCTGCCCACTCGACGGGAACTCATCGCACTGCACGGGCGGACCGGCGCTGGGCAGGGAGTGGCGTTCGCTCCGGATGGGCGACTGCTCGCTTACGGCGACAGCGAAGGAGCCGTCCATTTGTGGGAGGTCCCAGCCGGAGTCGAGCGGGTCGTACTGAGAGGTCACGGCGATCTGGTCAGCGCCGTGGCGTTCGCGCCCAGCGGGCAGTTGCTGGCTTCGGCGGGATACGACGGAACGATCCGGTTGTGGGACATATCTACGGGAGCCGAGCAAGTGGTGCTGACCGGGCATACCGGCCGGGTCAATGGTGTCGCGTTCGCTCCTGACGGGCGGTTACTCGCCTCCGCGGGGTACGACGGAACGATCCGGTTGTGGACTGTACGCACCGGAGCCGAGCAAGCAGTACTGACCGGGCACACTGATCGAGTCGGCGGAGTGGCTTTCGCTCCCGAAGGCGTGCTGCTGGCTTCCGCCGGGCATGATCGCACGGTCCGGCTGTGGGACGTCTCGCGGCGGTCCGAGGTGGCAGTGCTGACCGGGCACACGGATCGAGTGACCGGGGTGGCGTTCGCGTCGGATGGGCAATCGCTGGCCTCGGCGGGGTACGACGGAACGGTCCGGCTGTGGGACGTGCCGACCGGGGCCGAGCGGGCGGCCCCGGCTGGTCACACCGACCGCGTCAACGGTGTCGCGTTCGCTCCCGACGGGTCGTCGCTCGCTTCGGCGAGTTACGACGGCACCGTTCGCCTGTGGGATGTGCCGGCCGGATCCGAGCAGGCGGTGCTGGCAGGCCATGGCGATCGAGTCAGCGGCGTGGCTTTCGCACCCGGCGGGAGGCTGCTGGCGTCGGCCGGTCATGATCGCACCGTACGGTTGTGGGATCTGCAGGCCGGGTCCGAACGAGCCGTTCTCATCGGCCATACCGACTGGGTGAACGGCGTCGCCTTCGCTCCTGACGGACAATTGCTGGCGTCAGCGGGTTACGACGGAACCGTACGGCTATGGGACACAACGGACTGCGTGGAACGGGCGGCCCTGCGGACGAGCGGCGAGGTCTGGAACGTCGCGTTCTCGCCGGACGGTAGCCTGCTCGCGTCGGCGCACAGTGACCACACCGCGCGGTTGTGGAACGTCTCCGACGGCTCGTTGCGTGCTGAGCTCGTTGGGCACACGAATTGGGTGTGGAACGTCGGCTTCTCGCCGGACGGGCAATTGCTGGCCTCGGCAGGCTATGACGGAACCGTACGGTTGTGGAACGTCTCCGACGGCTCGTTGCGTGCTGAGCTTGCCGGGCACGCGAATTGGGTGCGGGATGTCGGCTTCTCGCCGGACGGTGCAGTGCTGGCCTCGGTCGGTCACGACGCGACCGTCCGGCTGTGGGACGTCGCCACCGGCCGCGTCCGCTGCGCGCTTCGGGTAGCGGCCCCGCTCAGCGCCGTGGTCTGGCATCCGGACGCCGAGCAGTTGGTGGTGGCAGGCGCGACCGGTCTCTACATGTTTCGCCACGTCCTTTGACGGACGTCGTCCTGCCCCAGCCGCTTGATCAGGCCGAAGCCTCGGCTTCCGATCTCAGATGAGCTGCCAGGCCAGCCATCCGTACAACGGCCTTGTGACGCTTGTTCCGGTTCCATCGAAACTACCGGTCAGAACACGGTATTTCGGCGCCACCGCCCGGCCGTAGTCGCTTTCCCGAAGCAGTGATTCATCAGCCTCGAAAAGGAAACCGGTGTAGTTCTGCGGCGTTCCGTGCGCGACGAGAACATCACGCCGGAACTGTATCTTCTGCTCGGACTCGCTCCAGACTCCGACAATGGGGTCGAAGGTCGGAACATCTATCCGGATCGTGCCGCCGACACCGCCGTCGGCCGTGATCACGATGTCGAGGTCGCCCTGAAAGCCATTCGCGATGATGTGCCAGTGACCCGCCGGAACCGAAATACCTTGCACTGCAACCCCCTAGCCTGGATCTCTCGTCCGGTCATTCGCGGTGCGCCGATACGGGTGCGACGAGCCTTCGATTCGGCATCATAGTTGTATTCGTTGTCCGGTAACAGCTTTCGCCTCTTCGGACGGATCACTGGTGGCGCATCGGACGGAGCAAGGGATCGTTCCCATCGCCCGGCGCTCCGGGCGGCCTGGTCCCGAGTCCGAGCAATACGTCCAATCGCCGACATCCATGACGTCACCCCACGCCGACGCATGCGAGCCTACTTCGCACGCGCGACACAACCCGCCGGAACGTGAGACGCGAGGTGCTGGGGTCAAGGAGCGATCATCTCAATCTCGACGTGACATTTTCGCGGCCGTTTCGTAATGTATCGGTGACCTTTTCTCGACTTTAGCTGGTATTCGACATCATGCCTGGCCAACATCGCAAACGGACCGCAGCCCGGAAGCTCCCTCGCCTGGCTGCGTGTGGCATCGCGGCAGCTGTCGCCGTTGTGCTGTGGGTGGCGCTACGACCGAGCCCGGCTGCTCAGCAGGCCGCGGCAGTCGATTCGCCGCCGTCGTCCGCCGTCGAATCCGGCCCGACCCCGACCACCGTGCCGTCAACGACTCAGCCGGCACCGGCAGTGGCGCCGGCAGCGGCGGCGGCCGCGGGACCACCACCGTCGGCCAAGCAAGCCCAACAGCACCCGCCTCCCTCCGTGCCATGTTCGACGGAACTCGTCGGCACGCGGCCGCACGTGGCACAGGTGGGCAACCTGCTCAAGAAGACGTTCGGCGTCACCGACGTCGGCGGCGCCGTCGGCCGTGGCGACGGCGACCACGGTGCCGGACTGGCGCTCGATTTCATGACACCAGATTCCGCGCGCGGCGACGCGATCGCCGAATTCGTGCTGAACAATAAGCGGCGTTTCGGTGTGACATATGTGATCTGGCGGCAGCGGTACAACGACGGCAGCGGTTGGTCGTACATGGAAGACCGCGGGAGCCCGACCGCCAATCACTATGACCATGTGCATGTGTCGTTCGATCAGGCTGCCGATGTGGACGTGACCTGCTGATTGCGCGCCACCGCCGATACCTTCGCGGCCTGCGCCTCGGCGGCCGTCTTGCCGAGCGGCGAATGACCAGTGCTGAGCCCGGCCGCAGCTAAGGCGCTGCTGAAGATCGAAGTCGACGCATCAGACTTGGCGTCCGGGTTCGCGGGAGGCACGGCCGGTCAGTGCGGCCGCGGTCAGGGTGAGGTGCTGGGCTAGTGCCGCGGCTGCGGCGTCGGCGTCGCGGGCCAGCGCCGCCTCCTCCAGCCGGCGGTGCTCGTCGGCGCCGTCCCGATCGGGGTTGCGGCGCGCCGACCAGCGGCGGGCCAGTTCGCTCGCGGTCCACATCCGGTCGAAGGTCTCCAGCAGGACGGGGTTGCCGCATCCCTCCAGCAGGGTGCGGTGGAAGATCCGGTGGGCTTCGGACCATGCATCGCTGTAGTACTCGCCCTGCTCCGGCTGGTATGCCGGGGTGCCTCGCCAAGGAACAGGGCGTGAGCCTGGCCGTCGTGCGCGAGGCGCTCGTACGAGTGGTCGGCGAGGGCCTCGCCGACCGGCTGCCCAACCGTGGCTTCGCCGTCCCGGCGTTCTCCGACCGCCGCTGGCAGGAGATCGCGGAGGCCCGCCGGACCGTCGAACCGGTCGTGCTGCGCATGTCCATCGAGCGCGGTGACATCGACTGGGAGGCCCGCGTACGAGCTGCCCACCGCGGCTGCCAATCCCGCCACTCCACCTGCATGGTCTGAAAGGAACGACGCGATGAGCGCCAACCATCCCTTCGCTCGCCTCCCCGAGGCCTCCTCCTTCACCGTCACCAGCACCACCGTCGCCGACGGCGCCGCCTGGTCGCTCGGGCAGTTCTCCTCCGGCGTCCCCGGCGGGAAGGATGTCTCCCCGCAGCTGTCCTGGAGCGGAGCCCCGGAAGGCACCAAGAGCTACGCCGTCACCGTTTACGACCCCGATGCCCCCACCGGGTCCGGATTCTGGCACTGGGCGGTCGCCGACATTCCCGCCACCGTGACCGAGCTGCCCGAGGGCGCCGGCGACGACACCGGCTCGAGCCTGCCCGAGGGTGCCTTCCACCTGCCCAACGACGCCCGCGCAGCCCGCTTCATCGGCGCCGCCCCGCCCGCCGGGCACGGTACTCATCGCTACTTCGTCGTGGTGCACGCCCTCGACATCGCGTCCATCGGCGTCCCGGCCGACGCCACCCCGGCCTTCCTCGGCTTCACCATGGCCTCGCACATCCTCGGTCGTGCGGTCCTGACCGCCACGGCGGAAACGCCCCGCGTGAGCGAAGACCGCGCGGTCGACGACACCGAACGGATCGAGGTTTCCCGACTGATCCCCGCTCCCGCCGACGCCATCTTCGCGGTCCTGACCGACCCGAAGGGCCACGTGGACATCGACGCGTCGGGAATGCTCATGGACGCCGAAGGGGAACCGGTCGAGCAGCCCGGCGACCGGTTCCTCGTCCACATGGACCGGGAAGCCCTCGGGGACGTTCCCCTGGCCAAGTACGACGTCGAGGTCGTCATCACCAAGTTCACCCCGGACGAGGAGATCGCCTGGACAGTCGAAGGCAGGCGCCGGCCTCATGCCCGCCACATCTACGGCTACCGGCTGGAGCAGGCCGAGGACGGCACCCGCGTCACGTCCTACTACGACTGGTCGGAGATCGACGAGGAGTGGAAGAGGCGCCTCGTCTTCCCGGTGGTTCCCGAATCCGCCCTCAAGGCCACCCTCGGGATCCTCGAGCGCACCGTCCGCCGGAGAGCCGCAGCCTGACCAGACCCTCTGCAAATCTGCGGAGTCGAGCTCCGGACTGGCTCGACTGACGCGTGGCCGCTTTGCCTGGGGGCTATTGCGGAGTCCGGACATAGTTTTCGGATTCTGTGTGTGTAGGCGTCGCCCGGAGGGCGGGTCCGATGCGGGGAGTGGTCAGGGTGACTGCGATGGCGGTAGCGATGGCCGCGGCGGCGAGGGCGGCGGTGGCAGGCCAGCCGAACCAGCCGACGGCAGCGGCACCGAAGGCGGCGCCCAAGCTGCCGCCGATGAAGTAGACGATCATGTAGGCGCTGTTGAAGCGAGCCGGGGCGGCCGGGGCGATGGCAAGGACCGTGCTTTGGTTGGCTACCTGGGCCGCGAACAGTCCGGCGTCGAAGAGGCCGAGGCAGATGAGGGTTACGACGGTATTCGACAGGAAAGCGCCCAGAGCTGCCGAGGCCGCGAGGGCGAGCACGAGCCCGATCACGATCACTCGCCGCGCGCCGACGCGATCGGTCCAGGCCCCCGAGATGCGGGTTGCGGCGACACCGAGGAGTCCGGCGATGGCGTACATGCCGATCCGTTCGGGTGAGTACGAGAACGGCGGCTGGGACAGCGCGACTGGGAGTCCGGCCCAGATCGCGCAGAAGGCGAAGAACCACAGGGCGCCGCGACCGGCCGCCAGCCGGAGCGTCCGATAGCGGGCGTGTAGTGCTGGAAGTCCGCGCAGCGTCGCCAGGTAACCCACGGTGGCACTCCCCGCGGCGGCGGGCAGCACGAACCGGGCGGTGACCGCAGTGGCCACGCACGCCACTGCGAAAACGAAAAGCGTTCCGCGCCAGCTGATCAATTCCGTCAGCCACCCTCCGACAATTCGGCCCGCGAGGATCCCCGCCGAAATGCCCGCGGTCACGACTCCCAGTACCGTGGCCTGCCGCCGCGGTGGCGCGAAGCGTCCGGCGACCGAACTCAGTTGCGCACCGACCGACGATCCTGCCCCGATCAGGCCGACGACAAGGCCGAGCAGCCAAGTCGAACCGACCACCGCACTCGCCGCCAAAGCGAGGGCCAGGGCAGCGAACTGGGCCGACACCACGATCCGCGGCGCGAACCGGTCGACCAGCGGTACCAGGAGCGCCAGCCCCGCTAGATAGCCGAAAGGCCCGCATGCCAAAGCCGTACCGACCGCCGCGAGTGAGGCGTGTAGCGAACCGGCGACTTCCGCGATGGCCGGTTGCAGCGGATAGATACTGGCGGTGCCGAGTGCGGCCGCGAGCGCCATGAACCAAACGACGGGTGTCCGCAGCGCGGTGACCCGTTCGCCCGGAATCAGTTCGGTCTTCATTGCACCGACGCTAGGAGCACCGAGCCCAAGCGTCCGGCGGGAAAAGGACGCGATAGTTGCCACCGTCGGACGCGTCCTGAGGCCTGCAGCAGCCCGCCCGCTCCGGCCTGGCATAAGCGCCTCGGCTGCCATCCGATACAGCGGCTTCACCGCACCCTTCGACTGGCCTTTCGGAACGCAGGTCGGCTCAGGCGCGATCCATAAGGCGCACTGACCGGGTGCAGTTGGCCCACCGAAAGTGTCACGTGCCCGTGCGTGACATCGCGTGCACATTGGCAAGTTCCTGGTGTTTCGGCTCCCCGTTCGGCGTGTCGCTGGAGGTTTGCCCACGCCGTCGGATTTGAATGCAGGCTGGCTGGTCGACGAAGCCGCGAACTACCCGTGGAGGTCAAGGTCGTGATCCGGCAGTTCCTTCTTTTCCCCGGCAGCAGGCGCAGCCGTCCAGCTCGGACCCTCAGTGCGATCGGCGGTGTGGTACTCGGGCTGCTCCTGACGACGACGGCGACCGCGGAACCCCTGTATCCGCGGCCAGATCCGGACCCGTTCTATGCCGCCCCGGCGGATCTGGCGGCACACCAACCAGGGGATGTGCTCGGTGCGCGGGCGCTGCCGCCGCTGGCGATCTTCCCCGGCGCCACCGTCACGCTGGTCAAATTCCGGTCCACCAACTCGCATGGAGCGCCGATCGCGGCGACGACCACGGTGCTCACCCCCTTCGGCCAGCGGCCAGGTGGGCCACTGCTGTCGTATCAGCACTTCATCAATGCGCTCGGCACCCAGTGCGCGGTATCGCACGCGCTGTACAGCGGCGATCGGAATGTGACGGTGACGATGCCGACTTTGAACGTGGTGCTGGCGCAGGGCTGGAGTGTCGCGCTGCCGGATCATCTCGGACCGTACTTCGCCTTCGGAGCGGCACGTTTGGGTGGCCAGATCACATTGGATGGCATCCGGGCGGTGAAACAGCTGTCCGCACTCGGCGTGCAGCACAGCCCAACGGTGCTGGCCGGCTACTCCGGCGGCGGCCTGGCCACCGCATGGGCGGCTGCGCTGCAGCCGTCGTATGCACCGGAGCTGGAGCTCGCGGGTGCGGCCTTCGGCGGCGCCCCGATGAACATGGTGACGATGGCGGAGGCGCTGGGCTTGGGTCCGCATCGGTCCTTCGGGCTGGCCATGGCGGCGGCGATCGGCCTGGAGCGGGAGTACCCGGACCGGCTGCCGGTCAGCTCGTATCTCAATCCGCGCGGCCTCGAGGTCCGTGAGCAGATGGCCAACAGCTGCGCCAATGAGATCCTCACGGCAGGCATCGGCGGCAGCGCCGGCGAGTACGTCACCGACACCTCGATCTTCGACAGCCGCGAAGCCCGGTCGGTGGTGGAGGAGAACAGCCTGGAACTCTACGCCGGGGTACCGGAAACACCGATCTTCGAATGGCATTCGCCGGACGATAAGCAGATTCCGGTCGAATCCATCGAGAACACCGTCCGCCGTTGGTGCGCGGCAGGGGTGCGGGTGCAGACGCAGCGGATGCCCGCGGTTGTACCCCTGCCCGATGTCGATCATCTGTCCGCCGCGGTACTGGGTGCACCCGCGGCGCTGCTGTGGCTCGACGCTCGGGTTCGCGGAGAGCCCGCCCCCACCAACTGCTGACGCAGTGTGCACGTAAGGGCCACCAGCCGAACCGGAGGAGAGACGAGGCCGCTGTGCCATACGAGGACAAGAAGCAAGCAGCGCACCGTGCTCTGGTGGACCGCGTCCTGAACGGAAAGGGCAGGGCATCTCCGGACCAGCGCGCCCGTGCCTTCCGCAACGCCGATGTCCCCCCGCCCTTGCACGCGCTGATCGACAAAGTCGCCACGAGGCCAACTCGGGTCACCGACGCGGACTTCGCGGCTGCCAAGGCAGCGGGCTTCAGCGAGGACCAGCTGTTCGAGCTGGTCGTATGCGCCGCGGTCGGCCAGTCCGCCCGGCGGTACGAGGCGGGACTGTCAGCCTTGGCCGAAGCGACAGGTAGCGAGGAGGCCCGATAATGCGACTCGACATCCTCAACCGCGGTTACAGCACCGGGACCAAGGTGTTGTTCACGCTCATAAGAGTGTTCTCCGGGCACCCGGTACCAGACGCCGCCAAGCTGGTTTTCTACCGGCCCGACTTCTACGGCGCCCTGGCGAAGACGTTCACCCACGAGGCGATGCGCGGGCCTTCCGCCTGGTCGGTAGCCGATCGAGAGCTGATGGCGGCCTTCGTATCGAAGGTCAACGAATGCGCGTTCTGCATCGCCGCACACACCGCGACCGCAGGGCAGGCATATCAGGACGCCGCGAAGGTTCGAGCGGTACTGGCCGACCTGGAATCGGCCCACATCGAGGACGGGCTGCGGGCAACGCTGCGGATGCTCGGCAAGCTGACCCGGGAGGCAACCGTGGGCGTCGAGGACATGCGGGAAGTGCTGTCCGCAGGTGTCACACCCCAGCAAATCGAGGACGCGCTGGCAGTCTGCGCCGCGTTCAACACGACCGACCGGCTCGCCGACGCTTTCGGCTTCGAGCTGCCCAGCGCCGCCGGCTTCGAGGCCGGAGCCAAGTACCTGCTCAAACGGGGCTACCGATAGGACTGCAGCTCTACCGTCGGACATGCCGCCGACCGCGCGGTTCGGCCGACAGCGGCAAGCAGCTCGGGAACCGAGTGTCTTCAGATCGTGCGCTGTGTCGGTCGAACCACTCCGCTTCGGCAACGGCGGCCAGCCAGTCCGGCGCCGCAGCGGCGAGCACGTCGAGGGCACGCAGTGTCTCGGTGACGAACTGCAGCCGGTGGAGGTCGCGGGCGATCAACGTCGCGATCACAGAGTTCAGCTGAGGCGGTGTTCGGCGAGCAGCGCGGTGTCGTCGAGTATTTCGTCGATGGGTCCGTCTGCGACGATTCGGCCGCTGTCGAGGATCACTGCGCGGTGGCAGATGCGTTGGGCGTAGGGCAGGTCGTGGGTGACCAGGACAAGTGTCGTGGGCAGGGCCAGCAGGATGTCGGCGAGTTCGCGGCGGGCAACGGGGTCGAGGTTGGCGGCGGGTTCGTCGAGGACGAGTACTTCGGGGCGGCATGCCAGGACGGTGGCGAGCGCGGCGCGGCGGCGTTCGCCCAGCGACAGACGTGCGGGGGAGCGTTCGGCTCGATCCGACATGCCGACCGCGGCGAGTCCGAAGCGCACGCTGTCGGTGAGGTGCTCGCCGCGCATCCCGAAGTTGCTCGGCCCGAACGCGACATCTTGTTCGACTGTCGGCATGAACAGTTGGTCGTCAGGGTCTTGGAACACCACACCGACGCGTTGGCGGATGGCGCGAACAGTGGTGCGGTCCAGGCGCGTGCCGCCGATGAATATCTCGCCGGAACCGGCGGTGAGCACACCGTTGAGATGCAGCATCAGGGTGGATTTGCCCGCGCCGTTGGGCCCTAGAACCGCGACTCGCTCGCCCGGGCCGATGTCGAGATTCAGCTCGTCGAGCGCGGGGGTCCCATCCGGGTACGCGAAAGTCAGGTCGATGAGGCGGACAGCAGCCGCGGCGGACTCGTTCACCGGGCGACCCACGCGCCGACACACACCCCGACAGCAGCGAATGCGGGAACGCAGGCGACAAACCATTGCGCGCGAGTGGACGGTGCTGTGCCGAAGTCGGGGACAGTGCCGGTGTATCCGCGCGAGAGCATTGCCAAGTGGACCCGTTCGCCTCGTTCGTAGGAGCGCAGGAACAGACTGCCGACACCGCGTGCTGTCGCGCCGATCTGACGTATCGTACGCGGGTCGTCGCCGCGCGAGATCCGCGCCAGGCGCATGCGCGCGGCCTCGTCGGCGATCACGTCCACATACCGCAGCATCAGTACGACGATCGTGACGATCATGCCCGGCACGTGGAGCCTGCTGAGCCCGCCCGGTAGTTCCCGAACGCTTGTCGTGGCCGCCACGGTCAGCGAAACTCCTACCCCGATAGTTCCTTTCGCGACGATTCCCCACGCCGCATACAGGCCCGTCGTCGACAGCGACAGCCCGAGCAGGTTCGTTCTGGGCTCTCCGGCCGCGAACGGCAATAGGATCGCCAGCATCACGAATGGCAGCTCGATGAGTAGTCGCGGCGTGATCCACCGCAGCGGAATCTGGGCCACGCCCCACGCCGCGACCAATCCGCCCGCATAGACGGCATACGGCCAGAACAACTCTCGCGGCGTCGCGACAACGGCGAAGACGGTGAGCGTGGCGCAGACTATCTTCACTTCGGCCGGAGCCCGATGCACCGGCGAATCGCCGGGTAGATGCAGTCGGTGACTGACAGTGGCCACCTACCGAGACTCCGGCTCGGGCGACGTGCTCGCGCCGTCCGGCACAGGATCGGCCCGCCGGTGTTCGGATCGGCCGGCCCGGATGATGCGAACGACCGCGAACAGTGCGGCGAAAGCGGCTGCGACCCCGAGCACGCCGGCGACGCCGGTCAGCCGGTCGTTACCGTCGATCGTGTAGTCGGCCAGCGGCGAACCCGCCAACCGGTGATCGTCTGTGTTCCGGGCGATGCACTCACCCTGCAATTGCTCGGCACCGTCGACCTCGACGACCGTGCAGCCGCGCTGGGTCGTGGCATCGAGGCCGTCCGGCTGCGAACTGGCCACATAGGACAGCAGGCCCGCCACGAGCACCGCGACCGCCGCGAAAGCGAGCAGAAATCCGTTCACCGACAGTGCGGCACGCCGCGGCGTCGCACCTGCCGCTGACCGATCGGTGGCCCGCAGCAGGTACACGAGGTCGGGGCGCGCGTTGACGACGGCGACGACGGTGATCGCCGTGATGATCCCTTCCCCGATGCCGATCAGCGTATGGGTGATGAGCATGTACCAGGCGACCGCGCCGACGGTCGGCCCGGCGGCCCCGCCGATGGCGTACTCGACGACGAAACCCATTGCGGCAAGGACCGTTCCGGCCAATGCCGCGACGAAGGCGACGACACCGATCCCGCCGCGCCTCGACGCGAGAGGCAGCAAACGGCGCGCGACGAGATATCCGACCGCAACTCCGATCAACGCCATATTCGTGATGTTCGTGCCCAGCGCGGTCAACCCGCCGTCGGCGAACAGCAGTGCCTGGACAACCAGCACGATCGCCACGCACAGCGCCCCCACATAGGGCCCGACAAGGATGGCGGCGAGCGCCCCACCCAGGAGATGCCCGCTCACGCCGGGCAGGATCGGGAAGTTCACCATCTGCACCGCAAAGATGAACGCGGCCACCAGACCCGCCATCGGAGCGGCGCGCTCATCTAGTTCGGCACGCGCCCGCCATGCCGCGAACGCCAAGCCCGCAAGGGCGATGGCGGCGAATATCGCGGAGGTGGGTGCGTTGACGATGCCATCGCTCATATGCATGGCAGATGTGGTGTAGCTCACCTTCCGATACGATACCCGCTATATATGTACAGGTGGACCGATATGAGCATTGGCGATGACTAGCCCTGGCAAGGAGAGAACGGCAGAGTAGAACAGTGCCCTCAAGCCCCCCGCTCGACCCCGAACACGCCCAGCCCACCGTAGCTGGCCTGGATGTCGCCGGTATCGAACACTGGGCTCACCGATTCGACCTGCTCTCGGACGCCAACCGGCTGCGGCTGCTGGTATGCCTGCATCACACCCCTGACCAGAGCGTGACCGACCTCGCCTCGGCCGTCGGGATGACCGCGACCGCCGCCTCACACGCCCTGCGGCTCTTGCGCTTCCAAGGCTGGGTCACCTCCTCCAAAAACGGCCGCATAGTGCGCTACCGCCTCGCGGACGAGACGATCCACCAACTCCTGCACTGGCTCGGCGCCCCACACGCCCCCGCGCCGAGCCCGCTCTAGGCTCCGCGGCTGCCCAGGGCGGTAGCGTTTCTCAACATGAGGGCGAGAGGTTCAGACCAGCCGGTCGAGGATGGCTGCCAAGCGGGCCTCGCGGGTTCGCCCGGGATAATCGAGGGGTGACAGTGAACGCGGAAGTGGAACATTCGCTGCACGGCGAGGTCGCGACCTATGCCGGTGGGGTGCACGAGGTCGCCGACGGGTGCCTGGCGTATCTGCAGCCCAACGGCGGCCTGGGCGAAGCGAACGTCGGGCTGGTCGTCGGCGATGGCGCGACCTTGATCATCGACACCTGCTGGGACCACGCTCAGGCGCGGCGCATGCTCGCCGCCGCCGCACCTTGGCTGCACGGCAATCCGATCACCACCGTGGTCAACACCCACAGCAACGGTGATCATTGGTGGGGCAATGCCGTGATGCCGGCGGCGGCGACCGTGATCACCTCCGCGGCCTCACGGGCCGCGATGGGCAGGGAGAACCGGCTCGCGATCGCCGCGATGACCACAGCGGCCGGTCTGGCGGCCAGACTGCCACTGCCGCAAGCCATCCGATCGTTCGTCACCGACGCTCACGCCGAGTTCGGGCCGTTCGACTTCTGGCGAGTGCGGCCGCGCTACCCCGATCGCACATTCTCCGGATCGTTGCGGCTGACCGTGGGTAACCGCACGGTGGATCTGGTCGAGGTCGGTCCTGCGCACACGCCGGGGGATCTGATGGTGTTCGACCGCGACCGCAACGTAGTGTTCGCCGGTGACATCCTGTTCATCGGACAGACCCCGATCATGTGGGAGGGACCGGCACGTAACTGGATCGACGCCCTACGCCTGATCCTGGACACCCGGCCCGCAGCCATCGTCCCGGGGCACGGACCACTCGCCACCGAAACCGACGTCACCGACCTGGTGTCGTATTTCGAATGGCTCGACGACTCCGCAACCCGACTGTGCCGCAACGGCATTCCCCCGTTCGACGCCGCGGCGCAGATGCTGTCGTCGGACACCTTCACCGAAAGCCGCTGGGCCCGCTGGCGCCGTCCCGAATCGCTGCTGGCCGGTGTCCGGGCCACCTACCGGCACGTGCGCGGGCACCGCGTGCGGATCCACCCGCTCGACATGATCGCCACCATGCGCGGCATCCAGAAACTCGGCAACCGTTTCGCGAAAGATCAGCGGCGGCAATGAATCGGTGCCGCCCTTTGATCGTCAGAGCTCGGGACGTGACGGGCCGGGGCGGTAGCCGACCTGTTGGAGTACCTCGGTGAGATAGGCCTTGATCTCTTCCGCTCCGATGTTGTCCGGATACGCGACCAGATGGTGGAGGATCGCACCGTTGAGGATTTGCTGAAGGATCCTCAGATTGGTGCTAGAGGGAAGCTGCCCGGCATGGCAGGCTCGATCCAAGGTGGTGCGCACTGCAGTCACACGTCGCGCATCGTGCGTGTCTCGGTAGGAGCGAAGCAGCTCCGGGTAGTCGTCGACGGAACCGTGCAGGCGGCGAAGCAACCGGCGGTTCCGGGGATCGCTGAGGTGATCCGCAAAGTCGATGAGCATATGGTCCAGATCCGGCCAGTCCAGGAGGCCACGAGCGTCGTCGGCCTGCGCCGAGCTGATCGCCTGTACCAAGAGGGCCGTCTTGTCCCGGAAGCGCCGGTAGACCGTTGCCCGGGTGACGCCGGCGCGCTGGGCCACCTGCTCGATGCTGGTCAGGTTGGCTCCGCATTCGAGAAATAGCTCGAGCGCGGCGGCGAGGATAGCTTCGTCTGCCTGCTCACTGCGGGGCCGTCCCGGCGACCGTCGGGAGGACGCGATGCCGGTCATCCCGGTAATTCCGGTGCTAAGCAGCATGTGAGCCATTCAACATTGTGGGTACAGGAGGTCGGGTCTGCTGCAACCACACCATGCCTCGACGATTGATCCCCGGGTCAATGGTCCTAGGCGGTCGGTGACCGGTGGATCGGTCCTGAATCAGTGGTCGCAGACGGTCAACGGGGGCGTGTTGGTGCGACGACTGTTCCCCAAGCTGGGGACACCAAGGGTGGCGGAGGCCGTAGCCTCGGTTTCGAGGAGCCCCTTATCCATACACTGAGCGATCTCGCCAGGCAATGCGACTCGAATTCTGACCAAGATCACCCCGCGTAGATGAGAAACCCGCTTTCCGACAGCGTCCGGGCCGCCTCTCGAACGGTCGAAGCCGCGCTCCAGAGGGCGGCTTCGAAGGTCTCGGCGGGATATCGCTCTGCCGGTGCCGGGCTGCGGACTGCTGTCGGTCATCTGCGCGACGCTGATACCCGAACGGCTCTGACAATCGGGGGTGGCGTGGCGCTGACCGGAATCGCCCTCTACAACCTGCTGGACGAGGAGGAGTATGAAAAGCCGCCTCGTACTTCGACTGCGGAGGATGCGGTAAGAGTCAACAAGTGGTGGAACTCGCTGACCCCTGAGGAGCAGAAGCGGCTGCTGGCCGAGGACCCCGAACGGATCGGCAATCTCAACGGAATACCGGTCGAGGTCCGTGACGCCGCGAACCGGCAGGTCATGAACGCCGACATCCGCCGGATCGAGGACATAGCGAAAGCCAAAGGCGTGTCGGTCGATGCGATCGAGGAAGACCCGAAGAAGTACGGCCTGACAGCTGAGGACATAACGCGCTACCACAACGCGATCAACGTCCGAGCCGGCCTGGAGCAATACAGCGGCCCGAACAAGGCCGATCCCGGGCGGTATCCGCCTGCCCCGTATCCCACCTACCTGTACGTGTACCAGCCGCTCGCATTCGAGGGAAAGGGCAGGGCCGCAATCAGCATCGGCAATCCGGACACCGCAGACAACACTGCGGTCGTCGTGCCGGGAGCGAGTCAGAGCGTGCGAGCCAGCGACGCATCCGACAAGGGCTGGTTCGCCGTCCAGGGCGAACAAGCGCAGAATCTGTATGTCGAATCGAACAGAGCCGACCCGGATCATCCGACCGCGGTCGTCGCCTGGATGGGATACGACTCGCCGACCGACGGGATCACCGCCGTGCTGAGCGGCGACCCCACGGCTATGCGCAAGGGCGGAAACCTGCTGGCCGAGGACGTCGACGGGCTGTGGGCGACCCATAAGGATCCATCGAAGTCACACGTGACGGTCGTGGGATATTCCGCCGGGGCCATAGTCGCCTCCGATGCGGCGGCCGCGAGTCAACTGCACGCCAACGACGTGGTACTGCTCGGACCCGTCAGCACCGACGAGGCACGCAACGCGGACGGCTTCCACGTGGACGGCGGAGACGTGTACGTCGGTAAAGCATCCAACGACCTGAACGCTCACGCGGGCCAGGCTTGGTTGGGCGGTCCCGATCCCATCGATCCGGACTACGGTGCCACCCGTATCAAGGCGGAAACGCCGGAGAGGTACTCGTCGCCGATCGACTACAGCATGCAAGCCCATACACACTACTTCACCGCCGGCAGCGAATCACTGTACGCCACAGCCCTTATCGCCTCCGGCCACGGCGGACAATTGACCCAGCACGGCATGGAGGCCGAACACCAGGAGGAGATCCCGCTCTGGCCCGACGACGACCCCGAAGAAGACCGGACAGACATCCAGGACAACCACTACCACAGGTCCCAGTAGCGACAGCGCAAAACCTCACTCACCGACCGCCTACAACGCAGACCCCGATGATCGGCCGTGGGACTGTCAGTGATCTTGTGGGCGGGCATGCACTGCTCCGGCGACATCGACATCACCCGGACCAGATGGAGTGAAGATCCGACCCTGCTCGTCCCGCTCATCCTCGGCAACATCAAGAATTTCGCACCAGGTGCGAGCCGGGTGAGGCACGACCAGGGACGTACCGACGCTGGATGCATGATGAACGAGCTCTCGAGCCGCCTGCACGCCCTGCGCGGAGGCAAGCGCAAGGCGAAGAAAGCGGCGCGGTAAATGAGTCTGTTGCGCCACTTCATCGGCTACCGGGAGTACTCCAAGCACGCATGCCTGCAACGGTACGGACTGTACAAGCAGGCGCTCCTCACCGAAGCCAGGAAGCTCGCTGCCCAGGGCGTGATCAAGCATCCGGAGGATGTGTATTTCCTGTCCTTGGATGAGTTCCGAGACGTGGTTCGGACAGGACGCCTGGACTACGCCACCATCATCGAGCGACGGGATGCGTTCGAGGACTACCAGAAGCTGACCCCGCCGCGGGTGATCACCTCGGACGGCGAGGTGATTTCCGGCGAGTACGAGACCGGCAGCCTGCCGGCGAGAGCGTTGGCCGGTCTCGCGGTGTCCTCAGGTGTCGTGGAGGGCCGCGCGCGGAGCATCCGAAAGATGGAAGACGCCGAGGTGGAAGACGGCGACATTCTCGTCACGGTCTTCACCGACCCGAGCTGGTCCGCATTGTTCGTCTCGGTGAAAGGCGTGGTGATGGAGGTCGGAGGAGTGATGACGCACGGCGCCGTGATCGCCCGGGAGTATGGGCTCCCTGCCGTCGTCGGGGTGCAGGACGCCACCCGGCGCATCCAGGATGGCCAGCTCATCCGGTTGAACGGAACCGAAGGGTACGTCGAGGTGCTCTCGGAGTCCTGAATATCAGGGTGCCGTTCCCGCAGATGACTGCCGAGTTCTGCATGCCGATGGACTGCGCCGACGAGCGCTTCGGAGTTATCGTTGAAGTTCCTGCTGGAGGCCATGGTTGAGGGATACCCAAGACATCTCCTAGCCATGGCCTCGGGGATACGACATGCACGCACCGAACGTGTCGCTCGCCGACAACCTCCGCATGCCGCCGCTCGCTCAGCCTGTCGCGGCGGTCGATGCCACCGCGCTCGCGCGGTCCACCGTGGCAGATCCCAACTCACCTGAGTTGAGCTTCATCGTGGGTCGAGTCTCTTGGGGCTGCGGCTCAGCAAGCGACATGAAGAGCGGGGAAGCTTCGTTTTACTACAGTCGTAGTGCCTGACTGGTGGTAACTGCCCGGGTGGCTACGGCGCGGTCAATATGAAGGTCTCGTCATGCAACAGTCTTCCGCTCGACCGATCGATACCGGTATCGGACTGCCGGACGGAGCCTTCCCGCTTTCGGCAGCGCAACGCGGAATATGGTTCGCCCAGCACATCGCGGGCGACGTCCCGATCTCCATTGCCCAGTACGTCGACCTTGCCGGACCGATCGACCTCGACCGGCTCGCACCGGCAGCGCGCCGAGCAGGGCGCGAGTTCGGCACCGGCTATCTGCGCCTGATAGAACGCGATGGTTATCCATTCCAGTGTGTCGACACCACCCTCGACGACAGTGCGCGCATCCTCGACTTCCGACGTGAGCGCGATCCTGTGGGCGCCGCGCACGCCTGGATGCGCGACGAATACTCGGCGCCCCTCGATCTGATGAACGACCGGCTGGCCTGTGTCGTCATGCTGCGAATCGCCGACGACCGCTGGTTCTGCTACTGGCGGATGCATCACATCGCGCTGGACGGCATGGGGGTGTCGGCCATGGCGCGACGCACCGGCGAGCTCTACACCGCGGCAATCGCGGGAAGGCCGCCTCCTGCCGCCCGAGCCGAGGACCTCAGGAAGATCGTCGACGCCGATCTGGCGTACCGCAGCTCCGACCGCTTTGCGGCCGACCGGGAGTATTGGCTGCGGCACCTCGACGGGATGGCCGACCCGGTAAGTCTCGCGGGCCGGGCCGCCGAAGTGAACGCTCATCCGAGACGCGCCGAGGGGGTACTGGAACAGGAAACGGCGGCGTTGCTGGAGACTGTCGCGAAGGCGGCATCGTCCGGTGTGGCGCCTACGTTGGTCGCGGCCTTCGGCGCTTATCTGGCCGCTATCACCGGCGCTGCAGAGGTGGTATTGAGCCTGCCGGTCTCTGCGCGCACGACGGCAACGATGCGGCGCTCCGGCGGCATGATCGCCAACGTCGTCCCGGTGCGACTGGTCTTGAACCCGACCACGACCGTCGGCGAAATGATCCGGACCGCGCAAGGCGAGCTGACCGGCGCGCTGCGGCGGCAGCGCTACCGGCAGGAGGACATCTTCCGCGACCTCGGTTGGCCTATGGACGAGGTCGCGACATTCGGTCCATCGGTGAACTTGATGATGCTCGACACCAGGGTTCAGCTCGGCGTGGTCACCGGAACAGCGCATGTGCTGACCTCTGGGCTGATCGAGGACCTGTACGTCAATCTGTACCCGGGCGTGGGTGGCGAGAGCACCCACATCGACTTCCAAGGCAACACGAACCTGTACAGCGATACGGAATTGATCACCCATCACGGTCGATTCCTGCGGTTCCTACGCCGGTTTCTCGCCGCTGGACCGGACGCGGCGCTGTCCACGATATCCGTCATACCCGACGACGAGCTGGCTGATCTCGCACCGGCACGGGGACCGGCGAGCGTTCCACCGCGTACGCTCCCCGAGATACTCGCCGCCGGTGCGAAAATCGACCCTGACGCGATCGCTGTTCGTAGCGGGGCGACCCGTCTGACCTACCGGCAGGTCGAGGAATACACCAACCGGCTGGCGCGCGTCCTGATTGCATCTGGTGTCGGGCCGGAACGCAGTGTGGCGATATCGATTCCGCGCTCGATCGATTCCGTGCTCGCAATGCTCGCGGTAGCCAAGACGGGCGCTGCCTTCGTGCCGATCGACCCGACCTACCCTACTGACCGGATCGAGCATATGGTCGACGACAGCGGAGTCGACACCGGCGTTACCGTGGCGACCGCGCGAAGGCTGTTGCCGAATCGGGTGAACTGGCTGGTCCTCGACGAGAAGGAGACCGGCCGGGATATCGCAGAGCAGAATGCGGACCTGGTCGACGATACGGTGCGGCGTGCAGCGGTGCGGTTGGATCACGTCGCCTACATCATCTACACCTCGGGATCGACCGGCTTGCCCAAAGGCGTGCTGGTCACGCATCGGGGTTTGGCAAATCTGGTCGCGAGTTCCGCGCGCAGCTTCGGTGTCGGTGCCGATTCCGTCATGGCACACGCCGTTTCGCCGAGTTTCGACATCTCGGTCGAGGAGATCCTGGTCAGCTTCGCCGCCGGCGCGACGCTCGTCGTTGTCCCGCCGTCGGCGTACGCCGGCGAAGAGATGGCGGCCGTTCTTCGCGCGCAGGGTGTTTCCCACCTGGATGCCACACCGGCAGTCGTGGGATCCCTCGACCCGGCGACACTGCCCAGCCTGCGCACCGTCATCGTCGGTGGCGACTCCTGCCCAGACGAGCTGGTGGCCAAGTGGTCCGGCCGTGCTGTTCTCAATGGGTACGGGCCCACCGAAACCACTGTCACGGCGACGTTGAGCGACGCGCTGACACCTACTGCGCCGGTCACGATCGGAAGCCTTGTTCGCGGTGTCTCCGCGGTCGTGCTCGATGCATGGTTGCGACCGGTGGCTCCGGGGACGATCGGTGAGCTCTACCTCGCCGGGACGGGCGTGGCGCGCGGCTACCATCAGCGTAAGGGCCTCACTGCTAGCCGATTCGTCGCGAATCCCTACGCGCACGGCGAGCGGATGTACCGCACCGGAGACTTGGCGCGCTGGACCAGGAGCTCCGGGCGGTTGGAGCTGGATTACAAGGGCCGCAGCGACTTCCAGGTCAAGGTGCGCGGCTTCCGCGTCGAGCTCGGTGAAATCGACGCTGTCTTGCAACAGCGCCCGGACGTCGACTTCGCGGTCACTCTGGGCATGGAGACCGATTCCGGTTCCACCGCGCTGGTGTCCTACGTGCTGCCCGAACCGGGTGCCGAGGTGTCTGCGGATGCACTGAAAGCGGCTGCTGGCGAATCGCTTCCGGACTACATGGTGCCCGATGCGGTGGTACTTCTGGACAGCATCCCGCTGACCCCGCTGGGAAAGGTAGATCGCACGGCACTGCCCGAACCCGAGTTCGGCTCACATGCGCTCGTCGGCCGACCGCCCTCGACTCCGCGGGAGGAGGCGCTGGCCGCGTTGTTCGCCGAGATTCTCGGGCTGGACTCGGTGGGCGTCGACGAGAGCTTCTTCGCGCTCGGCGGCGACAGCATCATGTCCATTCAACTGGTCTCGAGGGCGAAGTCCGCCGGGATCGGCTTCAGCGCACGAGATGTATTCGAACGCAAGTCCGTTGCCGCGCTGGCGGCGATGGCCACCGAGGTGCATGCCCCGGTGGTACGCGAGCTGCCCGGCGGGGGAGTGGGCGCCGTCGAACTCACACCGATCGTGCACGCGATGCTGGACCAAGGAGATACCTGGCGCCGGTTCGGTCAGGCGGTTCTGATCGGTCTTCCGGCCGGCGTGGACCACGCTCGACTGGTCGAGGCCGTTGGAGCACTCCTCGACCACCACGACCTGCTGCGTTGCTCTTTGCGAAACACCGACCACGGCTGGGAATGGGTTGTCGCCTCAGTCGGTTCGGTCGAAGCAGGCACCTTGGTGGACGTCGTGACCGCGAGTCTCGACGGGGACCTGACCTGCGCGCACGAATTGCAGCGTGCGGCGGACCTGCTCGATCCGGAGGCCGGGATCGTCGCGCGCTTCGTGCTGATCGAACGAGCGGAAGCCGCTCCATTGTGCTGGATCGTGCTGCACCACTTGGTGATCGACGCCGTCTCGTGGCGCACCCTGCTGCTGGATCTGGCGACCGCGGCCATGGGCGGCGCTCTCGCTCCGGTCGGCACCTCGTTCCGGCGTTGGGCGCGCGGACAGGTCGAGCACGCGGCCGGACGCGGTGCCGAACTGCCGGTCTGGCAGGACATCTTGGCTACACCCGATCCGCCGATCGGCGCGGGCACCCTGGATCCGGCCCTCGACGTCGCAGTCACTACGGCGACATGGCAGACCACCATCGCTTCGGACGTCGCGGACACGGTACTCACCACAGTGCCGGACCGATTCCACTGCGGTGCCGACGATGTGCTGGTGACAGCGCTCGCGATGGCGGCAAGCCGTTGGCGCGACCGAAGGTCATTGCTTTTCACCCTGGAGGGCCACGGGCGCGCGGAGGCCGTCCTGCCCGGCGCCGACGTCGCGCGCACCGTGGGCTGGTTCACCGCTGTTTATCCGATGGCCATCGATCTGACGGGCATCGACCTCCGTGACGCGTTCGACGGCGGCCCTGCAGCGGGCGCCGCGATCAAGACCACAAAGCAGCAGTTGCACGCGGTGTCCGACAAGGGCATCGGCTTCGGCATGCTCCGCTACCTGAACACCGACACCAAGAATGCGCTTGTGGACGCGCCGACTCCCCAGATCAGCTTCAACTATCTGGGCCGGGCACCGATCGGCAGCGAGACCGGAGCTTGGCTGCCGCAACGCTTCGCGGCAACGCGGGACGACCGGGCACCAATGGCCGCGGTCGTGGATATCAACGCCGTGCTGACCGAAAGCGGCTTGGAAGTGACGTGGGCGTACGCTTCTCGGCTGCTCGACAGGGCCGACGTCGAAGAGCTCGCCGGCCTCTGGGCAGCCGCGCTGCGGGCACTGGCCGATCACACCAGGAGCGCGGGAGCGGGAGGGCACACCCCTTGTGACTTAGACCTCGTCGCGGTGACCCAGCCGCAGATCGACACCTGGGAAAGCACCTACCCGAATCTCGCTGACGTATGGCCGCTGTCACCACTGCAACACGGCCTGCTCTTCCACGCGCTGTACGACCCCGAGGGCACCGACGGCTATACGGTGCAGTCGCTACTCACCCTGGCGGGCACCGTCGATGCCGCGCGACTACGCACCGCCGCACAGACGGTGGTGGCACGGCACGACATCCTGCGGGTCTCGTTCGTGGAAACCGACGACGGGCCACGCCAACTCGTCCTGACCGACGCCGCCATCCGCTGGCAAGAGATCGATCTGACCGGAATCGCCGATGCCGAGCAACGGCAACGGGAGCTCGACCGAGTGATCGCCGTGGACGCAGGCACCCCGTTCGAATTGACCCGTCCACCGCTAGTGCGCTTCACGCTCGTACGTACCGCCCCCACGCAGTACCGGTTCGTGCTGACCAACCATCACCTTGTGCTGGACGGCTGGTCGACGGCGTTGCTGGTGCGGGAATTGCTCACGCTGTATGCCACTGCGGGCGACGCTTCCGCGCTGCCGCCCGCGCACTCCTACCGCGAATTTCTTTGCTGGCTGCGCGAGCAGGATCATGCTGGGTCAACCGCTGCCTGGGCGCAATCCCTGGCAGGCATCGACACCCCGACACGGGCCGTCCCGACACCGGCCGGTATCGGGACGATGGAGACCGGGATGGTATCCGCCGACCTGTCCCAGGACACCGCCGACCGATTGGAAACGGCCGCGCGCGATTCGGGCACCACGGCGAACACGATGGTGCAGGCGGGCTGGGCGATGCTGCTGGCCGTGCTGACCGGCCGATCCGACGTGGTATTCGGCGCGACGGTGTCCGGCAGGCCACCCGAGCTGGCCGGTGTCGAAGAATCGATCGGCCTCTTCATCAACACGCTGCCGGTGCGCGTACGGCTCGATCCTGCGGAGAAGGTCGCCGATCTCTTCGCTCGCTTGCAGAGTGAGCAGGCACGCCTGATGGACCACCAGCATGTCGGGCTCGCTGCGATCCATAAGGCGGTGGGCTTGGCCGAATTGTTCGACACTCTCACCGTTTTCGAGTCCTATCCCCTCGGCCGAGAGGCGTTGTCAGATGTACCGGATATCGCGGGCATGCGGGTGCTGGACATCGAGGGCACGGACGCAACGCCGTATCCGTTGAATCTCATGGTTGTTCCGCTTCGTGGCAGCGATGGGCGCAACACGCTGCGCATCAGCTTGAAGTACCGGGCCGACCAGCTCGCGCCGGGGGCGGCGCGCCCGCTGCTGGATCGCCTGATCCGGCTGCTTAATCAGCTCGCAGGCGACCTACAGGCCGTGGTGTCCCAGCTGCAGTACTGCGACGACGCGGAACGTGCCGCGCTGCTGCCGGTTCGTGGACCGGAGCCGGTGCCGACGCGAACACTGCCCGGAATTCTCCGCGCCGCAGCACGGATCAATCCTGGAGCCATCGCGGTGAGCGCAGGCGAGCGCACGATGTCCTACGACGAACTCGACGCCTGGTCCAACCGCCTTGCCCGGGCCCTGCTGCGCGAGGGTGTCCGGCCGGAAACGTGCATCGTGCTCGCTCTCGGTCGATCGCTGGAATCCGTGGTGGCGGTGTGGGCGGTGGCCAAGACAGGCGCGGCTTTCGTGCCACTGGATCCCCGCTATCCGATCGACCGGATCGAGCACATACTCACCGACTCGAAGGCGCCGATCGGCGTGACGGTGACCGCGACCCGCGAGACGCTGCCGGGAACCGTCGACTGGCTGCTGCTCGATGACCTCGATACACGCCGCCGGGTCGACATGACCTC
This sequence comes from Nocardia sp. NBC_00508, assembly GCF_036346875.1. Taxonomy (NCBI): domain Bacteria; kingdom Bacillati; phylum Actinomycetota; class Actinomycetes; order Mycobacteriales; family Nocardiaceae; genus Nocardia; species Nocardia sp. NBC_00508. The sequence goes on along the minus strand of NZ_CP107852.1, from coordinate 7,118,452 downwards.
CGCCGCACCGATCACCGACGAGGAGCGTGGCAGTCCCATTCACATCGACCAGGCGGCGTACCTGATCTACACCTCAGGATCCACCGGTAAACCTAAGGCTGTGCTGCTCAGCCATCGCGGCTTCGCGAATCTGGTGGCTGCCTTGACGGAGTCACTGGAGTTGGATGCGACGGCCAGCGTGCTGCATGTGGCGTCCCCGAGCTTCGACGCGTCGATCTTCGAGCTGCTGACGGCACACGGCGCGGGCGGGCGGCTCGTCATTGCGCCGCCGGCCGTCTGTGCGGGCGCAGACCTGGATCGACTGCTGCGCGCCGAACGGGTCACCCACGCGTCGGTCACGCCGTCGGTACTGGCCACGATGAATCCCGTCGGCCTCGATCACCTGCGGGTACTCGCTATCGGGGGCGAGGCCGCGACGGCGGAACTGATCGAGCAGTGGTCGGCCGGGCGGCTGATGGTGAACCTGTATGGTCCGACAGAGTTCAGCACTTGGGCGACCTGTCGCGGCGAGCTCGTCGCGGGAGCGCCGATCACGATCGGCGGGCCGATCCGCGGTGCCACCAGCATCGTGCTCGACACCTGGCTGCGCCCGGTGCCGGTCGGCGTCGCCGGTGAACTGTACCTGGCCGGTCCCGCGCTGGCCCGCGGCTATTCCGACCGATTCGAGATGACCGCGGCACGGTTCGTCGCCCATCCCTACGGCGAGCCGGGCGAGCGGATGTACCGCACCGGGGACATGGTGCGCTGGGTCACCGGGCCCGACGAGACATACGAGCTGGAGTTTCTGGGCCGCAACGACTTCCAGGTCAAGATCCGCGGCCTGCGGATCGAACTCGGCGAGATCGATGCGGTGCTGTGCCGCGACGAACAGGTCGGCTACGCGGTGACGATCGGCCGCGCCGCGCCGACGGGGGCGACCGTGCTGGTGTCGTATGTACTGCCCGCCCCGGGCGTCGAGGTCGACGTTGCGCACCTGCGCGCAGTCGCGACCGAGGCCCTGCCTGCGTACATGGTCCCATCCGCCTTCGTCGTGCTCGATGCGATCCCGCTCAACGCGGTCGGCAAGCTCGACCGGGCGGCGTTGCCGATACCGAAATTCGCGGACGAGCAGACCGAGTACCGAGCACCCTCGACACCGACCGAAGAAACTCTCGCCGACATCTGCGCGGAGCTGCTCGGTCTCGACAAGGTCGGTGCCGACGATTCCTTCTTCGCTCTCGGCGGCGACAGCATCATCGCTCTCCAACTCGTGTCCAGGGCCAAGCGGAAGGGCGTCCACTGCACGCCGCTACAGGTGTTCGAGCACCGCACCGTTGCCGCATTGGCCGCCGCCGCCGACGCCGGGCGCGCGATGCTCGATGAGCTGCCTCCGGCCGACAGCGGACCCATGCTCGACGTAGTGTTGCCGATCCGGATCGACGGCAGCGAACCCGCGCTGTTCTGCGTCCATCCGTCGTCCGGAGTGGCGTGGACGTATTCGGGATTCGCGGACTCGCTGGCACCGGGCAGGCCGATCTATGGGCTGCAGGCACCAGACCTCGGCGGCTCCGAAGCACCGGCACACTCGATCGAAGAGTTGGCCGATCGGTACATTCGCGAGATCCGCGCCGTGCAGCCGGCCGGGCCATACCACCTGCTCGGGTGGTCGTTCGGCGGACTCATCGCGCACGCGATCGCCACGAAGCTGAGAAATGCCGGTGACGCTGTCGGCGTTCTCGCGCTGCTCGACACCGATTCCGCGGACATCGACGGTGCGAGCATCGAACAGCTTTCTGCCGGCGCCTTCGTCAATGCCTTCGGCCCGATGTTCGGTATCCATGATGTGCCTGCCGATGCGTCCGCTGCGGAGGCCGCCGATCTGATCCGTACCCAGCTGGGCGGCGTTTCGCCGGTAGACGCAGGCGCTATCGAACGGATGACGCGGTCGTTCAACGCGGTGGCGCAGATCAGAACCGCATATCGGCGTCCCGTATTCGATGGTGACATAGTGTATTTCAGCGCGACCGTCGACACTTCCGACATCTTCGGCCCGGCTGGCTGGCGGCCCTACGTGACCGGCGAAATTGTCGATTACGACGTCGAAGTCACCCATGACGAACTGACCGCACGACACGTGTTGCCGATCATCGCGCGCGTACTCGACGAACGTATGGCCGGTCGAAGATGAGCCAGTTCCCCGTCCCCATGCAGCGTGACCCGGCAAGTACCCGGCCGACCGTCGCAAGACCAGCCGCCGCGAGCAGAAGGGCCGCACCATGACCGTCACCGCCATCCAGATCGGTCTCGACCCCGACGTCATCGATTACGACTCGCCCGACTTCACCCACTTCCCTGGTCTGACCAAAGAGAAGTTGCGGAAAGCCAACGACGACAACGTCGCCGGGCTGCGCGCGGCAGGCTACGACGTCGACAACTGCCTCATCGACTTCGGCGAGGCCGGCGCCGAGAAAGCACGCAAGTGGCTGGCGGCCAAGCATTACGATGCCGTCCTGATCGGCGCCGGCGTCCGGCTGGTCGCCAGCAACACGCCGCTGTTCGAGTCGATCGTCAACACCGCACACAGCACTCAACCGGACTGCCGGTTCGTGTTCAACTACTCGGCCACCGCGACGCCGGCCGACATACGCCGCTGGTACCCCGATCCGGCCGACGCCACCCCGACGCGCTGACCACGGACATCAGGAATGCAACCTATGGACGCCCAGCACAGCGTCGATGTCCTCGTCGTCGGAGCCGGGCCGACCGGCCTGACCGCCGCGGGCGACCTCGCGCGCGCCGGCCGGACCGTCGCCGTCCTCGAACGATGGCCCACCATCAACCCCGCCAGCCGCGCGTTCGCCACCATGGCGCGCACCCTCGAAGTACTCGACGCCCGAGGGCTCGCCGACGATTTGCTCGCGCACGCACACCAAGCCGCCGGAGTCGCGATCTTCGCCGGTGCCCGGGTCGACCTGACCCACCTGCGGTCACGCTACAAGTTCGGGATGATCACCCCGCAGACCAACGTCGACCAGGCGCTCGGCCGCTATGCCGCCGCACAGGGCGCCGACATCCGGCGCGGAAACGAGGTGATCGCGCTCGACCAAGACCCCGACGGCGTGACGGTGATCGCGCGGCCGAAGGGCGACGACGACCCCCGGCATCGTAATGTCTGGCGCGCCGCCTACCTCATCGCGGCCGATGGCGCGCACAGCACGGTTCGCGGCCTCCTCGGCGTGGACTTTCCCGGGAAGACGATCCTGTCTTCCGTCGTCCTCGCCGACGTCAAGCTGGCCAACGGGCCGACCGATGGTGGACTCACCCTCGGCAGCAGCCGCGAGGTGTTCGCTTTCCTGGCTCCGTACGAGCGGCACGACAGCGACGGCTCCTGGTACCGGGCGATGGTGTGGGACCGCAATCATCAAGTCGCCGACACCGTTCCGGTCGGCGACCGCGAGGTGATCGACGTGCTCGCCCGGGCGATGCGCACCGACCTCGGTGTCCGCGACATCGGCTGGCTTTCGCGTTTCCACTGCGACGAGCGGCAGGTCACGCGGTACCGGCACGGCCGGGTGTTCCTGGCCGGCGACGCCGCGCACGTTCACTCACCCATGGGCGGACAGGGCATGAACACCGGCATCCAGGACGCGGCCAACCTGGCCTGGAAGATCGATGCCGTGCTCGGCGGCGCCTCCGACCGGGTCCTCGACACCTACCACGACGAACGCCACCCGATCGGCAAACGTGTGTTGCTGCAATCCGGACTCATGGCCCGCGCCGTCGCCCTCCACCCGCGCATCGTCCGCGGCTTGCGCAACCTTCTCGCCCCGGGATTGCTGCGCCTGCCTCCGGTCCGCGACGCAGTCTCGGGCAGCTTTGCCGGCACGTCCCTGCGCTACAGCCGCCGTCGCGGCGACAGCCGCTCGGTAGGTACCCGCGCCACCGAGATCCCGCTGGTCGAAGGACAACTCACCACTGTGCAGCGCACACCGGGATTCCTCCTGATCCGCGAACGCGCAACGCCCGCGATCGACACCGCCGACCTCCAGCAGGCCCAGCGGGCCGACCGAGGACCAGCCGTCCTCGTGCGGCCCGACGGTTACATCGCGTGGGTGGGGGCATCGACCGACCGACCCGGTTGGGGCAAGGTCCTCGATACCTGGACTGGAACATCTCACCAGTCCCGCGTGACAGGTGGTGATTGACCGGAACCCACCGCGACGCAGGACTCATCGCGACCGGAGCGACAGGATCCACCGGGGCAATTCCCATACCTGCGCCATGGTGCTGCGCCTGATTGTGAGATGTGCCGAGATCTATCCAATTACGCTGGTAGATGATGGTTTTGACAGCGGACTACGCAGTAGTGACGCCGTCCCGACCTATGCCCAACGGTCAACTATCAACCCTCCCCAACCGGAGCCGCTACCCATTCGTCGACTGAGCTGTGGGGAAATGGCACAGCGTGCAGTGGTGGCCCCACGAAATGCCAGCGGGTGCCGCGCGAGGTTGGCTGAGCAGGGCGACTGTCAACCGCCGAGCCTTGGTATTGACGTCGTGGTTTGTCGCCAGGGCAGCAGTAGCGAGCTGGCCAGCAGGGTGATGGCTGCGCAGGCGATCGCGACGCGGGTGCTGGTGGCGGCCGCGAGGAGGCCGCCGAGGGCGATGAAGGCGGGTTGGAAGGTTTTGGAGCTGATCGACCAGGCGGTGCCGACACGGGCCATGTGGTCGTCGGTTGTGGCGTTCATGCGGTAGGTGGTGAACACCGGGTTGAACACGCCGGCGCAGAACAGCAGCAGGGTGTCGGCGGTGGTGATGACGATCAGTCCGGCTGTGCCAGGGTGCGCGGCGAGCATTAGTCCGAGCCAGCAGGTACGCAACACACCGAAACCGAGCAGCACCGCGCGGTCACCGAGCCGGGTCACCAGCCTCGGCGCGCACAGCGAGCCGGCCAGCCCACCCAGAGTCGGTAGGCCGAGCGCCAGACCGTACTGCCAGGGCGCGAACCCGAGCTCTCGCAGCATCAGCAGCGCCATCAGCGGGCCGGTCAGCATGAGCGAACCCCCGAACAGCATGGCGTTCCAGAACAGCCGGTGCAGGACGGGATGGGCGAAGATGTAGGACCAGCCACTGCGGATCTCGGTGGTCCAATGATGGTCGCGGCGTTGATGATCCGGCGCTGGTTCGGGGGTGGCGATGCTGCGCAGTCCGAGCGCGGACAGCAGGTAGCTGACGGCGTCGATGAGGATGGTGGCGGTGGCGCCGAACATCGAGATGAGTGCGCCGCCGATCGGGGCGCCGATGGTGGAGACGGTCCAGAATACGGTTTCCAGGCGGCTGTTGGCTCGGATCCGGACCTGTTCGGGCACCAGCGATTTCAAGTAGGCACCGCTGGCGGCGCTGAACACGATCGTGCACAACGTGCTCACCGTGGCAACCACGCACAACTGTCCGTAGGTCAGTACGCCCAGCCAGGCGGCCACCGGGACGCTGGCGAGAGCGGCGAACGAAATGAGGTCGGTCTGCACCATAATCGCGCGTCTGCGGCGGAACTCGACGAACGGCCCCAACGGCAGCGCGACGGCCGCGGCGGCGGCTCCGGACAGCGCTGCCATCAATGTCAGCTGCAGATCCGAGGCGTGAACGATCAGGATTGCGACCAGCGGCAGCGCCCCGGCGCCGAGCGCGGTGCCGAGCTGGCTGACCGCGGCCGCACCCCACAACCGGTGGAAATCCGGCAGGCCGTGGCAAGAGCTGGCAGAGCATGTTTTTGGACTTCGGTTAGCCTGCATCCATGTCATTGGATCCGACTGCTGGTTCTCCGGCACAGCGATTGACCGAGCTGGCTCACCGCGCGGCGGAACTGCTCCGAGTGAACGGGCTCGCCTGGGGGCCAGCGGTGGCCACCGGCACGCAACTCACCTTCGATGGCGCGCTCACCAGGACAGCAGAGGTCCCGGGGGATGCGTACATCGTCGAGGATGTGTTCTCGTGGCGCTCGGGGCGCGGGTCGGTGCTGCCGAACGCGTCCGCCCCTGGTGCTAAGGAGGCTCGCGTCGATTATCTTGCGCGGCTCGAGATCACCGACGCCCACTTACTCGATCAGTTCGGCACCGGCTGGGAGCAGGTGCTCGATCTGAACACCGAGATCAACTCGATCCCGTTCGAGACGTGGTTTTCCCGTGCCGCGATGCTCATGCCGGTGGATACCGAGCAACGTAATCGCGCCTGGGCGGCCGTACGCGATCATGCACAGCAGCGGGGGCGGTATCGGCAATGGCGAGACACCATCGAACTGGCCACCCTCTATTTCCAGGCCTGCCTGGACTCCCCTGACCATCGTCCCGCGGACCTGCACGCATTTGCGGCAGCTCAAATGATCGGTCGAGACGCCATGGCGGTCATCGCGCTCGGCGAACGCGCCCCCGACGCTGCACTCATCGCGCACCTGGACCAGCTGATCGCGCCGTGGCGCGCGCTGGCCGGGTCGGAGGACGACCGGATCGCATACGCCGCAGCTGCCCGACAGTCCGGCGCCATCGCCAGCGACCTACCTGCACCTGACTCCTACGACCCCGAACTCGACGACTACGACCTCAGTCTGGAAGACGCTGTCATCGATGACTGATTACGGAAACCAGCGACCCTTACGAGGTCGGTACCCCGGCGTCGGGCCGGAGGAACGAGCGCACAGACCGTCCGATTTCGCTCAGAGTCGGCACAGCTCTCTGATCCGACCTTCATGTTTCGGTCAGATGGGCCGCAGATTTGCTGGTGACCGTGCAGGTCGCAGAGCTCAGACCAGGCCCTCCGCTGCGTAGGCTGCGAGGTCGTCGGCCATGCGCTGCATCACTCGGGGAAGGACGAAGGGCATGATCCAGCCGACGCCGGGCCGCATACGCCAGCTGCCGTGCCAGGTGATGCTCGTACCGCCCGCAGTGGTGGACTCGAGTTCGATAGCAGCTCGGTAGTTCCTCATCGCGAAGTTGAAGGCGTCCTCGTAGGCCATGCGCCGATCCGTCACCAACTCTGTCAGTCGTTCGCCGGTGACGACCCGGCCGGTGCGGAACGCGCGGACCGACCCGATGCCGTCGTGGCCGCGCGGATCGAGGCCGCTGGAGCGTTCTTCGACCAATTCGTCCAGCCCGGAGGACCACCGGGGCCAGCTGCGGCCGTCGATCAGAAGCCCCCACACCGTGCCGACGGGGGCCGGGGTTGTGGAACGTACTCGGTAGTGCGGCACGTCGCGTCCTAATCAGTTCGGGGAGTGAGCCATCCGGCAAACTCCTTGGTGGTAGCCGACCGGTAGGTGAGCACTCGTGCGTCCTGGACGTTGAGTCCTGAAGAAAGACTGTGCCCCTGCCGGTAGGTCGGGAGAGTTGATCGCTGCTGGGATGTCGTGCCCGTTCGTGGTGATGTGAGCACTGCTTGATTAGGTCGCTGATGGTTCTCTCGCTGGCTGCTCGACGGTGATCGGCATCGAGAATGGGAGGACCATTGCGACTGTTCGTAGGAGACGACTGGGCTCAGGATCATCACGATGTGGAGGTGATGGATGGCTCCGGTCGCCGTCTGGCCAAGGCGCGCCTTCCTGCGGGGGTGGCCGGGATGGGCAGGTTGCACGCGATCATCGGGGATCTGGTCGGCGACGACGTCGATGAGGCCGAAGTGCTGATCGGGATCGAGACCGACCGGGGTCCCTGGGTTGGGGCGCTGGTCGCCGCGGGATACACGGTGCTGGCGGTGAATCCGTTGCAGGCGGCCCGATTCCGTGACCGGTTGGGGGTCTCCGGCGCCAAGAGCGACGCCGGCGACGCGCACGTGCTGGCGGATATGGTCCGCACCCACTCGCATGAACTGCGGTCTGTCGCTGGGGATTCCGCGCGTGCGGAGGCGGTGAAGGTGGTGGCCCGCATCCATAAGACGATGATCTGGGAACGCACTCGCCACACCCAGCGGCTGCGGCACGCGCTGGGTGACTATTTCCCCGCGGCGCTGGCCGCCTTCGACGACCTCGACGCCGCTGACACCCTTGAGCTGCTCGCCAAGGCACCCACCCCGACCCAGGCAGCCCGGCTGACGATCGCCCAGATCAGCGCCGCGTTGAAGCGGGCGCGCCGCCGCAACGTCGCGGACAAAGCCGCCGCGATCCAGACCGCGTTGCGCTCCGACCAGCTCGGCCAACCCGAGGTCGTCACCGATGCCTACGCTGCCTCGGTGCAGGCGCTGCTGGCGGTTCTGACCGTCCTCAACACCCAGATCAAGACTCTGCAAGGGCAGGTCGAGGCCCATTTTTCCAAGCACCCGGCCGCTGAGATCATCTTGTCCCAACCAGGTTTGGGGCCGGTCCTCGGTGCCCGGGTGCTCGCAGAGTTCGGTGATGACCCCGACCGCTACGCCAGCGCCAAGGCCCGCAAGAACTACGCGGGCACCTCCCCGATCACCCGCGCGTCGGGCAAGAAGAAAGTCGCTCTGGCCCGGTTCGTGCACAACGACCGGCTCATCGACGCCCTCACAACACAGGCATTCTCCGCGTTGTTGTGGTCCCCGGGTGCCCGCGCCTACTACGACCGGCAGCGAGCCCGCGGCGTCGGCCACAACCCCGCCCTGCGCCAGCTCGCCAACCGACTCGTCGGCATCCTGCACGGCTGCCTCAAAACCGGCACTCACTACAACGAGGCCACCGCCTGGCCTCACCTGGGCGAGAAGGCTATTGCTTGACATTCAAGCCTCCTGGGATGTCTTTCTTCGTCTTCGGTCGGCGCGATCTGCGCCGTAAGGCCGAGATGTGTTGGTGGACATAGCGTTCCTAGCCTTCGGCGGCTGTGCGCAGGTCGGCCAGCCAGGCTTCCAGTCCGGCGCCGAGGAAGTAGGTGGAGGTCGGCACGTCTGCTTCGACCTGGGCTCCGTTCCAGTTCTCCTCGGTGCGTACGAGGACGCCGTCGTCGACGGGGGTGAAGGTCCAGACGTGAATGCCACCGTCGATGCTCATCCCGTCGCCGATCGCTGGACCGGTCCAGCGGATGCACCGGCCGGGCTGCATCTGCTGGACAGAGGAGGTGATGGTCAGGGTGGTCGCGGGGGTGGTGGCGGTGGCGGGGGCGGGCGTGGTCCATCGGAACTGCGAGCCCGGCTGCAGCGGCCCCGAGTCCAGGCGCTCCATGCTGGTGACGGCCTGCTGCCAGGACGGCCAGCGTTCCACGTCGGTCTGCAGGTTCCAGATGGTATCCAGCGGCGCCTTGATCAGGGCCTCGGTCCGGTAATGGATCGGGGCGCCGGGATCGATGCCCTTCCCCTCGCAGGTCAGCGATGCCGGGTCCGCTGCGGGGCGGTCGGCGAGGGACGGCGTGGCGGTGGCGGCCAGGATTCCGGCGGTCAGCGCGATCCCGAGCAGGGTGGCCCGCCCGGAGCGGCGGGTGGTGTCGGAGGCGGCTCGAGCCGTGGGCGTGCTGGACGGGCGAGTGTCGGTCATGGTCCTGCTCCTCGTTGACGTGCCACTCCGAGAGTGGTTAGTACATATTGCGTAAGTTAGAGGCTATAACGCAAAACGGTGAGAAGCAAGAGATAAAGTGATAGCCTCTAACCAGCTCGGTAGCGCACGGTCGGGAACGGAGTAGTCCATGACGGACGCAGGTGCGAAGAGCCCGCGGCAGCGCTATCGCGCGCAAATGCAGGCGGAGATCAAGCAGTGCGCCTGGCAACAGATCGCCACGGCGGGTGCGTCCGCGCTGTCGCTCAACGCGATCGCCAAGCAGGTTGGCATGAGCGGCCCCGCCCTGTACCGATACTTCACCAGCCGCGACGAGTTGATCACCGCACTCATCCGCGACGCCTACCGCAGCCTCGCCGACACCCTCCGTGCGGCTCGACACTCCGGCGCAGACCTGGCCGGACTGGCCTACGCCCTACGGGAATGGGCCTTGGCCGACCCGCAGCGATACTTCCTCATCTACGGCACACCCGTCCCCGGCTATCACGCACCCGACGACACGACCGAGATCTCGGACGAAATCATGACGATGCTGATCGAGGCCATCTCGGCACTGCCCGTGAGCCAGTCGACGACACCGTTCGACGCCCACATCGAGAACCATCGCCGATGGGCCGACAGCCACTCGGTACCGGCCACCACCCTCCACCGAGCCCTGGCCTTCTGGACCCGTCTGCACGGCGTTCTCTCGCTCGAACTCGCCGGCCACTTCACCGGAATGGGGTTCGACCCCGCCCTACTGTTCGCCGACGAGCTCAATACCCTGGTGGCCCACTGAGATACCGGGCGAAGAACCGCTCGACGGCATGGAACATGTCGATTTGGTTGTCCGGGTTCACGAACCCGTGTCCCTCGTCGTCCGTGATCAGGTATTCGACCTCGGCCCCACGGGCGCGGAGGGCTTCGACGAGGTTGTCGGCCTCGGCGCGGACGACACGGATATCGTTGGCGCCCTGAATCACCAGTAGTGGTGTGCGGATTCGGTCCACGTAGGTGATCGGTGAGCGGGCGAGCATATCGGCCTCTTGTTCGGGGTCATCAGGGTCGCCGACGAACAGGTGCCAGTCGTTGGCCACATGGGGTTTCGAGAAAGGGGGGATCGTGCGCAGGAAGTTCGCGAGGTTGGAGATGCCGACGTAGTCGACAGCGGCCGCGAACACGTCGGGGGTGAAGGTGACGCCGACAAGAGCGGCGTAGCCGCCGTAGGAACCGCCGATTATCCCGACCCGCTCCGAGTCGGCGTAGCCCTGCTCTACGGCCCACCGCACGGCGTCGATGACATCGTCGTGCATCGAGCCGGCGAACTGCCCGATGGCGGCCTTCACGAATGCCTTGCCGTAACCGATGGATCCGCGAAAGTTGACCTGCAGCACCGCATAGCCGCGGTTGGCAAGCAGTTGCACGGCGGGGTCGTATGCCCAGCTGTCACGAAACCACGGGCCGCCGTGGAGCACCACGACCATCGGCAATCCAACCGGCTCGATACCCACGGGCAACGTCAGATACGCCGGAACCCGCAGTCCGTCCCTCGCTGGACTGTCACTCCTCGATTTCCGCTGGCACGGGACAGTCTCAACTGTGCCGTAACGGCATAGTCAATTGCCGATGTGCCGGCGCGATCGCGGCGTGAGGTGGGTGCGTCCGTGTCACCGGGCCGGCCGAGAGCTGCTGCCACGAGCCGGCGCGCGTAGGCAGCGTCGAGTCCGTCCGGGCGGAAGTGGTCCGCTCACCGGTGGGGGTCGGCGCGTACATGCGATCGCACCCCCTGCAGACCGAACAGAATGAGAAGCTCGACCGCGCCGCCGTCGGCGCTGCCCAGCCAGTGCGGCAAGGAGGTGTCGAATTCGGCCGCCTCACCGGGTGGCAACGTCAGGTCGCGCTCGCCGAGCACGAGCCGCAAGTGACCGTTGAGCACGTACAGCCATTCGAAGCCTTCGTGCGTCTGCGGTGTCGGTTCCAGCGGTTCCGGCCGCGCAGGGATGATCATTTTGAACGCGTGTACCCCACCCGGCCGTCGGGACAGCGGCACGAAGATCATCCCGAACCGCCTGATCGGTTTCAGGTGTATCCGGGGATCGCCGGTGCGCGGGGCGCCGACGAGGTCGTCCAGCGGAACGTCATAGGTACGAGCCAGCGGCAGCAGTAACTCGAGAGTGGCCCGGCGCTGCCCGCTCTCCAGCCGGGACAGGGTGCTCTCCGATACGCCGGTCGTCGTCGCGAGGTCGGCGAGGGTGATGCCGCGGTCGCGCCGCAACGCACGCAGCCGCGGCCCCACCGTGTCGAGCACATCGTTTGTTTCGCGGTCCATGAGCTCATCTTGCCGGAACCGCAAGATTGCGTGCCAGGTTGCGGTGCGACTGGCGAGACTGAACGCGTTCCGACAGAAGGAGTCTCCATGAGCACCACCGATGCGGTCACGTTCTGGAACGGCGTCTACGCCGACCGGCAGGCAGCCGCCGACCCGCGGCCGAACGATCTTCTTGCCGAGACGGTTTCGAGTCTGTCACCCGGCGACGCGTTGGACCTCGGATGCGGCGACGGCGGCGACGCGCTGTGGCTCGCCCGTCGCGGATGGCATGTCACCGCCGTAGACATCTCGGCCGTCGCGATCGAGCGGCTCATCAGCCTTGCCATTTCGCGCGACCTGGGCGACCGCATCGTCGCCGAGCGGCATGACCTGCACGAGTCCTTCCCGCAGGGCGGGTTCGACCTGATCTGCGCCCACTACCTGCACACCCCGTTCGACCTGGATCGGGCAACCGTCCTGCGTGTGGGCGCGCACGCGCTGCGTCCGGGTGGGCGGCTGCTGGTCGTCGACCACGGCTCGACCGCGCCATGGTCATGGAACCAGGATCCCGGCCTCCGGTACCCGACCCCGCATGAGGTCGCGGCGGAAATCGGGCTGGACCGCACGACATGGAGGGTCGAGCGGGCCGACGCACCCCGCCGAAGCGCGACCGGACCGGACGGGCGCACTGCCGAGGTCACCGACAACGTCCTGCTCATCCGCCGCACCGCCTGACTCGCACCCAACGAAGGAGACCACCGTGCCCACCACCACACGCCGTGACACCCCGCCGCCCCGGACCGGAAGCAGCGAGACCGAGATCCTGCGCGGATTCCTCGACTACCTGCGGGCCGGGATCACAGCGAAGGTCGACGGCGCCCCCGAACCACAGGTGCGAACAGCCGTCGTGCCGTCGGGCACGAACCTGCTCGGCCTGCTGAATCACCTGACCGTCGTCGAGCGCTCGATGTTCCTCGGGGACAAGGTCACCGACTGGCAGGCGACGTTCCAGGCCGCACCGACCGACAGCGTGGCCGATGTCGTCGCCCGATACCGAGACACGGTCGAGCGTGCGAACGAGGTTCTCGACGAATGCACCGATCTCGGCGCGCCTGTCCCGCGGTCACGGCCGGGCCGCCCCGCTCCCACCGTCCGCTGGGCACTCACCCACATGATCGAGGAGACCGGTCGCCACGCGGGCCACGCGGACATCCTCCGTGAACTGATCGACGGCACGACCGGCCGCTGACCTCTTCTCCGGGAAAGGAACACATGATCACCGCGACCCGGCCGCCGACGCACGGCCTCCTCCGATCCGCGCGCGCGATGGGTACCGTCGCGCTCACCCTCCTGATCACGGTGAGCGCCGCAGCCTGCTCCACGACCACCCCGGACATCGCCCCCTACGCCGCCGCCACCCAGGGCGACCCCGCGTTCGAGGGCACTTTCCGGCACGAGTTCGCCGACGTCGACGGTGTCGGTATGCACTATGTGACCGGCGGTAGCGGCCCGCCGGTCGTCCTGATCCACGGCTGGCCGCAGACCTGGTACGGCTGGTGGCCGATCATGCCCGCACTCGCCGAACACCACACCGTCTACGCCGTCGACCTCCCCGGACTTGGCGACAGCACCGGCTCACCGACCGGCTATGACAAGGCCACCCTCGCGCGATACGTACACACCCTCATCGCCGAAAAGCTCGGAGTGCGCGACGCCCGCGTCATCGGCCATGACTTCGGCGCCGCCGTCGCATTCCAGTACGCCGCTCAGTTCCCCGCCGACACCGCACGCCTCGGCTACCTCGACCTACCGCTGCCCGGGCCCGCGATCGATGCGCCCGCATACCGCTCACTGAGCTGGCACATCGCCTTCCACACCCAGCGGCGGGTCCCCGAAACGGTGGTCGGCGACGACGTCCGCGAGTACCTGGCCCTGTTCTACCCACAGGTCTCCTTCGAGGGAACGGCATTCGGCGGCACGTCGGACCGAGCCCCCTTCACCGACGCCGAGATCAGCGAATTCGCACGCACTTACAGCAGGCCCGAGGCCCTGGCGGGCGGCTTCGAGCTCTACCGCGCCCTCGACAAAGACGTCCGCGATACCATCGCGGCAGCACCGACGCATGTCCCGACCCTTCTCATGACCGCTCTAGGGCAACTCGATGCGGTCCGTGCCACCGTGTCCCCACGCATGACCAATATCGTGCGAGCTGTGGACGTGCCGCGCGCGGGACACTGGCTCGTCGAGGAGAATCCCCAATTCGTCACCGCGGAACTACAGCGTTTCCTCGACTGACGACACCGCCACCGCCTGGCTCGGGATGCCGGACAGCACCCCGAGCCGGTGCGTTTCTGCCGCGGACCGGTTGTGAGCCAACGAATCTGAGGTCGGCAGGCCGAAGGCCTGCTCACGCCGATCATCGTGCACACGTCGGGGAAGAAGGCAACAGACTCGCTTGCCGTGGCAGCCTTCCCAGCATTGGCGAACTTCCGGCTATCGATCGGCCTATCCTGCTTGGCAGCCGCCGGATCGTGGCCCCGAGCGGGGGGCGAGCGCCTGATCCGTTTGTGAGAACTACGTGTTGGACAGGCGATGACGCGACTCGTGCACTTCGTGGGCAGCTTGCCCGCACCATTGACCACCGATGACAGTGACGTGCTGGAATGGTTCGTCCAGCGCAGCCGAGGCCACCGGCTCACTGGTGTACCGCGAGATCTGGATCCCAACTGGGTCGTGGAGTACCTGCGCGAGCGGGAGAAACACGGCGACGTCTTCGAAGTGGTACGCAGCGGTGACTTCGCCGACTACGCCGACATGCGGGTCTACGGTATTCGCCGCGGCGCCACGCTCGAACCCCGGCACGTGGCGATGGACCGCGTCGACCGCATCGGCGCGGCCGTCACCGCCTTTCGCGCGCTACGGGATCGGCATCCGGAACTCGCCGAAACGAGAATGCAGGTGAGTCAACCGAATCCGCTGGACCTGGCGATGTTCGTGTTCGGCGGCGCGGCCGTAGCCGACGGACTTCCACTCGGGCGCGCACTGCGCCACCTTCGGACGGTGACTCCGGCGCTGCGAAACCTGCCGGTTTTCGTCGACGCCGCGCTGGCCGAAATGGCCCAACTCCAAGCCGATCACAGCGAACTGATCACCTGGCAGGTGGAGTCGCCGATCGCTCAGCTCGCACTGGTGAAGGCGGCGCGATTGGGTGCGCAGGCTCCGGTCGGTCGTCTGGTCGCGCGACAGTTGGCCGACTTCCTTGCGCGGGCGCACGATATCGGCGCACAGACCATCCTGCATCTCTGCTACGGCGACTACCGACACAAAGAGCTTCTCGCCCCACGCAGTCTCGCGCCGGCGGTGAATCTGTTGAACGCCGTCGCACGACACCTACGTGCTCGTGCGGTGCCGCTGCCACCCGCGCACATCCCCTGTGCCTACGGTGCTCATCCAGCTCCGGTGGACCCGGCCTTCTACCGGCCGCTGCGCCGACTGGACCCGGACTGGCGCATCATCGCCGGGGTCGTGTCGCCGGCGGGAGCACAAGACAGCATCCAGAGCCTGGCCTTGTTCGAAGCAGATGCAGGCCGGGCCGCATACGGTGTGGCGACAGCATGCGGCCTCGGCCGGTGCACCGTCGAGGAGGCCGAGCGGGCCGCCGCTGCCACCGTGGCGACCGCCCAGGGCGCACCGTGGGCGACGGCGTGAGGCTGAATCGCCCTAGGCTGAGCTCGAAACACCCACTCACCTGACTGCCGTTGCAGACGAACGATGACAAACATTTGACCAGGCCGATGACCTGTTGTTCTGCCGAACCTGGCTGACCAGGCCGTACCCGCGCCGATCGGGCAACCGACCTGTCTGCCGATTCGCCAGGCTTATCTATCGGCCGCGCGCCGCCCGCCGCGGGGCCGATAGCCCGAAATCGGTTGTCCGACAGGCGGGCCTGCGGACGCTGCTCCCCAACCCCGGACCTGGTGGCAGCGGCGAGCTGTGCTGAGGCGGTCCGGACTGAAACGGTTGGCCCATTGCGCGAAACTCCTTGCTGACACTGCGACTCGAAGCAACCTGTCCGATAACGGCGGGTCCGGTCCTGACCAATCGCAAACACCCGGTCCGCCTCGGGCCCATCCAGCCGGAATGCCGTACATCTGCTCAGCTTCCGCCAGCTGCAGCGGGGGGGCGGCGACTACGGAGGCGGCATTCAGAGTCATACCGCGGGAGCGGGGGAAGCTCAGGGCTGTGTCTGGACGGTCACTGGCCGATTCGCCAGGACAGGTCAGTCACTCGCGTCGGTGAAAACCACCTATGCGGCTTCCCGCGATGCGAATAGGTAACTTTCGCCGACGCGAAACACGCTGTGCCACTGGAAGTCTTCGTCTCGTCAACGAACGACGAGGAGGAACGATGACCACCGCCCGGCACGCACCCCCGCGGGTGGCCCAGGCGACGCTGCTGGCAGCGGCCACGCTGACCATCATGGCCGCGGCCATCATCGCGCCGAGTCTACCGGTGATGACCGAGGTCTTCGACACGGCAGATGTACTGGTCAGGCTGGCCCTGACGGTCACCTCGCTGGCGATCGCGATCAGTGCTCCGCTGAGCGGCACCGTCGCCGACCGTGTCGGGCGGCGACCGTTGCTCATCGGCAGCTTGGCGCTCTACGCGGTGGCGGGCACCGCAGGCTATTTCGTCTCTGATCTGGCAATGCTGCTGGCCACCCGGGCGTTGCTCGGTGTCGCGGTCGGCGGGATCATGACCGCGGTCGGTGCGTTGATCACCGACTGGTTCGACGGACCCCGGCGTGCCTCGTTCCTCGGGATGCAGCAGGCATCGGCGAGCCTCGGCGGAGTGGTGTTCCTGCCACTGGCCGGTGTACTGGCCGACCTGGACTGGAAACTGCCGTTCTGGATCTACGCCGTGTCCGCACTGATCTTGCCGTTCGCCGTGCTGACGATCAGTGAGCCCGCCCGCGCCGCCACACCCACCGCCGCGCCCGGCGCGTCGGTGGGTGTGGCGGAACTCGCTGCGTATCTACGGAATTTACGCACTCGCGCTGGTCGCGACACTTGCGTTCTACATGGCACCGACCCAATTGCCGTTCCTGCTCACCGATTTCCACGTCGGCCCCGCGGTCACCGGAATCGTGGTCGCCGGGAGCACACTGACCGGCGTCGTTGGTGCGCTGGCCTTTCCCGCACTGCGCAGCAGGCTCGCACCCGCCACCATCACCACCGCCAGCATCGGCCTGCTGGGGTTGGGCTGGCTGGTGATCGGCACCGCGGGATCTGTCGTGCTGATCGTGGCCGGACTGCTGGTCGGCGGCATCGGCGTCGGCCTCGTCGTGCCCAACCTGAACCTGCGCCTTGCCGACCTGGCAGCCCCGGACCGGCGCGGCCAAGTCCTCAGCGGACTCGTTTCCGGGATCTTCCTCGGCCAGTTCCTTTCACCGCTGGCCGTGCAACCACTTATCCAGACCATCGGCGTCGCCGACACTTTCGCTCTCGGCGGTGTCGCGATGACCGTGGGCGCGGCCCTGGCCGCGCTGTTCACCCTGCAACAGAACAAGAACAGGAAAGTCGCATGATCTACCACGGCAACCGATTCACCATCAAGGCCTCCGCCACCCCGGAACAGGTCGAAGGGGCGCTCGAGAGCCTGCGCAACCAAGGCCGGGTCATCCCGTCGGTGAAGTCCTTCGTCGTCGGCCCCGACTACGGCGGCGAATACCACTACGGCGCGGTGTTCGCCATCGAGGACCTCGAAGGCTACTGGGAATACCTCGTGCATCCGGCCCACCTCAACACCGACCGGGTCGGGCTGCCCCTGGTGGACAAGTTCGTGTCGTTCGACATCACCGACGACGAGGACCCGCAGATGGCCGACAAGATCGCCGAGTTGCACCAGCGCCGCTACGACACCATGCCCGAGATCGCCGAGCTCGTCTCCGAGCTCGGCGAATACACCGGCAGCGCCGCGCCCGGCCAGCACGGCGAATAGCCCCGCCACCGGCCCCTGACCGAAACGAAGGAGGACCAGAACAATGTCCTACGACAAGATTGCCCAGGCTTGGGTCGACATATGGAACGGTGACCTGTCGCTGGTCGAAGGCACCGTCCACCCGGATTTCGTCTCCCATGCCGCACCGCTGCTGGGTGGACCTCCCGCCGACACGGCCGGCCGTGACGAACTCGGCACCTGGGTCGGTGGCGTCCGGGCAGCCGTCCCCGACCTCCGCTTCACCGTTCAGGTCGGGCCACTGGTCGACGACCCTTACCTGGTGCTGCGTTGGTTCGGTCGCGGGACGTACCAGTCCGGTTTACCCGGTGCGGCGCCCGGACCGACTCCGATCGAGTTCTTCGGCATCGACATCCTGAAGGTGACCGACAACATGATCAGTGAGTACTGGGCCAACGCCGACAGCATGTGGGTTGTCCAGCAACTGGGCATTTCCTAAGGCTTCAGGTCGGGCACCTCCCGCAGCTGTCTGCGGGAGGTGATGCCCAGCTTGCGAAAGATGTTGCGCAGGTGGGCATCGATCGTGCGAGGGCTGAGGAAGAGCCGGTCGGCGACCTCTTTGGTCGTCGCACCGGCGGCCACCAGCCGCGCGATGTGCATTTCCTGCATGGTCAGCTCGTCGTGGGTGCGGGTGGAACGGCTGCCTGCCTGGGCTCCGGCGGCCCGCAGTTCGTCTGCGGCACGACGGGCGAACGCTTCCATCCCCAATTCCGACAGCCGGTTGTGTGCACTGCGGAGCCGCTGGCGTGCGTCCAGCTTGCGGTTCTGGCGGCGCAACCATTCCCCGTACAGCAGCTCGGTCCGAGCAAGGTACGGCGCGAGCCGGGTTCCGTCGAAGGTGTCGACGGCTTCCAGATATGCCGGTTCGTCCCCGGTGACGAGGGCGCGGGCGCACGCGGTGACTCCGGCAGCCCACACCGTGCCACTCGGCTGGGTGCGTTCGGTCAGTGCCGCCAGCGCGGCCGCGGCTTCGGTGCTGCGGCCGCAGTGCACCGCTGCCTCGATCAGTTCCGGCAGGGCGATGCCGGCGAGGAACAGGTCACCGCCGGCCGCGGCCTGCTGAGCGGCGGCCAGCGCTGCCGGATAATCGGCCAGACCGTTGGCCAGCACGGATCGGGCCCAGTGGATGTTGGCGATGAGCTGCCCGGCGCCGCGGGCGTCAGCCGCTGCTGCCGCCGCGTCGAAGAGTTCGCGCGCTTCCTGCCGACGGCCGCGGATGGCGGCCAGGTGTAGCCGCGGGTACATCATCGGTGGCGCGCCGACGGCGTCGGCGATCGCTTCCTCTTCCGCGATCGCCGACATCGCCGTGGCGAAGTCACCGGTGTGCACGGCGCCGGAGGCCACCTGGGCACGGCCGAGCCGCAGCATGACCGGCGAGCCGGAACTACGACCGGTTTTCATGATCCACTCGGTGATCACGTTGTGCGCGTCGATGTCCCACAGTTCGGCCGCGACCATCGTGGCCAGTGCGGGACGGGCAGAGAACACACCGACATCGGTGACGACCGACCGCAGCAAGGGCGCCGCCGCCTGGTGCCTCTGGGTGGTCAGCGTGAGCAGTGCGTCGAGGATGTCCGGTGGCGCCGGAGCCGGTGGGGCAGTACCGGCTGCATGTGTCACCCTGTCCATCACCCCGCTGGCGCGGCCGACTGCCAACGCCATTTCCAGCGCGTCGAGGTAGCAGTCGCGCGACCATGCCGGATCCAGGGCGGCCAGCCGCTGCGCGGCGCGGAGCATGAAATACGGGCCGTCCCCGTCGCCGTGCCGACTGAACGCGATCTGCCCGCGTAGCAAATCGACTCGAGCGAGCGTCTCGTCGTCCAAGCCGCTGGTGTCCACGGTGGTCAGCAGATTCGAGGCTGCTTCGACAGCACCTGCTTCCAGAGTGAACCGTACGGCTGCGAGTGTGCGTCCTGTGCGTTTGGCCGGGTCCAGCGACAGTGCCGCGGAGCGTTCGAGGAACGCTGCTGCGGCCGCGACGCCGCACCGGGCCTGGGCCCGGGACGCGGATGCTTCCAGTTCGGCGGCAACGGCTTCGTTCGGCCCGGCGCCGGCATGAGCTCGGTGCCAGGCGCGGCGGTCGGCGTCGGTGACCGGATCGGTTACCTCGGCCAGCGCTCGGTGCACGGTGTGCAGTTCCGTTGCGTCCGCAGCCCGGTAGACAGCCGACCTCGCCAGCGGATGACAGAACCGCACCCGCGTGCCGAATTCGATCAGGCCCGACACCTCTGCGGCGCTGCTCATATCGACAGCAATGCCGAGTTTGCGGGCCGCCGCCCACAACAGGGCCGGGTCGCCGGTCGGCTCGGCACTGGCGAGAGTCAACAGCAACTGCGCCTGGGCGGGCAACGCCGCCAGCCTGGCCTGGAATCCACGCTCCACCCGGTTCGCCACCGACGACTGTGGGAGAGCGAATCCATCGGTGCGCGGCAACTCCAGCAACGCCAGCGGGTTACCGCGCGACTCGGCGAGGATCCGGTCACGCACCCGAGGATCGAGCGTGGACTGCAACAGCCCACGCGCCTCGTCGTCGGTCAGACCCTCCAGTTCCATACCGGGAAGCTCATCAAGGCCCTGGCGAGCTGCGAAGACCATCGCGACCGGTTCCGAAGCGATCCGGCGGGCAAGAAACATCAACGCCTTGGTCGAGGCATCGTCGAGCCAATGCGCGTCGTCGATCACACACAGCACAGGGCGATTACGCGCAGCCCCGCTGAGCAACTCCAGGACCGCCAACCCGATACGAAACATCTCCGGCGCGCCGGTGGCCTGGCCGAACGCAACTCGTAGTGGCTCGGGCATCTCGTCCACACGCCCCAACACCGGCACACACAGCTGGTGCAGTGCGGCGAATGGCAACTCGGACTCGAACTCCGACCCGGACGCCTGCAGCACCAGGAACCCAGGCGCTCGGCTGACCTGCTCGAGCAGGGCGCTCTTGCCGATGCCTGCTTCCCCCCGCAGTACCAGCACACCGCCCCGGCCCTCGGCAGCTGAGCGCGTAAGCCCCTCCAGTCGGCCGATCTCGTCCTGTCTGCCGACCAACGACGAACCATTCTGCACAGCGCGCACCGTACGTGATACCGGATGAAGCAACACACTGAACTCTGGAAGCCCCCGCACCGGGAAAGGACAACGCCCAGCGGCACGACAGGATGAGCGTCGGAGGCGTCCTATGTGGCGGAGGTCGTGGGAGTGCGGTCGAACAACGCGTCTCACTCGTCACGAATTCGCGCTGCCTGATCGTCGGGCGCTACCGCGAATCAGATCTCGACGAGATGCCGCTGCCCGACCAGCACACGTATTCGGCGTTGAATACGTGTGCGCTGGACGGTGACTCGGCGAGCGAACCGTTCACCCACCTCGGGCACGCACATCAAATGCGCGACCGCCCCGCGGCGTCCGACACGGCGAATGAACGGTTCGATTCTGGCAAATTCACTGCAATAGCGCGTACCAGCTGATGCTCAGCGTACGCGTAGCGGCACAAAAGAAATCCGGCCCCGAGAGGCGAGACCGAATCAGGCGGCGGGCGGGGGCTGGTTCAGGTCCCTGACGCCGGTGATCGCATCGATGATGTTGACGATGGCGGAGGTGCCGCCGTCGAGGGCCGAGCTGCCGGAGTCGAGCATGGCGGAACCGGAGGACGAGCCGGCCGAACCCGAGGATGAGCCGCCGCCGGCCGAACCCGAGGCCATGCCTGCAGAGCCCGTGGCGGGGGAGTCAGCGGCGGAGGCCACCCCGACCGGACCGAAGAACAGGGCAGCGGCGGAGACGGCGCCGGCGGCGACAAGAACCTTGCGAGAGACCATGTACGGAGCTTCCTTTCACAGATGGATAACGACGCCATCACGGCGCGCCACCACTAACGTTATGAAAAAGATATCTGCAAATCCACTCCTATTATTGTGTGAATAATCACAGTTAATAGTTAGCTAATGTCATATTTTGCCTAAGTAAAACAATTCGATCTTCACCCGGACGCGGATTCCATGATCAAATTCGGTTGATTTATCTACGACGCCGCGTATCGGCGTGCGGCGGAGCCGATCTCGCAGCGGACCTACGATCCCGGCACGGCGGGACCCGAGCCGATGACGCGCTCGGGGATCGCTGGCATGCCGGTGATCCGGTGTTCCAGGCGAGGCAGGGTACCGCGCGACGGCGCGTATACTCGAGATCCGATCCCGCCCGGTGCCCGGCTCGTACTGCACCTGGCACTCGAACTCCGGCGGTGCGGCGGCAGCAGACGATCGCCGATGCCGATCACGCGTCGATGATCCTGAACGTACTGACCGCGTGACATGTGCTGCCGATCATCGCGCGCGTACTCGCCGAGCACTTGGAAGGTCGAAGATGAGTTCCGCAGCGGTGCGGACGTATTCGGCGGACAACTGCTCATGACATGTCCTGTGATGCCGCAGCTGTAGCGACTGTGCTTGCAGTGCTTCGAGACTGCCGTGGCGGGCGGGATTCAGGACTGACGCGGGTTGCGCGTGAGCGGCGCTGGTGGAGCTTGGCCGCGTCCGTTCGTCACGGATGGCGAGCCGTCAGCCGACGATGGAAGTCCAGATCTCGTCCGCGTCCAGATCGCTGTCGCCTTCCGGTATTGCCTGGGAGACGAGATGTCGGCCGGTGTTGACCAGGTGAGCGCGCATCGCGACTTCCGCGCCCTCGACGTCGCCCGCGGTGATGGCGACGATGACCGGGAGGTGCTCGGCGTCGATATCCGCGAGGGTTCGGGTGGTGTCGGCGGTGGAGGCGCCGAGCAGGCGGGTCGCTTCTCGCAGCGATTTCACTATCGCGCGCGAGCGGCTGTTGTTCCCCGCCTGCAGTATCAGGTCGTGCAGTCGCAAATCGTGCTGAGCGAATAGAGTTTCGTCACCGGCCGCCGCGGCCTGCCGCATCAGGGTGTGCTGTTCGTGCAGTGCGTTGACGAGCGCCGGCGTCGCGTTGGCGGCGGCCTTGCGGGCAGCGGGCAGTTCCAGGGCGAGGCGGACGGCGAAGATCTCCGCGATCTCTCTTGGCTGTGGCAGCAGGATACGAAATCCTTGGCGCGCCTCGAACTTGATCAGGCCGACTTCCTCGAGGCGCAGCAGTGCCTCTCGGACAGGCGTGCGGGATATGCCGAGCACCTCGGCGAGCTGGTAGACGGAGTACTTCACGCCGGGCTTCATCCGCCCCTGGTCGATCGCAGTGCGGACGGCGGTGATCACCAGTTCCATGCGCCGTCCCGGCGATGACGGTAGCGGTTCGAGTTCTAGCAATCCATCTGCCACAGGTGTCACTGTAACAACGGGTGGCTATTCGTAGCATGCTACGAGCTGTAGCATGCTACGAATGATTGCTGCTGAGTCACTGGCCGCCGAACTGCGACGTTCCGGAGATGTGTGGCCGACGACACCACGCGCGCCGCGTACTCGTCGGACGCCTCGCTGTATCGGGTGCGACCACTGGTGGTCGCCCGCCCACACCATGCCGATGAGGTGGCCGCGGTGCTCGCGGTCTGTCGCCGCGAAGGCGTACCACTGACCTCTCGCGGGGGCGGTACCTCCGTTGCCGGGAACGCCATCGGGCCCGGGGTGGTGCTGGATTTCAGTAGGCATATGAACCGCATCCTGTCGATCGATTCGGACGCGCGGACGGCGACGGTTGAGCCCGGGGCGATTCAGCTGGCGGTGCAGCAGGCGGCGGTGCAGCACAGGCTGCGATTCGGTCCCGACCCGTCGACGTTCACCCGCTGCACTATCGGCGGCATGGTCGGCAACAATGCGTGCGGTTCCCGGACGTTGGGGTACGGGCGGACTTCGGACAATGTGACCGAGTTGCAGGCGCTGACCGGCACGGGGGAGTCGTTGGTTTTGCGTTCCCCGGGTGATCGGCGTGAATCGATTCCGGAATCGCCGCTGCTGTCTGGACTGCGGGCGATCACAGGTGACGGATTGGCGACGATCCGCACCGAGTTCGGGCAGTTCGGTCGCCAAGTTTCCGGATACGCCCTCGAGCATCTGCTACCGGAGAATGGTTTTCGACGTGGGCCGGATGCTTGTCGGCAGCGAGGGCACGCCGGCTGTTACCACCATGGCGACGGTCCGGCTCGTCCGCGAACCTGCCCAACGGGCGCTGGTGGTACTGGGATACCCCGACATCGCGTCGGCAGGCGACGCTACACCGTTGGTGCTGCGGTTCGAACCCTCTTGCCCGAGCTGCTGTCGCAGATGAAGTCCCCGACCCGCCGGGGGCGATTCAGCCCCCGGAATGACCTGGTCGTCGAGAGGTTGTTTGCTGTGGGGTCGGGGTGGGGAAACGTAGAGGTGTGGTGCGGTGAGCGCCGCGCGATGTCGTCTGATTGCGCTCCACGATCTACTTCCTACGCAGGAGGACGAAGATCTATGGTGACTATCCGGAACTACCGACGTCCCGCCCTCATCGTGACTGCCTTCGGGGCGATCGGGCTGGCCATCGTGTCGGGCGCTGCTCCCGCTCTCGCCGCCAACACTATCGACATCAGTGGTGTTGGACCGGCCAACGTGGGGGTCGACTACAGCTGCGAAGCCTCGGCCGGAGTGGCTGGCATCAAGGCGATGGTGGGCGATCCCAACGCAAACAGTCCGTCGGCCACCGGCACGCAGAACGCCGTCACATGCGACGGAGCCCAACATACCGCCGTGATCGTCCTGGTCGGAACAGCTGGTGAGGATGCGCCGTTGTCGGCGGGGCAGACGGTGCAGGTGCGGGTCGCGCTTGTCGATCGCGACGACATTGTCGTTTCCGGGCAGGCGAAGGTAGTGTCGCTGGGGTAGTGCCAGCACCCAGATGTGTGGTCGATGGCCGGTTCAACAGCCGCTGACCCGGCGCTCGATTTCATGACATCCGATTCCGCGCGGCGACGCGATCGCCGAATTCGTGCTGGGCATGAGGCCGAAAACATGGTTTCGAAAAGCAGCCTTTGGTTAATCGTGAAGGAACGCCCGGTGCTGGCTGTCGGCACCGGTGATGATCGTGTTGGAGGTTTGCCTGCGGAGCCTGAGCTCGCCCTCAGCTGGCTGACTGTCACGACAGCGGGAAGGAAACAGACACATGTTGATGATCACCCCCGCGGCCATCGAGGCCGTTCGTAGCATCACGTCGGCGGATGGGACGCCAGAGGATGCCGGGCTGCGAATCTCTACGGCGGACGGCGCTGAGACGCTCCAGCTGGCGGTCTCTGCGGGACCGGCCGAGCAAGACCAGGTCCTGAACGCCGAGGGTTCACGGATCTTCCTGGACGAGCAAGCCGCCGCCTTTCTGGACGACAAGATCCTCGACACCGGGCTGGACTCCAACGGCCAAGGCACCTTCGTGCTTGCCCAGCAGGACGCCTCGGGCAACTGAACCGCCTGAACATCACGGCGGCGATCTTCAGCCGTCCACCGACCAGTGGCTGCGTTGGGGAGTCCGGGATGGTTGCTGATCCGCTTGTGTCGGTGCGTGCCGCTAATCTGCTGGCATGGCCGGACCGGACTCTGCGTTGCGCCGACTGACGCGCGACGCG
Organism: Nocardia sp. NBC_00508; assembly: GCF_036346875.1. Lineage (NCBI taxonomy): Bacteria > Bacillati > Actinomycetota > Actinomycetes > Mycobacteriales > Nocardiaceae > Nocardia > Nocardia sp. NBC_00508. The sequence goes on along the minus strand of NZ_CP107852.1, from coordinate 7,093,144 downwards.
GGAAAGCTGCTGCAGCCGTATGGCTTTCACGGCTCGCAAGCCATGTGGGTGCGAGTAGCGCCGGGTGGTGCGGCGTCGGTCTGCCGCACCCGGACACTGCGTACCTGGACCGGCGGGCACCAGGAGCTCAAATTCGGCCTGAACCTCAGCGCTACACCGACCGCCTGGTGGGAATTCTGTAACTGGCGCAATGCGCAGCTGGGTCTCCCGCTCATGCCGCTCGAGCAGGCGACCGGCCCCGGGCTGATCAACGACCATGGTATGCCGGACGATCTGACCGAGTTGTGGTCCCTGCAGGTCGACCCGACACAACCGGGCCGGGCGCTGCAGACAGACGTCGACGCGATCCGCGCCGAGCTGCCCCGGCGCGTACACGCCTACGCGCGCCGGGCCCTGCGGCTGCTGGAACCGGGCCGGTACCTCGACGAACTGTTGACCCTCCCGGACCCGCAGATCGGGACCTGGGAGGCGATCGTCGTCCTGCTCGCCGACCGCGGACCGGGACCGCAACTGGAGGACGCATTCATCCAACTCCGAGCGTGCTTCGCCGGGCGGGACACGTCGGCCTACGCAGAGAACGTCATCGCGTACGCACGAGGCCGTGCCGCCCTGGCTCGAGCAGGTACGGGCACGAATTCAAGGCCTGCACCCACCGTCGGCGGGTTGCCGAGCGGGCGCGCGACACACGGCTACTTCACAGCAGCGAACCATTGATCCGAGGTTGCGGAGGGGGACTTGGCCACTACACACGCCCTTCAACCGGGGAGACGTTGATTATCGGGGCGAGATAGGAGCCGAGTCGGCCGACGGGTTCCTCAGGAAGGCCGCGCAGACAACGCAGTGGCACTGAGTAATCGGCTGCCACGGTGCCGACTGGAACGGCTCGTGAGAATGACGTTTGTTCTCGTGTATGTTGGTCGGGTCTACTCACCGGAGAGCCCATGGGCTTTCGAGGGCTTCGGCCTCACCGACTGGTTTCTCGGTGCCTGGTGGCATCGAGGAGGTGGGAGTCGTTTCCGACTCTGGTGAGGTGTGTCTTGATCAGTCCCGAATCATGTCGACGTTTCCCCATTTCTCCCGGTCCGCGGCGGGCGCATCCACATGTGATTGTGATCGGCGCCGGTTTGGGTGGGCTCTGCCTCGCGCAGGGGCTACGCCGTGCCGGGATCAGTGTTGCCGTCTACGAGCGGGATACCTCCGCGGCCGTGCGCGCCCAGGGCCACCGGCTGCACCTCGATGGACGCGGTCGACAGGCGCTGTCGGCGACCCTGCCACCGCACCTGTTCGGGCTCGTCGCGGCCATCGCCGGCCGACCGGCTCCGAACGCAAACGGTTTCGACCACCAACTGCGTCCGACCGGGGTTTTCACTCTGGACGATCCGGCGCCGGGGTCGGCCACCGACGGCGACATCATGCCCGCGCACACCGTCATCGACCGGCAGGTCCTACGCCGGGTCCTTCTCACAGGCCTCGATGGCATCGTCCATTTCGGCCGCCGTTGCGTGGGATACGACAGCGATAAAGGCACCGTCACGGCATGGTTCGCCGATGGCGGCTCTGCGCAAGGTTCGGTGCTGGTCGCTGCCGATGGTGTCGGTTCGGTGATTCGCGCCCAGCGTCTGCCCCACGCGCGGGTCGTGGATTCCCAGGTCCGCCTGATCTACGGCCGGCTGCCACTGACACCCGATCTGCACCGCGCGCTGCCGCCCGAGATGGTCAGCGTCTTCAATTCGGTTGTCGGACCGGGTAATCGGTTCGTGGGCATCGCGCCGGTGCAGTATCGTCAGCCACCGGCGGAAGCCGCGTCTCGGTTGGCACCCGAGGTGGCTTTCGAGCCGACCGAGGACAGCCTTGCCGTGATGTTCGGTAGCCGTCTCGATCAACTCGGGCTATCAGACTCGGAACTGCGCGCTGCTTCCGGTCGGCGACTGCGCGACATGGTGCTCGAGCGCCTTTCCGGTTGGCATCCGCTGGTGACCAGGATCGTCGAGGGATGGGCTCTCTCGAGCGTCTACCCGATCACCGTGCGCTCCAGCGTTCCCGTCCCACCGTGGCCGACATCGAACGTGACCTTGCTCGGCGACGCCATCCACGCTATGAGCCCAGCTGCCGGCGCAGGTGCGAATATCGCGTTGCGGGACGCCGCTGCCCTCGCCACGGCGCTGACCGCGGTGACTTCCGGTCGCCCACTTCTGGATGCGGTGCGCGACTATGAGCGGGAAATGATCGAGGAAGGCTTTCGCATGGTGCGCTTGTCGGCGGCGAATCGGACACAAACACTGGGAGCCGACCCGCTGCCGATCTGACTCACTGTCCCGCAGCCGCGTTGAGTGGCTGCCACCGCAGCTGATAACGGTGGCATCCACCCGACGGACCACGCGCAGATCGGCTGCCCGGCTGGTCTCTTCGGCTTGAACGGCCGAATCTTATCGGCTCATGCCGTCGGCCCACTGCACCCGGCTGCGGTGGGCTCAGCGTCCCGCGGCGGTGAGCTGGTAATCCGCTTCGAGCAGCATCCACCCGCTCAGCTGTACCGAGAGATCGCGGCTAAGGTTCGTCGACGAAGCGGCGGACGAGCGCGCGAGCGGGGGAAAGGTACTTGGATGTTCCGACACCGTGACCGCGCGGGTCCAGTCCGGACCGAACAGAGGTAGCCCGTCCACCTCGGCGCGGTGTTCCCAGGCCGCCCGCGCGGAAGCGTGCACGATATCCGCGGCGGTGGTGTTGTCCAAGGCCAGTGCGGCTTCAGCGAGATACCTGGCGAGGATACCCATGAACAGCCCGGAGTCGTCCCCGGAGGCCGCGGCGATCACCCCCGCGTCCGTGACCCGGTCCTCGATTGCGGCAACGAGTGCTGCCACGCGGCTGTGATGGCTCGATTCGCCTGTACGCACTGCCAGCTCGGTTTCCAGCCCGATGATCACGCCCTGGCTGTAGGTGTGGATAGTCCGGTCCACTCGTCCACCGGGCTCATGAACACCGTCGAGGATCAGGCCGCTGTCGGTATCGCGTAATCGGGTGTGCAAGAAATCGGCAAGTTGTCGGGCGCGGGACAATTCGCCCAATCGCGCCATAGCGATACCGGTCGGACCGATCGCAGGGGTGTTGTAGAAATCGTCGCCGGACCGCCAGGGCACCGCACCGACGGCCGGGTTCCAGCCGTCGATCAAGGCGCCCCGCAGGTCCCCGATGGCGTCGCTGAACCGGACACCGAGCAGCCGGTCGGTGCGTTCGAGCGCCAGCACCAGCCACGCCATATCGTCGTAGTACTGGTTGGTCCAGCCGGTGAGATTGCGAGTCCGGATACCGCGTGCGAGGGCGACGACCCGGTCGATGCGTTCGGGAGTGCGGGCGCGATACGCGGCGTCCACCGCACAGTCGAGAAGGTGGGCTTGCCACCAGTAGCACCATCGCACGAACGACTGGTCCAGCAAGGACGCCGGCCAGACCAGCATGCCCAGCCGCATCCGCGGCCGGCCCCAAAGCGTGCGCACGTGTCGCTGCAAGATCGCCTGTTCGGCCAGGTCAGCCCGCTTCCCGGGCTCCCCGGGGCCGACGGACACCTTCCGCGTGATCATCCCTGCCTGCGTCGGTTGCGCCATCCCGGTGAGTGCGATCGAGGCTCCGGCCGCCAACAGTAGACTGCGCCGACTGATCCCCTTGTTCCGGCGATCCATCCGCTCGGACTCCCTTTACCGAACAACGATCACCGGAGCACGGGAACCGTGCAGCTACATTCTATCTCGCAACGACCACCACGGCGCGGCGCCGATCGGCTGCCCCAGATACCGGCGTCAACCGCTGGCAGTCCCGGTATGGCGTAGCCGGGATGTCCGACGGGTCCAGCCGTCCGCATCACGGCTCGAACCGCACCCCGGCGCCGGTGGTTCGCATGATCGTGGATCTGCGCTGACGCAAACGACTGTCCCCACAGGCGGTCGCATTGTGGTTGTGATGCCGACCTCGAGCGTGCATGCGGCGCCGGTTGAACCGGCTGTCGCACATCGACATCCGCACCGGCGAGATGATCCGCCGCTACGAACACCCACACCCCGGCGCGTTGATCCACGTCGATGTCGAGAAACTGGACAGCATCTCTGTCGGGAGGCAAGGTCCAGTATTGCCGCTGAGATCAAACCAGTGCGTTCGCGACCGCCAGGTGCAGTCGCAGATCGTCCGGTTCCCCGTCTTCGACGGCCCAGACGATTTCCTCCATGGCACGCATGAACGCCCAGCCGCGGGCGCGATCGGCATCGACGTCCAGTGCGGTCGCGGTGCGCTCGATGACCCTCCCAGCATGCTGCGGCTCGGGCGCACTCTGCACCTGGATCATCACCAGGAATCCCGCGTCGAAGGCCGCCTCACCCAGATACGCCTTCGGATCGATGAGCAGCCATGGTTCCCGCTCGGCCGCGACGATATTGCCGAGGTGGGTGTCCCGATTGACCGCCAGCAGCGGCCCGTCGGGCACCGCCAGCTTTGCACACCATTCCGCTGCCCGCTCGAGCAGCAGTGCTGGAACCACCTGCAACAAAGTGAGTTTCGGATCGGCGAAGAGCCGGTTCCAGTCCGCCACCATGTCGGCGGCCGCGGGCAGCACGGGATATCCCTCCGGAACGCTGACGGGTTCGCGCCGCAGCCGCCGGTACAACCGGCAAGCGAGCTCGACCTTCTCGACGTTCTCCGGCCGCCCTTCGAGACTCGGAGAACCGGGCTGGTCTACCAGTTCCGTCCCCGGCCGTGCCCATTCGAGCAGCATCGCCCCAGACCCGGAATCGTATTCGTACAGGCGGACGGCCCCCTCGCCCCGATAGCAGAACAGCCCGGTCGGCTCCCCGACGTTCTCCTCATCGACAACCGGAACCTTCAGCACCGCCACCAACCCGTCGCTGCGTCGAACCGGAGCCACGTAGGAATGCGTGCCGCCCCCGAACCCGTTCCCGATCACGTCCAATTCCCATGCCGCGCAGCGTGCATCCACGACGCGTGGCAACTCGGCGAGCCATCGTTTCCCGCGTTCCCCGAACACCTGTCCGATATTGTCGACGACGTCCTGCGGCAGTGAGATCGGCACCTGCCCAGTCTGCCCGCCGACAGGTCGGGCAGACTGGCCCGCCCCGCCGGTTCCGTCACTCGGCACGGACGGGCAAGTCAAGCGGCCGGGCTTCGGTCCAGCCTTGGCGCAGCCCGGTGTTCATGGTCCAGATCGGGATACAGGAGGCGATCTCTTGCGCGAAATCGAAACTGCCCGAACCCGGCCACCACTCGCCGGGTTCGTTCCCGGATGCGGGGCGCCAACGCGCGCACCGCGCCTCGCGTCAGCGCCGCTGTCATCAGCCGACGCAAGCGGTGTGCCGGGGGCGGATCCGTCACCGCCAGCATTTTGCCCGCCGCATGGTCCCGGCCGGCCAGCAGAGTGAGCAGGACGTTGCCCCGCTGTGAGGTGAACCGCTTACTGTCACGGTAGATGGCCAGCGCCGGGTCGTAGCCGCAGACAACCCAGAATCCGGGCCGGCCGGGCGCACTGTCGTGCCAGAATATCGGCTGCCGACGGCGTCGGCTGCGCCAGAATTCCGCGATATCCGCTCGCAAGTGCGTTGCCGGTTCGGTGAGACCCACACCTGCGTTTCATTCTGGCTCATCGACCGGATCGTTGCGGTCATCCTCTGCTCACTGACTCCGGTTCGGAAATCGACAGCAGCGGAGCTAATTGCGCGGGCGAAGGGGCTCGAGCAACATGCGCATCGTCATCTCCACACCCAGGACGGTGCGGATCCGTCGGGCGAGCTTTGCGGCTTCCATGGATTCGCCGCCGAGATCGAAGAAGCTGTCCGCGGGATGGAACTCCGGCAGGCTCAGGGTTTCCGCGAGCCACCCGATGCCGCACCGCAGCCTCCCCCGGCGTACCCGGCTGTCGGTCCGGACGACCTCGCCTACGTGACCCACGGCATGCGCGGGTTTGCCCAATATTCGAGCAACGCAGCCGAATCGGCGACCATGTCGTCGATGGTGATGCCGTCGGCACTCTCCTCGGACGGTGCGATCCCTCGATTGTCGAGCGTCACGACCCGGAAGCCGGCCTGTACCAAGGCGGGTACCTGGTAGGTTCGCCAGGCCCGCCCCGGACTGCCGCTGCCCATGATCAACAGAACCAAAGGTCCCTCGCCGACCATCTGGTAGCTCAACTGGATTCCATTGACGATCGCCATCGACATGTGCTTGTGAATACCACCTGGTCCGCCGGCTCGACGAGTCGTGCCGAGCCCGACTGCCGCGCAGAAAGTAACCAGCGATGGGATGCGCCCCACCAGCCTCGCCTTCCCAGCAATGGGAGTCGGCGGTCGGGCGGCGTGCAGGCCCGCGCCTTGCCGCTCGGGCTTCCAGCACACCCACAACCGAGATGAAGCGCGTTGTTCAAGCGGTGGTCGACACCGACCACCTCAGCCGCCTCGTACTACACGGTCGGCGAAAGCGCCGTGAAGCATGCCGGTGGCCTGGCCGACCTCGATCAGATAGCCGTCGGGATCGCGTAGATAGCACCGCAACTCGGCCTTGCGATCCAGTGGTTCGGTGAGGAAATGTGCATTTTTGGCTTTCGCTTCCGAATAGAAGGCGGCGATGTCGGCTACCCGGACATTGAGGAACGAGGAGACCGGGTCGCCAGGCTGCGGCGGCGCCAGGACTACGTCGGGCTTATCCGGTGTCGGTCCACCGCCCGGGTTCATGATTATCCAGCTGTTGGCGACCTTGACAATGGCGGGGTTCTCCTCCAGAACCACTTGCCCGCCGAGGATGTCGGCGTAGAAATTGCGTGAACGAACCACGTCGCGCACTGTCAAGAAATGCGTCAGGACAAGCCCGTGCTCGGGGGCTGGTAGGTCTTGACGGTCGGTCATGGCTACACCTCCGATGTGTTGTGTTATTCAGCGCTTGTGGTCCCAGCGGCCCGGGTCGACCTCCAAGGCTGCGCGGTCCCAGTGGCCGAGTTCGGCGGCGGCCTCATACGTCGTATGGAGGAACTCGAGTAGCGCCCGCTCCGGTGCTTCGGCGTTGCGCACCGCCTCGTACGGCAGCAGAAACTGACGGTTCTGTCGGCTGTAGAACGCTTCTCGCGGACCGACGCGGTAGTCGGCGAATCCGTCGGGTTCCGGATATGCGTAGGCGTAGAAGGCGCCCTCCTCGCCGCCGCCCGGCCAGAATCCACAGCTGCTCAATTCATGCGAGTAGCCCTCGACCATCACCCAGTCGGCGCAGTTCGGAGCACCGCCCGGGTGCCGCGGCGCGGTCCGCCCGGAGAATCTGGTACACGCCAGATCCATCGCTCCCCAGAAGAAGTGCACAGGGCTCACCTTGCCGATGAAATACGACCGGAACTCGTGGATGACGCGGTCGGCGGCGACCAATTGCCGCCAGAACAAGGTGGCGGCCGTGGGATCGTAGGATCGATGCTCGTAGTCGTGGGCGAAAGGGATCGCCGGATCGACCTCGTTGGGTCTGGCTTGAATCCGTACGGGAATTCCGAGTTGGCCGAGTGCGCCCATGGTTTCGGCGTAGAAAGCGGCGACCGGCTTGGGTTCGAGCGCAACCTGCCGGGATCGGCCATCGCTGGACCGGATGTGCAGCTGGTGGTCGACGAAGTCGAACTCGATGTCGAATGAGCCCACCGAATGCTGAATAGCCGAGGTGGTCAGTCCCCGCGGGCTGACATAGAGGGTGACTTGCCACCAGTGGTTGACCAGCGGAGCCAGGGAGAGTCTGATTTTGCCGACGATCTGCGTCCACATGTGCAAGGTTTCGCGCGTCGGAGTCCAGTCATCGACGCGCAGTGCAGGCCACGCCCGCAGACGGGGTGAGGGCTCCGTGTCTGTCACTACTGCACGCACCTCCTTGTTCGTCGGAAGCTTCCCTGCGTTACCAGGGCAGCGCGCTGGTACCGATAGAAGCCGGTACGCCGACGCCTGATGCCCGCAGCGATGCGCGGAACGCAACTCGACGAGTCGTTCAGCGCGTGCGGTCGTTGAACACTCTGCGGCCGCTCGGGAAATATCCGATCCCACCGTCCGACTACAGTTCGGTATCGCTTCCTCCGTTCGATAGCCGGGCCATTTCACACGCCACCGCTCACGATTCATCGCCACATTTTCAGTGCGCGCCCTGCCGAATGAACGTACCCGTTGACCGGTTGCCTCGGAGGTCGAACAGCACTGACCCGCTCGGCCGCCAGTGTCGCCGTCACGACGCGCATGAGGTAACACACCGTCGTGACGGCGAAGGCTCCGGAAAGAACCGGACCACGGTGTTGTCGATCATCTGGAGGCGGGGCCCTTCGAGTCGACGCGCGGCGGGCGCTGGTCGTTGGGGTCGTCCGGGTCGGGTTCGCCGAACCACCGCGACGGCGTGTGCTCGCCGTAGGTGTCGTGCCAGTCCCACCATTCGTAAGCCGGGGTCTGCGGGTAGCCCTCCGGTGAGTCCTCCCACTGCTCCTGGCGTCCCAGCGCGGTCATGTCGAGGTAGCTCCACGTCGTACCCAGTGCCTCGTCGCCGCGGCTGTTGATGAAGTAGGTGCGGAACACGCGGTTGTCGTCGCGAATGAATGCGTTCGTGCCGTGCCATTCGTCCACGCCGAAGTCGTCGTCGAAGTCGTCGGTAATCGTGTACCACGGCATCTCCCAGCCCATCCGCGCCTTCACCCGCTCGATGTCCGCCTGGGGCGCGCGGGAGGCGTAGACGAGTCTGGTGTCGCGGGCATTCAGGTGGGCGAGGTTGGGGACATGATCAGCCATCATGGAGCAGCCTCGGCACGCATGGTCGGGCCAGCCGTCCACGCCGGGCTCGTAGAAGGCGCGGTAGATGATCAGCTGACGCCGGCCCTGGAACAGGTCGAGCAGGCTCGCCCTGCCGTCGGGTCCCTCGAACGTGTACTGCTTGTCCACGACCTGCCATGGCATCCGCCGTCGTAGGGCGGCCAGCGCGTCACGTGCGCGGGTCAACTCCTTCTCCTTCACGAGCAGCTGCTGCCGGGCTGCTTCCCACTCCTGCGGCGAGACGATGGACGGTGTGCTCATTGCGATGTCCTTCCTTTCGGTTTCGCTCGTTCAGGCAGGGGCGATATACCCCCGGAGGTGAGCGTGTTCGCGTGGTGCACCGGGTGGTCAAAAGTGGCGATCTCGAACACCGATTTGCCAACCTGCTCCGGGCTAAGCGCAGGTTCCCCGATAGAGCCCGCGGGGGCCTCGGTCGGGTCGGTCTCGTCCCGCACAAGGTGACGTAACTTGCCACTGAACTTTGCGGTGGGAGTGTTCGCGGCTGTGCTGGTGTCGGAGACCGCCTCTACGATGCCGTTGACACGTCGCACGAGCATCTGTTGCAGCGTGAAGAGGCCGCGCGCACCGACTGGACCCCGGCACACCGCGCCGCCAAGGAGGCGCGGCTCCTCGACGGGCTGGGCCGCGCCGCGCCCGCTCTGCCTCGCACGGCGGTTCCGAGTACGGGGCGCGTGGGGCCTGTTCGAGAGCGGCCGGCAGCAGAGTCTCGGCACGGTCGAGATGGTCGCGCAGAAGGTAGGCGTAGATCAGCCGGTTGTACGCCTGGGGCGGCGCATCGTCGGGGAAAGTGGTGACGAACTCCAGGGCGGTGACACTTTCCTGGCCGGCCGCGGGATGTGCGGCGTTGGTGAGCAGACCGAGCAATCCCGTGAAGTCGTCGGGATCGGCGCGCCACTGGTCGGCCCAGTCGCCGCCGTGTCGGCGGCTGAGCTGATCGAGAAGTTCCTCGCCCTGCTCGCGGGCGGTGGGGCGAGGAAGCGTTGGGGGTCTATGAGGCGGGTCAGCCAGGCTGATGTGGCGCGGTGGTCGGCGAAACCGCCGGGAAGTTCGTCGTAGGTCAACTGCCACGAGGTCGACCGGTACCTGCTGCCGCTCAAGACCGGCGGCTGGCACCACACGTCGACCTGGTGGTTCACGCCGGGCCAGGCCTATCTTCCACAATGCCGCGTGCGTCGCGGCCCGCGCTGGCGACCACGGGCGCGCGCGCTGGAATTCGTACGCGCCGCGAAGCAGCACGGCTATGCCGACTTCGCCTCGATTCTCGAGGACGAGGACCTGCGAGGTCTGCACGACAACCCCGCCTTCACCGCGCTGTTCACCAGCGGGCTGAGCCCGAGGTCCGACGAGGAAGAGCAGGCCACATGAAGAGATGGCGAAGCCGCCCGATCCCGAAGCTCCCCAGCAGCCTCGAAACCTTACTGGCTCACGAATTGCATTGTCCGGTAAAGGATGCTGCGGAGAGGACGCCCGCCGCACCGTCGCCCTCGACCCGGCGCGCCACGAGGTCGGCCTGCTGGACCGGATCGATTTGGATTCGCCCGACGGGCGGCGGCTCGATCTCATGTTCGTCTGCGCCCACCCGGCTATCGACCCGGCGGCCCGAACTCCCTTGATGCTCAACACCCTGCCCCGCTGCACGGCCGAGCTCACGACGCCGACCGTGACCGCGACCCGACCACCACGATCGCATCGATGAAGGTCGCCACATAGACCTCGTCGAGAGGCCGGCTGGCCCACTCCTGCATCTCCGCGATCACCTAGTCGGTAATGCGCGAGACCGTTTCCTTCGATTCCGAGGCCCCGTAGATCTCGGCGAAATGCGTCGAGATCTCCCCGGTGGTCGAGCCTTTGGCGCTGTCATTCGAACCTCGCGTCAACCAGGGAAGGGGAGTGACCGACTCTCGCGACTCGACGACGGTGCGGCGCGTCGAGCGATCGCTGGCGCCGACCGGCATTAGGGCGAGCGATAAGCCCGAAGTTCAGCCATCACATTCTCAGGTAAGCATATGTTAACTTTGCGATGTGGAGTCGATTCAGAGCCGAGCGGCGGCGTTCGAACGTGACCTAGAGCGAAGAAACCGTCGGATAGGCCCGCATGATTGGTCGTTTCATGTCGGCGGCGGCGGTGATGCTGTCGTCCTGTTGCCAGGCGGAGCGGGGATAGCGATCGGGTGGCTGGACCTCGCCCCGGCTCTACATCTGGCCTATCGGGTTGTTGCCGTCGACTACCCGTCGACGGCAACAACTTTCGATGAGCTCGCCGACGGTGTTGTTGCGATTTTGGATGGGGAGGGCATCGGGTCGGCGCAGGTGGTGGGTCAGTCGGCGGGCGGGATGCTGGCGGAGGTGTTGTCGCAGCGGGCACCGGATCGGGTGCGTTCGATCGTATTCACCGGCACCGGTTTGTATGGGCCAGAGGATGAGTCCCGATTGGCGGCTCGGGTGGCGGCAACGGATTCGACGCCCTGGGAGCAGACACGCGCCGCAGCGCGAGAGGCGTTGCGCAGCGCGTGGAAAGACTCCGGTGAGGCCGAGTTCTGGGTTGAGTGTGTGGATGTTGCCTATCAGCGATCCGGACAGCGAGGCGCCGCGAATTCCCTCCGCTGCCTGCTGGACTTGGCGCGCCGCTTGCCCGAGCTGCAGCAGCAACCGGCGTGGCAGGGCCCATCTCTTATCGTCCGCGCCGACGACGACTCCCTCATCACCGGACTTCACCTCCAACGGCTGCGTGAGCTGCACCCCCACAGCGAGTTTCGACCCTTCTCCGATGGTGGTCATTCTCTATTGGTAAGCCGTCCCTCCGACTATGTCGCTACGGTCACCGATTTCCTGAACCGGCACAGGGGCGATTAGCCCGCCGGGCGGCTCGGACAGGGGACTGCTCACACCGATGCTCGTCGCACCGCTCTCACCGCCATCGCACCTGTCGTCGTTATGGCAAGTCAGACCTCGCGGCTCGGTCGCCCGCCGACCTCATCTCGGAGCGCCGAGGGAGCTCGGCGGCAGGTGACGCACCTGCCGCACTGTCGCGGGCCCACTGGATGCGACCGATCCATTCGTTCGTCGAATATTGGACGGGTAGCGTGGTCTGGCTTGGTGGCATCGATCGATGTCGAGTGGGACGGAAACGGGCGGGTTCGCAGCGCCTCGTAACGTTGAGGGGGAGTACCCCGTCTGTGCTGGTGCTTGAAATCCAGCTCGCAGCAACGAGTTCGGACTCATTCACCACAACGCAGCCCGATCAGCGTGGTGTGGTGAACGCGCGCCCAGCGGCATTACTGCGCATCCACTGCCCACGAAACTCAGCCGAGAGCCGGAGCAGCCAGGTCACGACTCGCCGGAGGCGACACCACCAGTCATGGTTCGCGCTCGGCGGTGAGATCAGTCGGCGATATGGCGCGTCGCCTGATCCGGCAGGATCCCGGCCCGGACGAGTTCCTCGTAGATCCGCTGCTGCTCATCGTCGAGATTCGAGTACAGCATGTCGTACGCCAGATCTTCCTCGGCGAGGACCGCCACCGGATCCCAGTCATCACCGAGCGCCGCGACGACGGCGCTGCGTCGTCGTGCCTCGTCCAGCGTGAGGTCGTAAGCAAAATTATGGTCGGCCATTCTGGCATCTCCAACCAGGTTCTTTCCAAAAACGAATTGACGACGATTCCCAACCACGCCTTCTCGGGCAATGACGTGCATCACATTCCACGGTTGGACTTCGTCACATTTGACGCCCGTGCGCGGACTGGATCACGGAGCAAACGCGTCCACAAATCGCCACGACACGGCCACCGCTGAAATTGGGCACGGCCACGCTATATCGCCACGCCGCCAACAGAGGGCGAGTTCCTGTCGCATTGTGCGACCTGGGATCGGTGATGACGACCGATACCGCAACCGGGGCAACCGCATCCACAATCCATTCGTGCGGCTGAGCAGCCTGAGGGGGCATCCGATCGTGGAGAGCCCGGTGCGTAGAGAGGCGTACTCCGTGCTCTCCGTGGCGGCCCGGGAAAGCGGAGCGGCAGCAATGCCGACACCGTGCCCGCGAAGGTCTCTCGCGGATAAGGGGAGTTGTCGCGTCTGCTTCCGTGGATCCGTCGCGGCCCGCCCAGATCGAAACGCCTGCTGATTGCCATCCGCCCGGAAGCCAGCGCGGCGCCTTGTCACCAACGCCCATGGTCGGCACACTTCGTTCGATCGTTCGTCGCGCTGGTCGGCGCCGCGCCCTTACCTGGGAGGTCTTCCTTTGGCCAGAGTTGCGAGCGTGTCCTCGATGAGAACTGGTCACCGAACGGGGTCCGGTACGGCGAGCATGGATCATGTGGCGTTCCGCTCGAGGTAGATCAGGACGGCGCGGACACGCTGGTTGTGGATGGGGTTCTTGGTGACCCCGAGTTTGGTGAAGATGGCGCTGAGATGTTTTTCGACGGCGCTGACCGACAGCGACAGTTCATCCGCTATCCCGGTGTTCGTGAGCCCCTGAGAAAGGCGCCGGAGGTAGCCCTCCGCAGAGGGCCGGTTTGCTCGTGTCCGGCTTGGCCCCTTCGATGTATGCGACAGCCAGGCGGACGGCAAACCCCATAGGGATTCGATCCTTCGGCCAGCACGAGAAGAGGTGTGCACAATCGGGTTCCCCGGTCGGCTCATCGGTGGTGGCTGCTTGATCCTGGGTCCGCTGGTGTTCCTCGCTGTTCGGATCGCCGCAGGGGGGCGCACCACTGGGGCCCAGTAGCAGAGGCGATGGCCAGATGGGGTCTCCGGGGAATTGTTCGAGGTGGCGGCGTGGATGTAGCGGATGGCGGTGGTGACTCCGATGCCGAACACGGTGATGAGGGCGAGAGGGGTGTTAGACGAGATCCCGCACAGCGCCGGCGCGGGGCACGATCAAGCGGCGTCAGTCCTCCGTCTCCATATGCGATTCCATGCGCGCCAGAATGTGGTCGATCTGTTCGCGCACCCACTCGGTGAGGCGGTCACTGCTCATGGCGGTGGCGACCGGGGCCGGGTGGTCCAGCGGCATGACGTAACGGCCGTCGTCGGGGAGGTCGCGCCAGAGCATGCCGGCTTCGATCCGGCCGCGCGGGCCGTACTTGGAACGGCCCTGCAGGACCTTGACGATGCCGGTGCTCACCGCGGGGGTCGCGAAGAAGGCGTCGCTGCTGATCGTGTCGTCGTCTGTGTCGTCGTTGTCCGAGACGCCGGACGACGGGCCTTGGTCGACGATCGTGGGTTCCGAGGTCGGTAGAGCGAGCTGGATATCGTCCAGACTGCCTGCATTGCATTTGGGCAGCAGCCCGAGCACGGAATGGGCCAGGGCGTGCGGGTCGCATTCGACAGCGTCGAAACCACCCGCGTGCATGAGGGTTTCGCCGGGGCGCTGGGTGATGATGTACCCACGGGCGCGTTGCCGGACGGCATGTACCCGGGTGCGCGCTTCCGGGTTGTCGAAATCCTGGTCGTCCCAGGCGTGCGCCACGATGAAGATGTCAGGTCGGGCGATGGCGCCCGCCATGGCGTCCAGTTCGTGGTCGAACCGTGCCCGCAACTGCTGCTGAACCTCGAACTTCTCCCGCTCGTAGTCGTCCGCCAGCCGGGTGCGGCTGGTGAAGACGAACGGGGCGGGCAGTTCGCCCTGCCGCACTTCCTCGCACAGCAGGTTGAACTCCAGGTCGGTGAACGTCCAGGTTCGGCTCACGAGTCGATCACCGGCTTCACCCGGTCCGGCACGGCGCCGATGGCGTCGTCCAGGTGCGCCTTGGACTGCAGGAACTTGGCCGGCTTTTGCGCGGTGTTGCCCTGCGCACCGCCGCCCGCGCCGGCACCGGCCGGACCCATCATCGGGGCACCGCCCATCCCGTTCGCGCCATGGCCCGCGGCGGCTGCGGCCGGGTACAGCGGGTGTTCGGCGCCGGGCAGCGACGCGCGCGGAAACATTTGCCCGGCACGGGCCTGCTGGTAAGGATGTTCGGACAGACCAACCGGGCTACCCACACCACCGCTACCGGCTCTGCCACCACCATCGCCGCCCGCGCTGGACGCCGGATCGACTGACGGATCGCCTACGGCGGCGGCGAGCGCGGCCGGGTCGAACCGGCGCAGCATCTCGTGCAACTGGTCCGCGCCGGGCAGGGTGGCACCGAGCTGACCGAGCGACTCCAGTCCCTGGGTGAGCGCCATGCTGATCTGGCCGAGGAAGTCCTTGCCCGCCTGGGCGAACGACGCCGGGCCGCCGTCGGCGCCCGCCGTCTGACCGGGCAGCCCGGCCCCGGAGGACGACTGGCCCGGCAAGCCGGCACGCGAGGGCAAGTGGTCACTCGTGCCGGTCGCGGCCGCCAGCGCCTTCTCGTCCAGCGCGTTCGGCAGGTTGTTCAGCACCGACCGCACCTGCGCCGGGTCGAGACCGGTGAGCTTCGCCAGTTCGCCGACGTCGGCCACCTCCGGAATGTTCTTCAGTACCGAGCGCACCTGCTCCGGGGAGAGGCCGCTCTTCTTGGACAGGGTGTCCTCGTTCAGCAGCTTCGGCAGATCGCCGAGCATCGAACGCACCTGGGCCGGATCGGCACCGGTGGCTTTGGCGAGCGCGTCCTCCAGCCCGCTCGCGCCGGATCTACCCACACCCGTCCCCGATGGCCCACTGCCCGTTCCACCGCTGCCGGACGATCTGCCCTTCGCGCCGTTGGGCAGCGGAGCGGACCCGAGCGACGACGGGACGCTGGGCACGCTGGTGCCGCTGCCTCCCGAGGGCGGTTCAGACGACGACTCGCCGGGAAAGCTGCTGCGCGGGAACGGATTCCCCGAACTCGACGGGCGCGACTGCGTCTCGCCGTCCGGCGAACCACCGCCGGACGAGCGGACCGGGGTCGCCGCACCGCTGGCGCCGGCCGCGGCGGACTCGGCTTCCCTGTGGGCGGCTTTGTAGCCGGGTGGGAGCTGCCCCTGCGACCCGGAACGCTCGCCGCTGCCGCCACCGCCCTTGGCGCTGTTGGGCAGCGGGGCAGCTCCGCCCGATCCCGTGCCGCCCGATTCGGCGCCGTGCGATCCGGCGCTGCGAGGGCCCGGGCTTGTGCCGGAACCCGCTGTGTCGTAACCGGACTGGCTCGCCGGCTCGACCTGCCCGTAGCCCAGCTGGTACCTCGGATCCTGCTGCTGGTTTCCGTGACCGTACTGGTTGTCCCCGTACTGGCCGTTGCCCTGCCCGTTGCTGCCCTGCTGGTCGTTCCCGGGCTGGTTCTGGCCCTGACCACCCTGCGGCGCCGGTTGGGCAATCGGACCGTTCACCACGGGCATCGCCGAGACGGTGTTCTTCATGCCTTCGCCGTAGTGCTTCTGCCACTCGTCGCGGTACCGACGGGTCACCCGGCCCGGGCAGCAGTCACCGGGATCGGGGCTGGAGGGCATGCTGAGCTTGGTCAGGTGCAGCCACTGCGCACTGTAGTCCAGGTTCTGGCTCATCGCGATCATCGAGGTGGCCAGCGGTTGCACGCCGTCGGAGTAGTTTTTGATCGCCGCGGCCGCCGCGGCCGCGCCCTGCCCCTCCCATGCCTCGGTGCCGGTGTTGATGGCGTTCACGAGGGTGTTGAGCTTGCCGAGCAGGTCGTTGGCCATGCTGTGCCAGGTGCCCGCGGCGGCCAGCACCGGAGCCGGGTCGAGATCGCGTCCCAGCTCGTACAATTCGCTGAAGGCGAGGCTGTCCTTGTTCTCGATGTTGGCGGTGACGCCCGGATCCTTCTCGCCCTGGTAGTCCTTCAGCGAGGCGGGGAAGCTCCCTGCGTTCGCGTTCTGGACGTGCTGCTTGCCGTCCTTGCCCTTCCAGGCGAATCCGCCGTTCGCCTTGTCGAATTCGGCGTCCGGCCCGCCCGGCTTCCGTGCGCCGGGGGTGTAGGGGCCGGCCACTGTCGGCATCTTCAGGTCGTTGAGCGCCTGGAAGTTGCTCTCGGACTCACCCTCGGCGTTCGCGTACGCCTTGCCCGCCGCGATGTAGGTCTCGCCCATGTCCGTGACGATGTCGGCGTGATCTTTGAGGATGGTTCGCAGCCGGTTTCCCTTGGCGGTGAACGCCATCGCCAGCTGAGTGCCGGAGGTGAGGGTGCCGATCGGCGCGAGATTGTCGAGGCGCAGGTCCGTCACGGCCACAGCCATACCGAGCAGGTCGTCGACCAGATCGGCGCAGGCGCGAGCGGCGGCCAGCGCGTCGGCCGTGTCGAACTTCAGATACCCGGCCTCGGCCTGGTTCTTCAGGCCCGACCACGTGCCCGGCTCGAGAGCCATCCCGTTCACCCTTCTTGTCGCACGGGCGCACCGCGTACGCCGCGTCAGTCGTCGTTGTCGGCCACCATGGACCGGGGCGCGCGGGCGCCGGAATCGTCGTCGTCGGGCCAGCGGTTCGGGTCCGGCGAAGTCAGCGGCGGTGGGGGCGCCGTCGGCATGAGCGAGCCCAGATCCGGTGCGCCCTCGATGACCTCGGAGAGCTTCGGCAGAGCGTTCTTGCGTTCCAGCAGCGGGCGCATGAGCTCCTGGCTGCGCTCGGCCACCTTCGCCGCGGCGGCCTGCACCGCCGCGGTGACGTTCTCCGCGATCTCCTCGAGGGTCAGATCCAGGACGTCGTCGGCGAACTTGGTGTCGATCAGGATGCCGTCGGCGTTCACCGTGACCTCGATGCGCTGATCGCACACGCTCACCGTCTCGGTGAGCCGCGAACGCCGCTGCTGCAGTTCGGCGATGCCGCGGAACTGCTCGCCGAGACCCTCCACCAGCGTCGCCATATCGGCGCGCAGGCGTTCGTTGACGGTAGGCTGCCCGGTCACGGCGTCGGCTTCCCGAACTGGCCGGCATTGCCGGAGTCGGTATCGGCCAGGGCGTCCGCGGCATCACGCTGACCGGTCGCCATGTCGCCCAACGTGGTCGCGGCGCCGATGGCGCCCTCGATCAGGTTGTCCCGCGCCGCCTTGTAGCCCTTGTCGCCGTCGAAGAACTTGTGGCCGCGCTTGTCATCACCCCACGGCATGACGGTGCCGTCGGACTCGATACCGCTGAGGGTGTTGCGCAGCTTCTCGGCGACCCCCTTGGCGTCGTTCGACAGCTCCCGGGTCAGATCCGAGGCGTGGCGCAGCTTCTGGGGATCGACCTCCAACCGTTCCGCGGCCATGGCACTCCCTTCAGTGTCGTCGGATTACGGGGTGAACGGGACGTCGACCTGCTTGGCGGCGTTCGCGAGTGGCGCATCCGCCGCGGGCGGGGCGCCCGGGGCCAGCAACCACTGCTGCCCGGAGGAGCCGCTCGACGATGGCGGTGAATACGGGCCGGGCAGCGGTTCCACCCACGGCCACTGCTTCGGCCGCGGCTTGCCGCGCACGTCCTTGCCCTCGCCCAGAAACGGTTCGCTGTGGTGGGTGGCGATCGGGTTTCCGTTGCCGCTCCCGCCATTCGCGCCGGTCACCTGAGCGCCGGACAGCGGGCGCGGGCGCGGCTGCGCACCGCCGGAGCCGGAATGCCCGCTGCTCGACGAGGAGGACGACCCCCTCGGCGCCGGGGGAGCGGCGTGCGACGGTCCCGAGCCGGACGGAGGAGGTGGGGTCCAGCCGCCGTCGACCGAGGACGACCACGAGGTCGGGGGTTGATCGGTGCGGGCGTCGTGGTACATCGTGCGGCCCGAGCTACTGCTCGAACTGCTCCCGCCGCTCTGGAACGAGCTCGCGGCGTCGTGGTAGACGCTGTTGCCCGAGGCGCTGCTGTGCGAGGACGGCGGCCGGCTCGACGAGCCCGCGACGGTGGAGTGCACCGGCTGAACCGAGGACGACACGCTCGCATGGGAACCGATGACCGACTGGCGGGACGGCCGGGAAATCGACCCGCTGGACGAACCGTCGCGCACCGGTGGCCGGGGCGCCGCGTTGCCGGAATTCGGTTTCGGCATCCAGACATAGGAGCGAATGTCGCCGTGCCCCGGCGGAATCGGCTTGCCGATGGCGAAACCGCCGCGCGCACCGCCCACCACCGCACCCCGCGTGACACCGCCGACCCAGCCCGGCCCGGATGCGAACGACGAGAAGTCTCTGGTCGCCGCGCCCACGGCCAGATTGCCGAAGATGGTGCCGACCGCACCGGAGGCGCCACCGATCACCGCGCCACGACCGACCCGGCCCGCGATGTTGTTCAACTGCTTGCCCGCAACCTTGTCGATACCGTTCCCGAGATAGCGCCCGAATTCGCGCCCGGGCACAACGCCCGCGACACCGGCGAGGATGGATAGCCCGAACTCCTTGCCGTTGAAGTGCCGTCGTTTGCCCGCCGCGAGCTGGCCGACCTGCACCGAGCCGTTGATGGTCGCGACGATGGCCGTCGCCTCTATGGCCCGCGCACCGTAGACGCCCCAGCCCTTCGCGGTGGGAAAGACTGGCCGCAGCCGCGCGGCCTGGGTCCAGAAGTGCCGCTTGGCGGTCGAAGCACCCAGGCGTGCAGCGAGATTGGTGATCGCCTTCTGTACGAAGTCCTCGAACACCTTGAGGAAGGAGCGCGTGGTGGTGATGGCGGCCGCCTCCACCGCGGGCGCGGTGGGCGGAAAGAGCCAGGCCCACAGGATCTCCAGCGCCAGCCAGGCCAGCGTCACGATGACGGTGATCTTGGTGGCCTGGATTTCGGTGCCCATGTCGAAGGTGCTGTCGCCGATGGTGCTCATGAACTTCGCCAGCGTCTCGATGGAGTGGTCACCGGTGCGCAGCGCGTCGTAGCGGGCGCCCATGGCGGTACCGCCCTCGCCCTGCGGATAGGCGTCGATGGTGGCCTGTTCGGCCGCATCGATATCGGCGAGCAGGGCCGTCAGCTCCGTGCTCGCCGTCTTCCATGCCTCCGACACCGCCCATGCGGCGTCCTCATCGCCCTCGGGCCAGGTGGTTCCGGCCACCCAGGCCAGCCACTGCAACCCCTCGGGCATGTGAATGGTCATCGCTGCACCGCGGCGGCCCCGTACCGCCCCGTCGGATTGCTCACCACAGCTCTCCTCTCGGCGTTCGATGTCGTGGGATTAGAACGCAGACAGTTGAATTCGTAATGACGGGCAAACGAATTCGCTGCACCGGCGCCGTTCGCTCCCGAGTGGTAGCGTGCGGGCCCGATCGAGGAGGCGCCGCTTTCATGACCGCAGCAGAGGATTCGCTCCCCACCGATTCCGAGTCACCGCTCGCCGACGCGGCGAGCCGCCGGATCGCCGCGGAATTGATCGCGCTCGCCCCGCCGGGCTGGCACGAGATGCGGGCGGTGTTCGCGCTGACCGCCGTATCGGAGCTGGCATCGGTCTTCTTCACCGACGAGCAGGGCCATCCGGCCCAGGTGTTGCCGTCCGAGGAGGTGCTGGCACTGGTCCGGCGGCACCGCGAGGCGTCGGCCGCCCTGCCCGGTGGCCCGTGGTGGCGTTACCTGGTGATGGCGTCGGCGTCCGGCGAGATCGGTGCCGAGCACGACTTCGGCGCCGAGCCCTTCCCGGACGACCACCTCTTCCCGCCGGAGGTGTATCGGGCCGACCTGGAGGCGTTTCCGCGGGCGCGGCTCCCGGTCTGGCTGGCGGCCCACATCGGGCACGAGGACCGGCAGTCCCGGCCCACCGAGCAGGCGGGGGCACTGGCCCGGACCGCCACGCTCACGCCGGAAATCGAGACGACATTGCCCGCCCTGCCGTTGCTGGCGATGCGCTGGGCGGCGATCGCCGCGGCGTTCGTGGCGGCCGGATCTCCGTGGGGGCCGCGGGTGCTGCCCGCGCTCGGCCTGTTCGAGGGCGCCGAACGCAGCGGTTCCTCGCTATGGCTGGTCCCTGGCGACCGGGCGGTGCTCTCCGGCGGAGTATGGAACGACCCAGTGCTGGACGCGGTCTACAACGCCGGCGCTCCCATGCCGGATCTCTACGCGGGCGCGCCGGGCTGGGTGGCGAACCCGCTGCTCAACCCGCGCGCCGGGTCTGGGCTGCTCTCCTTCTGCTACTGGTGGGAGGGCGCCCACTGGTATCGCGGCGCCGCCCCGCCCGCGAGCGAGGTCGCGGCCGCGATTCCCGGGGTGTGGACCAGGGAGAGCGCAGCCGACATCGTGGCGTCGCTGGCCGAGGAATCGGGCGTCGGAACGCGGGACGCGGCACTGGAACTGGTGCTGGCCGCGGAGCACGGCGCGGCCGAGCGCGCACTGCTGGTGCGGCTCTTCGGCGAGCGCGAGGATGTGGACGGCGCGCTACACCAGCTACTCATGGCGGGCGCGGCGGGCTAACCGTCAGGGGGCCTCACCGGAGCCTTGATTCTTACAGTCCCATCATCGACGTGGTACTGGGCGGCGTTCGTGCGACCGCAGGTGCTGCGTCCGCATTTTATTTGGTGCGGCTGTGTCATGACATTGGGACGAATTCAGGCAGCGAAAGGGCTGAGTGGGCCGGTCGTGGTGTCGTTGGGGGCGTGGTGACGAGGTCACGCAGCATAGTGTTGCGTTGCTCCAGGGCGCGCGCCGTGGTGGGGAAGAGCGCTGCCCCACCGTGGTCGACCAGCGCATGGTTCATGGCCACGAACTCTCGCGTGTTGTGTTCGTAGGCGGCGAAAGCTGCGGCGTGGTTCCGTTTCGTGGCCAGGGCATTGGCGAGCATGTAGGCTCCGGCAAGCGCGAGGCTGGAGCCTTGTCCAGTCAGGAACGAGGGTGCGTACGCGGCGTCGCCGACTAGCGCGACCCGGCCGCTCGACCAGCTGGGAATGCGGATCTGGGCGGCCATGTCGAAGAACAGGTCATCCGCGTCGCGCATGGCGTTGACAATGCTGGGGACCTCCCATCCTGCGTCGGCGAAAGCCGCGGCGACCAGGTCCCGCTGTGCGTCAGGGTTCCGGAGAGCTTCGAACGGCGGTTCTGGTTGGTGAAAGTTCAGGAAGGCATGCAGTTCGTCGTGGTGGCCGGTGGCATAGAGGGCTGCGGCTTTGCCCGGGGTGTTCCACAGCGTGAGCTCGCGAGAGAGCCCGAAGGTGTTGGGCATGGTGAATATGGCGAAGCAGTAGCCGAGGTAGCGGTGGAACTGCTCTTCGGGGCCGAATAGCAGCTCCCGGGTGTGTGAGTGCATACCGTCGGCGCCGAACACCAGGTCGAATGTGCGCCGTAGCCCGTTTCGGAAGGCAACGTCGACCCCGTGTCCGAGCTGGTCGAGGGTGTCGATGGAATCGTTGAACAGGATTTCCACGTCGTCGCGGATCGCTGTGTAGAGGGCCGCAGCCAGATCCCCTCGACCCACCTCGAGGTCCCGTCCCTCGATACTCCCGGCGACGGCATACGGGTGGACCGAGGCCACCTGACTGCCATCGGCGTTGAGGAAGGTGAACCGCCGCGAGTCGATGTGTGCGTCCTGCAGTTGCGGCAGTATCCCCATCCGCCGGACGACTTCTATCGCGGTACCGCGCACGTCGATCGGGTAGCCACCCCCGCGCAGCGCACTTCCCTTCTCCACCACCGTGACCGCGAATCCGGATCGGTGCAGCCAGTACGCCAGCGCGGGTCCGGCGATACCGGACCCGGAGATCAGAACGTTGCGCTTCGAGGTATTACTCACGTCCATCGACAGACTGGTAGATGTCATGCCTCGGTTCCTTCTTGGTGACACGAACAACGAACAGGGACAGTGCGGCGACGAGGCCGGCGATGACAAGACCTGTGACGAAGGCCGATTCGGTCGGCTGGCCCGACATCGGGTCGGTCCCGGCGGCGAGGATCGCGCCGGCGACCTGGACGCCCAAGGCGGCTCCGATCACGCGTGTCACCACGAGCAGGCTGGTGGCGATACCGGCGTCCCTGGTCTCGACGGTGGTGGCGGTGCTGGCAAGCAACGCCGTGCTGCCGACGCCGGCGGCGAACGCGGTCAGCACTTTCGCGATGACGAGCTGCCATTCCGCGGTGTGCAGCGATGCCAGAGTGATCACGGTGACCACTGTGACGACGGTGCATGCGATGACCACGGCACGCGGACCGAAACGCCGCGCCGCGATCCCGCCGAGCGCCCCGCTTACCGCCCCGGCGATGGCGCCGGGCATCAGGAACAGTCCGATGTCGGTGGTGCCGGCCCCGAAGCCGTACCCGTCGGCCGATACCGCGAACAGCTGTGGGACCAGGAACATCACCATCCCGAAACCGGTGGTCATGAAGAAGGTCAGCACGCACGAACTCCACATCGCGGGCCTTGCCAGCATTCGCAGATCGACCATCGGCGAGGCTGTCCGGCGCTCGACGACGACCCATCCGGTCGCGAGAGCGGCCACGACCACCGCGATGGCACCGACCGCGAGCGGCGGCAGGCCTCCGCTGGTCACCAGCATGAGCCCGAGCATGAGCGCGAGCAACGTCCCGCTCAGCAGACTCGCGCCAGGCCAGTCGATCCTGTCGTCCGTCTGGATCGGCGGATCATGCGGCATCAGCCGGGACACGATCAGCGTCGTCGCGATGATCGCGATCGTCGGCAGCGCGAACATCCAATGCCGAGACAGTCCTTCCGCGATTGGCCCGGCAATCAACGTTCCCACCATGGCGCCGGCCGTGAACAGCCCGGTAACGAGCCCGATCGCCACCTGCGTCTCACCTGCCGGGAGGTGCTTGCGCACCAAGATGTAAGAGAGAGGCAGCGCGCCGACCATCGCGCCCTGCAATACCTGGCCGAGCAACAACACCGGCAGGTTCGGCGCCAGGCCGGCCAACAGGCCACCGGCTGAGACCACCGCCATGAGCCGGACCAGCACTCGCTTTCCGCCGTAGCGATCGCCGAGCTTGCCTGCGATGGGTGCGACAACCGCGCCGGTGATGAGCAATGTGTTGGTGATCAACGCCCCTTCGGAAGGGGTGATCCCCAGCTCACGTTGTAGTAGCGGGAGCGCGGGGTCTACCACTGACTGCAGGCTGCCGAGGGCAAGTGCCAGGATGCCGAGGGCACCTATCGCCGGCCTCCCAATGCGGACCGGGGAAACCAGTGTTTCGGACATAGACGTCCTTTTCATCGTTGGGTGTGAGTAAGGGCGTGGACCGTGCCTGATGTGTGCGCCCGGGCTCCCTGGGCAACCAGATGACGGTTCGGCACTTGATGGCACTACACTACACGGTGCAGTGTAGTGATGCTACGATCCGCTCATGCCAGACGCGAAGACGC
The DNA here is from genome assembly GCF_036346875.1 of Nocardia sp. NBC_00508. Classification (NCBI taxonomy): domain Bacteria; kingdom Bacillati; phylum Actinomycetota; class Actinomycetes; order Mycobacteriales; family Nocardiaceae; genus Nocardia; species Nocardia sp. NBC_00508. The sequence continues at coordinate 7,069,183 of NZ_CP107852.1, read as the reverse complement.
TGCGCGCAGGGTCCGCACAGAAGCGGGCCGCCATCCTCTCGGCGGCCCGGGAGTTGTTCGTCGCCGACGGTTTCGAGCGGTCGAGCGTCGACGCGGTCGCCGCCCGTGCCGGGGTGTCCAAGCGGACGGTCTACGACTACTTCGGCGACAAGCAGACCCTGTTGCACGCGGTTTTCGACACAGTTGGCCAGTCACTGCTCGACACGATCCGGCGCACCCTCGACGACACGCTCGACGGTCTCACCGACGCCGCCGAATTGGAGGCCGCCCTGGTCACGTTCTCGATGCAGATCGCGACCGACATGCTCGACTCGGCGGAGTACACCACGCTGCAACGACTGGTCCGGACTGGATCCGATCACCTGCCACACCGCGACGACCATGCCTTGACCGACGCGCCCGAGGAGGCCATGGGTGAACGGTTCGCCGCCCTCGCCCGTGCAGGGCTGCTCGATGTCCCCGACGCGCGACTCGCGGCCGACCACTTCATCGCGCTGACCTTCGGGGTCGCGCTCAGCCGATTCGGTTCCGCCAACGCCGCGAAGGACACCCGTATCAGGCCACTCATCGTCGAAGGAGTGCGGACGTTTCTCCGGGCATACCGGACGGGGTGATCACGCCGGACTCGGGCTGGCCGTCGCCTGCTCCATTCACAGCAGCCGGACTCGGCACACACTGCGCGCTCAGGCAATAGCTCGATTACCAGTTCAGGCCGGCGGATGCTTGAAGAGCAGAACCGCCCGTCCGTCTCCAGGAGTTCCCGTCTGGAGGTGGACAGGCGGTCCGCGGTGAATGCCGACTCCAACCGCGATCCCGCACCTGCGGCTCGACGTGTACTCCGACGCCGCCCGTCTGGATCGCGAGGTGACCTGGACGCACACCTCCGACCTGCCTGAACTCTGGCGCTGGGTGTCCGCCGGCGAACTGGCCTTTCGTGTCACGTGTGGGCGCCGCCGCGAAGCCAGTCGGGCCAGGGGATGCTCCAATCGCCGTTCTCCCAGATGTCGAGGGAGTCGCCGCCGGTGTTGCGGACCTCGACGACGTCGCCGGGTATGACGAAGTCGTAGAACCATGCGGCATCGTTGGGGGAGAGGTTCAGGCAGCCGTGCGAGACGTTGGTGTTGCCTTGGGCCCACATGCTTGCGGCCAGTTCGTGCACGAAGATTCCGCCGTGGCTGATGCGGACCGCGTGGTTGATGCTCGTGCGGTAGCCGAGCCCGGAGTTGGTGGGCAGGCCGTAGGTGGCGGAGTCCATGATCACCGGGTGCATTCGGTCCAGCACGGTATAGATGCCCGGGCGGGTCCAGAACGACAGGAATCTGCCACCGACGACCGCGGTGCCGCCCATGCCCATCGATGTGGGCATGGTGCGCACCAGGTTTCCGTTGTCGAAGACCTCGATCTGCTTGGTGTCGTCATCGGCGATCGCGACGTGCGCTGGGCCGATGATCACCGACACCCGTTGGTCGCGCAAGCCGTAGCGGCCCTCGCCGAGCGCGAGGCCGAAGAGTTCGGCCGTGACCGTGATCCTGGTTCCCGGTGCGTGATAGCGCTCCGGCCGCCAGTGTGCGTTCTGATCGTCGAGCCAGTACCAGGCACCGGTGACGGCGGGCTGGGTGGCGACCTTCAGGTGGCGTTCCGCGGCTGCCCGGTCGACGGGTTCGTCGAAATGGGCGACGAGCACGAAACCCACTCCGTAGGTGTCGTTTTCGGCCAGCTCGACGAGATTGGCGGAACGCAGCGAAACGTCGATGAGTCGTTGCGGTTGCACCGTGGTGCAGGTGGCCGTCACGGTGACGTCGCCGGTTTCGCCGTGTGCCACGGCTTTCGCGGTGTAGGTGTGTCCGTAGCCGAGTGGTTCGGCGCTGGTCCAGGTTCGATGATCGGGTGCCGATGTGCCTGGCAGTGATCTGCCCGTTTCATCGATCCATTCGACCGACCGCAGCGTCCCGTCGGTGACCGTGACCGTGCCGGTGCTGCGCGCTTCGACGTCGTGGGCGCCGGGTGGGGGATCGAATCGGATTGTGGCGGGTTCGGGTGGCGGCGCGAGTTCTCGCGCCAGCCCGCATCCGGCCAGGGTGAGGCCACCCGCACCGGCGAAGCCGATCAGCAGCCGACGACGTCCCAATGCCACTGTGTATCTCCCTTCGACCGGTGTGGGGCCGACCTCTATCCGCCAGCATGCGGCAGCTACGCGCCGACTGAGACACCGACGAGCGGCATCTCCACCGATCCGTCGCACAACCGATACCGTTCCTCGATCGATCCGGATTCTCGTAAAACGGTCATCGGCGGTCTGCGAGACACGGACGGTTACACGGTCCGCTGGCGCGCAACTGTCAGCCGAAACCTGCTCAGGGCCGCACGACGGTGACCAGGTTGATCAACGACTGGTCGGCGGCCGGAGTACGTCCGAGGTCGCGGATGTAGTCGGTGAGGTAGACGCGCTCGCCGGTCCAACCGCGGTCGGTGCACCACTCAGTGACTACGCTACCGAACACGGCTACCGCCAATTCAGTTGTGTCCCAGACAAACACAATATGATCACTCCGTGGCCACCCCACTTCCAGCGCCCCGACCAGCAGCATCGACGATCACGAAGCCCGGCTGGAGTATTAGAATGACGATGTGCAGCGCGCTGCAGTGACCGATCCTTCGCGTGTCATGGTTCTCGGGTCCGGGTTTGCGGGTCTGTGGGCGGCGCTCGCGGCGGCCCGGCGGCTTGACGAGCTCGGTGTGGCGGTCGGAACCGTCGATGTCACGATGATCAGTTCCACGCCGTACCACGACATCCGGGTGCGCGACTATGAACGCGATCTGAGCACATCCCGCATCCCGCTCAGCGCTCTTCTCGATCCGGTCGGAATCAAGCACATCGTCGGCGAAGTGACGGCGATCGATGCTGTGGCGCGGGTCGTGGAATCCACCGCCGGCGCTGATGGCTACGACCGGCTGGTGCTCGCGTTGGGCAGCCAGGTGGTCAAGCCCGATATCCCTGGCCTGCGGGAGTTCGGTTTCGACATCGACACCCATGACGCAGCGACCAGACTGCAAGCCCACCTGCGCCGGCTTGCCGAGGGCTCCGCTGACCCGGCGGCCGCGACAGTAGTCGTCGTCGGGGCAGGTTTGACGGGGATCGAAGAGGCGACTGAGCTGCCCGCGATGCTCGCCGACGCCTTTGCCACGCGTGCCGTCGCACCGCGGGTCATCCTGATCGACCGCAACCGGTTCGTCGGCTCGGACATGGGCGCATCGGCGCGACCGGTCATCGAGGCGGCGCTGGCCGACACCGGGATCGAGACCAAGTTGGGCGTCGGGGTCGTCGCCATCGACGAGCGCGGCGTGACGCTCTCCTCGGGTGAAGTGGTGCCCGCCGCCACCGTCGTCTGGTGTGCCGGTATGCGGGCCAACCCGCTGACCGCGGACTTCGGGGTCGACCGTGACCGGTTGGGTCGACTGCCCGTCGACGATTATCTGCGGGTCTGCGGTGTGCCCGGGGTATTCGCCGCCGGTGACGTCGCCGCCGCACAAATGGACGACGAGCATATGTCGGTGATGTCCTGCCAGCACAGTCGCCCGATGGGCCGATGGGCCGGATACAACGTCATCGGCGATCTTCTGGGCAAGCCCGTGAAGCCGTTGCGGATCCCTTGGTATGTCACGGTTCTCGATCTGGGACCGGCAGGTGCGGTGTATACCGAGGGCTGGGACCGCCACGTGGTCGCGTGTGGCGAGAAGGCTAAAGACACCAAGCGCGCCATCAACACCCGGCGTATCTATCCTCCGTTGAGCCGCGACCGTGACGCATTGCTGGCCGCCGCCGCGCCCGAACTGCAGGCCGCGCCCGAGCACGGGCCCTAGTCCGCCCATCGACTACCATCGCGCGCGACGCAGCCACTACCAGCATCGATCCCGACTTACACCATGATCACGAAGCCCGGCTGGAGTATTTAGCGGGCTACCTGCGCCGCACACCTGCCGAGCCCGGCGAATACCGAAACCCAGGTCGCCTGAACGGAGCCGGGTAATCGTGCCAGGATCTAGACCATGCCGATCACCACCAGTTCGTTCGACCATGTCCGCTTGACAGTGACCGACATCGACAGATCGCGGGCCTTCTATGACGCAGTCTTCGGCTGGCCGATCGCTTGGGAGGTTCCCGCGGACGCAGACGACGCCACGCGTGAGCGACTCGGATTCCTCTTCGGCGGTGTGATCTACCAGATGGGTGATGCACTGCTCGGACTTCGTCCCGTCGCCAGCGACGAGTTCGACGAAGATCGAGTAGGACTCGACCACCTCGCTTTTGCCCTTGCCACACGGTCGGATCTCGATTCGGCGGCTACCTTGCTCGACCAACTCGGCATCGCTCACGAGGGCGTGAAAGACCTCGGTCCCATGTACATTCTGGAATTCCGCGATCCGGACAACATCGCGCTGGAATTGGTCGTACGCAAGCGGTGATCACCCCTCCCGTCGTGCAGGCGCGGCACCGCATGCCGCTCACCCCTACCACTAAACGTCCGGGCATAGACCGCAGCCATCACCGGCGCCGTCCTGGAAGCGCGATTCCCTGACCGAGTCGATGCACGACCCTGGCCACGACCGTGTCGAACCGACCGTCGGCACCGTCCTGTTAGGCTCAGGCTGGTTATCCCGGGGAAGACGCTTCACTCGAGAGGTTTTGATGAATTCGCTTATGTACTCACGGTTTTCGAGCTTCGCCGCAATCTCCTGCCTGAGTGCGGCAGCACTCGTCGGCGCACCCGCAGCTCTCGCCGCGCCGAGCTCGTCATCGGAAAAACTGTGCACCATCACCTACCCGACACCGGACGACTTTTCCGTCGAGGCATCGAGCGAGGTATTCGTGGAACCGGACAACAACGGGTCGATCACGCTGACCATGCACACTGATGCGAAATCCGAGACTCCCTACGATCAGACGTTCCGCGTCACCTGGTCGAATCTCGATACCGGCAAGAACGGTCAAGCCGAAACCACCGCGCGGGTCCAAGGCTCCGACAACGTGCTGACCATCTCCAACGTGAACACCAAACCAGGCCGAATCCCGCTGGTACTGGCAGCTGCCAACCACGGATCCGGCCAGAACTACACCAACGGCGACTGCACCGTCGAATACAAGGTCAGCTAGTCCACCCCAAACCTGTTCCGCCACGGCGGTTCGGGGTCTACTGTGCGCACGGGGCCAAAGGGCCCGCCGACGGTGGTCGACCAGGCGTACCAACCGTCAGCTCGAGCGATCCAGCCTCCGTTGATCACGGCTGCCGAACGCACCCCGAATCAGTGCGACTGTTCCGCCCGAACTGCTGCCCGGTGTCCCCATGTTCGCCGAGCGCGACGCCATCGCGAACTCGGCTGGCCTGCACTAGGTTCCGCGCTGTTGCACGTCGACCCGTTCGTGTTCGCGTAGCAGCCGAGCGCCGACGACCATTGAACCGTCCCCGACGGCTCACCGGCATTACACCCTGGCTGCGCCTTGATGGTCATCCCACTGTCGAGTCAGGCCGCAGACAGGGCCGGAGACTGCGATTCAGCGTTGTGAACGGCACTGACCAGTTCCCGGGGTGCACCGCCGCGCGACAGAGCGGTCGAAGTCGAACTCGAAGAACTGGCCCTGGCCGGCGACGACGACGCGAACCCGAAGACGGAGGAAGCCACCACCCGCCTGAAGCAGATACAGACGGAGGTGGCCGATGTTCCGGTGGACGGCCGTGGCGTTGTCGTGCGGGGCCGGAAACCGTCAGACACTCCCGCGGCGGATTCCTCCTACCTATCCGGCTTGTGGTTGGGGTGGCGGGTTGCGAGGTCGAAGAGCGTCACCAGTTCGGTGGCGTAATCGCGCAGGTCGAGGTCGGGCTTGGTCTGCAGCAGCAGGGGCAGTCCGCCGAGTGAGCGTTGGATGGCGGCCGCCATGGTGAACGTGTCGAATGCCCGGAACTCGCCGCGTGCTTGTCCGTGTCGGAGGATGTCTTCGATATGGCCGAGGACCCCCCGGTCGGTGTCCGGGCTGTAGGCGGCGGCGTTACGCGGCTCGTCGTGAACGGCGGCGAAGATCGACTGTAGCGCTCGCATCCGCACGCGGTGCGCGTCGACGAAGGCGACCACTCCGGTGATGTAGGCGCGCAGTTCGTCGGCGCCGGAGCTGTTCCGGGGGCGTTGCACGGTATCTGGTGGGTTCTGGAGTGGGCGGGTGGCCGGATCCTCGCGTGCTCGGTCGATCAGGAACTCATTGATCGAGGTGAAGATGTCGGCTACGACGGCGGCGACCAGGTCGTCCTTGCTGGCGAAGTGGTAGGAGATGAGCCGGGTGCTGCTCAATCCGCCCCGCTCCGCGATCCGGCCGAATGTGGTTCGGCGGTAACCGAGTTCGGCGATGGTGGCGATGCTTGCCGCAATGATCTGCGCACGCCGTGCAGCTGTCGCGGCAGCACGCCGGGAGGTGGTGGGTGGCATCGGAACTAACTCCCCTCGTTGGTCGCGTCGCGCCCGATCCGACTATTCCCGGACATGGTGAGACTCCGATTGTCCATCCTGCCTCCCGTCGCTACGGTATGGAAAATTACTCAGCGGGGTAAATTTTGGATGGAGGAGAAACTTGTCGAATCGGTCCCCAGTCGCAGCACCTGCCGACGGAAACCGCAAGGCGGCATGGACGCTGGTCGTGCTCGCCCCGGTCAGCGCGGAGGCCACGTTCTCCGGGGTGACGATGCCGGCGATGTGGTTGCTGTTACCGGCTCTGGTGGTCATGTACGGCGCCGGTGTCTTGTTCCTTCGTGAGCTGGTTGTCCGGTTCGGCGGTGGCTGGCCGAGTCTGCTGGTGATGGGCCTGGTGTACGAGCTCGTCGAGGACGGTCTCGGTCTGCAGGCGTTGACCAGCCCGAACCTGTACCACGCGGCCGAGTGGGGTCCCCGGATACTCGGATTCAATACCGTCTACTGGGAGTCGCAGATCGGATACCACACGGTGTTCAGTGTGCTGATCCCGGTTTTGCTGGCCGATCTGCTGTTCCCGAGCCACCGTGGCCGCCCGTACCTGCGGCGTGGCGGTCTCGCCACGGCGGCAGTGGCTGCCGTGATCGGCGTCGTACTGCTGCGACTGTTCATTCCCGCCACCCAGGACCCCGGATACCAGACACCCCTATCTGTCGTCCTCGCGATCCTCATCGCGATCACCGCACTGCTCGTCATTGCCCTGCGCGTGCTTCCCGGCTGGAATCCCCCGGCAGCCCCGGCAGGACGCACCCCGCACCGGGTCGTCGTCGCCGTGGTCGCCGGTGTCGCGGCCGCTTGCTTTCTCGGCCTGCTGATGCCGCTGGGCCTGCCCCCGGACCATCTGCCGGACGGGCCCGCGGTCGGCAGCGGCGGATGGGTCGCGATCCCGATGATCGTGGCCGCGGCGATCGCGGCCACCGCGGGATGGCTGGTCTATCGCTGGTCTGCCACGGCTGGATGGTCCGACCAGCACTGGATATGGCTCGCCGGTGGCGCATTGATCGGCCGGACACTGTTCGCGGTTGTCACCGCGCCCGCCGCCAACGACTACGACTGGGGATCGGCCGGCCTCGCGATCGCCATCGGCATCGTGATGATCGCCGCCATGGCCTACCTGCTGTCGCGCCTGAATCAGCGAATCCAATCGCCGCAGAAGCGCAGTGTGACCACATAACTCGTCACCGGGGATGACATAGCACCCGCCGAGGCCGGGTGTTGATCCCGACGCCGCAGGTTTCGCCTTACCACGAGATCGAAGACCTGCCCGCCGACGAGTGCACCATCGTGACCGACAGCCGTCGCAGTAACTCCAATCGGCAGATTGGGACTACGCGAAACTTCTTCGCTGACACAGTAAGTGAGCAAATGGTCAATAATACCGCAGGCACGCAACACACCATCGCTGGTATCGATCTCGGTGATACCGAGCTAGCAGCAACAGTGTGCACCGCCTTGGCAGATGTCGAGAAACTCCTGGGCAGAGTAACGGAAGATCTGGATACCCTCCTGCAACATCCCGCGCCGCACCGGACAGAGACCGGAGGCGTGCGCTTTCGACCACTGTTCACCCTCCTCGCCGGACAGTTCGGTCCATGGTCAGCCGATCCAGCAGTCCTCAGTGCGGCCGCAGTCGCCGAGCTCGTTCATCTCGCCACGCTGTATCACGGTGACGTACGAGACCAGGCCCCAGAGCATCGCGCCGCCTCCAGCACAACCCTCCATCGGGGTAACGACATCGCCATCTTGACCGGCGACTACCTGTCCGCACACGCCTCACGCCTGGCAGCCACACTCGGTCCGAAAGCGACGCGGATCGTCGCAGAGACATTTGCCGCGGTGGTCACCGGCCAGGTGCGCGAGAAACGCAGTGCCCAGTCCCCGAACACGGTCGAGCACTATCTGCAGGTGGTGGCGGAGAAGACCGGATCATCGATCGGTGCGTGCTGCCGCCTCGGCGGCATGTTCTCTGGTGCAAGCCACGACCACGTCGAACTGCTGGCCAGGTTCGGCGCCGCCGCGGGAACCGCTGTGCAGATCTCCGAGGACATCGTAAGCACTTCATCGGTGTCCGGCCGATACGGAACCGATCTGCGCAAGCTCATGCACACCCTGCCGATGGTGTACGCGCTGCGAGAAGAGGGCGCGACGGGCGCCGAGCTACGAGAGCTGCTGATCCGGCCGGTAGAGAGCGGTGCGGAGGTGGAGGAAGCACTGGAGCTGTTGTCGCGTTCGCGCGGCATGGCCTCGGCCAAGGAGGTGCTACGCGCCTACGCCGATGTGGCCGACGCTGAACTGTCCGCTCTGCCTTGTGGTTTTGCCACTGACGCGCTGCGGCGATTCGTGCGCTATTTCGTCGAACGCGTCGAATAGGTCGAAAAGTTGACTCCCACAGAGGTTCGCTGAATGCGAGAGGTTGATATGTGCGTAGTCGGGCTCGGGCCCACCGGTCGTGCGTTGGCGCACCGCGCGATGCGGGCCGGGATGACGGTCGCCGCGGTGGATCCGCGCCCGGATCGGTTGTGGTCACCCACGTACGCCTGCTGGGCCGACGAGCTGCCGCCATGGCTGCCCGCCACAGTGATTGCCACCCGCATCCCGAGACCCACCATCTGGACCACGACGCACCACCGCGTCAACCGGCAGTACTGCGTACTATCCAAACCCGAACTGCACGCAGCGCTGCCGCTCGACAATGTCCTCGTCGTGGCGGGCCGCGCCACCCATATCGAGCCGCATCGGGTGGAACTCGCCGATCGAACAACAATCACCGCGACAACAGTTTTCGACGCCCGTGGGCTGACGTCCCCCGGTCGGCGCCGCACAGCAAGCGCCCACGGCATCTTCGTCGACGCCGACCTCGCAGCACCGATGATCGACGACGGTGACGGATTGCTGATGGACTGGCGTCCCGACAACGGCGCCGGCCCGAAGGAGCCGCCCTCATTTCTCTACGCGATGCCACTCGGCGACGGAACGGTCGTCTTCGAGGAAACGAGCCTCGGCTTGGCCGGTGGCATGCCACAGCGCGAGCTACGCAGGCGAACGCTGAACCGGCTTGTCGCTCATGGCATCCGACTAACCGGGACGGAAAGAAGCGAAGCCGCCCACTACCCGCTGGATCAACCGCCGCCCAAACACGGTGCCGGGCAGGTAATCCCGTTCGGCTCCCGCGGTGGCATGATGAATCCCGCAACCGGATACAGCGTGGCCGATTCACTCGCCATGGCCGACACCGCAGTCGCAGCCCTTCAAGAAGGAAGCGACCCTATCGCTGCGCTATGGCCATGGCGAACAAGGCTGGTGCATTGGATGCGCACCCGCGGCCTATGGGGACTGGGCAGACTCACCACCGAACAATCAATCGCCGCGTTCGACTCCTTCTTCAACACCTCGCCACGGGGCCAGCGCGCCGTGCTGTCCACCCGCGACGATTACGCGACACTCGGCGCCGTGCTGGTCGATACCGTCGCCCACACATGGCCGTTTCATTGGCGGTTCGACTTCATCGGCTGGACCAACCGCAACCGTTGGACGGACTACCCTTTCAGTCAGCTGCCGACCTCCACAGCGCGTCCACAGCACTGAGACACAACCTCGGTATTGCACCGCCGATCCAGAACAGCACTCGAGGGTGATGTCCGCCCGCGCCCACGGTTTCTACCGTCGGTCCGTGACCACCGAAGACACCATTCCTGCGCCGACTCGACGCCACTCCGTTCTCGATCCCCGCCCGCGCTGGTGGCGCAGACCCTGGATACTGCCGCTGGCGGTCGTCGCCGTGCTGTTCGTTGCGTTCTCGCTCCCCAGATATCTGACGTTCGATCCGGCTCTGTCGAGGGTTCAGCAACCCACTGTCGCGCTGCACTATCCGGTGCTGGTGGCGCACGTGATATTCGGGTCCATCGCCATGCTCACCTGTTGTCTGCAGGTGTGGCCACGATTGCGCCGCAAGTATCCGGCGGCGCACCGGATGGTCGGCCGCGCTTACGTTTTCGTTGGTGTCGTCCCCGCGGGTGTGGCCGCGCTGGTACTCGGTGCGACGACCCCGTTCGGTCCCGTGGCCATGGCCAGCAACCTCATGCTCGCCGTCCTCTGGCTGGGATGCACCGTCATCGGATTCCGTGCGGCCCGCCAACACCGCTACGCCGACCACCGCCGGTGGATGATCCGCAGCTTCGCCCTCACCCTCTCGATCATCACCAACCGGGTGTGGGCAGTGCTGGTGTTCATCGCGCTGGAACCACAGCTCGACACGACCTTCGGTGGCAACGAGGCACTGCTCCGCCAGGCCGTCGGCGGCACAGTGGCCTGGCTGAGCTGGACCGTGCCGTTGCTGGCTGTCCAGTGGTGGCTGGAGCGAGACTTCCGTCGCGCACGACCTGCCGCGAAGTTCCTTGCCGTGCCCGAGCGGGAGGGGAAGTCAGGGTGACGCGGCGCGGCGAAACCAATCAAGGGTCTGACCATGAGCACCGGCATATGCCAACGGAACCCCGTCCAGCGCAACAACGAACCGCCCAGGAGTGTTCTGCGCCGGCGTAGGAAGCTGAGCAGCCACCGATTCAACGACCCCGCAGCCTTCGTTCGACAGCCAATGGCAGGGCAGGCCCCGAATCGTCCGCTCGAAGCGGCGGCGCTCGTCGGTGCTCAGATAGGCCAAGACAGCGCTATGGAAGACCACCACCGTCGCCCCCTGCGGCGCAGCGTCAACCAACTCGGCCACGGTCTCGTTCAGGTCGCCGGACACCACATCCACCGGCCTGGACCGAGAAATCGCCACCGCTTCGCGCAGCCGCCGCAACCGTTCGGGCTGTCCAGGCCAGGTCAGGCACTCGAGCCACCGCATCTCGTCGGCATCGTTCGCGTCCAGCGGATTCGAATCGACACCCGCCCGCCACACAACCTCGGGCAACCGATCCGGAATAGGCGGCTTCCCCGAGGTCGCACACCACAACCTCACACCGGAAGCGCCACCGGCAGGATGCAGCACATCCCGATCGTCGTAGTGATAGCTGAACAGATCCGGATACAGGCACAGCCCCGCAGACGCACCCACCTCGATCAATGCCAAAGAACCAGCAAGCTGCGCTAACGCCGGAACAAGCACCGCGGCCCTGCCGACCTCGTTGGTTTGCGTCCTTCGCGTCATCACTACCTGCGCGACAGCATCCCAGTGCTGAAACACCCAGTCCCTGAACTCGGGAAACGAAGCCTCGGCGACCCCCAGATAGCGCGCCGCCGCGAGCACAAGATTCGGCTGCCTCTTCTCCACCGGAAGCCGATCGATCAACGACAGCAGCCGCCGATCCGACGCGATCCCCAACGTCCACAACTCATAGCACGACGAACTACCCCGAGCCTCGAATTCGGCGAAACGTCGATACCGGCCAGCCGTCGTCTCCCGATCCACACCATCGTTCTATCCGAATACCCACTCGCTGACCAGCCACCGGATCCTGTTCTGGTTCGGCGATCGGCGGCGGGGATGGGTGTGACGAGGTTGCGGCGATGCACGGCTACATCCCCGGCCGGGTGCAGCCGACCATCGAGTTGGTGCTGCCGCACAAACCCCGCCGACGGTAGTGCCACCGCGCCTCGGGCCGATCGAAGTCACCATTCCGGTTCTCTGAAGGTCAGCCGGTGCTACGCGGCTGCGGCCGGACCACGGAGGCTTCCGGTTGCTCGACGACTCGCTGCGTTTCAGCGAACCTTCCGTATCTATCAGCGGCCACAGTCGAGAAAGGGCCGGTCGCGGAAATGTCAGGCCGACATGACCGGTGGGCAGCACGCGTCGCGTCTCACGTTCTGGCGAGTTCTGTCGTGCCTGCGGAGTAGGCTCGCGCGCGTCGGCGTGGCGGTAACGGCATGGAGGTCGGCCAGTGGACGTATTGCTCGGAATCGGGACGCGCAAGGGGTTGTTCTTGGCGCGAAGCGAGGACGGTCGGTCGAGCTGGAGCGTGAGTGCACCGCGGTTCGCAGTAGCCGACGTGAAGGCGCTGGCGATCGACACTCGGCGGGAGGTGCCTCGCGTGCTCGCGGGAGTGCTGGACAGCCATTTCGGGCCGACGATGGTGGTCAGCGACGATCTTGGCGAGACGTGGAGTGAGCCGGACGATGCACCGTTGGCGTTCCCTCCGGACACCGAGGCGGCGTTGCAGGGCGTGTGGCAGATCGCGCCCGCGACAGGCGCGGAGCCGGACGTGGTCTACGCGGGCGTCGAACCGTCGGCGTTGTTCCGCTCCACCGATGGCGGGAGGACGTTCGAGCTGGTCAGAGCCCTGTGGGAACACCCGCACCGTCCGGAGTGGACGCCGGGCGGCGGTGGGTTGGCGTTGCACACGGTCCTCCCGCATCCGACAGACACACAGCGGATCGCGGTCGCCATGTCCACCGGCGGCGTGTATCAGACATCCGATGGCGGGGCGTCGTGGAAGCCGACGAACAAGGGCGTCACAGCCGATTTCATGCCAGGCGAGTTGCCGGAGTGGGGGCAGTGCGTACACAAGGTCGCGTTGGACGCCGAGACGCCGAGCACCATGTATCTGCAGAACCACGGTGGCGTGTTCCGCAGCACCGACGACGGTGCGAGCTGGCAGTCGATCGACGGCGGGTTGCCGGCGTCCAACTTCGGCTTTCCCATCGTCGCGCACCCTCGGCGTTCCGGCGTGATATACACGTTCCCGCTGGTCGCGGACATGGAGCGATTCCGATTTCCGCCGGACGCCACCTGCGCCGTGTACCGCAGCGAGGACGGCGGCGAGACGTGGTCCGCGAAGACCGACGGGCTCCCGCAGGTGCCGTTCTGGGCGGCGGTCATGCGCGATTCCATGTGCGCGGACGACGCCGACCCGACGGGCATCTACTTCGGCACCCGCAACGGCGAGGTGTATTGCAGCGCCGACGAAGGCGAACACTGGCAGCTCGTGGTCGACAAGCTGCCGGACGTGTTGTGTGTGCGCGCGGCAGTGATCGGATAACGTCATGGCACGCGTGCATTTGCCGTCCATGCTGCGTACGTACGTCAGCGGTGAGAAGGAACTCGACGTCGACGGGGCGACCCTCCGAAACGTGTTGGACGCCCTCGGCGAGCGGTCTCCCGCGTTGGAACGCCGGCTTCGCGACGAGAGCGGAAAACTGCGTCGCTACGTGAACTTCTACGTCAACGGCAACGAATGCCGCACCCTGGATGGCCTGGACACACCCATCGGCGCGGGCGCCGAGGTCATGATCATTCCCTCGGTCGCCGGCGGGTGACTGCGCCGTGTCGAGATCCACCTCCGCCGGATTGCGATGGCGCGTCCTTCGCATCTTCATCGCACGCCGCGCTAACCGTGCTGAATGTCCAGCTGGTCCGATTGCAGATGGGCATCCACGCTGTGGAATTCGGGCTGTCGGTGCCGGACGAGTGGCGCGAACGGCTGTGGGCCGGCGCCCGGGGCTGCGAGCATGGCCGCGGGAGCGAGTAGACCTTGCCGACTTCGACAAGGCCCACTCGCCAACGCAGTCGATCAGCTATTGAATCGGCTCCGATCCGCATTCCTTGCCCATCACGTCCGGGAGGTGGACCCATCCCGACGAACAGCTCACAGGCTCGCCACCGTTCACCACAAACGGTTGCGTGATCTCGCCGCTCACCGGTGCACCGTCCGACGCAGTGCACTCCACAGCGGTCACCCTGCCTTCCCACAGCGGTGAATGGGACGAGCAGTTGTATGCCCACATATCTTGCGCGGACGCGGTCGGCGGACAGAACAGCAGCGCCGCCGCGGCGGCGAGAAACGGGGGAAGACCCATACGAACGAGGCGTGTGGCTTTCATGACGATCTCCTTGTCCTGGTTCCGTGCGGTCTGAATCGGTAACCATCCCGGACGAGCCGTCCGAGCGGTAACGAGCAGAAACTGCGTGGTTGCTCAGGAGAGAACGTGCACACTGCAACGAAGAATGGTACGCCGGGAGTACCCAGACCGACTACGGAATGCCGATTGCTCTGATCCTTCATATCGAGGGCCGCTCGCCGCCTCCGTCGGCGGCGCCGCCGTCAACACCCGTCGAACGACCGCGCCGCCGAACCCGTAGCTGATCAGCGCGCCGCCTCCGTACAGCGTTGGACTCTCCCACCATGGGAGAGTCCAACATGATGGGAGCGCTCTCTTCGTCGCCCTCCACGAGCGCGGGCTGCGCACGCAAGCGCCCGTACGTGAGTCCTATCTCGGCGGGCAGGCAGAGGCACCGCGGGAAGAGCTGATGACCGGCTGATGATCTGCGCCCAGGAAGGCATGGCATGACCACGGTGATAGACATTGATGCCCGCGGTACACAGCACTGCGAGACGACAGCTCTGGGAGTGCTACTGCGCCACCAGGGACTCGATCTGTCCGAGCCTATGCTCTTCGGCCTCGGCTCCGGTCTGTCCTTCGTCTACTGGGACAGTAAGAACATGGGCTTCCCCTTCCTCGGGGGACGGGTCAAGCCTTTCGACCTCACCAGAAACCTGGCCACCAGACTCGGGCTGGAGCTGCTGGTCCGGGAGACCACCTCCGCGCGCAGGGCATGGGAGAACGTGGTGGCCCCCATCGACGCCGGCCACCCCGTCGGACTGCAGCTCGACAGCTACTACCTGGACTACTTCCGGTCGAAGGTGCACTTCGGCGGTCATGTCGTTGCTATGTACGGCTACGACGACCACGACGCCTACCTGGTGGACACCGCCCAGCAAGGCGGCACGGTATCCACCACCCTGACCAGCCTCGCCCAGGCCAGGGCCGCGCGCGGCCCGATGACCGCCGAGCGCCGATCCTTCACCCTCACCGCTCCGAGGAACCTGCCCTCCCCACAGGGCCAGATCATTCCCGCCATCACCGCCTGCGCCGACGCCTTCCTCAACCCGCCCATCGCCAACCTCGGCCACCGAGGCATCGAGAAGGCCGGCAAGCTGGTGCGCACATGGCTCCAGCGGACCGACAACCCGCAGCGGGACCTAGCGCAGGCCGCCCTCTTGATGGAGAAGGCCGGCACCGGCGGCGCCCTGTTCCGCAACTTCTACCGCGACTTCCTCGCCGAATGCACCCAAACGCTCGACAGCAGCCACCTGCGCACCGGCCACGGGCTGTACACCGAGGCAGCCACCCTCTGGACGGAAGTCGCAGCACTGATCACACAAGCCGGTGAATCAGGCCATGCGCAGTACCTCGTACAGGCAGGCACCACCCTCTGCGATCTTTCACGCATAGAGCGCGAGGCCATGCAGGCACTGAGCCGCCTAGAGAGTAAAGCTCCCAACACGATCCAGCCCTGACAGCTTCAAAAACCGTCGATCGGCCGGTTGAGGTCGGTGCAAAAATGTCGCGGGCAGCTACGAGGTAGCTTTCGCGACCAACCAGCGGGTGATTCACATGGCATGCTGAAGGGGTGGATGAGCCGCACTCGCCGCATCGCCTGCTCCGTTCCAATCCGGATTCGCCTCCTACACAAGACCACTCGTGGCGGGATGCCGCTGTGCGCATCGTCGCCGGCGTCGTCGGCGCCGCCGCAGGCGCGTTGTGGTCGATGTGCGCGTACGTCGCGCTCAGCTCGCGGTTCTCGGCCGATCCCGCGCGGGACCCCCACGGCTATGGACTGATCAGCGGAACGATGCTGGCCGTTTTCGCCGGAGTCGTTTGCGCTCTGACGCTTCCCTGCGCCTTCCCCAGGAAAGGTAGGAGGCGCGCCATCAGGATCGCGACACCGGCGTGCGTCATCACCTCGATGCTGCTGCTCGCTGCGCTGTTCACGGCGTAGCCGATCTGGTGTGATCGGAGCGATGGGGTGATGTCGAATTCTATGCGTGGTCGCTGCCGGTGCGCGCTCGCGGTGGTGGCTGCCGTGACGGCGGTCGTGCCGGTCGCCGCGTGTCGCAACGACGAATCCCCGCGACCGGGCGCGTCGTCGAGCGCCGCCACTACCTCGCCGGCGCCGTTGCCGCCATGGACGCTGGCTGATCTCACCTACCACCCGTGCAGTGTGCTGGGCGCGGACGATACCGCCCGCTTCGTCCTCCAACCCGACCCAAAGCCCACCACGCCTCCGCAGCAGCTGCCCAGCTGCACCTGGTTCTCCATCCAAACTGGGCTTTCGGGCAGCTTCACCATCCGATTCGCCCCGCAGACCAGCGATCTCAGCGATCTGGATCAACGCAGGGTGCGTGATCCGCTCGAGCAGATCATCACGATCGAGGGTCGCCGGGCCACGCTGGCGCCCAGCATCCGTCCCGACAGCCGCAACGGCAGCTGCTCGGTCTACGTCTCGGTGGCCTCAGGCGGATCGTTCTACCTCGGAATCGCCGCCCCCGGCGTCAGCGCTGGTGTCGACTGGGACATCTGCGCCAAGACCATCGACGTCGCCAGCACCATTTCGGCTCGCTTGCGCTGAGCCCACGCGGCTGTCCGGCCCTCACACATGGAAAGTCGTCCCCGGCCACTCGTCGGGCAGCCGCGCCGATCACGTCCCCTACGAGCGTTGTCTGCGACGCGGTCGTCGGACGGCGAGATGGCCGCCCGTTGAGCGCGCGCTCCCCAGGGGAGGCTCACTGTGGTGGCGGCTGGTGCTGGCTGGGGTAGTGGGCGGACGGTTGGCCCATCGGTGGATGAGGCCACGGGTTCGAAGGCTGGAAGCCAGCTCCTGCGACGCGCTGCGATCCCACGCTGGACGCCGCCGCGAGCAGTGCGCCGATTGCGACGAGCGCGATAAGTGTCACCGGGATCGATAGCCAACCACCGTCTTCCCACGCGCTGCGGCCGGCCCGGAAACTGCGATCGAAGGCGCTGGAGACGTAACTGGCATTGGGCGCGAACGTCATACCGGCTGCGATCCCGCCGACGATCCGGGCGGTCGCGGGCTTGCTCGCCGTGAGCAGCAGAATCGCGGCGAACAGGGCGAACAGAACGTTGATGATCAGAATGACGTCGCTGGAGAAGAACTTGCCGAACTGAACGTAGGACCAGATCCTGCGCACGAGATACAGGATCGCCGCCAGCGCCAATGCGGCCGCGGCTATCGCATCGGCCGCACCCCGTCCGCCGCCCGGCCGATAGCCCGGAACTGGCTGTCCGACAGGTGGGCCTACGAGCGCTGCTCCCCACCCCTGACCTGGTGGCAGCGGCGGATTCTGCGGCGGCGGTCCGGGCTGAAACGGTTGGCCCATTGCGCGAAACTCCTTGCTGACACTGCGACTCGAAGCAGCCTACGCGATAACGGCGGTCCGGGCCCGGCCGATCGCGGACACCCGGTTCGCACCGGGCACATCCAGCGGAATACCGCACATCAGCCCAGCCTCCGCCAGCGGGGGACTACGACACCGGAGGCGGAACTCGGAGTCCCACCGAAATCGGGGCAGTGTCTGGACGGTCCGTGTCGTCGTGTCGGCGTGGAACGGCAGGCACGCGGTCAAGGACTCGCTCCGTGTCGAACTGTTCCGCGGGAGCGTCGCCATCCGAGTCCTGCCACGCCAGGGAAGCAGCCGCGCCTTGTGAATTCAAGGGCCCGGGAACAAGACCATTCGGTCTATACAGGGGTTAGCGGGCGGGATACTATCCTCGGGCGTGCCGCCGTAGGAGGGCACAGGGCCACGCGACGATGAGGGTTTGTTGCGTGTTGGAGGTGGCCCGGCTTATGCGGTCCAATTCTATGGAGGACGTGCGGGATTGGCTCGTCGCCAGAACCGCGGCACTGAGCGGGTTGGATCCCGGTGCGATCGACGGACGCCAACCGTTTACTCGCTATGGGCTCGATTCACGGACGTTGACGATGCTCGCCGGTGAATTGAGCGAGGCAGGCGGCCAACCGGTGTCGCCAGCTCTGTTGTGGGCGTATCCGACACCAAATGCCCTGGCGGGCTGGCTCACCGGGGCCAGGTCGGAGCCGCAAGAACAGCACGAGTCCCCGGTCCCGGAGCGGCAACCGATCGCGATCGTCGGTCTTTCCTGCCGCTTCCCTGGCGCTCCCGACGCGGCGGCATTCTGGCAACTCCTCAGCGCGGGTACGGATGCGCTGACCGAACCGCCGGAGGGCCGGTGGGCCGAGGACGGTCCGCCACGCGGCGGGTTCCTCGACCGGATCGACGAGTTCGATCCCGAGTTCTTCGGTATCTCTCCCCGCGAGGCTCCACACGTCGACCCGCAGCAACGGCTGATGCTCGAATTGATGCAGGAAGCTCTCGATGACGCAGGCATTCCGACCGGCACTCTCGGTGGCAGCCGGACCGGAGCGTTCGTCGGTGCGATGTGGAGCGAGTACGGGGCGGGGATTCGCGCCGACCCGAATCTGGTCACCGAACACACCCTGGCGGGAGGCGATCCGAGCATCATTCCCGCGCGGTTGTCGTACACGCTGGGTGCCCGCGGGCCGAGCCTGCTGGTGAACACCGCGTGCTCCTCGTCACTCGTCGCCGTGCACCTTGCGGCGCAGAGCCTGCGGGCGGGCGAGTGTGATATCGCGCTGGCCGGTGGCGTGAGTCTGATGCTGGCGCAGGATACGGTGCACGCGCTGGCGCGGCTCGGCGCGCTGGCGCCAGACGGGCGTTCCAAGGCATTCGATGCGCGTGCCGATGGATACGGCCGCGGCGAGGGCGCCGGAATGATCGTGCTGAAGCCACTCGACCGCGCACTCGCCGACGGCAATCCGATTCACGGCGTGCTCAAGAGCAGCGCGGTGAATCACGACGGGTTCACCAATGGCCTGACCGCGCCGAGCTTGCTGGCCCAGGAATCCTTGCTGCGCAACGCGTACCGCCGAGCGGGGATTGCGCCTGCAGATGTCGGGTACGTCGAAGCGCACGGGACAGGAACGGCGCTGGGTGACCCGATCGAGGCAAGCGCGCTGGGCGCGGTGCTCGGCGCGGGCCGGCCGCACGACCGGTTGCTGCCGATCGGTTCGGTCAAGAGCGCGATCGGACATCTCGAACCGGCAGCTGGGATCGCCGGGCTGATCAAGGTGCTGCTGGCGATGCGGCATCGCACCCTGCCGCCGTCCGGCCAGTTCGAGCAGGCCAGTCCGCACATCCCCTTCGATGAATGGGGTTTGCGGGTCCTTTCGCGGCCGGAGAAGTGGCAAGGTGACGCGGGAGGCCGCCTGGTCGCCGGGGTGAGCGCATTCGGTTTCGGTGGTACGAACTGCCATGTGGTCCTCGAGAGCGGCGAGGACGCTCCGGTCCACCTGCTGCCGCTTGCCGCGGACAGCGAAGACGGCCTTCGTGCTGCGGCGCGAGAGCTGGCGACACCTCGGGACCGGTCATCGCTCGCTCAGTTGTGCGCCGCCGCTCGGGCGAAGGCAGACGGCGCGCACCGGCTCGCGCTGTCCGTTCGCGACCACGACGATCTCGCTTCGGCCACAGAGAAATTCCTCAACGGCTACGCCGGAGCCGGAGTCAGTACCGGGGAAGTCGAAGGCGACCGGCCGAGAATCACGTTCCTGTTCGGCGGGCAGGGTTCGCAATGGACCGGGATGGGTGCGTGGTTGCTGCGCGAGCCCACGTTCCGGTCGGCGATCAGCCGGTGCGAGACCGCGTTGCGCCGGCACGTCGACTGGTCCCTCACCCGCCTGCTGACCTCGGCCGACGAGCGCTGGATCGAGCGCACCGAGCTGGCCCAACCCGCGATTTTCGCGATGCAGGTCGCACTGACCGACCTGTGGCGATCACACGGGGTCGAGCCGGATGCCGTAGCCGGGATGAGCATGGGTGAGGTCGCCGCCGCGCACGTCGCCGGTGCGATCGGCCTCGACGACGCCGTGTTGATCATGTGTCGGCGAAGCACGTTGGCCGGCAGCCTCTCCGGCCACGGCGCCATGGCCGTGCTGGACCTGTCCGTTGCGGACGCGAACGAACTGGTATCCCGACACGGTGGTCGGGTATGGGTCGCGGGCGCCGCAGGCCCGGAATCCACGGTGGTCTCCGGTGACCGAGCAGCAATCGAGGCGATGCGGGACGAACTCACCGCGCGATCGATCGCGTCGGCGCTGATCAGGGTCGACTATGCCTCGCACTGCCCCTATGTGGATCCGGTGCTGCCCGATTTGCGGGCCGCGCTCACCGATCTGCAGCCCGGCGAGACCCGAATACCGTTCTATTCCTCGGTCACCGGCGAGCGAATGGACGGCACGCACCTCGATGCCGAGCACTGGGTGCGCACCGAACGCGAACCGTGGCGATTCCGAACCACAATGGGGTGGTTGCTCGGCGAGGGCAGTCAAGTCTTCATCGACGTCGGCCCGCATCCGATTCTCACGTCGGTGGTCGAGCAGAACGGTGGCACGGCACTGCCGACATTGCGCCGAGGCGACCGCGATTGCTCGACGCTGATCGATTCATTGGGTGCGCTGTACACCCGAGGTGCCGCTCGGCCACCGATGCCGCACCACGGCCGGACGGAGTTGCTGGTGCTCTCCGCCCGATCTCGTGATTCCCTGCTGGCATCGGCGACCGCGATGGCGCATGAGCTCAGCGGCGACGACGGAACCGCCCTGGGCGACCTGTGTTACACGGCCGCCGTGCGGCGAGATCATCACGAACACCGGCTTGCTGTGACGGGTTCATCGTCGAAAGAGCTGGCCGATTCGTTGCGTGCCACGGCTGAGGGCAGCATGCCGAGCAACACGTGGATGGGCGACGTGGAGCATGGCGAGCGGCGCCGGATTGTGTTCGTGTGCTCCGGTCAAGGGTCGCAATGGGTCGGAATGGGCCGGAACCTATTGGCCGAACCGGTGTTCCGTGCCGCCGTCGAGGAATGCGAGCATTGGTTACAGCCGCTGACCCAATGGTCGCTGACCGCCGAGCTGACCGCACCGGCGGGACGCAGTCGCCTCCAGCAGACCGCGGTCGCGCAACCGGCACTGTTCGCGATCCAAGTGGGGATCGCTCGGCTTTGGCAGGCATGGGGACTCGCGCCGGACGCCCTGATCGGCCACAGTGTCGGCGAGGTCACCGCGGCGTATCTGGCCGGGGCACTGTCTCTCGCCGAATCGGTCGAGGTGGTATATCACCGGAGCCGATTGATGCAGGCCGCGGCGGTGACGGGGGAGGGCGGCATGGCTTCCGTGGAACTGCCTGCCCAGCGGTTGCGCGACATACTGAGCGAATACCAGGGGGAACTGACGATCGGGGCGATCAACGATCCCTATTCGACCGTCGTCTCCGGCAGCGACTCCGCACTGGCGGACTTGCTCGGACGGCTGCGTCGCGACGGCGTCGCTTACCGTGAACTCCGGGTCGGTTACGCCTTCCACAGCGCGCGGATGGACCCGGCCGGGCGGGAGTTGTCCCAGGCGCTCGGCATGCTTGCTCCGGAGCCGAACCGGTTGCCCGTCTACAGCACAGTTTCGGGGAAGCTCGTTGACGGTCAGCGATTCGACCCGGATTACTGGGGGCGCAACGTCCGACAAACCGTGCAGTTCGCGGATGCGATGAACGCCGCGATCTCCGACGGGTACCGGGTTTTCCTGGAGATCGGGCCACATCCGGTTCTGCTCGAGAACATCCAGCGATGTCTCGCCGCCCGCAGGATCGATGGTCACGTCATCGGTTCGCTGCGCAGGGGCGAGGACGAACGGTCCGCGCTGCGCCGCGCCGCAGGCGCGCTGTACGCCGGCGGGTGCGCGCCGGACTTCGATCGGCTCCTCGATGCCGGTCGGGTCGTTTCGCTGCCCGCGTACCCGTGGCAGCGAAAGCGGTACTGGCTCGCGGCAGACCAGCGCACCGTCCTCTCCCGCACCGCCGAAGGCC
This sequence comes from Nocardia sp. NBC_00508, assembly GCF_036346875.1. Taxonomy (NCBI): domain Bacteria; kingdom Bacillati; phylum Actinomycetota; class Actinomycetes; order Mycobacteriales; family Nocardiaceae; genus Nocardia; species Nocardia sp. NBC_00508. The sequence continues at coordinate 7,046,921 of NZ_CP107852.1, read as the reverse complement.
ATCCGCTGCTCGGTACCGGTCTGGTCTCGGCGGTCGAGCACGGAACCCGGTACTGGCAACGCACGCTGGACCCGGCACACCTGCCGTATCTCGCCGACCTCACCGTGCGCGGGAACGTCGTGCTTTCCGCGGCCACATTCGCCGAAATGGCATTGGCTGCGGCCGCGGAGGCCTACGAGACCACGGATATTGCAGTTACCGACCTGGCGTTCGAGCGAATGCTGGAGCTGACCGAGGCAGTGGCGCCCGCGACCCAGGCGGTGATCAGCACGCGGGATGGACTCTTCCAGGTGTTCAGCAGCCGCGGTCCGGACTGGGCGCGGCATGCGCTGGCCACCGCCGGCCCCGACACCGGCGAGCCGGACGTGCGCGAGAAACCGGAATTGATCGGGAAGCGCTGCCCCACGCACCGGGACGGGACCGACCACTATCGGGTTCTGGCCAGGGCGGGACTGGACATCGGAGCGCACCTCCGTGGGGTCTCGGAGCTGTGGTTCGGCCAGGACGAAGTGCTGGCCCTGCTCATTCCGCCGCAACCGGCGCACTCTAGTGGCGCGGATTACCGCATCCATCCCTCGGTGCTCGATGCCGGTCTGCAGGCGCTGATCGCCCTGTGCAACGGTTCGTCCGGCAGCTACGTGGTGACCGAGATCGGTCGGTTGCGGGTGTACCGGACACCGACCGGGCCGGTATGGGCGCACGGCCGATCGGCGGGTCCGGGCGGTGACGTGTACCTGCTCGACGACGACGGCCGGGTACTGATGGAAGCCGAGGGCGTGCGTATGCGCTCGCTCCCGCCCACAGAGCCGGATCCGGCTGCGGATTGCCTGTACACCGTGGAATGGCGCGAAAGCCCACACCGAGAACCGTTGCGAAAGCGAGTGGGGCCGTGGGTCGTGTTCGCGGACGAGGACCGCCTCGGTACCGAACTCGCGGACGAGCTACGGGCGCGAGACATCCACTGCGATCTGGTAACTGCGCGGATCACCGACTCGACCGCGATCGGATCCCTGCGCACAGTTCTGGCTGGACCACCACCGGCCGGGGTAGTGCTGATCGGCAGTCTCGGCACCGCGAGCGCGCGTGCGCTGGCCGACGCACTGGCCGGAATGGGATGGCGTGATCAGCCACGGCTGTGGCTGGTGACCCGCGCCGCACAGGCAGTCGGCGAGGATGCCGCTACGGTCAGCGTCGACCAGGCGCCCCTGTGGGGACTCGGCAGGGCGATCGGGCTCGACCACCCCCAGCTGTCGGTCACACGGCTGGACCTCGCCACACGGCCGACACCCGATGAGGCGGCCAGGTTGGTGTCGGAATTGCTCAGCGACGAGCGGGAGACCGACGTCGCCCTGCGTCCCGGCGGCCGGTTCGTGGCCAGGCTGGTTCGCGTGCCCGACGGCGGTGAGCGGACGGCGGAGCTATCGGCCGACGGCGCGTACCTGATCGTCTGCGAGGACGCCGCGTTGGCCGAGTCGTTCGCCGGGTGGATGACCGACCGCGGCGCGCGGAATGTCGTGATCCTGGACGGTACCGGTGCAATCCGGCCCATCGGCTCCGCGCGAGTGCCGACCATCGATACGCGCGGCACCGACGGCCACGAGATGAGGAGACTGATCGCCGAGATCGAGTCCGCCGCAGGCCCGTTGTGCGGGCTCATCCACGCCGGGAGTGGTGACAGCGCGTGGCGGTGGCATCAGCACACGCTCGATCGCAGGCTCGATCTCTTCGTACTCTGCTCCTCGGTCGCGTCCTTGTTCGGTCGCCCGGGTGACGCACTGGACAGCGCACGGCTGGATGCGATCGCACACCACCGCCGCGGCCTCGGCCTACCGGCGATGAGCCTGCATCTCGCCCAGGAGGGCACGGCGGCACACGGCATCGCCGATGCGCCCGCGGCGGGTCTCGCACGGGCATTGGACCGCGGGGTGGGCCCGGAACTCGGGCGGCTCGCCGTCATGGAGCTGAACCTCCGGCACTGGTTCGAGTCGTTTCCCGGCGCGGCGGGCGCGCCCCTGTTCGACGAGATCGAATCCCGTGCGCCGGACATCCCTACCGCGTTCGCCGCCAGGCTGGCCGCGACCACCGTGTCCGAGCGTGCCGCGCTGATCGAAGAGCATCTGACCGAACAGCTTTCCCTGACGCTGCAACGAGATTCCGCGAACCTGAGCCGGAAGGCGACGTTCCAGGGCATGGGCATGGGGTCGATCATGGCGGTGGAGCTACGCAACCGGCTGGAATCCACGCTCGGCATCCGGTTGTCCGTCGCGCTGCTGTTCACCTACTCCACCATCGCCGCGCTCGCGGAGTTCATCGCGGATGAACTCGCAGTGGCGCACCCTTCGGCGCGGCCACCGGAACCGGAACCGGAGAATGCACCGTCCCTGGCAGCGGACATCGATCGGCTCTCCGATGCGGAAGCCGAGGCCATGCTGCTGGACAGTATCCGGCTCGTCGAACAGGACCGGGGCAATGACTGAGCAGGCGTCGTCGGTGAAGCGAGCTCTGACGGCCATTCGGACCCTGCAGGAACGGTTGGACCGGGAGCTGCTTGCCAAGACCGAGCCGATCGCCGTCATCGGCATGGGGTGCCGGGTGCCCGGCGGCGGCACCGGCCCCGACGAGTTCTGGCGGTTGCTCGACGACGGCATCGACGCGATCAGCGAGGTGCCCCCCGACCGGTGGGCACGCGAGGACGGTACGGCGACCCGCTGGGGCGGCTTTCTATCCGATGTGGACGCATTCGACCCGGCCTTCTTCGGCATCTCGCCCCGCGAGGCCGAGGCGATGGACCCGCAGCAGCGCCTGCTGCTGGAGGTGGCCTGGGAGGCGCTGGAACGGGCGGGGCACGCTTTGCCGGATCGGCTGACCGGCTCGCGCACTGGTGTGTTCGCCGGCGTGGTCGTCACCGACTACGACCGCCTCAGCATCGGCGAGCGCGACATCTACACCGTGACCGGCAACGGCCACTCGTTCCCCGCGGGACGGCTTTCCTACGTTCTCGGGCTCCAGGGTCCGAGCATGGTGGTGGACACGGCATGCTCGTCCTCGCTGGTCGCCGTGCATCTCGCGGTGCAGAGTCTGCGATCCGGCGAGAGCACGATGGCGTTGGCAGGCGGGGTCAACCTGATGCTGGCCAGGGACATGACCGACATGCTGGCCAGTTCCCGCGCCCTGTCCGAGGACGGGCGATGCAAGACCTTCGACGCGCTGGCCAACGGCTACGTCCGCGGCGAGGGATGCGGAATGCTGGTTCTCAGACGACTGTCCGACGCGGTCGCGGACGGCGATCCGGTGCTCGCGGTGATCCGTGGTTCCGCGGTGAACTCCGACGGACGTTCGTCCGGGCTGACCGCGCCGAACGTGTCCGCGCAGAAAGCGTTGCTCCGGCACGCGTTGCGCAGTGCGCGCGCCGACGCGGCGGATATCGGCTATGTCGAGACACACGGCACCGGAACGCCACTCGGCGATCCGATCGAGGTGGACGCGCTCATCGAGGTGCTCGGCAGGCCACGGGACGACGGTTCGCGCTGCGTGCTCGGAGCGGTGAAAACCAACATCGGTCATCTCGAAGCAGCCGCCGGGGTGATCGGGCTGATCAAGGCCGTGCTCGCGCTGCGATGGGAGCGTATTCCGGCGAACCTGCACCTGCGCACCGTCAACCCCAGGATCGACCTCGCCGGGACCGCCCTGGTACTGCCGAAAGACCCGGTCCCGTGGCCGAAACGGGACGGTGCGACGCGGATGGCCGGCGTCAGCTCGTTCGGTATCAGCGGCACCAACGCGCACGTCATCGTCGCCGATCCGCCGGAGCACATCGAACCTCCCGCAGCCGCGCCCGCAGCGGGACCGGCACTGGTGCCGATCTCCGCGCGCGATGCCGGCGCGCTGACCGATCTGGTCGCTGCGTTCCGAGCCACGCTGACCGAGCGGCGGGCCGAGATCGCCGATATCGCTTACACCGCGGCCGCCCGCAGACAGCATCACGAGCACCGCGCCGCACTGTTGCTCTCCGGCGACGGGCCGCCGCGGCTGGTGCCGGGCACCGAGCCGGACCGACGGCCGCGGGTGGTGTTCGTATTTCCCGGGCAGGGCTCGCAGTGGCTCGGCATGGGACGTGCGCTGTTCGCCGATGAGCCCGCGTTCCGCGCGGCTGTCGAGGCGTGCGACGACGCAATACAAAATGAGGCCCAATGGTCGGTTATTGCCGAACTGACCGCCGACCCGTCCGAGTCCCGGCTGGACCGGATCGACATCGTGCAGCCGGTGCTGTTCGCGATGGAAGTCGCCTTGGCGGCCCTGTGGCGGTCGAAGGGCATCGAGCCCGACGCGGTCATCGGCCACAGCATGGGCGAGGTAGCCGCCGCGCATGTGGCCGGCGCGCTCACGCTGGCGGACGCGGCGCGAATCATCTGCCGCCGCAGCCGGTTACTGCGCGGACTGGCAGGACGCGGTGCGATGGCGCAGGTAGAGCTGCCTGTCGAACAGGCGAGCGCGGTGCTGTCCGGATTCACGGATCGGGTGTCGATCGCGGCGAGCAACAGCGCACGCTCGACCGTGCTGTCCGGCGCACCGGACGCCCTGGACGAGATCTCGGTCCAGCTGACCGATGCGGGAGTGTTCTGCCGTCGAATCAAGGTCGAGGTCGCCGCGCACAGCCCGCAAGTCGACGCCATCACCGATGAGCTGAGCCGCCGGCTCGGTGTGCTGACACCGCAGACCGCCACGGTGCCGATGCGATCCACCGTTCTCGGAAAAGTCTGCGACGGTGCCGAGCTGGATGTTACCTACTGGATCCGCAACCTTCGAGAACCCGTGCTGTTCTCCGACGCGGTCCGTGACCAGATTGCACTGGGGCCAACAGTGTTCGTCGAACTGAGCCCTCACCCGATCCTGCTGCCCTCGATCGAAGAAGACGGAGGTACGGCCCTCGCGTCCGGGCGGCGCGAACACGATGAGCGAGCGGTATTCCTCGAATCACTTGCCGCGCTGTATGTCCGGGGCAGCCAGGTGGACTGGCGCGCGCTGCATCCCAGCGGCGGGCGCTGCGTGCCGCTGCCTGCTTACCCGTGGCGCCGAGGGCGGTACTGGGTGGACCGGGTTCCCGCCCGCCGCGAACCGTACGGACATCCGTTGCTCGGTGAGCCGGTCAGCCCGGCGACCTCGCCGGGTACTCGGATCTGGGAACGGCAACTGGATCTGCCGTATCTGGCCGACCATACCGTCGATGGTGCCGTGGTGTTCCCGGCGTCGGGCTATGTGGAGATGGCGCTCGGTGCCTCGGGGCGATCATCTGTACTGGAAGAGCTCGTATTCGAACGCATGGCAATGCTCGGCGACGACGGCTCCGGTCACGTCCAATTCATCGAGGACTCCGACGGCTTCCAGGTATATGCCCGGACGACCGAGGCCGAGCCGTGGGTGCTGTGTGCGCATGGAACGATCGCTCACGGCGACGACGGGCCACCTACGGCCGAGCCGCCTTCGTCGGTGCGGAATCGATGTCGCACCGAGGTCACCGCAGACGAGCACTACGAACGATATGCCAGGCGAGACATCGGTTACGGCCCGGCTTTTCGTGGCGTGCAACAGATCTGGACCGGTGCCGGTGAGGCCATCGCGTCGGTCGAGCCGGCCACGTCGTCCTCGGGGTATGTCTGTCACCCGGCACTGCTGGACGCCTGCTTCCAGGTTCTCGGCGGTGTGCTGCTCGACCGGCTGCCAACGGGCGGGGTCATTCCGGTGCGGATCGAGCGGCTTCGACTGCATGGGCCGATCGGTGGACAGCTGTGGGTACACGCGCGCGCACGGTCCTCCGGGGACAGTGGGGATCTGCTGGTGCTCGACGCGGACGGCACCGTGCTGATCGAGGTAGCGGGACTGACGGTGGCCCGGCTCGCCGAACCGGAACCGTACCGGGACTGGCTCTACCAGGTGGCCTGGCGCGCGGGGGAACGCCTCGTGGCACCGGATCCGAGCGAAGTGACTGTCGGCACCTGGCTGGTGCTCGCCGATTCCACCGGTGTCGGCAACGCACTGGCGACGCTGCTCGAACGACACGGCCGGACCTGCGTACTGGTCGGCAAGGACGACATCGACGTGGCCGACGATGACGCCTGGAACACACTGCTCCACAACGTCGCCCAGGGAGAACCGGGCTGCGCCGGGGTGGTGCACCTGTGGAGCCTGGACACCACCGATACCGAACATGTCACCGCCGACACGCTGACCGTCGATCAGCACACCGCCGGACTGACCACGGTGCGGCTGGTCCGCGCGCTCGCCCGCCTCCGCCTGCGGGACCATCCCCGGCTGTGGCTGGTCACCAGAGGAGCGCAGCAGGTAGGCCGCGAACCGGTTGCAGTGTCCCAAGCTCCGCTGTGGGGACTGGCAAGGTCATTGAGCGTCGAGCATCCCGAACTACAGTGCACCCGGGTCGACCTCGACTCGGGTTGGGCTCGAACTCGTTCCGCCGAAGAACTCCTTCCCGAACTGGTCGTCGCGGATGGCGAAGACGAGATCGCGTTACGCGAGGATGGGCGCAACCTGGCCAGACTGGTACGCACCCGGTTCGGCGCCGGGGACGCCGCGCCGACCCTGACCTGGGGCACATACCTGATCAGCGGCGGCCTCGGCGGGCTCGGCATCGGTCTGGCACGCTGGCTGGCAGCGCGCGGGGCGTCGCATCTCGTGCTGGCCGGACGACACGATCCGAGTCCGGACGCACAGGCGAGGATCGACGAGCTCAGAAGAGATGGCGTCGAGGTCGTGGTGGCGCGCGCGGACGTCGCCCGGCGCGCGGACGTCGCCAGGGTGCTCGCCGATATCGACGACCGGATGCCGCCACTGCGCGGAGTACTGCACGCGGCCATGGTCCTCGACGATCGGACCATCCTGGGACTGGATACCGAACGATTCGATCGGGTCCTGGCACCCAAAGTCCGGGGCGCGTGGAACCTGCACGAACTGACCGGAGACAGGGAGCTCGACTTCTTCGTCCTGTATTCATCGGCTTCTGCCCTGCTCGGCTCGCCGGGACAGGCCGGTTACGCGGCAGCCAACGCATTTCTCGGCGCGCTCGCGCGGCATCGGGAATACGGTGGCAAAACAGCATTGTGCGTGGATTGGGGCCTGTACTCGCAGGACGGAATTATGGCGAGCCGCGCGTCGGAAGGGCAGCGGCTCGCACACCGAGGAGTCGGCACCATCACTCCCGAGCAAGGCATGGACATCCTCGGTCTGCTGCTGGGTGGCAAAACCAGCCAGGTCGCGGCGGCGAATCTCGATCTCCGGCAATGGCTGGCGTTCTACCCGTCCTTGGCCGGTGCGTCGCTGTTCGCCGAACTCGGTGACGACAACCGGGAGAGCGGGAGCAAGCAATCGGCTCCGTGGTTCGCGGACCGGCTGCGCGTGGCCACTCCTGCCGAACGCCCGAGCTTGATCGACGCCGTCGTCGCCGAGCAGCTCGGCCGGATCCTGCACCTCGACGCGGCCATGATCAACCGGAAGTCGCCGCTGACCGCCATGGGCGTCGACTCGCTGATGGCACTCGAACTGCGGAACCGGCTGGAGTCGGCGCTGGGCGTCCGGCTGTCCGCGACGCTGCTGTACGGCGCACCGACGGTGCTCGCGCTGACCGAACAGCTGCTCGACGCGCTCGGCATGGCCGAACCGCAGACGGCCGCCGATGAACTCGATGAACTCGGCGATCTGGACATGGACAACCTGCTGGCGCAGATCGACGATTCGATCGACCGGCTCGAAGGCGGGGAGCTGCCGTGAACAGCGCCGACGAAGAACGCTACCGCGCAGGCCTTGCGAAAGCGGCTTCCGCGCTGCGCAAGCTGGAGGCCGAGGTCGCGCGACTGCGGCGGCAGCACACCGAACCTGTCGCGGTGATCGGCATGGGCTGCCGTTTCCCAGGCGGCGTCGAGGACCCGGAATCATTCTGGACGCTGCTCTCCGACGGTGTCGACGCGGTGTCCGAACGACCGAACCGCGCCACCGGCGATGCCGGGGGACTAGGCGCCTTCCTGTCGGCGGTGGATGGTTTCGACGGGGCGTTCTTCGGGATCTCGCCGAGGGAGGCCGCCGCGCTGGATCCGCAACATCGGCTGCTGCTCGAGATCGCCTGGGAGGCGCTGGAAGACGCCGGAGTGGCGACCGAGCGGCTGGCCGGCAGCCGAACCGGCGTGTTCATCGGGATGAGCAGCAACGACTACCTCCTGCTCAGCGCCCGCTCCGGCGCCATGGGTGGGTATACGGGCACCGGAACGGCCCACTGTTTCGGCGCAGGCCGGTTGTCCTACCTGCTCGGGCTGCGCGGGCCGAGTCTCGCGGTGGACACCGCGTGCTCGTCGTCGCTGGTCGCGGTGCACCTCGCGATCCGGAGCCTGCGGACAGGGGAGAGCTCGCTCGCCCTGGCAGGCGGGGTGAATCTCGTTCTCGACGAGTCGGTGACCGAGATGATCAGCGATCTGCAGGCCTTGTCGCCGGATGGCCGGTGCCGCACGTTCGACGCGCGTGCGAACGGGTTCGTCCGGGGCGAGGGTTGCGGGATCGTGGTGCTGAAGAAGCTCTCCGACGCGCTGGCCGACGGTGATCGGGTACTGGCCGTGTTGCGGGGTTCGGCGATGAACTCCGACGGTCGCTCGGCCGGACTGACGGCGCCGAATCCGCTGGCGCAGCACGACATGCTGCGGCAGGCGTTCGCCGATGCCCAGGTGCGCCCCGGCGATATCGGGTACGTGGAGACCCATGGCACCGGCACCGCGCTCGGGGACCCGGTCGAGATCGATGCCCTGACCGAGGTTTTCGGCGAGGTGGGCCCGGACCGCGGCGGCTGTGTGCTGGGCGCGGTCAAGACCAACATCGGACATCTCGAGGCCGCCGCGGGCATCGCCGGACTGATCAAGGTGGTGCTGGCTTTGCAATACGCGGAAATTCCCCGCAATCTGCACTTCAGCACGCTGAATCCGAGGATTTCCCTTGCCGGAACACCATTCGTGATCCCCAGGTCGACCGTCGCGTGGCCCGAAGGCGAGCAGCCGCGGATCGCCGGTGTCAGCTCGTTCGGCATGAGCGGCACCAATGCGCATGTCGTCGTCGCCGAGGCGCCCACGATCGAGCCGGTGCCGCCACGCGTCGGACCGGTGCTGCTCCCGCTGTCGGCACGCAGCCCGGCGGCACTGACCGAGCTGGCGACGGCACACGCGAAACTCCTCGAACGGGAAAACGATCCGCACGACATCGCCTACACCGCAGGAGCCCGGCGCGATCATCATGAGTGGCGGACTGCGGTCGTCGGTGCGTCCGGCACCGAACTGGCCGAGCAGCTGCGCGTGTTCGTGCGGGACGGTGCCACCGCGGCGCGTGCCGCGGCACCGCCGATGCTCACCTATGTTTTCTCCGGGCAGGGCGCTCAGTGGATCGGGATGGGGCGCCAGCTGCAAGCCGGCGAACCGGTCTTCGGCGCCGCGCTCGAGGAATGCGCGGAGCTGATCGCGCAGCACGCGTCGTTCTCGCTGCTCGCCGAACTGGCCGCGCCGCACGACAAGTCGCGGCTGCACCGCACGGAGATCGCCCAACCCGCGCTGTTCGCCTGTCAGATCGCGTTGTCGGCCCTGCTCTCGTCGTGGGGCATTCGACCGGACGCGGTCATCGGGCACAGTGTCGGCGAGATCGCTGCCGCGCACGTCGCGGGTGCGCTGAGTCTGGCGGAAGCCATCAGGATCGCGGTGGCCAGGGGCCGGATCATGGCGCGGGCAGACGGTTCGGGGGCGATGGTCGCGGTCGCGCTCGGCCAGGATGAGATCGCGAATGTTCTAGCCGCATCGGATACTTCGGTCGTGGTCGCGGCGATCAACGACGGCGGGTCCGTCGTGCTGTCCGGCACGGTGGACGAGCTGCACACCGTGGTCGGCCCACTCCAGCGACAAGGTGTCCACTGCCGATGGTTACCGGTCGGCTACGCGTTCCACTCGCCGTCGATGGCGCCACTGGCCGCGGAACTCGCCACGGAACTCGCCACGGTCGAGGCCGTGCCGACAGCGTGCCCCCTCTACAGCACGGTGCGCGGAGACCGAATCGCCGGAAATGAATTGACCGGCGACTATTGGGCGGACAACGTCCGGCATCCGGTCCGGTTCGCCGAAGCCGTGCACGCCGCGGCCCGCGATGGGCAGCAGGTCTTCCTCGAGATCGCACCGCATCCAGTGCTCTCCGGTCATATCGCGAACTGTCTCGGCAGGACAGCGGCGATACCGACGCTGCGCAGGGAGCGCCCGGAATTACCCGGCCTGCTCAACTCGATTGCCGAGCTCTACACCGCGGGCTATCCAGTGGATTTCGCCGGCCTGTACCAGGATCGGCGCCGGGTAGTACCTTTGCCGCGCTATCCGTGGCAGCGCAAACGTCACTGGATCGACACGACGGCGGCACCGCCGAGTGAACCGGTCGCCGTCGAACCGGTGCACTGGATCGATGAACTGATCGGGTTGCCGGACGACGAGCGGGAGGCCGCGATCGAGTCGGCGGTATGCATCGACGCGGCGACCGTGCTCCAATTGTCTTCGCCTTCGGACGTCCCGGTCGACGGCAAGTTCATGGAACTGGGCATGGATTCGCTGATGACCGTGCAACTTCGACACGAACTGGCGACGCGAACGGGCCTTGCGCTGCCGGCGACCCTCGCCTTCGATCATCAGACCCCACGGGCGATCACACGGTATTTGCTGCAGGCGCTCGCCGAGCACGCGGAGGACAAAACATGATGAAGGTATACGGGACCGCTACGAGCGCCTGCACCCACAAGGTGCTGATGGTGCTGGCGGAGAAGAATCAGGACGCCGAGCTGGTCGAGGTGAGTGTCCTGAAAGGACACGACAAGTCGCCGGAACACCGAAAACGCCAGCCGTTCGGCGAGATTCCGGTACTCGAGGACGACGGGTTCTTATTGTACGAATCGCGGGCGATCATCCGCTATCTCGATCAGCGGCTGCCCGGCCTGGCGCTGACGCCGAACGACCTCCGGCTGCGCGGGCTGATGGAACAGTGGATCAGCATCGAGCAGAGCTATGTCAGCGGCCCAGTGTGGGAGCTCGTCCGCGGGGGCCCGGTGTACGAGATCATCCGCCGAAGCCCGGGCGCGCGATTCCTGCCGCCACCACCGGACCGGGACGCTATCGCCGCGGCGCGCGCTGAGCTCGCAACCGCGTTCGACGTCGCGGATGCCACGCTGGCCGGGCAAGAGTTCCTCGCCGGCCCCGAGTTTTCACTCGCCGAGGTGACCTGGCTGCCCTACTTGCAGTATCTGGTCGCTTCCAATGGCGCGGACCTGATCGACGCGCGGCCGAACCTTGCGAGATGGTGGCGGGAGATCAGTGGAAGGCCGACCTGGCGCCGGGTCGGGCGGGTGCTGGAGCGGCCCGAGTGAACCGGTTCGATCCGTGGGGCGAACAGATGCGCGTCGATCCGTTGCCGACGCTGGCGCGCATGCGTGCCGAGGCACCGATCGTCCGCCTGTTCAATCCGCACCAGAGTGCGCCCGAGTGGCGCGTGACTCGCTATGCCGACGTCGTCGAACTGCTGCGCGACAATCGTTTCAGCAAAGACAAGCGGAAGCTGTCCGATGCGGCACGATCCCGGTACTTCCGGGTATCCGAATTCGACCGGCTGGACAAGCACATGCTCTACGCCGATCCGCCGGAGCACACCAGGTTGCGTGCCTTGGTGGCCAAGGCGTTCACGCCCCGCCGGATCATGGAGCTGCGTCCGTACGTCGCCGAGGCGACCGAACGGCTACTGGATCCGGTCGAACGGCAGGAATCGGTGGATCTGCTCGACGCGCTGGCCTTCCGGCTGCCGATCGCCGTACTGGCCCAGCTGATCGGAGTTCCGGTCGAAGACCAGGAGCGCTTCCGGGAATGGACCAGGATTCTGATCGCTCCGCCGTCGGAAGGAGATTTCGACGCCCTGCGCCGCATGGTCATCGAGTTCCAGCAGTACCTGGAGGAATTCCTCGCACTGCGCCGTCGGCGGCCACGCGACGACCTCACCAGTGCGTTGATCAAGGCGCAGACGCAGAGTGACCGGCTGTCGTCGGTGGAACTGATGAGCATGATTTTCCTGCTCATCGCGGCGGGTTTCGAAACGACGGGGAACCTCATCGGCAACGGGGTGTGGGCGCTGCTGCGACATCCTGCGGAACTGCGGCGGCTCCGAACCACGCCAGCGCTCATCGAACCGGCGATCGAGGAGGTGTTGCGATACTGCCCGCCAGTGAAGAACAGCACCGGAGCCTTTCCGCTGACCGATGTCGAGTTCCGCGGCACGGTCATTCCGGCCGAGGAATTGGTCGTCGCTTCGCTGCTGTCAGCACATCATGATGAAGCGCAGTTTCCCGAACCGGACCGGTTCGACATCACCCGGACACCGAACCGGCACTTGGGGTTCGGCCTCGGCCTGCACTTCTGTCTCGGGGCGTCGCTGGCAAGACTGGAGGCAACGGTGGCTATCGGCACCGTGGTGCGGCGCTTCCCCGGACTGCAATTCGCGGTCGACCCGGACACATTGCGATGGAAGGACGGCGTATTCGTGCACGGCCTGGAGCAGCTTCCCGTGACCTGGGGGGTGCGATGACGATCCTGGTGCGGCAGGCGGCGATCGACGACCTGGACGAGATCATGGCCGTCGAGCAGGACTGGGAGGAAGCCCAGCGGGCGAGCCGGGACCAGATGACCGCTCGCCTGCGTGCGTTTCCGGAGGGGTTCTGGGTCTTCGAACAGCACGGCGAGGTCGTCGGCACCTTGATGGGCTTTCCCATGCGGTACGAGGCGGACAGGGTTTCCGAACTCAGCGACTGGGACACGGTGACCGGCAACGGTTACTACCCGGAGATCGATCTGGACACCGCGAACGCCATCTATCTCGCTTCCGGCTCTCTGAAGCGCACCGCACGCGGTGGCACAGCATACGCGGTGATGATGGAGACCCCGGTCGAGCTGGCCGAGAGGTACGCCTTGGACTATGTCCTCACCGGAGCCAAGATCCCCGGCTACGACGCCTACTGCCGCCGATTCGGCGAGATCGACGCCCGCGACTATGCGTTTCGCACACTCGGTGGCTGCCTGGTCGATCCCTTCCTGGAGATGTATCGGGGGCACGACTATCTGGTGCCCGACCAGAGGCACATCGTCCCCGACTACTATCCGGATCCGCCGAGCAGGGATTACGGCGCGATCGTGGTGCGAAGCGTGCGGCACAGGCCCGGCGACGACCGTCACTGAACAGCCGGTGGAAGGTCACTGCGGTCATGGGGCGAAGAGGTCCCGGATCAGCTCACGGCAGCGGTGCGAGTGGCGGAGGGTGCCAAAGAGACTGTACCGCCTCAGGTTTCGGCGCATAAAGCCGCAGGGTCAGAGAGAAATCGCCCGATTCGGGAATGGGCAGCCAGTTTCCGGTGGGGACGCTCGGTCCCGGGTCCGCGTACTGCAGGGTGATGTCCAGGGAACCGTCAGGATTGAGCGCTACCGGAACCTGGTGGCCAACCGCGTAGATCCCCGCCGGGTTGGGCACCAGATAGCTGTCGGCGTCGTACGCGGTCAGCGACCAGAAGGCGTCGACAGGCGGCAGTTTGCCCGGCGCGAAATGCAGCCGAAAGCGGCCCCGGTTCATGTCGTCCACCGAGCCGAAGAACGTCGGATAGATGGCATCCTCCGAGAGAGCGGCCCCGAGACCATTCCATGCCTGGGTCGCGCGTAACAGGTAATCGGTGCCGTACGCGCCCAGGGTCGGGTCGTAGATCCAGCCGTTCTGGTTGACCGAATTCGCCCCCAGATACACCGGGATCTGCCGCTGTGCGGTGGCGGCCGCCGAGCCGAGTTCGGCGTCGGACAGGCCCTCGACTTCGCCGCCCGGCCGGATGCCGATGGTCGCGAAGCGTCGCATGGCGGGTGCGTCGTCGGGTGCGGGCGGATTGATCGCCATCACCGCGCACATCCGGTCGAAGAATTCGCGTGCACCCATGTTCACGACCTGCTCGGCCGGCGCCGGCCGCGGCTGGGTCGGTCGAGCCGTCCTCGTCCGATCTGCCACACGCCACCGCGCCGATCGCGGCCCCTGCCGTCGCCGCCAACACGACGCGCCGCGAGATAGTGGGCCTGCGCTCGGGTCTGTCGTCCATAATCCTGCTCCGCCTCCGATCAGATCGGGTACCGTGCAGGGCTCCGCACCGGATTATAGCCGCCCAACGGGAATAAAATCGCTGGTCAGCACCTCGGAGGCAACTCCGGCGCGAGGTCTTATGACGGTTGGCGGGTACATCGACGAGCCCGCTTTCGTCTGCCGGTAACCGACTGCGGCGCCGGACGGCCGCGGCCGCCGGGCGCCGTTCCAGTGGGCGATGGAATCGAGCATTTGTTCTACTTGGTTCCGATTCGCCGAGCGCGATCACCGAGTAGCACCTCGATGAGGCCGTTGCGGGCCAGCCGTGATCCCGGCAAGGCCCGACGTCATCGGTCATCGAGGACGTGGGCGGGCGAGTTCGTGATGGATGGCTGGAACGAAACGATGATTCGGAAGTGTGGATGCTCGAGGGTCTGGATAAGGTCGACTGGGACGCTCTAGACGACGGATACGGGTCTGTGACCGCAGTTCCCGAGTTGCTTTGGAAAACGACATCGGAGGACCCGTCTACCCGTGGGTTCGCGATATACAAGCTCGAGAATCTGTTACGAACGAACCCGCTGGATTATGACTTCGACCCCGTCGAATCGGTCGATCCGCATCGGCTCGGGGCTGTGTGTGTGCCTTTCCTGGTTGAGCTCGCAGTGGATCCGCTCCACGGCGATCGGGCGGCGATGCTACGAATGATCGCCACCATAGCCGGTGTCGATGAAAGCGAATACGGAACATCTCTCCACCTCCGTTGGGACGGCGAGTCGGCCACGACGAGCGAATCCCGGCACCGGGAAACCGCTCGTTCGGCGATCGGGCGCGCGCTGCCGAATCTCCTGCCGTTGCTGGCCGACCCGGACCACGACGTCCGGCGTGCGGTCCCATTCGTCCTGGTGGCTTGCGCCGACAGGTGGGAGACGGTGATCCCCGCACTGCGGGACCACATCGACGAGGAACGCGACTCGCTGGTGCGCGGCAGGATCGACACCGTACTTCGGTGTATCGCAAAGGACCGGCCGGAGCAGGCGGCCCGATTCGGGCTTCCGCCATATTCGCCGCCACCGCCCGAACCGGTGACGCTGTCGGCGCAGACCGCACGAGCCCTCGGATACCTCGCCGAGCCCGACCCGATAATGCGAGGAATTGGCTGCACAGAAGCGGGCAAGGTTATCGACACCTGGCGGGCAGAGCACCCGGAATTGCTCGATGCCTTGGTGGATGCGGTGGGCGATGTCGATCTGTGGGAAACCGCGACCGACGTCTTGACCCGCCTGGGATCGGCCGCGGCGCCGGTGACCGATCGCATCCTCAACCAGCTCGAGCAGTACCTGCGGGTCACCGAACTCCCCGAGGGTATAGACAACTCCTGCCCGTTTCAGTGGCTTCCGCTGCCCTGGCTGTCGCTGAACACCAGGGAGCGATCACCGCATCGCGTCGGCCCACTACTGCAATTGGCGGCCAATACCGGCGACCGTGGCGCGATTCCGGCGGTGCGCTGGGCGTTGGAGCTGGACGAGCCGCCCATCAACCTGGACAAGGCATTGGCGCCGCTCGGCGCACACGCACTAGAACTTCTGCCTCTTATTCGCCACCGGATGGTCGAGCTGCACACTCGCAAAGCCGACGACGACCATCAGCGTGCGAGCGATCGGACAACTCGGCCAGCCGGCCGCTGCCGCTGCGCACGAGATCGTCGAGGTCCTCTCGGATACGCCGGTGCTGGCGGTCGAGATCCTCGGTCAGCTGGGTCGTGGCGCCGCATCGACCGAGCCAACGGTCCGGCCATTCCTGAACCACGTCGACCCGTCCGTTCGCCTGGAAGCAGCAGTGTCGCTCGGTTGAGTCCAGCAGGATGGTGTACGACCGGACACCAGCAAAGTCTGGGCGTGTCGTAGCCGAGTAGAGGGTGGTCACCGCGTGATCCTTCAACAGACCTACCAAGTCACTGAAGGAAGAAAGTTTCACGCGATGACCTCTGTCCAGCCTATCGACCCATCCAAGATGCTGTCGGACCAACTCGCCGTCGCGAGCCCGGATCTGCTGCGCAACATGATGTCCACGTTCATCCAGGCATTGATGAGCGCTGAAGCCGACACGGTGTGTGGCGCCGGCTACGGCGAACGATCCGACGAGCGGGTGAACTCACGAAACGGGTACCGCCACCGCGACTTCGACACTCGTGTCGGCACGATCGACATCGCGATCCCGAAGCTGCGCTCGGGCTCCTATTTCCCGGATTGGTTGCTCGAGCGCCGCAAACGCGCCGAACGCGCGCTCACCTCGGTGGTGGCGACCTGCTACCTGCTCGGTGTGTCCACCCGCCGCATGGAGAAACTGGTCGAATCACTCGGTGTGACAAAGCTTTCCAAGTCCCAGGTGTCGATCATGGCCGCCGACCTCGACGCCCAGGTCGAAGCGTTCCGCACCCGACCACTCGACCAAGGCCCGTACACGTTTCTCGCCGCGGACGCGCTGGTGCTCAAAGTCCGCGAGAACGGCCGCGTGGTCAACGTGCATGCCCTGATCGCGACCGGTGTCAACGCCGATGGCTACCGCGAGATCCTCGGCATCCAGGTCACCAGCGGCGAGGACGGCGCGGGCTGGCTGGCATTCTTCCGCGACCTGGTCGCCCGCGGCCTGTCCGGCGTCAGCCTTGTCACGTCCGACGCCCACGCCGGGCTGGTCGCCGCGATCGGCGCGACACTGCCCGGAGCTGCCTGGCAGCGGTGTCGTACGCATTACACGGTGAACCTCATGTCGATCACCCCGAAATCGTCGTGGCCGTGGGTGCGGACTCTGTTGCACTCGGCGTTCGACCAGGCAGACGCCGAATCGGTTGCTGCCCAATATGATCGGATGCTCGATGCACTGACCGAGAAACTGCCGAAGGTGGCCGGACACCTCGACGCAGCACGCGCTGACCTGCTGTCGTTCACCGCGTTCCCCAAGCAGATCTGGCGCCAGATCTGGAGCAACAACCCCCAAGAGCGGCTGAACAAGGAAATCCGCCGCCGCACCGACGTCGTCGGCATCTTCCCCGACCGTCAAGCCATCATCCGGCTCGTCGGCGCCGTGCTCGCCGAGCAACACGACGAATGGATCGAAGGCCGCCGCTACCTCGGCCTCGACGTGCTGGCCCGCTCCCGCGGCCTCACCGACCCCGCCGAACAGGAGGACACCACCCCAGCACTGACCGCCTGACCGAACAGGGTCACGCGGCAATCACCCCGATACACCACCCGCTTGGACTTGACCGTGTCGCTCTGGCGTTTGGTCGGAGACCCCGAACCGGCGTCAGCTCAGGTGACGGCCGCGCTGGAGGCTGGGGATCCGGGGTTGTATCCCCGCGCGGTCGCGGTCGCGAAGACAATGGGGCCCGTCGCCGCCGGCTGTGTACCGGCACTGCGTCGCTTTGTCGATGACAGGGCGCGCCTGTGGCTGGCAGTCGACGCCGCCATCGCAATGTGGCGCATCAGTGGCGAGCCCGAACCTACGGTGACCGCACTGCTCGAGCTGAGCACCACCGCGCTCAAACCGCGCCAAGCCATCGGGGAGTTCCACGCGAACTTGCTGAGCTACGCCGCAAAGTGTTTCGCCGAGATCGGGCCCGCCGCCGAGGTCGCCGCACCACTGCTGGCGGCCGAACTGGCACGACCGCGCCGACGCGATATCGGTGCGGGAAACGATATCGAGCTTTGCCACGACTGTCGAAGCGCACTCGACAGCATCTTCGAGGCTTGAGCCGGGACTGGTCGGGGGACCGGCGCGGTACTCCAACCTGCGCAAACGTTCTGCCGTACATGGTGTCTCACCAACGTTCGTTCACGAGACACCCTGCGCCGTACGGTGTTTCCGCAGGCTAAACCTGTGCCCCGAACTCCGCAACCAACGGAGACGACTACCTGTCGGTAGCCGCCCGTATCACGGGAGATTCCTTTCGGCTACTACGGCGACCCCGGCCCTCAGCTTCGGCTTGCCGGTTCGGTCGTCACACCTTCCTCCGAAAGGCGGGACCATGCAACGTGGTTGGGCCAGTCGACCGCACGGTATCGGGTCGGGCGAAGCCCGGGGATCGGAGTGATGCCGGTGATCTCCACCGCGGTATGGAACGGAACCGTGAGTATCTGGTCCATCTCCTCACGTACGAAAGCGATGTAGTCCGCCTCGGGCAGTGACGCGTGCACCCCCTCGCCCCACACCGTCACCATCTGCGGCGAACCATCATCCTCCTGTTGCCGCACCATGATGTCGGCGAAGAAGAGAGACGCAGACTCGTCATCGTCGAAGTCCCCGCTCACAACCGCGTCGAAGCCGTATTTCTCCTCCAGCCACTCACGCTGCTCTCCGTATCGGGTGCAGGCCAGCAGCGTACGGGCTCGGTCGACGGCGGGCGGCAACGGTCCGGTGATCGCCTGGTCCAGTGGGACCACCATCCCGTTGTCGTCAACTGTGTAGGCCTGCGGTGACAGGGGGCGGGCGGCTTCACGAACTTCCTGCTCCACGGTCTGATACAGATGCTCGAGCAGTTCCGGATCACCTGGAGCGACAATCAACGACGTGTGATCCGGAATGAATGCCACTGGCCGGTGCCGGTAGCTACTGGTGCACGCCGCCAACCAGCCCGGGACGAGCAGCCACGACGGGAGATAGCTCGAGTCCTCGACGACGATGCGGACTATGGCACCCTCATCGAACTCGGTCGCGATCACCGTTTCCGCGAGATTCTGCCGCGCGGCGTCGAACACCTCCTCCGCGCCCACGCCCCATTCGACCAGCTGCTGTTCTGCCGGGAGTTGGATCCGGCCGGGCTCGTCGATCGCCACCATCTCGTCGATGAACGGAAACGCCGGCCGCCGCAACCGGGAACCGGAATTTTCGAGCACGTACGTGCAGGGCCGCAGAACGGGTCGCAACAGCGGACGGACCTGGTCCCAGCTCGACAGTGTCAGAGACGGGGCGAGCATCACGGTGACGAACCGCTCCACCTCAGCGCGTCGTTCCTCGGCAGAGGAATCCCGCACCTGCTGGAAGAGGTTGCTCAGACTGAGCACCATGCCGCCGTTGTATCGGATGACGAACTCATCTGGGTCATAGGACACGCGGGTGGCGCCAGCTTTCATCATTTCCTGATAGACCTGCAACGCCAACTGCCGTTGCGCAGTCCGCTCCTCGGGTATCGACATCCACACCTTGCCTTCGCACAACATCTACTGATCCGTCCGACAGACGGATCATCACCCGTTTGTTGGGGCGGAGATTCCCACGCTAATGTCCCAGCACGACCACCCCGTACACACCTTCCCCACCTCTGGGAACTTGATGTCTGATGTGAAGATGGTCGGGGATGGTGCCGGTGGGCGGCATGACAGGATTTTCATGTCCAGCCCACGGAGGGGCCATCTGATTCGCGCTCCCATCAATCACGCGGTGAATGGGCGAGTTTCGAATTTGCTAGTAGCCGCTCGCATCGGAAGCTAGATTTTCTCCATGTCGTCGATCATCGTTGTGCCGTTCCATCAGGATGAGCAGCTTCCCGCGGAGAACTTCCCCCTCCCGGGTGGAGGTCACCGAATGGTCGTGCCGGATCTCCCGGAGGGGAACATCTGGGAGCGCCTGGTCTCGCTCTACCGAGTAGTGGCTGACGCTGTGTCCGAGGCCGAGGAGACGCCGCTCGTGGTCTCGGGAGACTGCACGGTTTCGTTGGGCGTCTTGGCCGGCGTGCAAAGAAGAGGGGTCGATCCCTCGATAATATGGTTCGATGCGCACGGCGACGTCCACACGCTCGAATCTTCGACGTCCGGATACATCGGTGGAATGGCGCTGCGGCTAGCTCTCGGAGCGCACGCAGATCGCATGGTCGAGCCCCTCGGCCTCAGACCTCTCACCGAACGGCAGGCCACCCTCGTCGACGCACGCGACCTCGATCCCGCTGAAAGCGAGTTCCTTTCGACCGCTGCTATCCGCCGTTGCTCGGTCGAGCAGATTCACCTGCCGGAGGATCCGATTGTCCTCCATGTCGACGTTGACGTGATAGATGGCGACGAAGTCCCCGGACTGCGATACCCCGTACCCGGTGGGCCGCCTCGCAACACCGTGCTCGACGCGATTCAGAGAATTGTCGACACGGGCCGGGTGGTAGCGCTCGATATCGCATGTCCTTGGTACGCGGGCAATTATCCACAGCGTTCCGAGCTGCTCGCCGCCATCACCGGCAGGTTCGAGCTTCACTGATCCGTTTGTAGCTGAGCCTTTAGATGGTGCACCACTCACGCCACGGTCATCTCGCCCATTTCCGACCAGCCGGTGGCGTCGATGGTCTGGCTGATGATCTTCGGAGTGGCAGCAAGAGCGCGCGGCAGTTCCGCCATCGCTTTCTCGAAGTGCG
Organism: Nocardia sp. NBC_00508; assembly: GCF_036346875.1. NCBI lineage: Bacteria > Bacillati > Actinomycetota > Actinomycetes > Mycobacteriales > Nocardiaceae > Nocardia > Nocardia sp. NBC_00508. Next base: position 7,026,364 of record NZ_CP107852.1, on the reverse strand, counting down.
CGCTGGTGACGTGAGCTCGGCCGGCGTCGGCGTCCCGAAATGCCTCCACCAGTACGTATTCGGCTGGGTTGGCCAGGCTGCGGGACCACTCGAACCAGAGATTGCCGTCTTCGGCGCGGGTGCCTTCGGTGAACTCGGCGACCAGGTCCGGCCAGCGCTCGGCCCACTCCGGGCGGGTCTCGAATTTCACGACGATGAAGATCATGGTGCTCTCCTAGGGAACGAGGATGGCCCGGCCGCGGACCTTGCCCGCGTCGAGGTCGTCGAGGGCGGACTGGAAGTCGTCGAGGGCGTATTTCTGTGTGTGCAGGGTGACCGCGCCGCGCGCGGCGAGTGCCATGAGGTCACACAGGTCGTTGTAGGAGCCGACGAGGTTTCCGATGATGTTGATCTCGGTGGAGACGATGTCGATCGTCGGCACCTCGATGTTTTCGCCGTAGCCGACGATGTGGTAATCGCCTGCCCTGCGTAGCATCCGGATGCCTTCGGCGGTGGCGCCGCCTTCACCGACGAAGTCGACCACGGTTTCGGCGCCGTGGCCGCCGGTCAGGTCCAGCACCTGCTCGACGTGGCTGCCATCGGCGACCACGGTGCGGTCGGCGCCGATCGCTGCAGCGAGATTCAGGGCATCGGGGTTGCGGTCGACGACGATCAGTTCGGCCGGGGTGAGGGCTTTGAGTACCTGGATCCCGATGTGGCCCAGCCCGCCCGCCCCGATGACGACGGCGCGGTCGCGCGGGGTCAGGCGGCGGGCGGCCTTGGCCGCGGCGTGGTAGGCGGTGAGCCCGGCGTCGGCCAATGCGGCGACGTCGGCCGGCTCGAGCGAGTCGTCGATCCTGACCACACTGCGGGCAGAGGTCCTGAGGTAGTCGGCGTAGCCGCCGTTGGTGTCGATGCCGGGGAAGGCGTTGGCCGCACAGTGCACGTCGTCGCCCGAGCGGCAGGCGCGGCACAGCCCGCAGGTGATCAGCGGGTGCACGATGACCTTGTCGCCTTCGGCCACGTTGGCGACCGCGGAACCGACCGCGTGCACCCAGCCGGCGTTCTCGTGGCCGATCGTGTACGGCAACCGCACCTGGGATGTCTCGGCCCACTGCCCTTCCAGAATGTGCAGGTCGGTCCGGCACACTCCGGCGCCGCCGATTTTCACGACGACGTCGAAGGGCCCGGTAGGAGTGGGCGCCTCGACCTCCGTCATCTCGAGGTTGCGGTGGTAGCCGACGACCTGGACGGCTCGCATGGTGCTCATGGTGTTCCTTCTCCGGTCAGGTGGTGAGTGCGGTCGTGTCCGAAGCCATCAGGTAGGCGAAGTTCGGCGAGCAGAACGACCTCGGCAACCGCAGGCGTACCTCGACCTCGCCCGCGGGCGAGACTCCAGGGAGCTCCGAATCCGGCGATTACGGTGGTAGTCGTGGAAGCAGTCGATGAACTGCATGCCGTGAATGTTGCGCTGGTACTCCGGCCGGGCATCCCGCAGCGCGACGTGAGCGTCGACGATGAAGTAGCTGGTGGCATCCTTGCGGTACATGGGCTGCGCTCCTCGAACGAAGTCTATGTGGTGACCATCACAGGCCGAGATCGGAGTGTAGGGCGGCCGGAGACGGCCGACGAGGGCGTCGGCGTCTCATTCTGAGACGCCAGAACTACGGCGTCGGCGGACCGGCGGTGGCACGGTGGGTTGCAAGCGGATCACGCCGCTGTGATCGCGCGGTTCAGGAGGAGGCGCCCATGACGGACATGAAACGGGTCAGGCGTCACGAACTGGTCGACCGCCGCACGAGCGACGTCTCGAAGCGATTGCTGGCGTCATGGCAACGCAGCGAGGACTACGGCGTGCCGCTGGAGGAGATCGATCCGGTATTCACCGGCACCGAGAACCTCGGGTCGCTGTTCTTCCGGTGCGGTAGCGAAGTGCTGGCCGATCTGCACTCGACCCTGGCCGACGAGCCAGTCGGCATGATGCTCGCCGACGCCGACGGCGTGGTGCTCAGCCGGCTCAGCGGTGACCGCGCACTGCTCGACGCGCTCGACGACGTACATCTGGCACCGGGCTTCGGCTACGCCGAACGCGACGTGGGCACCAACGGGCTGGGGCTGGCCCTCGCCGACCGGGTGCCGACATTGGTGCGCGCCGACCAGCACTACGCGCTGAGCTTGTGCACATTCACCTGCGCCGCAGTCCCGGTGCTCGACCCGACATCCGGCCGACTTGAAGGCAGCGTCAACCTCACCACCTGGTCACAGTCGTCCAGCAATCTACTGCTGGCACTGGCTCGCTCGGCCGCGAGCAACACCGCCGCACTCATGCTTGCCCGCTCGAGCGGCCGGTCACCGCGCCGCACGACGCGCGGCCAGGTCTTCCGCGTCGAGGTGCCTCGCCTCGAGCCCGGATCGGGCACCGTCGCTGCTCTGTCGCGGCCGTGGAACGAGGCGGTCGCCGCCGCCGAACAGGCGATGACATCCGGACGGATCGTCGCCGCGGTGGGCGAATCCGGTTCCGGTCGCGCGACCGCCCTCGCCCAGGCCGCCCGGCGCGCCTACCCCCGCGACCGCATCCTCTCGGCAGGCACGCCGGCACCGGCCGATGTCGACACGTGGCTGGGACTCTGGACACCCGAACTCGACAAGGCTCACACCGCGGTGATCGTGCGCGACGTCGACGCGCTGCCGGTCTGGGCCGCCGAACAACTGCGCGACCTCCTCGACCGCCACGGCGACATTGCGCCGTTCGCGGTCACCGCCGAACACTTCGCGGACATCCCCGCATCGCTGGCCGCACGCATCGATACCGTCGTCCCGGTGCCCGCTCTGCGTGATCGGCCCGATGACGTCGGGACCCTGGCTGCGCACCTGACGTGCCGAGTGCGCGGTCGCGAGATCACCATCAGCGCCGCGGCCCAGCGGGCGTTGCGCGGCTACGACTGGCCCGGCAACGTCAACGAACTGTCCCAGGTGGTGTCACACCTGGCGAGCCGGTGCGATGCGATCGACCTCGCCGACCTGCCGCCGCAACTGCTGGCCGGCAGCACCCGCCACCTCTCCCGTATCGAGGCGTTCGAGCGCGGTGAGATCGTGCGCGTGCTCTCGACCACCAGCATTACGATGGCCCGGGCTGCCGCCGAACTCGGCATGAGCCGCGCCACCCTCTACCGCAAGATTGCGCAGTACGACCTGCGCATGCCGCGGGAACGGTCGAGCTGAGGTACCGGAATACGGCGAAGCGCGGCGGTGGCTTCGTGCTCGACCGGCGCATCGACCACTCGCGGTTTCGGGCCGAATGAACTCCCTTCCGCAGCTGATCTTCAGGTGCCGTCCCCGCTGGGTCCGAGAAAGATCCGAAAATTCGTCGCTGCGGATGTCGAACGAGTCGCTGCTGCGGGAGCTCGTGCCCGCGGTGATCGGTGTCCTCGTCCGGCGCGGAGCCGACTTCGCCTCGGCCGAGGATGCCGTGCAGGAGGCCCGGATTCGCGCGCTGGAGAACTGGCCGGAGGATCCACTGCGTGATGCGAAAGCCTGGCTGGTCGCGGGCGCCTGGCGCAAGTTCCTCGACGCCCGCCCGGGCCGAAACCTCACGGCGGGGACGGGAACTTGCCGTGGAGGTCGAGCCGCCGAGAGGTCCGGTGCCAGGCACGGACGACTCACTGTGGCTCTACTTCCTGTGCGCGCACCCGTCGCTGTCCCCTGGTTCGGCCGTATGAACCACCACGCCGGGAACGCGCCTTGTGTTCTCCGCTTGGCTCAGTGCGGGCTCCTGTTCTCCGCCAGCTGGACGAATTCGGTGACGGCGGTAGGCACTTCCTCGCCGAAGATGCTTTTCAGCACGGGTAGCGAGATAAGGGACAGCGGCCCCCTGGTTTCCAGGCGCCAGGTGACGTCGTAGCGACCGTCGGCTCGGCGCTGGATGGTGTGGTGCCAGTCGGTATGGGTCCCGAGCAGGCTCTCGAATCGGTCGGTGAAGCTCTCCTTCGGCGTCACCTCGACGATCTCGTACCGGACCGGGTCCTGGCCCTCGACCTTGACGGTGCCGGTGGTGCCTGCCTCGAACGGACCGTCGACATTGATGTACTCCAGGCCGCGGTCCCACTCGGTGCGGGCGGGCACGTTACTCCACAGCTCCCACATGACGTCGGGATTCGCATCGGTCGTGCGGGTCACGGTCACGATGTGGGAGTCGCGTAGCGAGCCGACCGTTGCGAGCACGGCTGCGGCTGCGATGAGGAGGGCCAGTACGCCCAGGACGAGGGTGCGGCGAGACATCTGCGCCCCTTTCGCCTGCCTCGCACGGAGAGCAGGATAGAACAAATGTGTTAGACAAACGTATCGCACGAATGTTCCAGTCGCACGGAACTCGGCATGAGAGTGCGTTCAGCAGACAGACCAGCTACAGGTGCTTGCCCGGTGATGGAGGTGCCCCGCGTGTCTGTGCCCGCACCGATGCTGGCGACCGCCACATGTTGACTGAACTAACTGCACTGTTTTCTGCGGCTCAGAATGTTTCGCAAGTCCCGGTGCGTCCCATAGCTATACGCAAACGCCGAAACCAAGAGACCGGGGAGCCGAAAACATCGGGAGGTTCGGGAGCGGCGGGCTGTGAGGGTAAGGGGGAGCGGGGGAGGGTGATGCCTCAGCCGCGCCAGGTTTCGAGGACGTGGTCGACGGTGGGACGGATCCGGACCCTGGCCTCCGGGCGGGAGATGCCGGTCATGAGGAGGTGGTCGTAGTCGGTGTCGCGGTGGCGGATGGAGGCTATGACTGCCAGGGTGAGCGCTTCGGGGGAGAGAAGTTTGGCGGCGGCGGTGCGGCCTACGCGGCCGCTGCCGCGGGCGGCGGCGTGTTCGGCGATTTCGGTGGCGCGGTCGCTGGGGCAGCCGGGGAACAGACGGCGGATCTCGTCGGACATGCGGGCGCAGTATTCGACGTCCTGGGCGGCGCGGCGGACACGGTCGCGCTCGCGGCGGCGTGTGCGGGCGTCGTCGTCTGCCAGGCATTGTTGTTCGGCGCGGGCGAGGGCGGCCTCCTCGACAAGGATGCCCAGCCGTTCATAGCGTTTGCGTCGCTGGTTGAGGCGGACCACGACGGCAGCGAGGGTGCTCTCCTTCTTGGCGCGCCGGCTCAGCGCCGCGTTTCCGGCGGGCAGGAACTCCAGATGGTCGAGGTCCGAACAGGTCAGGCACAGCGGTCCGGCCGCGGAGGTGATCAGATATGGGCCGGTTTCGGCGCATTCGGCGCACGTCCATGGCTGCGCGGCCTCGACTACCGTCAGATCCGGAGCCCGGTTGTGGCGTTGGACGACCTGTTCGCGCCGCGCCGGGCTGAGTTCCGCCGAGAGCCAGTGCATGCGGAACACCTCGTCTTCGCCGTTGTCGACGAACCGCAGCGCCTGGCGATCGCGCCCGCCCGACAGATACGCCGCTGTGCTCGCGGCGAGCCCGCGCTCGCGGGCCCACTCGCCCAGCAGCTCCGCCGCCTCCTGCATTCGCCGCCCATCCACCGCCGTGACTTGCTCCAACGACCGCACCTGCCCCTGCCGCCAGCGATCGACATGACTGGATCGCACCCACCCCAGAACGGCGAATACATCGACCGCCGACACGTATTCGCGTTGGGCCAGAGCCGCTTCCGCAGCCTCGACCACTCGCCGCCGCAGCTTGGACACGGGTTCGAACCCTAGCGCACGCCGCGGGTGAGCTAGACGATCGCCGGCGACGAATCGCGACGATGAACCAGGCCGCTGGGCGGTGGAGACGAAGTGGGACGGAAACGGGCGGGTTCGCGGATTCTCGCAACGCTGAGGGAAGTAACTGGTCTGCGTTGGTGCGTGTAACCCACCTCGCTGCAACGGGTTCAGTCTCGTTTACCCGAGCGCAGCTCGATCAGCGCAGTGTGGTGAACGCTCACCCAGCGGCATTATCGGATACTATCGTCGAGTGTAGTCAGCCTCTGGTGTTTTGCGCTGGTTGGCATTGAAGCGCGCCTTCTTCTGACGATTTCCGCACGTGTTCATGTCACACCATTTGCGGGTGCGACTTTGACTGGTATCGAAGAAGGCGGCTTGGCAGGTTGGCGATGCGCACAAGGCCAATTTTCCGTCTCGTTCGCCTGCGATGATGCTGATCGCGTCGGCGGCGATCACGCTTAGGGCATCTTCTACGCAGGAAGCCGAGCTAAGTCGCCATTGACGATTACCCTCGGGCGTCAGGATAGCCGCGGCCCGACCCTGAATGCTGCAGTCATTGATGATTTGGATAGCAGACGCAGGGAGAGCGTCTTGGATCGCGGTTGCTGTCGCGGCGGCGTGAATTGATTCCCTCAGTTCCCGAGCGAGTTCGAGCTGGGCGGTGGTGCAGGACTCCACGGCCAGGCCATTCACTGCCAGCCAGTCGACGAGTCGCTGCGGCGTGGGAATGCGCTCCACAGCGTCGCCACGACGCTCCGTCAGAGTCGCCGTGAAGCTGGTCGCTAGCACGTTACCGAGACGAAAGTCAGGGAACCGAGCGCGCATGGAACCACCTTAGCAGGTTGCACGCTGACATCGGACATGCTAGAACCGTCTTAGCCGGTTCGCGATAGGTCGTAGCCGGTTCCCCGATGGCCAGGAGGTCTCATGCCCCGTCCAACCAGCGACGTGCAAGCATTCGAAGCCCACGCAACTGACGCTGACCTCGACGATCTGCGCGCGCGACTAGCCGCGGCGCGGCTACCGGAAGCTGAGACGGTCTATCGCGCCGCACCCGACCCTCGCCGATGGGAACAGGGCGTTCCTCTCGCCGACCTCGTCGATGTCGTGAACTACTGGCGCACCGGGTACAACTGGCGGTCGTTCGAAGAGCGCCTTGACCGGATCGGCCAGTTCCGCACGACCATTGATGATCTGGGAATCCACTTCCTGCACCGCCGATCCGCGCGCGCAGATGCCACTCCTCTGATCTTGACGCACGGCTGGCCAGGCAGCATTGCTGAGTTCATCGATGTAGTAGACGAGCTGGCAGATCCGAAAGATGCAGACGCGCCGGCGTTCCACGTCGTGGTCCCGTCATTACCAGGCTTTGGTTACAGCGACAAGCCGGCCACCACCGGGTGGGGAACCGAAAAGATCGCGGCCACATGGGTGGAACTGATGGGAAGGCTCGGCTACAGCAAGTTCGCAGCCCACGGCGGCGACTGGGGAGGTAATATCACCACGGTTCTCGGCGGCAGGTTCCCGGCGCACGTTCTCGGCATCCACACAACGTTCGCGGAGGCGCCGCCCGGGTTGACAACGGACGGGCTGACGGCGGCCGAGCGCAAATGGACCGAGGAAACCCGCGATTTCTGGCGCCACCGCGCGGCGTACGCGAAGCAGCAGGCGACCCGACCGCAGACCATCGGCTACTCGCTCGTCGACTCACCGGTCGGGCTTCTTGCCTGGATCCTTGACAAGTTCGCTGAGTGGACAGATACCGAAGATAGCCCGTTCGAGACGATTTCCATAGACAGCGTTCTTGACGACGTCACCCTGTATTGGCTGACGCGGACCGGCGCATCGGCGGCCCGCATTTACTATGAAAGCCACAACTCGCTGGACCCCGAACTTCGGGTCGACGTCCCGTCAGCAATCAGTATGTATCCCCGCGACATCGAGAAGTGTCCGCGCCCCTGGGCACAGGAGCGGTACCGACAAATCGTCCGATGGAGGTCGCCCGAAACCGGGGGACATTTCCCGTCGCTGGAGGTTCCCGAGTATTTCGTCAAGGACCTGCAAGAAGGCCTCGCGGCAGTGCTGGCCGCTAATCGGTGAACGCGGCTGGGTCCAGCTCGCCAGCCTCGACCTTGTACTCGGCCGAAAACAACCGACGCTTGCGAGGAGGCATAACGAACGTCCTTACCAGCAGAACCAACAATCCTGCCAACTCGGTGTCCACTTCCACGGGTGAACCTCAAAGGGCTTGACAGTTCTGGATAAGGCGGCCGTCCTTTGGTTTGCTGCAACGCCGCATGCACGTCACCCGGCCGACGCGTGCGCTGATGCGTGAGGTGCCGGTGCACCCGTTCTGCTTTATGCCATGGACGGTCAGTGACCGATTTTAACCTACGTTCGCTGTCCAACGTGCCTATCGACGCACGATCAGAGGCATTTTCGTGCGTTGGTGCCCGTCCCACCTTTACTACCGACCCTGGATGCAGCTCGTTGGTTGCTGTTCGATAACCAGCTGGGGATTTCGTTGGCTGGGGTTGTCGTTGATCGCCTAGCGTCGAGATGGTCAGGTGTTATCCAGGTCAACAAGAGCTGAGGTAACTGGGATGGCTGCGAAGTTCGAGATCTACAAGGACAAGTCCGACAAGTATCGGTTCCGACTCAAGGCCGCCAATGGCGAAGTCATTGCGGTGGGCGAAGCGTATGAGTCCAAGGCTGCGTGCAAGAACGGCATCGAGTCGGTCAAGAAGAACGCTCCTGCCGCCGATATTGTCGACCAGACACTGGCTGGGGTCTAGCGACTTCGATCCGCGGGCTCGGTTCGGCCACTTGGCGCCGGACCGAGCGGGCGCACGCCCAGGATCACGTGGTGGTTAATCGCTGTCCAACGCAATAGTCGGTACACTGCGCTCTGCACCAGCGGCCGACTTGGTGAACATCCCTGCTTCGCAACAGGTTTCGCTCACCTATCCAGTGTGGGCTGGTGTTCCATATGTTCGCCGCGCTCGCCGAGTTCATCCGTCGGGCTCGGGCCATCCTCCCCTGGCCGCAGGAGGCCATGTCCTTGGTCCCTGCGGCGTCGAACTCGAGCCGATTGGGTCCCGGACCGAGCGCATGAGTGGAATCGGCTACTTGCAAGCCACCGGACTCACGTTGGCTCGCAACCGATTTCGGTGACACGGCGCCGCTGCGGAGGGATGATGGAGTCTCGCGCTGGATAGGCAGATCGTTCGGTGATCCGGAACAAGGAGTACTTCTGTCATGGGCAAAGTCAGCACCAAAGGGGAATGGGCGCGCGTCAGCGTAGAGGAGTCGCAGTTCGAAGGTCTGAGAAAATCTGGCACCAGATCCAGCAGTGGCATCAGATCCAGCATCAGATGGGGTGGCGCCCAGGACGACGAGAAGAGCGGTTATGACTTCACTGGCCTCACCGACGTCGACGCGCTCCTCGACGGTAAGGATTTCAAGCTGGGCATCTTCACGCACTACAACCGCCGAACCCACCTGAAACACAGTCAGTTCTGGGTGTACCTCGAGGTCACTGTGGACTTCCAGGACGAGGGGTTCGACCACACCTTCACCCTACGTTTCCGCCATGACGAGACGCCCAACCAGCCCGGGGACGTGCCCGATGCGGTCAAACTGCCGATAGTCCACGAGAACGACATCGTGCGCGTCGACGATGTCGAATACAAGGTGTCGATCACCGGTTTCTTGGATGGCAAGGGGCAGGTGACGCCGCAGTTCGACAACCCCGAGGACGGAATCAAGAGAGTCTGGCTCGTTGCCCGGTTCGAGCCGATGAGTGAGCCGGGCTCCTGAACCACGGCACCGAACCCGGCCGACACGGAAACCCCACCGCCGTGCAGCCGGAGAATTGCGGCGGTTCAGATCCAATCCCGCTGCGCAATGCACCGGCCATACCTGGGACGCAGCACCGGCAACCGCTTCGGATCACGGACCTGGCTGCCGCGGCCGCTCGTCAGTGCCCGGCCGACTCGGAGCGCCTTGTGCGTGCGCCACATCCGGAACTCGCGGCCGGCTCGCCCAAGTGGGGACGGGCCGCTGTGAGTCGGTCGGCGAACCAGTCGGCGATCACGGTGTGTTTCTCCATAGAGTGGTTGCACATGCAGTGGTCGCCATCGGCCCATTCACGCCAAGTCTTATCATGGCTGGCTGCGGCTGTGTAGATTCCTCGCTCCCGGTGACGAATTGGTCAGCCGGCCGGGAACTTCTCCGAGTACACGACCGCGAGGCCGCCGACGAAGCGATAGGGGAGGGCGATACTGGTCTGTCGTCGGTTCTTGTACGTCGGGTTGCGAGAATCAGGAGACCCGGCAGGTCGCCGTCGTGCGCGAACCACAGGGGGAGGCCGACCAGGGTGTCATCCTTCCGGTAGCTCGTCAACATCACATGCTTGCTGGCACGCGAGTCGCTCCAGGTCGTCATGCGGACCCCTCCAGATCGGCAGTGGCGGCGCGCTGTATCCGAGTCGCGTTGCGCAGAAAGTCCAGAATCAGTTCGAGCTGCTCGTCGCTGTAGCCCGCATACAGTTCGGTGAGCCCGGCGACCAAGCCCTCGAAGAGCCTGCCGAACCCGGCGATGTGCTCGTAGTTGATCTCGACGACGACTCGACGACGATCGGTCGTGCCCTTGGTGCGGCGGACGAAGCCTTTGACTTCGAGCCGGTCGATGAGGCCGCTCACCGACGCGGGCGCCAGACCCGCGCGCTGGGCGATATCGCCCGCGGTCAGCGGGCCGAGACGTTCGAGCAGGTCTAACGCCTTCTCCTCGGTCATCCCCAATCCCATCCTGGCCGCGACCGCGCTATGGAACATCACCACGACGTTGCTGTTCTCGCGGCCCGCGACCGACAGCTCCTCCAGCAGTTTCTTTCGCCTATCCGAAATATCTGTTGACAACACCCACGCCCTTCCATATATTTCGTTCGGACGAACTAAATATCTCACGAGATCGAAGGTAGCGCAATGAAGGCAATGATCATCGGCTGTGGCATCGGTGGACCGACGGTGGCGATGGCGCTCGCGCAGGCCGGCATCGAGTCGGTCATCTACGAGGCCTACGACACCACCGCCGACGGCATCGGCTCGTTCCTCAACATCGCCTCCAACGGCCTGGACGCGCTGCGGGTGCTCGGCGCCCACAAGGCCGTCATGGCGGCGGGCATCCCGACCCCGCACATGGTGATGTGGAGCGGCACCGGCAAGCGGCTCGGTCAGGTGGAGAACGGTCTTCGACTCGACGACGGCACGGTGAGCCACACCATCCAACGACCCGACTTCTACCGCATCGTCCGCGACGAGGCCGCGGCGCGCGGCATTCCCATCGAGTACGGCAAACGCCTTGTGGCTCTGCGTGAAACGACCGACGACGTGACCGCGATCTTCGCCGACGGCAGCACCGCCACCGCGGATCTGCTCATCGCCGCCGACGGCGTGCACTCGACGACCAGGAAGCTGCTCGACCCGGCGGCACCGGGTCCGCGCTACTCCGGACTGCTCAGCATGGGCGGGGTGGTATCGGACCCGAAGTTCACCGGGGAGCCGGGTGTCTACAACATGATCTTCGGGAAGAAGGCGTTCTTCGGCTACAGCGTCGCCGAGTCCGGCCAGACCTGGTGGTTCGCAAACCTGCCCATGGCACAGGAGCCGAGCCGCGAGGCGCTCGCGAACACGGACTGGAAGCAAGCCTTGATCGAGGAGTTCGCCTGCGACAACAACGACTCCGCCGAGATCGTCCGCCGCGGCTCGGTGGAGTTGGCGCTGCCCGTCTACGACCTGCCACCCATCCCGACCTGGCACCGCGGCCGAGCAGTGCTCACCGGGGACGCAGCGCACGCGACCTCGCCGAGCTCCGGGCAGGGGGCCTCACTGGCTATCGAGGACGGGCTGATCCTGGCCAAGTGCCTGCGAGACCTGCCCGACCACACCGCCGCCTTCCAGCGCTTCGAGCAACTCAGGCGCGCACGGGCCGAACGCGTCGTCGAGTTCTCCCGCAAGATCAGCAACAGCAAAGCCGCGGGGCCGGTGGCCCGGGTTTTCCGCGACCTGATGATGCCGATCTTCCTTAAAAAGGCGGCCAACGCCGAGTCCCTGGCCTGGCTCTACCGCCACCACATCGACTGGACATCACCACAGATCTGATCGATCCGCCGCGACGCGCCAGTCAGTGTGGTTCTCCCACGCGGGTGGCCCGAGGGTTGGACCATATGGGCAGTGAGGTGAGGGCCGCGTTCCCTGCAGGCAGACGCAGGTGACCTCACGACCCGTGGCGTCAACCTTGTGACCAGCCAGTTTCTGCCAAGAGGTTGGCAGTGAAAATGGACGGGTCGCGCAGGCGTCGGGTTTGACCTCTAGCTTGACCGACTCCCGTGCTGCAGAATGTCATTCTTGCGATCTGTCGACTCGATGCCCGCGCGACCGCACGTGTGTCGTGTGCGGGTGGTCGTGATACCCGCCGGTGGGCGGTCGAGCCGCGGCGGTGTCGTATTCCGGGTGCTGGCCCGCAAGCACGGTTAGGCCGAGTCGGTCAGGCCGTGGCCGGGTGCAGGAGGGCGGCCAGATCCGGTGGGGTGGGCATCGTTTGGCGCAGGCGGACGTGGGCGCGGCCGGTGTTGCCTTCCGGGGAGTGCCCGGTCAGGGAGCCGGGTGCGGCGACGATGATCCGGATGATCTGTCCGAGGGCTTCGCGCCGGTCGCGCTGGCGCACGGCCAGAGCGAACATGGCGACGTGGTTGCGGGTGTGCAGCCACGGGTCGGGCTGGGACAGGATGTGCGCGCGTTCGAGGTGGGCCCACCGCTCCTCGTCGGCAGCCGCGGTCTTCGCGGCCGCCATCTCCTGCTGGTAGCGGATGCGGGCGGCGTGCGGGATGCGTGGCATGGCAAGGCCTTTCAGTACGGGGTGGTCAGTCGCAGCAGTCGCAGTCGTGACCGGTGCTGCGTTCGGTGGTGGCGAGTGCGGCCGGGACGGGGCAGCAGGTGTCGCCTTTCCAGGCGTTGAGGCCTTCCTTCACGGCGATGACGGCGATGACGAGCGCGGCGATCGGGTCGGCCCAGGACCAGCCGAACAGGCTGTTGAGCAGCAACCCGACCAGCAGCACCGCCGACAGGTAGGTGCACAGCAGGGTCTGCTTGGAATCGGCGACTGCGGAGGCGGAGCCGAGTTCACGTCCGGCGCGGCGCTGCGCCCAGGACAGCACCGGCATGATCACCAGGCTCGCGGCGGCCAACCCGATGCCGATGGGGGAATGCTGGGCCTCGCCGATGCCGAGCAGGGCGCGGATGGAGTCGATGGTGACGTAGGTGGCGAGGGCGAAGAAGGAGAACGCGATGATCCGCAGTGCGATCTTCTCCCGCTTCTCGGGATCGCGGCCGGCGAACTGCCACGCCACCGCCGCCGCGGAGGACACCTCGATGACCGAGTCCAGGCCGAACCCGATCAGTGCGGTCGAGGACACGCGCGTGCCCTCGGTCAAGGCGATGACCGCCTCGATGACGTTGTAGGAGATGGTCGCAGCGACGAACCAGCGAATCCGCCGCGCCAGCACGGCTTTGCGGTCCGAGCTAGGACCGACCGTCACCGCCGACGGCGTCGAGGGCATCCCGAGCGAGGCCATCAGCAGCAGCCGTCGGCGTCCGCGGCCGGGCAGCATGCCGGATCGACCGCGAGCACCAACCCGAGCAGATCCTCGAGCGCGGCCGCGATGCGGGCGTCGGCCAGCTCGTAGCGGGCGCGGCGTCCCTCGGGGACCGCGACGACCAGTCCGCACCCTCGCAGGCACGCCAGGTGGTTGGACAGGATCTGGCGCGAGACCCCGATCTGCTCGGCCAGATCCGAGGGATACCCCGGTGCCCGGCGCAGGCTCAGCAGGATCTGGGTGCGGGTTGGGTCCGACAGCGCGTGCCCGAACCGGGCCAGGGCGTCGGTGTGCAGTACCGGCAAGGTTTCCACACCGCTAATATACATCAGAATCTGTATCCAGAAAATGCTGAATTAATGGGAGCACCATGACTACTACCGGGGACCCCTATTGGGACAAGCCAAGACGGCGCTACGTGTGTTTCTCCGTAGCGGGTACCGTCTGCGCCGACCGGTCCCGAGATGCACTCAGATCGCCAGGCGCACCGCGATGCCATCGAGGACAGAGTCCAGACCGATCTCGAACTGCCACTGCACGTCGTCCTTGCGGTCGGCCTCGTGGATATAGCGTGCGTACATCGGATAACGGCCAGTGTTCATGAGCCAGGTCATCTGTGTGGCCAGTCCCGCGCGGGCCTCCTTGCGGGTGGACCAGCCGCGCACGTGGAGCATCTGACTCAGCCTGACCTCGGAGTCGACCGCGCCGTGTACATAGGCGGTGACGGTGCTGAAGACCGCCATGGCGGTGTCCACGTCGAGCCCGAGGCCGTCGAGTGCGACGAGGGCCGCCTCCGGCACGGCCAACTGGTTCGGGGTCGGCGCGCCGCACGCCGCCCGCGTCACCCACGAGTGCTGCAGCAGGACCTCCCTGATGCGCAGGGCGACGGACCGCATGGTCGCGCGCCAGCCGTCCTTGCCGTCGAGCAAATCCAGCTCCGCGTAGACGAAGTCGACCATCAGCTCGAGTAGCTCGTCCTTGCCGGTGACGTAGCGGTACGCGGCCATGGGGGCGACTCCGAGTTCGGTGGCCAGGCGGCGCATCGTGACCGCGTCGAGCCCCTCGGCGTCGGCGATGGCGACGGCGACCTCGGCGATCCGCCGGGGAGTGAGGGTGGTGCGGGGAGCCGGCTCCGGTCGTTCGAGGCGCTCCCACACGGATACGGGGTCCTTGTCCTCGCTCGCTGACTGTCTCTCCTGGTAGGCCATCGCTTGGGTTCCTTCCGCCGAATGACGCCGTGTACAGCGTACCGGAGGTGGACAACGTACACTTCGATGTGTACGTTGTACGTTATGGATACAGCGTACACATTGTCGAGGGGTTCTCATGGCTGACCTGACCGACGACATTCTCCGCACCGCAGTGATCATCGGCAGCACCCGGGACGGGCGGTTCGGTCCGGTCGTCGCCGACTGGATCGCCGGACACATCGCTCAGCGCGAAGACATGGCCGCCGACCTGATCGACCTCGTCGAGACGCCCTTGCCGACCGTTTTCCCGGCGTTCGGGCAGGCTCCTTCCGACGAGGTCGTGGCACAGCTGGGCGCGGTGTCGCCGCGACTGGCTCAGGCTGATGCCTTCGTGATCGTCACGCCCGAGTACAACCACAGCTTCCCCGCGTCACTGAAGAACGCCCTCGATTGGCACAACGAGCAGTGGCACGCCAAGCCGGTCGGCTTCGTCTCCTACGGTGGACTCGCCGGCGGGCTGCGCGCGGTTGAGCAGCTTCGTATCGTGCTCGCGGAACTCCACGCGGTCACCATCCGCAACACCGTCAGCTTCCACAACTACGGTGCGGTCTTTGGTGCCGACGGCAAGCCGGCCGACCCCGGGTGCAACGTGGCAGCAAAGGCCATGCTCGACCAGCTCACCTGGTGGGGGCAGTCCCTGCGCGAGGCCAGACGCGTCCGCCCGTACGCCGTCTGAGATGGCGCCACAGCGCGATGACCGACCGACCGCCCGATACTCCCGCGCTCCTTCCTCGCGGCGCTCGGCGGACAACAGATCCTCACACCGAGCTTCCCCGATTCTGGGCGACCTCGGCCACTGCCGTCCCCGGACCCCCTACCCAGGCGAATTTCGACGATGTGGTCGCCACATAAGGTCACGGACATCGGCGAGCCCGACCGCATGGAGCGCGACGAGTTCGACCTCGTAGCTGTCGGCAGGGCCCTGCTGGGAGATCCCCAGTGGCTGGCGAAGGTCCTCGCCGACCGCATCGACGAACTCACCCCCTTCCACGCGGGCCTCATCGGCAGTCTCCACTGAGCTGTATCGCCGCCTGCCCGACCGCAGGCCGATGATCCCGTCCGCGCAGGCGGCGCAGTGCATATGTAACTGATCACTGAAGGATTGGAGCAAGGAAAATGCAAACCCGACCTATACTCGGTGATCCATCGCGCGCTACCACGGCCCACGAGGTGGCCGCACGGTTCGCCGAAGGGCTGCAACAGTCAGGCGCAGCAGGCGACGCAGACGGATACGATGCTGCTTTCGCGGCAGACGTGGTGTGGGGCAGTCCGTATGGTGCGTCAGTAACCGGCTACTCCGAATTGAACGCCATACACCGCCGCTTGATGGCCGCACAGGTTGCGCCGCGGTCACACTTCGAAGTCGTCGGCGCGACTTCGCCCGCGCCAGGGGTCGTGCTAACCCAGATCTGCAGGCTCGCCGCCGAAGCGGGCGGGTTCTCCGAGATCGCCATGTACGTCCTGGTCGAGAAGGATGGCGGATGGTGGCTGGCGGGGGCTCAGAACACGCCTATCACGGATCCACCCCAACGAACCGAGTCGAGTTCATGACCTGCTCCCGTAGAGGCACGTCGCATGCGCGGTAGTCGATATCGCCGAATCCTCTGCGTCGCCTGAGGTCCTGCTCGACGGGACTTGCCGACCCGCTACTTCCGGGGCGCTTTGACCCGATGTTTGCTACGGGTAGCGGACGCGGGCGCTTTCAGGCGCCACGAGCGGCTCGTAGTGCTCGGTGTAGAGCTTCGCGACCAGCTCACCCCGACTCGCTACGGCAACCTTCTCGAAAATCGCCTTCACATGGTCTCGGACCGTGTGCGGCGACAGGAACAATCGGCTCGCGATCTCAGCGGTGGACAGCCCGCGCACGATCAGTTCGGTCACTTCGCGCTCCCGGGGTGTCAGCTCGTAGGCGGCGATAACCAGCGTGGCGATCTCCGAGACCGGCGCGGGTCCGATCGTCATCGCGGTCATCTCCTCGGTGTCATCGGCACCGCGCAGGCACGAGGCATGACATACCAGCCACCCGCCGGTGAGCGCGCGCATTCGGATTCGCGCATTCCCACCCGTCTCGCGCGCACGACCGACGGTGCTACGAATCCACACTGGCAGGGGCAGGTCGATACCGGACGGCGTCGCCGCGCGAGGGCCCGGCGGCATCTCGGCGAGGAAGCGGCGGGCCTCGTCATTGATCGACGTCAGGTTTCCCGCACGGTCGAAAAGCAGCATTCCCGGCGTATCGGAGGGCCGTCGCGGCGGCGCCGTGGATTGGGCGTACGAGCGTAGCCGCTGCGCCATCGGACTCGACAACGAGCCGACCACTGCCATCTCCTCGGCCCGGAACGGCGCTCGACCGCGCTGGCGGAACAGACTCAGCTGTCCCCAAGGCCTGCCATCGACCCGGAACACGGCACGCAGTTCGTCGTCGAAGCCCCGTGGCCGCATGAAGTCTCGGTACAGCGGGCTCGACAACGGACGATCACCGGTGGCCTCCCGCAACCCGGCAACCGGCACCGGAGACTTCGTCAAATGCCGAAAGGGATTGACGGCATCGGCGAGGAATTCCGATTCCCAGTAGATGCCGCACCCACCCTGCTGGAGGTTTTCGATCCGCACCGGCGCCGTGGTCAACCCGTTGATCGGATCAGTGGCAACCCATACGGCCGCGTCGAAGGGTGCGGCGCGGCGCAGGCGGTCCGACGTCACGGCGAACAGGCTCGCCGCGTCGGGCGCTGCGGCGATTCCCGCCAGGAGACCGCCCGACGGCTCACTGGTCGACCTGCTCATGCCCGCAATGGTTCCCGCACACGAGGAGTCGTGCAACCCCTCACGTGAGGGGTTGCACGGCGTGTCGAAACCCCCCGATCGAGGGATGGGATCTCGCCCGGCGGCCGAGAAGGCTGGTCGACGCACGTTCGTCAAGACTCAGAAGAGGGATCAACCATGCATATCGGAATCGTCGGCGCGGGAATGGCTACGGTGGCCCTGCTCGACGCGCTCGCCGACTCGGACGCGAAGCCGGGTGAGATCACGGTGTTCGAGAGCTCATCCGCCGTCTGGCGCGGCCGCGCATACCAATGCGATCAGGACTCCGTGCGAGTAAATGCACCACCGATGGCCATGACCGCACGCGGCGGAGACCTGGATCATTACCTGCGTTGGTTGCAGGAACACCCCGAACTCGCCCGCTACCTCGACGAAGGACTTGGCCTACCGGTGGTTCCGCGCGCGGTATACGGACAATACCTGGAACACACCGCGCATATCGCCATCGCCAACCTGCGCCAGGACGGATGGCAGGTGAGCGTCGTCAATTCCGGCGTCACCGGCTTCTCTCGAGACACCGACGCCACCTTGCACACCGCCGTCGGCGGCACATTCCAAGTGGACCGCGCGGTGCTGTCCATCGGCGGCGGACAGCCACACGACAGCTATGGGCTGGCCGACACGCCGGGCTACGTCCATGAGCCATACCCCCTGTACCGCAGGTTGGCCGAGGTCTCCGCGGACAGGCACGTCGCCGTCATCGGCACCGGATTGACCGCCGTCGATATCGTCACCGGGCTGGTCTCCACCGGACACACCGGTCCGATCACCCTGATGTCCCGAAGCGGCGTACTGCCCGCCGTACAGCAACGTCCCATCCGATACGAGCCGCGTTATCTGACACCCGAATACGCGTTGCAACGAGTTCGCGAAAACCAGGGCCAGGTGACACTCACCACGCTGATCGAACTGATGAAGGAGGAACTCTCCGAGCTGGGGCAGGATTTCCGGACGCTGACCGATGAGGTCATCGGCAACGACACCGAACCTCCTGTGCAGCGTCTGCGACGCCAGCTGTCCTTGGTGGCGGACCCGCATCAGGGCCGGCGACTGCTCGGCCGGGCCATCCGAACCGTCGTGCCTGCGGTGTGGCCGCTATTCAGCGAGCAAGACAAGACGATGCTGCGCAGCGCACACTTCCGCACCATCAACTGCCTGAGTTCACCCGTGGTGCCGCACAATGCGAATATCCTGCTGCACCTGTTCGATTCCGGCCAGGTACGGCTGCGGCCAGGGTTGCAGAAGATCCGGCCACACTCCCACGCCGGATTCACGGTGACCGACGACACCGAATGGACCGCCGACGTGGTGATCAATGCCGTCAACCCACCGGCCTACACCGTGCCACAGGCCACCGAGGGGTTGGTGCGTTCGCTCCTGACCTCCGCATCCGCCGAACGGCATCCGTTCGGGGGTCTGACCACCCAACCCGGCACCGGCAGGCTTCTCATCTCGGGCCGGCCCGACCGCACCTGGTACGCACAGGGCAATATCGCGAGCACCTCGACATTCATTGCGACAGACCCCACAGGTCTCGCGCACGAGGCGGCACGACTTGCCCACACCCTCACCGCACAACAGTAACCAACCGTAGAGGGAGCCATTTCAAAGAACCTGGCCCTGCTCACCACCTCGACGGCCACCACACCGAATACACCCCGAAGGGTTGATCATCCTGAATTGCAAAGAAATACGCCATCGCATCAGCATGCTCATCCGAGCCGATCGTATTCCCGCCACCGCCGTCGCGGGCAGCAGCGGTCCCTGTCGCTCCCGGCACGTCCACAACCACCCGTGTGCGTAGTGTCTGTGTCCGGAGGGGGAGTCGACCACTGCGCACACGTGCTTCGTCGCCAGCGCAGTCGTAGCCAGCGCCGTCGCGCTGAACTTGATCCCGCTCAACGTCGTGAAGAACGTGGCTGGCCGTCGCACCTGCGAGATCGTCGGCCGCCAGCTTGATCTCGCCCGCATTCTTCGAGAGTGTCCTGAGATGGTCAGTCAGGTTCTGTATGTCGGGTGCGTCGAGCTCGGCCAGCCCTGTCGCGGTCGAGTGCCTGGGTCAGCCCGATGAGCCGCTCTCGAGCCCGCCCGCTGATCCGCTCGGTAGCCGCAGGCGGGCATCGGGAACCCCGGTGCCGTTCGGATCGAGCATGCCGTCTTGGTGTGCGTACGGGCTCTGGCCGGGCGGCGCCTGCAGGGTGGTGACGTACTTCCAGAGACCGTCGGCCATGGCTGCTCCGCCGAGGACGAGCGTGCCGACGACGCCACCGGCGCCGGCGAACGCGAGGATGGCGGCGGGGGTGGTGGCGAGACAGCCCGGCCCCACGACGAGGCAGGAGCCGAGGCCGATGGCGGCACCGACCAGCGCGCCGAGTACGGTGCCGATGATCGTGCCGATGAGGGGGCCCCTCGCCATATTGTCGGCGAAATCGTTGAAGGCCAGTTGATTCTCCATCGGGGACGCGACCGGACGCGGCGGGTCCAGTGCGATCCCGGTGCGGTCAGGGGTGAGCGTGAGGGTGTGCCCGTCCCCGGAGATCTGCTCGTGGATCGGTCCGCGCCGGCCGTCCAACAGGAAGGCCAGCGGCAAGGTCGTGACCGGTTGTCCGCCGGTGTCATGGACGGTGACCGAGTGCCGGTCGGCTGACACGGCAAAGGTGCCGCCATCGAGTGTGGCGACTACGGAATTGCCCACTACTGTGGCGCGGTATCCGATCGGTGCCGCCGGCTCGGCCTGAGCCGGCGCGACAGCGATCGCGAGGGTGCCGGCCATCGCGATGGCGGCAAGAGTGTTTGTGCGGTAATTCATTTCGGTGTTATCTCCGTTGTCACTGTCAACGCGGGCCGTCGGCGGGCGGGACACCGGGCTTGCCCTGGAGGTATTCGGCGTATTTGCTATGGCCGGGTGGAGTATTGAGGGTCGTGACGTATTCGTAGAGCGCATAGGCGGTGGTGGGGCCACCGGCGAGGATCAGGCCGGTCAAGCCGCCGACCGCGCCGACCAGGCTGACGATGGGGAGCACCGCCACGACACAGCCGAGGCTGAGAATCACACAGGAGGCACTGGCCAGGGCGAACCCGATGCCGATGCCGACGACGGCGCCTATTGCGGTGCCGATCAGGGTGCCCACCGACATACCGATGCTGGCCGCGTTGATGAGATCGTTCATGGCGAGCTGGTTTTCGAGGGGCGAGGCGACCGGTTGCAGTGCCTCGCGGTGGATGCCGCTGGTGTCGGGGGTGAGGGTGAGGGTGTGGCCGTCGGCGGAGATCCGTTGCCGCACGGGGTGTGGTCGGCCGTCGATCGTGAAGATCAGCGGCAGTGCGGTGAGGAGCTGTCCGGCGGTGTCGCGGATGGTCACGGACCGCTGGTCATCGGTGACGGCGAAAGCGCCGTGGTCGAGGGTGGTGACCACGGATGTGTCGGCCAATGTCGCGTGATACGTCACGGGCGGCGGCGTCTCGGGCGCCGCACCGGCGGGTACGGCGGCTACGCAGACGGTCGCGGTGGTGAGCAGTGCGGTGATGACCGTGCCGCGGATGATTTTCATGGTTTCCTCATCTGTGTGCTGTCCGGCGCTGCGATGGGCGCCGGGGATGAATGGTCCGGCGGCGGGATTGCCGAACCACCGCGCCCGCGCGTGCGGGTGGCATGAAATGGACTGGTACTCATCGAGATCGAGATTTCAGCGGGAGACGCAGGATGCCGGGCAGCGTCCCGGTCCGGCCTGATCATCAGCATCGACATCACCCCGCCCGCCACGAGAAGCCACCCGGCGATATCGAAGGCGTGCGTGAACCCGGTCGACTGGGTCGGCGCGGCGTCGATGAGCCTGCCGGTGACGTACGGTGCGAGCAGGCTGGCGACGGCGGCGACCGCGTACGAGATTCCGAGCGCGGCGCTGCGCTTTCCGGCTGGACAGGTGTCGGCGATCGCGGCGTTGACCAGAGGTGTCTGCGCGGTACCCGCCGAGAAGGCGACGACGACGAGCAGCAGGGCGAGCGGTGCCGCGTCGGCCCTGGTCAGGGTCAGCATGCATACCCCGGCCAGCACGGTGACCGTGCCACCGAGCACACCGTAGGCGATTCTGCGGGAAACACCACGCCGGACCGCGCGTTGCGCGAGGGTGCCGACAGTGAGTACCAGAATGATGGCGGCCACGCTCGGCAGGCCGATCAATCCGCCCACCGCGGCTTTGCCGAATCCGGCCTCGTCTTCCAGATACAGCGGTAGCCAGGCGAGTCCGAGAGCAAGGGCCCACATCACGGCGAAGGTCGAGAACGTGCCGCCGAGCCACGTTCCAGTGGTGACGATGCGCCGGTAAGGGACACCCGGATCTGCGGCGGATCCTGATTCGGCCCGCACGTGATAAGGACCGCTTCCGCCGTAACGCAGCCACGCCAGCAACCACAGCAAACCGAGCGCGCCGAGTAGACCGAATGCGGCACGCCAGCCCAGCAGACCAATGGTCAGGATGATCAGCGGCCCGCCGAGCACCGCGCCGAGCGCGCCGCCAACGGTGACGGCGGCCGAGGGAAGAGCGCGCCTGTGTTCCGGGAACCAGGTGAAGGCGGTGTGGTTGGCCAGCGGAAATCCGGGACCTTCGCCCGCGCCGAGCAGGACTCGGGTGCCGAGCAGAACCGCGAATCCGGTGCCGGGGATCACGATCGGAAGCTGGGCGACGGACCAGATCAGGATGAGCACGACGAGCAGGGGCCGTATCGGAACTCGGTTGCCGAGGAAGCCGACCAGCACCGCCGACGCGCTGAACAGCAGGTAGAACCCGCCCGCAACCGTTCCGAAGGCGGTAGCGCTTAGCCCGAGCTCGTCCATGATCGGTTCGGCGGTCAGGCCGACCACCGCCTTGTCGGCGAAGTTGAGCATCATGAACAGCATCAGCAGGGCGAGCACACCGCCCGCGCTGCGGCGAGCGGTCACCGGCCGAGGCGGGTGTCGAGCCAATCGAAAGTCCGCTGGTTGAACAGCTGCGTCGCCCCCTCGTGGCAGTGCTCGCCGCCGCCGTCCGCTGCTGCGAAGACCATCAGTTCCTTCTCGCACCGCAATGCGTCATGGACCTTGACGGGCTGGCCGCGGAAGAACTGGTCGTTCTCCGCCTCGAGAACGAGGGTCGGGCAGGTGATCTTGTCCGCGAGTCCGTCCAGGGTGTAGGACTGGGTCATCCGGATGTATTCGGCCGGCGATGCCGCGCCGAAGGTCCACATGCCGTTACGCACCGCCCACCGGCTCTGGGTCGACAACGCCATCATCAACTGCAGGACGGGATTCGCGAGATCGTCGCGCTTGTCGATGATCCAGTCATGGAGAAACGGCGGCATCGCATCGCGGTACGCCTCGTGGAAGCTGTACACCCCATCGTGCAGGACACAGGCTGCGAAGCGGTGCTCGAAGGCGGCCGCGCGGGCGGCGAGATAGCCGCCGAGGCTGGTGCCGAACAGGACGAGACGTGCCGGATCGACACCGGGCAACCTGATCGCGTGGTCGACGACCGGCGTGACAACCCGCTCCCAATCGGGCCGGAACACCAAGCCGGATTCCCGCCGCGCCGAGGCCTGGCCGGGCCCTTCGAAGGCCAGCACGTGGTAACCGCGCCGCAAGGCCCCCTCGGCCGCGAAAAAGTAGAGTTCCTCCAGCGTCGAGTCGAATCCACCGTGCAGGATGACGGTGGGCCGCGGCTCGCCCGAATCGTCCACGCGGAACAGGAATCCGGGCAGCGCACCGCCCTCGTACGGGATCGCCTGGTGCAGTGGCGGATGGTCGAACAGCTCGACCGCGGCGGCGAAGGTCTGCCGCGACAGCATCGCGAGGCGGGCCGACACCGTGTCGTTGTCCGGATCCTCTCGGCGATAGAAGTCCGCGTTCCGGTAGTAGTTGGAGGCGCGGAGCAGGGCCTCCCGAGCGCTGACCAGATGGCCGGCGGCGCGAGCTTCCGAGCCGATCCGATGCACGCGCTCGGCGGTGGCTGACCACTCACGACACCATGCCGCTTCGTCACCCTCGGGGACATTGCGGCAGGTGACCAGCACTTCGCCGAGCTCAGCACCGCCGTAACAACCGTGCCCCGCCGTTCGCAGTGCCTCGAACGAGAATGACTCGTCGTCGAATAGAAACTTCATCGTTCCTCCATCGTCGGAACGGAACCGTTCCGTTGTGTTGTGGAGCACAAATTTAGCCTTGGTAGTATTGGAACGCAACCGTTCCGTTCTAGAGAGGTAGCCGCATGAGTAGTCACCGGGCCGCGGGGGCGGCAGTGCTCCGCAAGCGCGTGACCGAGACGATCGCACGCGCCGCCTTCGACGAACTCGCCGAGACCGGGTACGCCCGGCTGTCGATGGAGGCCGTGACCCGGCGAGCCGGCGTCGGCAAGGCGGCGCTGTACCGGCGCTGGCCGTCGAAGGACGCCATGCTGATCGATCTGGTGTCCACCGCAGTACGCGAGCACAGCCCCGCGGATATCGACACCGGTTCACTCCGCGGCGATGTCGAGGCGTTCATCCGCGATGTCGTGGATATGTTGACCCATGAACTGGTCAGCCGGATCGTCCCGGACCTGTTCGCCGAAGCGGCGCGCAACCGCGATCTGGCCGATGCGTTACGGGAGGCGGTGGCCACCCCCCGTCGCGCGGCGGCCGCGCAACTGCTGCAACGGGCCGTCGACCGCGGCGAACTACCCACACATCTCGACTACGAACTCGGCATGGACCTGCTCGGCGCGCCACTGTTCTTCCGGCTCCTGATCACCCGAGGATCGGTCGATAACGGCTACGTCGCGCGCCTCACCAACGCCACGACGGCAGCCCTCGCTGCCGCCGAGTGACCCACGCCGTCAGTCGAATTCGATCTCGGAGACACCAACGGCGACCCGCCGGACGTTCTGGATTCGCTGATCGATCCGGTCCCGGGCCCGTTGGAATCTCTCGGGCTGTACGTCGACACCCGGCATCACCCAGACGGGCCACTCCGGGTCTGGGTCGAAAGCGAGCTCTTGCCAAGTGATCTGATCCGCTACGTGATGGGCCCTTTGAGCGCTTCGGCGAGCTCGATTCGGCCGGTGATGCCGAGGCGTGGGTAGATGCGGTACAGGTGGGAACCGATGGTCCGGTGGGAGAGGTAGAGCTTCTCGGCGATTTGCCGGTTGGTGAGTCCGTCGGCGGCGAGGGTGGCGATTTGCAGTTCTTGCGGGGTGAGTTGGTCGCGGGCGTTGAGGGCCCGACGAGTGCTGCCTTCGCCGGCGGCGCGCAGTTCGTTGCGAGCGGCTTCTGCCCACGGATCCGCACCAAGTGCGTCGAAGGTGTCGCGGGCCGCCCGCAGTGGTTCGCGGGCTTCCGACATCCGGCGTTGGCGGCGCAACCGGCGACCGTGGTGCAGTTGCAGCCGGGCGCGGTAGAGGGGCCAGGAGCCGACGTGGCTGTGGAGTGCGTCGGCATAGGCGGTGTCCGCGTCGACGTCGTCGGCGAGAACCGCTCGGCTGTACTCGTCGACGACGCTGAGCATCGGGGCGGGCAGCTGCGTCGCCAGGGCAGGCAGTTCGGCCAGCAATTGTCTTGCGGCGTCGACCTTTTCCGCGGCGACTGCCGCGTCGGCGAGTTCGGGAGCGATCCACCAGCATCGCATGGGGTGGCTGACCGGGTCTGCCGGGTCGAAGACGCGTTGAAGGGCCACGTAGGCGTCGTCGGCGCGGCCCGCCAAGAGATGGATCATGCCGCGGGTTTGCTGGGCAGCGGCGTGAATGCACCGCATGCCGGTGGCCAACGGACTGGCATGGATCTCGCGTAGATGATCGTTGGCGAGCTCGGATTCTCCGCGCAGCGCGGCGATCATGGCCAGGTTGGTGCGCCCGGCGACCAGATGGAATTCTTCGCCGGTTTCCTGGGCAAAGGCCAGGGATTCCTCGGTTTCGGCCCGGACCGTGTCCCACTCGCCGAGCCAGATGCGGCTCCAGTTTCCGGCGCCGAGAATTCCTGCGAGCAGTCCGAGCCGTCCTTGATTGCGTCCGATAGTGGCGGCGGTATCGATGTAGTCGGAACCGCGGCGGAAGTCGCCGAGGAACAGGGCGGCGTAGCCGAGGAAGCGCATGGCATCGGCATCGGAGCGGTCCGGAGTCAGCCGGGCGAGCTGGTCGAGTACCGCGGGACCGCGGTCCCAGGGCAGGGTGTAGGCGTCGATGGCAAGCTGGCGGGGGTCGTGCGCAGGTAGGTCGAGGATGTCGAGTTGGGTGGCGATGGCCTTGCGGGCGTCGGGTGAGGCGTCTTGGAAGAAGCAGCGGGAGGCGGCCCGCCACAGCAGCTCGGCGGCGAGATCGGCGTTGCCCGCGGTGCGGACCTGCGCGGCGATGTCGACCAGTTCGAATATCCGACCTTCGGGGTCGTGTCGGCCGAATGCGATGACTTCCTGGACGTTGGCCAGCCGCGCTCGTTCGATTGGTCCCAATGCGCCGAGGTTTGCTCGATCGACCAGGTCCTGGGCTTCGCGGCGGGCGCCGGTTTCGCTGGCGAGTTCGGCGGCGTGCAGTAACAGCGCGGTGGTGCAGTCCGGGCTCTCGGAGAGCTCGGCCGCTCGGTGTAACGCGTTGACCGCGGCCATCGTCGCGCCCCGGGCCCGGGACCGCTCGGCGTAATCTTCGAGTTGTGCGGCGAGGGTGTCGTCGGCTCCGAGAGTTGCCGCGGCCCGGTGCCAGAGTTGCTTGTCGGGGAAGTCGGCAAGTACGTCGGCCAGGATGGTGTGGGCGCCGAGTCGTTGGGCCAATGGCGCGCGCACATAGACGGCCGAACGCATCAGCGGGTGCCGGAATCGCAGTGCCGCGCCGGATAACTCGACCAGGCCGACATCGAGGGCTTCCTGCAGATGTGCGGTGGTGACCGGGGTTCCGGCGAGTTCGGTGGCTGCCCGCAGCAGTCGTCGGAGATCGCAGGTGACGTCGGCGGACAGGACGATCAGCAGTACGCGGGCCGGATCACTGAGCTCGGCGGAGCGGGCGGCGAAAGCGGCTTCGAGGCGGGTGGTGAGCGGGAACTCCTCGACTACCCGGTCAGCGTTGGTCTGGCGTAACGCCCGGGGCAATTCGATAAGCGCCAACGGGTTGCCCGACGCTTGCTCGAGCAGCCGCTGCCGAACGGTGGTTGTCAGCGCTGGCGCTTGCGCATCGAGCAGCGCGATGGCGTCGCGCTCGTCCAGCGGGTTGACGACGAGGTCGGGCAGCCCCGCCCGATGCGCCGGATCCGCCTGCCCGGCGCGGGTGGCGCCCAAGGTGAGGACCGCGTCACTGCCCACTCGGCGAGCCACAAAGCTCAGCACGTCGGCACTACAGCTGTCGAGCCATTGCAAGTCATCGACGATCAAGACGGTCGGGCACTGTCCGGCGGCCTCGCCGACCAACTGAAGCACGGCCAACGCCACCGAGTACAGATCCGGGGTGCCGTCCTCCTGCCCGAGCGCCGCGCGCAGTGTGCGCTGTTGTGTCAGTGGCAATTTTTCTGCCTCGGACATGAGCGGATGCAGCAGCTGGTGCAGTGTGGCGAAGGGCAGGCCCGCCTCGTTCTCGACGCCGACCGCGGACAGGACGGTCAGTCCCCGTTCGATCGCCGTATCCCGAACGGCGGCCAGCAGTGCCGATTTTCCGATACCGGCTTCGCCGCGCAGTACCAGCGCCGACCCGTTACCCGCGACAGCTCGATCGAGTAGGCCCCGGAGTAATGACAGATACTCCTCGCGCCCGACGAGACCTCGTGAACCGTTCGGTGTGGTCGCCAGGACATCGCTGGAGAAGAACGATGGCGCCGAAATCTCACTACCCACCCACGAAGCCTGGCAGAAGGGCCTGTGGTTTCACAACGCGACGGATTGAGTAGCCGCCGAGCGACTGAGTCACCGATCGGGGCGACTGAGTCATCGATGCAGTCGCCGGGGCAGTCGTTCGACTGATTCGTCGGGGGTACCCGGATTCGTAATTTCATCGGCATGACATCGACATTCACCACCACAGACGGCGCCGAGATCTTCTTCAAGGACTGGGGCGCCGGACAGCCGGTCGTCTTCAGCCACGGTTGGCCGCTCAACGCCGACGCCTGGGACGAGCAGGCTCGCCTGGTCGCCGAGAACGGCTTCCGCGCCATCGCTCACGACCGCCGCGGTCACGGCCGATCCAGCCAGACCTGGGACGGCAACACCATGGACCGCTACGCCGACGACCTTGCCGAACTGATCGAGAAGCTCGACCTGCACGACGCCGTTCTGGTCGGACACTCGACCGGCGGCGGTGAGGTGGCCCGGTACCTCAGCCGCCACGGCAGCGCCCGCGTCGCCAAGGCGGTCCTGCTCGGTGCGGTACCCCCGGTCATGGTCAAGTCCGACACCAACCCCGAAGGCACACCGATGGAGGTCTTCGACGCGATCCGCTCCGGCGTCGCCAACGACCGCTCGCAGTTCTATTGGGATCTGAGCGAGACCTTCTACGGCTTCAACCGGCCGGGCGCGACGACCTCGGAGGGTGCCCGCCGCGCGTTCTGGGCGTTGGGTATGCAGGCCGGGATCCGGGCCGCGTACGAATGCATCGCCCAGTTCTCCGAGACCGACTTCACCGAGGACCTGAAGCGGATCGACATCCCCGTGCTCGTGGCGCACGGCGATGACGACCAGATCGTCCCGCTGCACGACTCGGCGGTGAAATCCGCTGAGCTGATCAAGAATTCGACTCTTCGCGTCTACCCCGGTGCACCACACGGGCTGTACGGCGAATTCCGCACCGCGTTCGAAACCGACCTGCTCGCGTTCCTGAAGCACTGAACTCGCCTGTCATCCATTCCCGCACTCACTTTTCAAGGAGCACCGCCATGAGCACCGCCACCGTCGTCCTCGTCCACGGCGCATTCGCCGAATCCGCCAGCTGGAACGGGGTCGTCAGTCGCCTGCGTGACCACGATCTGACCGTGATCGCCGCCCCCAACCCGCTGCGCAGTCTGGTGACCGATGCCGAGGTCGTCCAGAGCGTCGTCGATTCCGTCGATGGTCCCGTCGTCCTGGTCGGGCACTCCTACGGCGGCCAGGTCATCTCTCAGATCCACGATCCGAAGGTCAAGGGGCTGGTATACGTCGCCGCGTTCGCCCCGGAATCCGGCGAGAGCATCGGCGAACTGTCCGCCAAGTACCCCGGAAGCACGCTCGGCGAGACCCTGAACCCGGTCCCGCTCGTCGACGGCAGCACCGACCTCTACATCAAGCAGGACAAGTACCACCACCAGTTCGCGGCGGATCTCCCCGCGGACCAAGCCGAACTCGACGCTGTCACCCAGCGCCCGCTCAACGACCGTGCCCTCAATGGCAAGTCGGGCGCACCCAACTGGAAGAACCTGCCGTCGTGGTTCGTCTTCCCCGACGCGGACTACAACATCCCGGTCGCCGCACACCGGTTCATGGCCGAACGCGCTGGAGCCCGCGACACCGTCGAAATCGCCGGCGCCTCACACGCACTCGCGGTCTCTCAGCCCGACGCCGTGGCGGAGGTCATTGCCAACGCCGTCAATTCCGTCTCCTGACCAGCAACAACCGCTGTGCCGCGTGGACATTCCACGCGGCACAGCGATTGCAATGGCGGGCATTCGTGGCAGATGCGACAGCCCAGGACCGCAAGGGATCGAAGCCGCTATCCGTGCCCGCCGGTCACAGTGTGGAGGCGAGGCGGGTGAGTATGCGGGCGACGGGTTCCGGGGTCGCCTCTCGGTATCCGGTGCCCGCCCAGAGATGGATTCGCTGGGCGTCGCCCGCCAAGGTGGCGGCTTTGCGGATCGGGCTGGTGAGATAGTGCACTGCCGGATAGCCGGTGGGTGCGATCTCGGTGTACCTGTCAGTGAAGGCATTGCGGAGCGCGCGTGCCGGACGACCGGTGAACGCACGCGTCACGATGGTTACGTCGAAGGCCGGGTCGGCGATGGCGGTCTTGTGGGCGGCGGAGGCGCCGCTCTCATCGGCGCGGAGCAGAACGGTGCCAACCGAGACGGCTGCCGCTCCGGCGCGGATGGCCGCTGCGACGCCATCCGCTGTCCCGATGCCGCCTGCGCCGATGACGGGGATCGACACGGTGGTGGTGATCTGACGGATGAGATCGTCGAGGGGAATCACGGGGGGAATCGTCCCCGGCGTCAACGTGCCGGAGTGCCCACCGGCCGCGGAGGCCTGCACGGCGAGCATGTCGACCCCGGCGTCCGCCGCCTGGTGCGCCTCGGTGGTGGAGGTCACGGTCTGGACGGTGACTGTGCCTGTTTTTTTGAATGCGGCGATGACGGCGGCAGAGGGAATGCCGAAGGTGAAGCTGACCACGGGGACCGGGTCGGCGAGGAGGAGCGCGATCTTCTCGTCCCAGTGATCGTCGTCCTCGCGCAGTCCGATCTCGCTGAGGTTCATTCCGTAGACGTCTGCCTCGGGCTGGAGCAGGCGCGAGTAGGTGCGGTAGGCATCCTCAGCGATCGGAACCGGGTTCGGTGCGAAGAGATTCACTCCGAAGGCGACGCCGGATGCCCGGACCGCTCCGACATGCTCCGACAGAGTGTCGATGTCCTTGTACCCGGCGGCGACGAATCCGAGGCTCCCTGCTCGGCCCGCTTCGATGACGAACTCGGGTGTCGACGGACCGCCGGCCATCGGCGCGGCGAGCACGGGGTTCATGACTCCGAGTCCGGTGAGTGGTGAGCTCATTGTTGGTCCTCTCTGTCGTTATTCGCCTCGTCCTGGTCTAGTCGATCTTGGAGACGTGGTAGTGACTGATCAGCCAGGTTCCGCCGTTTTTCGGAGGATGACGGTGAGATGAACCGGAAGCGTGGGGCGATCGATGAAGCCGAAGTCCACGGTCTGGTATCCGACGATTACGTCGTCGGAGAGCACATTGGAGATGAGTGGGCAGGACGATCCGATCCGTGAACGGTTGCAGGGCATCTTCGACGAACAGATCGACATGGTCGAACGAGCCATCAAGGAAGCGATGGATGGCGATCAAGTGCCTCCAGGGAATCCGCGGGAGGCGGCCAAGTCTGTTGTCGCACAACTCGAAGGTCTGGTCCTGTTCGCCAAACTTTTCAATGACCCTGCCCAGCTGGATCGGCTATGGGAGAACAGCATGCGCCTGCTGGGCGTTGACGGGGTGACCGAAGCGCAGACGGCGTGGGCTGCACCGTCAGGCCAGTAGCTGGCACCGGCCACAGCGTCAATGTGAAACGTCAGCGTACCGGAACCGAGTTCGATCAGCCGGGCGTCGACGGCGGGCACCAGGATTTCCGGTTGGGTGGCCACCCCCAGGACTGCACCCGTGACTGCGAGCGTCTCAGGCGCTGGATGGAGGGTACAGGGCGAACATTCGTCGTTGTCGCCGCTCGAGCTGGCGTGGGCCAACTGCCGCAACTTCGGTGCCGCAGGATCGGGCGAGCTGGGGTGTCAGCCCGGAGGGCGGTCGGCCGAACCGGGCGCGTCGTGCCGGGGCGCGATGGCCGCGGTGACGCGGCCGGCCAGCGCGCGCAGGTGATCGATGAGTTCGGGTGGTTCGTGCACATGGAATCCGAATCCGAAAAGCCCTGTGTAGACGGCTATTTCGTCGAGTGAGTTCGAGCCGGTGTGCAGCAGGCAATGCCCTTCGTCGATTGCTTCGATCACGCCGACGGTCGGCGGGATGCGGTCTGCCGCAACAGCGGCCGATACCTCGAGGGTGATGCGCGCCTGATAGCGATAGGGGGCGGTGCTGACTCCGCGGGACACCCACCCGGTCAGGTCGATCTCGGGTGCCTCGCGCGAGGTGAACCGTGGCCCGTTGGGGATGCGCGGGCGGAGGCGGTCGACACGGTAGGTGCGCCAATCCTGCTTCTCGACATCCCAGCCGACCAGATACCAGTGCCGCCCGGTGTGCACGAGCCGATGCGGTTCGGCTGCCCGCCGGATCTCGGTGCCGTCGTGGGTGTGGTAGTCGAAGCGGAGTTGTTCGTGGTCACGGATCGCGGCGGCGATCGTGGTGAGGACATTCGCATCCACGGACGGGGTGCCTGCCGGCACGCTGAGGGTCGCTGCTTGCAGAGCCGAGGCCCGGTGGCGCAACCGGGCCGGGAGGATCTGCTCCAGTTTCGCCAGCGCCCGCAGCGAACTCTCCTCGATGCCGGTGATGGTTCCGCCCGCGGCGGTGCGCAGCCCGAGGACAACGGCGACCGCCTCGTCGTCGTTCAGCAGCAGCGGGGGCAGTTTGGTTCCCGCGCCCAGGCGATATCCGGCCGCTCCGGCGACAGCGTGCACGGGGTAGCCGAGGTTGCGCAGCTTGTCGATGTCGCGGCGGATCGTGCGGGTATCGACCCCGAGGCGTTCGGCTAGGTCGGCGCCGGTCCATACGCGGGGCGTCTGCAAGAGCGACAGGAGTTCGAGCAGACGAGCCGAGGTTTCCAACACACTGCGCATTCTGCCCCATAAGCTAGGGCGGAAGTTGACCTAGCGGCTTCGTAAAGTCATTCTCATGAGCGCAGAGATAACTCCCTTCCGCATCGCCGTCCCCCAAGCCCAGCTCGACGACTTGCATCGGCGACTGGATGAAACCCGCTGGCCGGACGGCGTCACCGGAGTCGGCTGGGCGCATGGCATTCCGCTCGACTACACCCAGGAGCTGGCACGGTACTGGCGCACCACCTACGACTGGCGAGAGCAGGAGGCGTGGCTCAACGCGTTCCCGCAGTTCCGCACCGAGATCGACGGCCACGACGTGCATTTCATCCATGTCCGGTCGGCGGAGCCCGGTGCCTTACCGCTGATCCTCACCCACGGGTGGCCCGGATCGATCGTGGAGTTCCTCGACGTGATCGGGCCGCTGACCGACCCGGTTGCGCACGGTGGCCGGGCCGAGGACGCCTTCGATGTCGTCGTGCCGACGATCCCCGGGTTCGGGTTGTCCGGGACGGCGGTCGGCTGGTCGACCAGACGGGCCGCACGGGCATGGGCGGAGCTGATGCACCGGCTCGGCTATGACCGCTATGCCGCACATGGCGAAGACACCGGCGCGGCCATTTCTCGCGAACTGGCGGTGATCGATCCTGAGCACGTCGTGGCGCTGCACGTGACGATGATCGCCTCGGCCACCGTCACCCCCGAGACAGCGGACCTCGACAATCCTGCCGAGAAGCGGGCGCTGGCGCTGGCTCAGCGCGCCCAGTACGAACTCGGCGCCTACGCGATGTTGCAGGCCACCCGCCCGCAGACACTGTCCTACGCGCTCGCCGACTCCCCGGTGGGTCAACTGGCCTGGATTGTCGAACGATTCAAGGACTGGACCGACTCGACCGACGTGCCCGAGGACGCCGTCGACCGCGACGCGATGTTGACGAACGTCATGATCTACTGGCTCAGCGGCACCGCCGGCTCGTCGGCACGCTACTACTACGAAGGCGCCGCGACTTGGGGCAGGCCCGAACCCGAAACCGATGTGCCGGTCGCCGTCGCCGTGTTGCCGCACGACCTGGGTGTTCCGGTCCGCCGCATCGCCGAACGAAACCACAACATCGTGCGCTGGACCGAATTCGATCGTGGCGGCCACTTCGCCGCCATGGAGGAACCGGACCTCATCGTCGACGACTTGCGCGCCACGTTCGGCGAATACCGGCGATAGGGGCCACCGCCCGCCATCTGCAGAGTTTGAATCCGCCGCCGCCCTACCCGGTGACGGAAACGGCGGACCTGCTGTGGTTCTGGTTCGGTCCGACGGGCTGGCGCACCCTGGTCGTGGAGAACGGCTGGTCGTGGGATCGGGCCGAGACTGTCCTCTACCGTACGGCCGTCGCCGGTCTTCGCTGAGTCAACGGCTCCTGCCGGATCGGACTTCGGCTCCCTGCGCCGGTCCACTACCGTGTCGCAAGCCCCTCGACGACAAGTCGCAGAAGGCGATCGGGGTCGGCGGTGGCGTACGGGCTCGCGGTGCCCGCCCCGCAGGCCAGGGCAAACACCTCGGCGGGAGAGACATCGAGCCGGATGGTTCCGGCCTTTTGCGCTTTGACCACGAGCACGCCAGCGGCGGCGCGCATTGTCTCAACGCCGGCATTCAGGTCCGACTCTTCGACCGCGGCCGCGGCCAGGATCGATTCCGCCAGGCCCCGGTAGGCCGACGCGCACCGGCCGAACTCCTGCAACCACTCGATAAGCGCCTCGCATGGCATGTCGGAGTCGGCGAGCCGTTCCGCGTTCTCCTGCAGGCTCGTGACTCGATCGTGGATCAAAGCCTGTAGAAGTGCCTCGCGGGTGGGGAAGTGCTTATAGAGGGTCCCGATGGCGATCCCGCAGGTGCGCGCGATCTCCGCCAGCGAGGCCTTTACCCCATCTCGGCGGAAGGTCGCGTCCGCGATCTCGAGAAGCTTCTCGCGGTTGTGGCGTGCATCGGCACGCCTCGCTAAGGGTCCCGGCATACAGTCTCCTCGACAAGGTGAGCACCTCTCACTATCGTTAAAGTGAGAGGTGCTCATTCTACTGGAGGACGAATGGATACGACAGCGGGCCGCCTTGGACTGTGGACATTGGCACTGGATGTACAGCCCGCCATGCGGGTACGCGAACTGGCAGCCGAGATCGAAGAGTTCGGTTTCGGCGCCCTATGGATCGGTGAGGAATTCGGCCGCAACGCGCTAACGCAGGCGGGGATCCTCCTCGGCGCAACGAACGGTCTCGTGATCGGCACCGGGATAGCGAACATCTTCTTCCGCGATCCGATCGCGATGGCCGCCGCAGAACGCTCCCTCGCCGAGGCCTATCCCGGCCGGTTCATCTTGGGCCTCGGCGGACATCGGGTCGATGACCGGCCACTGACCTACCTGGGGCATCGCGTCCCATCCGCCGGGCGTGCCGTCACAACGATGGGGGCCTACCTCGACGCGATGGACGCAGTGCCCCTGCAGAGCCCGCCCCCGGCCGTTCCCAGCCGCCGTGTCCTGGGCGCGCTCGGGCCCAAGATGCTGAGCTTGGCCGCCGCAAGAACCAGCGGC